>NZ_JBHTBH010000003.1:348975-501707 GCF_042664915.1 Marinactinospora rubrisoli
CGAAAGGGTGCGGCCGCCGGCATCCGGCTTTTCGGCGTCTGAAGCGGCGCGCCGTCCCGGTCAGACCCGGACCGCGCAGCCGCAGGACTCCGGGTCGGTGGGGGTGACGTCCGCGGGCGCGTCGGTGAACACCCGGGCGCCGGGAGTCGCCCCGCTCAGCGCGTCCGCCGCGAGGATCACGGCGGCGGCGGTCCACGTGCTGCGCTCCACCGGCCAGTTGACGTCCTCGGCGAACTGGTAGCCGGTCCAGTAGGCGCCGTCGTCGGCGTCGCGCAGGTGCTGGATGTCACCGAACAGCCGGGTCGCCTGCTCGACCTCGCCGATCGCGGCCAGTGCGATCACGAGTTCGGACGTCTCGGCACCGGTCACCCACGGCTGGTCGCTGACGCAGCGGATCCCCAGCCCCGGCACCACGAAGGTGTCCCAGCGCTCCCGGAGCCGTTCGGCGGCGCGCTCCCCGCGGACCGCGCCGCCCAGAATCGGGTAGTACCAGTCCATGGAGAACCGGCCACGGTCGGCGAAGACCCGCTCATGCTCGGCGATCAGATGCCCGAGCCGCGCGGCGGCCAGTTCCCAGTCGGGCTGCGGGCGGTCCAGCCGCTCGGCCAGCGCGGTGGCGCACCGCAGCGCCTGGTGCAGGCTCGCGCTGCCGGTCAGCAGCGCGTGGTCGCCGGGACGGCCGTGTGCGTCCCGCGCCCACAGGATCTCCCCGCGCCCGGTGCGCAGGCCGAGCACGAACCCGATGCCCGCCTGCACGGCCGGCCACAGCCGTTCGGCGAAGGCGGTGTCGCCGGTGATCAGCAGGTGGTGCCACACGCCGACCGCGAGGTAGCCGGCGTGGTTGGCCTCACGGGGCCCCGGGACCGGCCGGCCCTGGCGGATCTTGGCCGGCCACGCGCCGTCGGGCCCCTGGACCGCGGCCAGCCAGTCGTAGGCGCGCTCCGCCGCCTCGACGTGCCCGGCCACCGACAGCGCCATGGCGCACTCGACATGGTCCCACGGGTCGACGTGGCCGCCGCGGAACCACGGGATGGCGCCGGAGGGCTCCTGACAGGCCAGGAGGTATCCGGCGGAGCGGGTGACGTCGTCGCGACTCAGCACACCGGGCACGTGCGGTGGCTCCGGGGGACTCACCCGCCGTCCCCGGAGCGTGTCCCGCGGTGCGGACGGCGCAGGTAGACGACCACGCTCTTGCCGATCACCGGGTTCAGCAGCCGTTCGGCGGTCCGCGTGACGCGCGGCGCCTGGAGCATGTCCCACACGAGCAGCCGGTGGTAGTTCCGCACCAGGGGGTGCTCGTCGTCCCCGGGGCCCACGGCGCACTTGAGCCACCAGTACGGGGTGTGCAGGGCGTGCGCGTGGTGGTGCGGGCCGATCTCGAACCCGGTCGCCTTGAGCTTGGCCTCCAGTTCGGCACGGGTGTAGATGCGGATGTGCCCGCCCTCGTTGGTGTGGTACTCCTCCGAGAGCGCCCAGCAGAGCCGTTCGGGGAGCCAGCTGGGCACCGTGACCGCCGCGAGGCCGCCGGGCCGCAGCACGCGGTACAGCTCGGCCATCGCCCGGGTGTCGTGCGGGATGTGCTCGAAGATCTCGGCCGCGATCACCCGGTCGAACGACGCGTCGTCGAACGGCATGTCGAGGGCGTCGCCCTTGACGGTCTCGGCGTCCGCTGTGGCGGGTGCCTCGCCCTCGGCGCGCATCGCGGCGAACATGGCGGCGACGTCGGCGAGGTCGTTCTCGTTCTGGTCGAAGGCGACCACGTGGCCGCCGCGCCGGTACGCCTCGAAGGCGTGCCGGCCGCCGCCGCAGCCGAGGTCGAGCACGCGGTCGCCGGGCCGGACCGGAAGCAGGGAGAAGTCGACGGTGATCAGCGCTGGCTCCTAGGGGTGATGAGGGTCGGTGGGCTGGGCGGCGGCCCGGGCACGCACGGTCACCGGCGCCCCAGGCCGCTCGGCCGGGTCTGCGCGGCCTCGATGGCCGCCGCGTAACAGCGGGCGGTCGCCGAGGCCACGGCACGCCAGGTGAAGCGCTCCTGGACGCGCCGCCAGGCGGCCTCGCCCATGCGGGCGCGTTCGGCGGGGTCGTCGAGCAGCGCGCCGACGGTGGCGGCCAGCTCCTCCGGGTCGCCGGGCGTGACGAGGCGACCGGCGTCGCCGTCCGCGCCGACCACCTCGGGCAGCGCGCCCGCGCGGCTGGCGACCAGCGGCGTGCCGCAGGCCATGGCCTCGACGGCGGGGAGCGAGAACCCCTCGTACAGGGACGGCACCACCGCGACCTCCGCCGTGCCGAGCAGCCGGGCGAGTTCGGCGTCCGGCAGGCCGCTCACGAAGGTCACCCGGTCCCGTAGCGAGAGCTCGTCGACCAGGCGGTCCGTGGGGCCGCCGGGGGTGGGGCGGCTCACCACGGTCAGCGAGACGTCGCGCTCGGTGCCGAGTTTGGCGACCGCGCGCAGCAGGGTCGCCACGCCCTTGAGCGGGCTGTCGGCGCTGGCCACGCAGACGATGCGGCCCGGGATCCGGGCCGGCCCCGGGCGGAACACGCGGTTGTCGACGCCGAGCGGGACGACGTCGATGTCGGCGGGCCGCACGCCGAACTCGCGGGCGACGTCCTCGGCCGAGGACCGCGACGGCACCAGGATCGGCCGCACCCGGCGGGCCACCCGGCCCTGCATGCCCACGAACCCGTACCAGCGCCGCTTGGAGATCCGCTGCCATCCGTCGGCCTGGTCGATCTCGATCCGCCGGTCGACGGTGATGGGGTGGTGGATGGTCGTGACCAGCGGGAAGCCGTGCGCCTGTAGCCCGAGCAGGCCGTAGCCGAGGGTCTGGTTGTCGTGCAGCACGTCGAACTCGGTGCGGCGCCCGCGCAGGGCGCGCAGCGCGCGCAGGGAGAAGGTCAGCGGCTCGGGGAACCCGGCGGTCCACATCGTGCCGACCTCCAGCGCGTCGATCCAGTCACGCCACTGCCGCACCGGCGGCGCCTGGAACGGGTGGGCGTCGTTGTACAGGTCGAGGCTGGGCACCTTCTCCAGTTCGACGCCCGGGTCGAGCTCCGGGTAGGGCTGGCCCGAGAACACCCGCACCCGGTGGCCGAGTCCGACGAGTTCGCGGGAGAGATGTCGGACGTAGACGCCCTGTCCGCCGCAGTGCGGTTTGCTGCGGTAGGAGAGCAGGGCGATGCGCAGGGGACGGTCATCGTGTCGCGGCATGTGGTTGACCCATCAGCGGCAGGAGGGGCGGGCGGGAGGCGGCGCGGGACGCCGGACGTCGGGAGAAGAGGGGAGGGTCCGGCGGCGCCGTTGGCCGTTCCCGGCCACGGAGGTGTCTCCTGCCGGCACGGTCAACAGATCACCTCGCTCGGTCCTTCCGCCGGTCGCGCGGACGTGCGGCGGGTCGTCCGCACCGTCGCGGTTGCGGCGGGCCCGCTCGCCGAGGAGCGTCCGCTGGCACGCGCCTTCACGTTACTGGCGAGTTTAATAATGCGGGTTTCCTCCCCGTATGTCAGTCCCCGGGATCTTACTGGGCAGGCCCCCAGAGCCCCGAGGGGTGTGGCGAGCCGCCCGGAGGCCGCGAAATAGAACCAATTCCACTTGATCTTCGCGCCTGCTGCGCGGGCGCTACCGCATCGGCCGCTCCTCGCCTCCGTCACCGGTCGATGAGGCGACCGGCACACCCGCTGAACCTGCCCGCGCGGCACTTCGTTGGATAACGTGTTCTCACGGCGGCACCCGGGCGGGGCCGGCCGTGTCGGCGCGAGGCGGGGGCCCGCGCGACGAGGAGGGGAGTGACGACGTGGCGGTCCAGGCGCCGATCGGGACGCGGGAGCGCGGCCAGTACCAGCGACGCAGGAGGATCGTGCAGACCGCCGCCGCCCTGGCGTTGCGCGGCGGAGTGGAGGCCATGCAGATGCGCACCGTCGCCGAGCGCGCCGGCGTGGCCCTGGGCACGCTCTACCGGTACTTCCCCTCGAAGATGGATCTGGTCGTCGCGGTCGTCACCGAGGAACTGGAACTGCTGGAACGCAGCATCATTCGCCGGCCGCCGACCGCCGGCTCCGCCGCCGGGCGTGCGGTCGACGTCCTGATGCGTGCCACCCGGGGCCTGGTCCGCGAGCCCGAACTCGCCGACGCGCTGGTCCGGTCGCTGCTGCTGGCCGAGGTCAAGACCGAACTCGGCTTCCGGATCACCGACCTGCTGTGGCGGGTCGCCACGGACGCGGTGGCGGGCACGGAGGAGACCGACCCGGTCCCCGACCGCGGCGGGCGGGCCTACGTTCTGGTGGGGTCGCTGGCCAGCGTGTGGATCTTCGAACTGCTGGAGACGCTGCGGGGCGGCCGGGACCTCGACGAGGTACGCGAACGCCTGGAGATCGCCGCCGAGCGGCTGCTCTCCGATTTCTGAGCGGGGCGCCGGGCCCGCGTTCCCCGCCGAACCCCCGGAACGTCCGCGACCGGCGAGCGCGCGGTGGCACACCCGCCGGCCGCGGGTCCGGCTACTCCGCCGGGCGTTCCGAGCCGGAGAACATCCCTACGAGTCCGCCGAACCACTCCTCCAGCGCGCCCGGCCGTGTCTCGTCGCCGGATCCGCCGCCGGGGGTGCCGGGGCTCGGGCCGGTGGAGGACGTCGGGCTGCTGCTCGGCGCTTCGGGGGTGCCGCCCTGTTCCGCCGGTTCGGTGCCGACACGGTCGGAGGTCGAGCCCTCGACCGACAGCGGCTCCGCGGAGGCGACCGCGTCCGGCGTCCCGCTCGGGTGGGGAGTGCCGGCGTCGCCGGACTCGGTGAGCGGGGCCGGAAGCTGGTCGGGGGCGCCCCGGCCGCCGGTCGGGCTTCCGGACGCGGGCGTGGCCGGTTCCGACGGCGCGACCTCGGCGATGGTCGTTGAGGGTCCCTCGGCCAGCAGGGCGCCCACCCCCCACAGCGACAACGCGAACACGACCGTGGCCAGGCCGGCGACCGCTGGGGCCGCCCAGCGCCGCCGCTCGGCCTCCTCAGCGGAGCCGTCCGGCTCGGGCGCGATCTCGGCAACGCGTTCGTCCGGATCGCCCGCCGGAGTGTCCGCGGTGGTGATCCGGTCCGCGGGAAGGGCGAGGGTCTCCGCCTCGCCCGCCTCGGTGGCGCGTGCGGCCTCCCCGGCCGCCGGCCGGTCGGTGCCCGTGCCCGCGCGGGAGCGGTGCAGGGGGAAACCGTCCAGTCCGAGCGGACGCATGAGGTCGGCGAGGCGACGGCGCTCCCCGGCGCACTCCGGCGCGGTCCAGTCCGCCAGGATCTCCTGCCGCAGCCGGTCCGGCGGGCCGGGCGGGGCGACCGCCTCCAGCAGCGCGACGACGTCGACCAGCGCCCACTGGGTCGCCCCGGGGCGCTGCGGCGTGCTCGCGGTCGCGGCCAGCTCGTCGATGGCGCGGCGCACCGCGGCCCGGCACAGCTCCCCGGCGGTCTCCGCGTCCAGCCCGAGGATCCCGGCGATCTGCGATGGCGCCAGCCCGTGGCGCAGGTACAGCTCCAGCAGTTCGCGGTAGCTGGGCGGCAGCCGCGGCATGGTGAGCACCAGTGGACGTTCCGACTCCACGGCCGGCAGGTCCGCGTACGGCGTGCGCCGGGCGAATCCGCGCCGCTGGCAGGCCGTCCGCGCGAGGGCGAACAGCCAGGGGCGCAGGTCGCCGTGGTCGCCGAGCCGGCCGACGAGTTCCCCCGCCGCCAGCAGGGCCTCGCGGACTGCCTCCCCGGCGGGGTCCGCCAGGGACGGGCCGCCGATTCGCGGCCCCAGCAGCGACCAGCAGTACTGATACAGTCCGGGCGCGAACGCCGCGTAGCACTCGGTGTGCCCGCGGCCGTCCCGCAGCAGCCTCGCGTACGCCACGTCGGCGTCGACGCGGTGTCTGCCGGATCCCCGATGCGCCGTCACGACCCCTCCCCCGTGCCATTCGCGACATGCACCCGCCTCCGGCGCCGTGCCCTGGGAAATACGCCGGAGTTGTCCGAGACGCTAGCGACGCTCGGTGAACCTGTGCTGCGGGTTCCGTAACCTCTGGCCTCAGGGGAAGGGGATTGTTACTTCCCCACGAGTGGCCGATATGCTCCGGCGCCGCGGGCCTGACGGTACCAGCCGGTGCCGACCGGGCGGCCGCCGTCAGCCCGGTCCGGCCGTCCGGCTACTCGCCGCCGCGGGACGGCGAGCCGATCTCCACCATGCGCTCCACCGAGCGACGGGCGCGGGCCGCCACGTCGTCGGGGACGGTGATCTCCGTCGTGCCGTTCCGCAGCGCGGTGAGCAGCTTGTCGGCGGTGATCATCTTCATGTACCGGCACTCGGCGCGGGAGTTCACCGGCTCGAACACCGTCGACGGGTTGGCGGCGCGGAGCTGGTGCAGCATGCCGGTCTCCGTGGCGATGAGCACCTTGCGGGCCGTGGTCTGCTCGGCCGCGGCGAGCATGCCGCCGGTGGACAGCACCTTGACCCGCTCCTGCGGTACCGTGCCGGCGCCGACCAGGTACAGGGCCGAGGTCGCGCACCCGCATTCGGGGTGCACGTACAGCTCGGCGTCGGGCTCGGCCGCGACCCGCTCGCGCAGGGTGGCGCCGTCGATCCCGGCGTGCACGTGGCACTCGCCCATCCACACGTGGATGTTGTCCCGGCCGGTCACCCGGCGGACGTGCGCACCGAGGAACTGGTCGGGCAGGAACAGGATCTCGCGGTCCTCCGGGATGGAGCGGATGACGTCCGCGGCGTTGGAGGAGGTGCAGCAGATGTCCGTCTCGGCCTTGACCGCGGCGCTGGTGTTGACGTAGGCGACGACGACGGCCTCCGGGTGCTCCGCGCGCCACGCGCGGACGTCGTCGGCCGTGATGGTGTCGGCGAGCGAACAGCCGGCTTCGGGCTCCGGCAGCAACACGGTCTTGTCCGGGGACAGGATCTTCGCCGTCTCGGCCATGAAGTGCACGCCGCAGAACACGATCGTGCCGGCCTCGACGCTGGCCGCCAGGCGGGACAGCGCGAGGGAGTCGCCGGTGTGGTCGGCGACGTCCTGGATCTCCGGTCGCTGATAGTTGTGCGCGAGGATGACCGCGTCGCGCTCCTTCGCCAGGCGGCGGACCTCCGCCGCCCACTCGTCCCGGGTCAGCGTGTCCGTCGCAGCGGTGACGGTTGCCATGTGCGTACTTCTTCCTTCGATCTGGTCCTCGCCCGGAAGCCTGCGCGGTGCCGTCGCGGGACCCACCGGGTGCGTCCGGCCGGACACTCCCAGTTTATGCCTTTGAGGCAAAAACTCCGCGCAGCCTAACATGGGGAGTCATGGGAGGAACAGGGGTGCACTTCGACGACATCGGCCAGCGGCCCGCGGCCGGCCCGGTGGCCGGCCCGGCCGCGCCCGCCCCCCAGGCGGCCCACGACGTGCTCGCCGTGGTGCTGGCCGTCCGCGAGGACCGGCTCGCCGTGCTGCTCTGGCGCCGCGCCCGTCCGCCCTTCGAGGACTGCTGGGCACTACCGGGCGGGCGGCTCGGCCCACGGGAGGGGCTGGGGGAGTCGATCCGGCGTCAGCTCGCGCAGAAGGTCGACGTCCGTGACCTCACCCACCTGGAGCAACTGGAGACCCGCGGCGACCCCGACCGCGACCCCTACGGCCGCACGCTGGCCACCGCCTACCTCGGCCTGGTCCCCGCCGACGTCGACCCCGTCATCCCCGAGGACACCCGCTGGCACCCGGCCGCCGAACTGCCCGTGATGGCCTACGACCACGCCGACATCGTCGGATCCGCGCGCCGTCGGCTGCGCGCCAAGCTCTCCTATACCAACATCGGCTTCGCGCTGGCGCCTCCGGAGTTCACCATGTCGGAGCTGTCGCGTTACTATCGCGCGGCGCTGGGGCACGACGTGGCCGCCACCAACCTGCGCCGGGTGCTGCTGCGGCGCGGGCAGATCGAGGAGACGGGCGAGTCGGTCCCCTCCGGCCGCTCCGGCGGGCGCCCCGCGGCGCTGTTCCGGTTCCGCGCCCGGCGGCTGGAGATCACCGACGCCTTCGCCGTCCTGCGCCCTCCGTCGGGCTGCTGAGCAGGTCGCGCTACCAGCGGGCCGCCGTGGGGCGCTCCGGGCGATGTCGGACCTCTGTGTTAGCGTCCCGTTCGTGGTGATTCGGAGCGTGGTGTTCGACGTCGGCGAGACCCTGGTCGACGAGACGCGCATCTTCGCGCGGTGGGCCGACCGGCTCGGGGTCCCGTATCTCACCTTCTTCGGGCTGCTCGGCGGTGTGCTCGCCGAGGGGCGCCAGATCGTGGACGCCTTCCGTCTGGTGCGGCCGGACTTCGACCTGGACGCCGAGAGCGCCGCGTGGCTGGCCGAGGAACCGGACTCGCTGCGGGAGAACTTCGACGCCGACGACCTCTACCCCGACGTCCGTCCCGCTCTCCAGGCGCTGCGCGACCAGGGGCTGCAGGTGCTCGTCGCGGGCAACCAGCCCGTCCAGGCCGGGCCCGCGCTCGCCGCCATGGACCTGCCGGTGGAGGGCGTGTACATCTCCGACGTGTGGGGGGTCGCCAAGCCCGACCCGGCCTTCTTCGAGCGGGTGCGCGTCGCCTCCGGCTTCGCCCCCCACGAGATCCTCTACGTCGGTGACCGGCTGGACAACGACGTGCTGCCGGCCCGGGCCGCGGGAATGCGTGCCGCGCTGCTGCGGCGCGGGCTGTGGGGTTACCGGCACGCCGGGAAACCGGAGGCGGATCAGGCCGACGTGGTGCTGGACGGACTCGCCCAGCTACCGGACTGGCTGGCCGGAAAGGTCGGTATTCCGACCTAGTTGATAGGATTATTTGGGGCGGCAGAGAGTTTGATCGGTTCAGCGTCGGGAACGTGCGACCTCATCCACTCAGCGGCTCACAAGCCGGACGAAGAGGACACATTCCAGACCCATGATCACGTTCGATGGCGTCACCAAGCGCTACCCCGATGGCACTGTCGCCGTCGACCAGCTGGATCTTGAGATTCCCGCCGGCCGGACCACGGTCCTCGTCGGCCCGTCCGGCTGCGGAAAGACCACGTCCCTGCGGATGATCAACCGCATGGTCGAGCCGAACAGCGGGCAGATCCGCGTCGATGGACGCGACGTCCGCGAACAGGACCCGGCGGAACTGCGCCGCTCGATCGGCTATGTCATCCAGCAGGCCGGCCTGTTCCCGCACCGCACGGTGGCCGACAACATCGCCACCGTCCCCTACCTGCTCGGCTGGGACCGCCGCCGCGCCCGGCGCCGGTCCCAGGAACTCATGGAACTGGTCGGCCTGGACCCGGACCAGGCGGGGCGCTACCCGCACCAGCTCTCCGGCGGTCAACAGCAGCGCGTCGGCGTGGCCCGGGCGCTCGCGGCCGACCCGCCCGTGCTCCTCATGGACGAGCCCTTCAGCGCGGTCGACCCCGTGGTGCGCGCCAGCCTCCAGGACGAACTCCTCCGGCTGCAGCAGGAGCTGCACAAGACCATCGTCTTCGTCACCCACGACATCGACGAGGCCGTCAAGATCGGCGACACCATCGCGGTGTTCCGGCCCGGCGGACGGCTCGCCCAGGCGGCGGCGCCGGAACGCCTGCTCGCCGAACCGGCCGACGACTTCGTCGAAGGGTTCATCGGCTTCGACCGCGGCGTCCGCAGGCTGTCCTTCTTCCCCGCCCGGGCGCTGCCGCTGCGCGGTGACGTCGTCCTGGCCGCCGACACCCCGGTGGCCGCCGCCCGGACCGCGGCCGGCGCGGGTGAGCCGTGGCTGCTCGTTGTCGACGCCCAGCGCCGCCCGCGCGGCTGGGTGAGCACCGAACTGTTCGCCGGCGCCGGCGCCGGCACGCTCCTCGGCGACCTCCCACTCGTCGGCTTCGGCCACGTGTTCACCGTCGAGGAGGACTCGCTGCGTGCCGCGCTCGACGCCGCCGTGCTCTCGCCCGCGGGCCGCGCGGTCGGCGTCACCCGGGACGGCACGGTCGTGGGCGTCGTCGCCCAGTCCGAACTGGGCGAGGCGATCTGGTCGGTCGGCACCGACGACGTGCCCGACGCCGAGCCGGTGGGCCAGGATGGGTGACCAGCCGCTGGTCCGCTGGGACTGGGTCACCTCCCACCTGGCCGACCCGATCGGTACCCGGCTCCTGGAGCACCTCCAGCTCTCCCTCACGCCGATTCTGCTCGGCCTGCTGCTCGCGCTCCCCGTGGGCGTCGCCTGCGTGCGCTGGCGGGCCCTCTATCCGCCGGTGTTCACCACCGTGAACATCCTGTACGCCATCCCGTCCATCGCGCTGTTCTTCCTGCTGCTGCCCTACACCAGCTTCAGCCCATGGACCGCGATCATCCCGCTCACCGTCTACACGCTGGCCGTGCTCGTGCCCAACGTGGTGGACGGCCTGCAGCAGGTGCCCGAGCACGTCCGGCAGGCGGCCGTGGCCATGGGGTTCGGCCCGCTGCGCCGGCTGGTCCAGGTGGAACTGCCGGTGGCGCTGCCGGTGGTCATCGCCGGGCTGCGGGTGGCGGCGGTGGCCACCATCAGCATGGTGAGCATCGCCTCGCTGGTCGGGCTCGGCGGTCTGGGACAGCTCATCCTCACCGACGGCTTCCGCCGCCAGTTCGCCACCCCGATCGTGGTGGGCATCACGCTGTCGGTGGCACTGGCCTTCCTCATCGACGGCCTGCTGGTGCTGCTGCAGCGCTGGCTGACCCCCTGGACGCCGCGCCGCGGCCAGGCCGCCGAACGCGCGGAACGGAGGCAGCAGGCGTGAACCTCCTGATCACGGTCACCGAATGGCTCGCCCAGCCGCAGCAGTGGACCGGCCCGGCCGGTATTCCGGCCCGGTTCCTGGAGCACGTCGGTTACTCCGGCCTGGCGCTGCTCATCGCCGCGGCGATCGCGGTACCGATCGGACTGCTCACCGGACACACCGGGCGCGGCGGGTTCCTCGCCGCGAGCGTGGCCAACGTCGCGCGCGCGTTGCCCACCATCGGCGTGCTCATGCTCGTGGTGCTCGCCGTGGGAATCGGGCTGGCGCCGGTCATGGTGGCGCTGGTCGCGCTCGCGGTGCCCCCGATCCTGGTCAACACCCACGAGGGCGTCCGCGGTGTGGACCCGCAACTGCGGGACGCGGCGCAGGGGATGGGCATGCGCGGCCACGAGGTGCTGTTCCGGCTGGAACTGCCCGTCGCGCTGCCGCTCATCCTGCTGGGACTGCGCACCGCCGCCATCCAGGTGGTCTCCACCGCCACGATCGCCGCCTACGTCGGAATCGGTGGTCTCGGCCGGTTCATCGTCGACGGTCAGGCCCGGCGGCAGTTCGAGATGGTGGCCGGCGGCTCCCTGCTCGTCGTGCTGCTGGCGGTCCTCGTGGCCGTGCTGTTCTACCTGCTGCGCCGGCTGCTCGTGGCGCCCGGGCTGCGTCAGCGCACACCCGCCGGCCGTTGACGCCGCTGTCCGATCTCCCCACGGGGAAGCAGTCCGCCGTGGTGAACGAACGGGAAAGACGAAACGAGGATCCCATGCGCACATCCACCCGACTCGCGATCGCCGGTGTCCCGATTCTGCTGCTGCTCGCCTCCTGCGGCGGCTCCGACCCCTACGCCGAGGGGGGTGACGGTGGGGGCGGTGATCCCGACGCGGTGGTGGTCGGCTCGGCCGACTTCCCCGAGAGCACCCTGCTCGGCAACATTTACGCCCAGGCCCTGGAGAACGCCGGCGTACCGGTGGAGACCCGGTTCGGCATCGGCAGCCGCGAGGTCTACTACGACCAGATCGAATCGGGGAACCTGTCGGTGTTCCCCGAGTACAACGGCGCGGTCCTGCTGCACCTCGACCCCGAGGCCACTTCCGGCGGCACCGAGGAGACCAACGAGCAGGTCCGTGAACTGCTGCCCGACGGCCTGGAGATCCTCGACTCCTCCGCGGCCCAGAACAAGGACTCGCTCACCGTCACCCGGGAGACCGCGCAGGAGCACGACCTGACGGCCATCGCCGACCTCGAACCGGTGGCCGGCGACCTCGTCCTGGGCGGCCCCGCGGAGTTCGAGACACGGGCACAGGGGGTGCTGGGGCTGCAGGAGACCTACGGCCTGTCGTTCGGGGAGTTCCGGTCGCTGGACTCCACCCTGGTGCCGCAGGCGCTGTCCGACGGCGACATCCAGGTGGCCAACCTGTTCACCACCGACCCGGCGATCGCCGCGAACGACTTCGTGGTGCTGGAAGACCCCGAGAACCTCTTCGGTTCGCAGAACGTGACCCCGCTCATCTACTCCGACGCCGTGAACGACACCGCCCGCGAGGCGCTGAACGCGGTGTCGGCGGAGCTGACCACCGACACCCTCACCGATCTCAACGAGCGGGTCAGCGTCGACCACGAGGACCCCGACGCGGTGGCCGCCGACTGGCTGGAGTCGGTCGGGCTCGTCTGACCGGCGCGGCCGGAACCATCCGGCACATTGCGCACCGCCCGCTCGCGGGACGGCCGTGTTCGGCGGGTTCGCGACGCAGGGTGAAACGAAGCCGCCCACGGCTCTCCTCGGTGGGCGGGCGGTGGGCGGGTGAGGGTGTCCGGTTGCGTGAGCCGCTACGGCTCGGTCACAGGATCGCGGCGAGTACGAGCCCCACGGCGATGATCCCCAGGAAGGTCATAATGCCGTCCATGACTACATTGCAGCCTGCTTTGCCGTGAGAATGAACTAGCCGGCGAGCTGTAACAAGGTGTCATCTCCGGCAGGCCGAACTCGCGATCGGTAACCCGCGTGACGCAGAGTACCGGAGTTCAGGCGGTCGTCGGCCCCGTTTGCTCACAACGTGCGGTACCGGCCGCCGTACCGCAGCAGCGGTGATGTGTCCACCTGGAGCCCGCCGACCGTGGGCAGCGCGTCGACGCCGGAGAGGTAGACCACGTGGTCTCCGGCCGGGATCCGCTGCTCCACCGTGCACTCCAGCGCCGCGATGGCGGTGTCCAGGACCAGCGCGCCCGAATGCGTCCCGCGGTGGTGCGGCTCGCCCGCCAGCAGCAGCCGGGCGCTGGGCCGGCCTTCGGCGGCGAACCTCCCCGCGATGGCCTTGTGCTGTGCGCCGAGGACGTTCACCGCGAACCGCTTCTGGCGATCGATGACCTCGGCCAGGTAGCTCTCGACGCGCACGCTCACCATGACGATCGGTGGGTCGGCCGATATGGACGCGAACGCGTTGACCGTGCTGCCGATGTCGTCGCGATCGTCCCGGACCGTCACCACGGTGACCCCGGTGGCGAACCGCGCCATCGTCTCGGTGAACTCCGCGGTGGCGAACGCCCCGGCCGGGGGCGGCTCCGGCGTCACCGGATCTCCCAGGTGCCCGGAACCACCAGCGGCCCAACGGCGGGCAGGCCGAGGCGGGCCGACAGGTCGGCCAGCGGTCCCCACGAGCTCAGCCGCAGCCGCGCCAGCGCGGCCGTGCGGTCCTCGCTCGACTCGGCCGGCACCAGCCGCTCCAGCGGGTTGGGGCGCGGGAAGTGGCGCAGTGGCGCCTGCGGAGGCAGGCCGGCCTTCTCCCGCGCGAGCCGGGCGGCGGTCTCGACGCCGCCGAGCGCGTCGACCAGTCCGTTCGCGGCCGCGTCGCGGCCGGTCCACACCCGGCCGCGGGCCAGCTCGTGCACGCGCTCCCGGCTCATGCCGCGGGCCTGTGCGACCTTGCCGGTGAAGTCGTCGTAGATGTGGTCCAGCATCGCGTTGACGCGTTCCCACTCCGACTCGGTGAAGCCCCGGTCGCTGTGGAACATGCCGGCGTGCGCCCCGGCATCGATGGATTCGGTGGACACGCCGAGCCGGTGCAGCAGCCCCGAGAGCACCGCCTTGCCACTGAAGACCCCGATGGAGCCGGTGAGAGTCCCCGGCTGCGCCACGATGAGGTCGGCGCCCAGGGCCACGAAGTAGCCACCGGAGCCCGCCACGTCGCCCATGGAGACGACCACCGGGGTCCCGGCCTCGCGAGTGAGCGTCACCTCGCGCCAGATGGCGTCCGAGGCGATGTAGGAGCCGCCCGGGCTGTCCACCCGGAACACCACCGCCCGCACGTGCGGGTCACGCCGGGCGGCGCGGAACGCCGCGGTGACGGTGTCGGCGCCCATGGCGCTGCCGCCGCCCAGCGGCGAGCGCCGGCTGCGGCCGGACACGATCTGGCCCACCCCGGAGATGAGCGCCACGTGGTGGCGGCCGCGCGGCACCGCCGGGACCCGGCCGGCCAGCGACTGGGCGCGGTGGTAGCGGGCGACGTACTGCAGGCGCGGCCGGGGCGCGGTGCGGTGGCCGGCCGGCCGGAATCTGCCGAGCAGCTCGGCGTACGCCTCGTCGCGGTAGCCGAGCCGGTCGACCAGGCCGTTCTCCAGCGCCTCGGCGGCGAGGAAGGGGCCGCGGTCGATGAGCGCCCGCACCTCGTCGGGCGTGCGGCCGCGGCTCTGCGCGATCCCCTCGACGATCTGTTCGGTCAGTGACTCCACGATGCGCCCGGTGGCCTCGCGGTGCGCCTCGGTGAACCCGCGTTCCGTCATGGTGTTGACGGCGGTCTTGTACTCGTGCCGGGCGCCCACCTCGTACTCCACGCCCAGCTTGTCGACGGCGTCGCGGAAGAACCGGTTGGTGACGCTGATGCCGGTAAGCCCCACCGTGCCCGACGGCTGGAGCACGATCTCCTCGAAGGCGCCGGCGAGGTAGTAGGGAACGGTGCCCGGACCGAACTCGCCGAACGACTCGCTCCACGCCACGGTCGGCTTGCCGGACCGGCGGAACGCGGCGACGGCGGCGCGCAGCTCCTGCACCCGCGCGAACCCGAGCGGCTGACCGCCGATCCGCGCCACGAGCGCCTTGACCCGGGGATCGCGGGCCGCCCGGCGAAGGCCCTCGGCGACGTCGGCGATACGGTGCCGCCGCATCGCCATGATCTGACCCAGCGGGTCGCCGGGGGTCTCGTCGGACAGGCCCTCGGTCAGGTCGAGTTCGAGCACGAGCGGCGCGGTGCGCCGCTGCCGTGCCTCCGTGACGGGCGCGATCAGCTTCCCCACATCCACCATGCCCACAGGCTAGTGGCTGGCGGGTACGGCCGCCGGTCGCCGTCCGGAGCTGTGGACAGGGGGCCGCGCCTTCCGGCCGCGCGCCGGCGCCCCGGAAGACGTCCCCTGTCCCTAACCGTGCATGGCCCGCACCAGGGAGCCTTGCGCGTCGTCGTTCTCCAGCGACCACAGGCTCAGCCCGCCCAGGCCGAGGTCCTTGGCGTAGGCGGCCTTCTGCCGGACGAGCTGCGGATCGTCGTAGCTCCAGAACTCGTCGCCGTCGTAGAGCCACTGTGCCCCGTACTCGTCGTCCCGGAACCGCTCCCCGGGGCGCCGGGCCAGCGACCGGTACTCCTCGCTACCCGGCCCGAGGGCGCCGGACGCGATGGCGCGGGCCTGCTGGTACAGCCCGTTCTGCTTGTCCGGGACGCCCCGCCAGCCGCGGCCGGATCCGGGAATCCCCACCAGGAGCTTGGCCGGTGGCACGCCCATCTCCAGGTAGTTGAGCACCCCGGCGTCCACGCTCAGCCGGTCGGGGGACGGGTCGTCCGGCGGAGTGTAGAGCTGGGAGGCGTGGTTGGTGGTGAGGGACCAGTCGCCGTGGAAGTCGTGCCCTTGGACGATGCCGAAGTCGAGGTAGCGGAAGATCTCCGGCTCGATGCCGGCCGCCACCCGCTCCCGGTCGGCCGGCAGGTAGGCGCTCATCTGTACCGGGCGCCCGGTGCGCCGGGTGAAGGCGTCCAGCTGCCGTCGGGTCTCGGCGAGCAACAGGGTGAAGTCGTGCCGGTCGGCCACGCCGGAGGCGTCACCGTGGCGATCGGTGCCGCCGCAGCCCGGCCACTCCCAGGCGAAGTCGATGAGGTCGAAGATCCCGGCGGCCACGCCCGGACCACCCTGGGGCTCGCCCCCGGTGACGGGAAGGTCGCCGTCGAAGTACAGCGAAATGGCCGACGACGCGAACGCGGCCCGGGACTCCGGGGTCAGGGCCGCGTTGCAGAAGTAACGTGCGGCGTTCCACCCGCCGAACGAGATGCCGATCTTGAGTCGCGGATGCCGGGCCTTGAGCTTGCGGAGCTGGTTGAGGTTGCCGGCCAGCGGCTGTTCGTACTTGTCCGCCCGTCCGTCGACGCTCTCCGAGGCGGAGAACCGGCGCTGGTAGTCGGCCCAGGCGTCGCCGGTGCCCTCCTCGGTCATGACGCACCGGCCGCTCTCGTCCAGCTCGCCGAACGCGTAGGTGAGGTGGGTGAGCCGGGCGGCCTGTCCGCTGGAGTGCACGTCCCGGACGAAGTAATGGCGGTCGTAGATACCCCATTGCGGGAAATAGCCGACGAATCGCACCTCGGTGTGTCCTCTCGCCTTCGGACGGGTGTGGCGCGGAACGCCAGATTCGCCCGCTATCGTCGGTGAGGTCAAGCTCCAGTGAGAAGGGAATCGCATGTCTGGCACGCCCGGCCGATCGCGGTTCAAGGCGTTCACCCCCGGCCTCGCGGCCCTGGCCGCCATGCTGCTTGCGGTGACCGGATGCGGCGGTGACTCCGTCGACACCGCCGCCCTGGAGGGTGGACCGAGCCCGGACGCCACGTACGGCGGGGCGGTGCCCGCCGTGGAGGCCCCGGCGGCCGACGAACTGGCCCCCACCGACATCGAGGGCGTGGAAATCGGCGTTCCGGATGGATGGGAGGCCTCGGAGGCCGACGGGATGCTCTGCATCCGGCCGCCGGGGCAGGACGAGTGCGGGTACGGCGCGGTTCAGGTGCGCCCGCACGCCGCGCAGCGGGACGATGACAACTGGCCGAAACGGGGCGACGCCTTCAACCAGGACGACGGCTGGGCCGCCCGGCCGGACGCCTGCCGCAGCCTTTCCACGGCCGAGGCGGGGGACGTGGGGATCGCGTCGGCGACCCAGGACGTCGCCGACTTCACCGAGCACGCCGACGGCCTGAAATCGCACCACTCGGTGTGGACGGTGACCTGCGAGAACGACGAGACGTTCGAGGTGCGGCTCTGGTTCTTGCCCAAGAGCGACGTCGCGGTGTACGTCTGGTCGGTGGACGCGCAGTACGCGGCCGTCTACGACCAGATCGCGGCCTCCATGGACGTCACGGCCTACAACGACTGACCCGCGCCGGGAACCGGCGGTCCGGCCGGCGGCGGTGCGGGGCAGGCGCCGGCCGTGACCGGCGCCTGCGGCGTGTCCCGGCCCGGTCAGAGGAGTCCGCTCTTGACCGACACGAGGAACGCGGACCACTCGCCCGAGGCGAAGTAGAGCGCGCCCTGGCGCGGTGTTCGGGAGTCGCGGACTCCGCAGGCAAAGGCGGCCCGCCGGGAAGCGGGCGAGTGGTCGGATGAGCGGATTTCCGGCGTGAAATGCCCAATTTCAACGCATGCACCCCCTCCCGCGCTGTAGGTGGACTTCCGCCATGAATTGAGATTCATGTGCCGCGATGAGGGATTCGTCGTCATTCGCCACTCTCCTTACAGCTCCCTGATGATGCCGCTCATCAAGGAACGTGCCAGGTCCGCGCCGACGCCCGCGAGGCGCAGTTGGTTGAAAAGAGCATCGTGCCTGGCAACATCAGTTTCCGTTTCGAGGAAGAGGTTACTGCTGTTCCCCTCCACGTAGACCGTTGTCAGGCCATAATCAGCCAACCGCATGATCATGAAACTGGGCAAAGGCATACCAACGTGGACACCGGCAGTAAAGGGGATGACTTGCAGGGTAATTCTGGGGTGCTCCATTAGCTCCAGAAGATGGCTCAACTGGTCCCGCATCACCTTGCGGTCGCCGACGAGTTGCCGCAGCGCGGCCTCGCCCATGATCACCCAGAGGTGGCAGTCGGACTCGCTCTGGAAGCGGCGCTGCCGCGCGAGCCGGACCTCGACCTCCTGCTCCACCGACGTCGGATCGCCCCGCGGGAGCGTGCCGCGGATGACCTCACGGGCGTAGTCCTCGGTCTGCAGCAGTCCGGTGATGATGCTGCTCTCGTAGATCTCGATCTCCGAGGCGTCGGCCTCCAGGCCGATGAACGTGCCGTACCGCTGGCCGAGGTCGTAGGACTGCCACCAGCCACGTTTGCCCGCTTGTCGCCGCAATTCGACCAGTGCGTCCATTTCTTCGGGCGTCAACTCATAGTAGCGGGCGAGCTGTTTCAGCTCCTTTTCCCGCGGCACCCGCTCGGCGGACTCCCAGCGACCGACCGTCGCGGAGTTGACTTCGAGAACCTTGGCGACTTCCGACCGGTTCATCTTGTGGGAGAGCCGAAGTCGTTGAAGCTCCCGCGCGAGCTGCCAGAGTGCGACAGTGGGGCTGCCTGAGCGCGATGGCATGGCTCTGATCCTCACGAAAAAAGGGTAATGCAATCTGCCGAAACAGGTTGCCGTGGTCTGACTGCCGGGGCACACTTCTAACTATCGCGGTGCCGACACGACTACGCAGCGCTTCCAGCGAAGTCATGCCGAGACCGCATAAAACAGCGGCCCTGGCCGAGTGAAGGCAGCACTCGGCCAGGGCCTCGCTCAACTCGCCTGCACGCGCCAGGGAGCTGAACCTTGACCAACGTTATCCCCCCGATTATGCAATTGCATCCAAGCGCGGCGTGGGGCAGCCCGACCAGCCGCTGCGGATTCTCCGGCCAGCGAAGAGCCGTGCAGTCATGCCGCCACTTCGTCGCCGACACACTGCGTACCGCCGACTTCGACTACCCCCGGCGGGTCTGGGACGACCTGCTGCTCTGCGCCAGCGAGCTGGCGACCAACGCCATCCGGCACACCCGCTCGGGCGAGGAGGAAGGCGTCTTCACCGCCGTGCTCTACCTGCGGCGTGCCTGGGTCGGCCTGGAGGTCCAGGATCTCGGCCCCAGGGAGAAGGAACCGACCGTCCCGTCCCCGCTCACCTGCTCCCTGGACGACCCGCTCGCCACCGCCGGGCGCGGACTGGCGATGATCGGGCTGTGTTCGCGGGGCCGCTACGGGTTCGCGGCGCCGCCGGACGCCCCGGTGTACAGCACCTGGTGCGCGCTCGCCGCCTGACCGGAGGGCGCCGGGTCCTCCGGTGCGAGCCACACGGCGGCCAGCGGCGGGTAGGTCAGCACCGCGGACGCCGGCTGGCCGTGCCACGGCTCGGCGGTGGCCTCGATGCGGCCGGGCTGCCCGACACCGCTCCCGCCGTAGCAGGTGGCGTCGGTGTTCAGCACCTCGCGCCAGGGACCGGCCAATGGCAGGCCGACGCGCCGCTCCGCGTGCGGCACGCCCGCGAAGTTCACCAGGCACGCCAGCACGGAGCCGTCGTCGCCATGGCGGAGGAAGGAGAGCGTGTTGCCTCCGGCGTCGCCGCCGTCGATCCAGGTGAAGCCGCCCGGTTCGCAGTCGCGCGACCACAACGCGGGGGCGGCGCGGTACCGGCGGTTGAGGTCGGCCACCAGCCGCCGCACACCGGCGTGGTGCGGATGGTCGAGCAGCCACCACTGCACGCCGTCCTCGTGAGACCACTCCTCGCCCTGCGCGATCTCGTCGCCCATGAACAGCAGTTGCTTGCCCGGGTGCGCCCACATGTAGCCGAGAAGCGCGCGCAGGTTGGCGCAGCGCTGCCACTCGTCGCCGGGCATCTTGTTGAGCAGTGACCGCTTTCCGTGCACCACCTCATCGTGGGAGAGCGGCAGCACGTAGTTCTCGCTGTAGGCGTACACCATAGAGAACGTGATCTCGTTGTGGTGGTGCCGTCGGTGCACCGGCTCGCGGCGCAGGTAGGCGAGCGTGTCGTGCATCCAGCCCATGTTCCACTTGAAGCCGAACCCGAGCCCGCCGGAGTCGGTGGGCCGCGTGACGCCCGGCCAGGCGGTGGACTCCTCGGCGATCATCGTGATGCCCGGATTGCGGCGGTAGGCGGTGGCGTTCAGCTCCTGCAGGAAGGCGATGGCCTCAAGGTTCTCGCGCCCGCCGTACTGGTTCGGGGCCCACTCACCGGACTCCCGGGAGTAGTCCAGGTAGAGCATGGACGCCACGGCGTCGACGCGTAGGCCGTCGACGTGGAACTCCTCCAGCCAGTACAGCGCGTTGGCGACCAGGAAATTGCGCACCTCGTTGCGCCCGTAGTCGAAGATGAGCGTCCCCCAGTCGGGATGCTCACCGCGGCGTGGGTCGGGGTGCTCGTACAGCGGTGTGCCGTCGAACCGGGCGAGCGCCCACTCATCTCGGGGGAAGTGCGCCGGTACCCAGTCGAGCAGCACGCCGATGCCCGCGCGGTGCAGCTCGTCGACGAGCCGCCGGAACCCGTCGGGCGAGCCGAAGCGGGCCGTCGGTGCGTAGTAGGAAGTGACCTGGTAGCCCCACGATCCGCCGAACGGGTGCTCGGTCACCGGGAGGAACTCCACGTGCGTGAAGCCCGCCTCGCGGACGTAGGACACCAGCTCGGCGGCCAGTTCCTCGTAGCCCAGGCCGGGCCGCCAGGAACCGAGGTGCACCTCGTAGACGCTCATGGGACGCCGGGTCCAGTCGCCGTCGCCCCGCCGGGCCAGCCACGCATTGTCTCGCCAGCGGTAGGAGGACGTGTGAACGACCGACGCCGTGGCCGGCGGGGTCTCGGTGGCGAAGGCGACCGGGTCGGCCTTGTCCCGCCACACGTCGTCGGCGCCGAGCACCTGGTACTTGTACCGCGCGCCGTCGCCGACACCCGGCACGAACAGCTCCCATACCCCCGAACGCCCGAGCGAGCGCATGGGGTGCGCGGTTCCGTCCCAGTGGTTGAAGTCGCCGATGACGCGCACCCCGCGCGCCGCCGGCGCCCAGACGGCGAAGGCCGTACCGGTGGTCTCGCCGAGCGCCGAACCGAACCGCCTGGTGTGCGCGCCCAGCGCCCGCCACAGCTCCTCATGACGGCCCTCGCCGATGAGGTGCAGGTCGAGCTCTCCGAGCGTGGGGAGGTGGCGATAGGGGTCGTCGGTCAGGTGCTCCGGCTCGTCGGGGGAGTACCGCACGGCGAGCCGGTAGTCGGGAACCTCGCCGGCCGGCAGGCGGCCGGCCGGGAGCACCGCCGCGAACACGCCGCGGTGCAGGTGCGACAGCTCCAGCCGGCTGCCGTCGGCCAGCACCGCGTGCACCGACCACGCGAGCGGCCGAAGCGCGCGCACCACCACCCCGTCGGCGCTCGGATGCGCCCCGAGCAGACCGTGCGGATCGTGGTGCCGGCCCGCGAGCAGCAGGTCGATCTCGGCGATGAGCGCGTCGTCCATCAGGGTTCCGTCCTCGTCCCAGGCGACCGGAGCGGCCGTGGCCGGCCGTCTTCCGTCACCCTAGGCGGCCGGGCCGCTTCGGTCCGGGTCATCCACAGGGGCGCCGGGCTGTACGGGGGCGGGCCGGCGCGTGGTGTTTCTGGTGGTGTTCGCTGTCTTGCTGTTCTGTGCCGCTGATGCGGGCGGCCTTCGGTGGTGGGCATCGGCGGTTCCGGACGCTTGGCGGCTCGCACGTGGTGTTTCTGGTCGTGCTCGCCACTTCGCTCCCCTCTGCCGCCGACGCGCGGGGTCTTCGGCGGTGGGCATCGGCGGCTCCGGACGCTCGGCGGCTGGCACATGGTGTTTCTGGTCGTGCTCGCCACCTCGCTCCCCTCCACCGCCGACACGGAAGGGGGCTCCGCCCGGGGTGTCGGCGGCTCCGGAGGCTCGGCGGCTGGCACGTGGTGTTTCTGGTCGTGCTCGCCACCTCGCTCCCCTCCACCGCCGACACGGAAGGGGGCTCCGCCCGGGGTGTCGGCGGCTCCGGAGGCTCGGCGGCTCGCACTCCGCGTCACCCCGCCAGTGCGGCGATCGAGTCCAACGGGATGCGCAGCCAGGACGGCCGGTGCCGGGCCTCGTACATCACCTCGTACACCGCCTTGTCGTACTCGAAGGCGCGCAGTACCGTCTGGTGCTTCTCCGGGTCGATGCCTCCGCCGTAGGCGTACCCGACCGAGAACGCCTCCCGGTTGCGTTGCGCCCAGGCCCGCGCCGGGCCGGCCAGTTCCCGCTCCCGGGGGTGCCCGATGAGCTGGTACCGCGCCGCGTAGTCGAAGGAACGCAGCATCCCGGCGACGTCGCGCAGCGGGCTGGACAGCCGCTGCCGCTCGGCGACCGGAACGGCCGGCTCCCCCTCGAAGTCCAAAAGCACCCACCCCACGTCGGTGCGCACCACCTGGCCGAGGTGGTAGTCGCCGTGCACTCGCTGCACCGGAAGCGGCGCGTCCAGCCGCGCGAAGGCGTCGAACGCCGCCCGCAGCACCGAGGCGTACGGGGCCAGCTCGGCGACCTGGCGAACGGCGCGATGCAGCCGGGCGGCCATCGCACCGGCCATCGCGGTCATCGCCGAGGGGGACAGCACGTCGGTCGGCAGCGCCCGCGCCAGATCGCGGTGCACCGCGGCGGTGGCCGAGCCCAGCCGCTCGGCCTCCCCGGCGAAGTCGCCTCCCGCCTCGCCCGGTGGGGTCTCCGGCGAGGCGTACAGGTCGCGCACACTCGTGGCCGCCAGTACCCAGCCGTCGGTGGCGCTGCGCAGGTACTCCTGCAGCATGGCCAGTGTGGTCGGCACCGGCTCGCCGCTGTGCGGGTCGCCCAGGTCGGCCTCGATCCAGCCGAACGGCCGGGCCACGAAGGGCGAATCGGCGAGCGCCGCCGTCAGCTCCAGGTCCGGGTTGTGCCCGGGCCACAGCCGGCGGAACACCTTGAGGATGTACTCCTCGTCGTAGACGAGCGAGGTGTTGGACTGCTCGCCGGTGAGCACCAGGCTGCGCAGGCCGCGCCGGATGACCGCGCCGGGCAGCCGCCGGAACCGCACCGCGTAGCCGGTGCCGTCCTCGGCCAGCCGTTGCAGGAGCAGACCGGTGAGCTCGGGGTCGTGCGCGGCGTCATAGACGTCGCGCACGACCATCCGCTCGGAACCGTCCAGCGGCAGTTCGCAGGAGCCGATCGAGGCGTGCCGCAGCTCGGCCCCGAGGGTTCCCGCTCGCCGCAGCCCGAGGAGCACCTGATAGCGGTCGGCCACGCCTCCCTGGCCGACGGCGACCACCAGCGCCCGCAGTCCGGGCACGCCGGGGATGAGATGGTGCTGCTCCTCGACCGTGACGGCGTCGACGGGCAGCCCCTTCCCCGCGAACCAGCGCTGCTGCGGCATCCAGGTGGCCAGAAGCTCCTCAAGCTGGGTCATCGTGCTGTGTCCCTGTGTTCCTGTTCGGTCCGCTCCCTCGTGATCAGGCCCGGCCGGGGGCGGCGGACCCGGGCCCCTGGCTGCCCGGGATCGGGCTCGCCGTCTCGTCCCCGTCCATCGCCGACGCGAGAGCGGCGTCGCTAGGCGGGGGCGCCGTGGCCGCGTCCGAGGCGGGCGGGACCGGGATCGCGGTCCCGGCCTGGTCGATGCCGTCGGCCCCGGCGCGCGGCGGGAGCTGGAACCAGTAGAAGCCGTGGCCGGGCATGGTCAGCAGGTACGGCAGCTCCCCGATGGCGGGGAACTGCACGCCGCCGGTGCACTCGATCGGCGTGACCCCGCGGAACCGGCGCAGGTCCAGCTCCACCGGCTGGGGGAACCGCGAGAGGTTGTTCACGCACAGCATCCGGTCGTCGCCGTACTCCCGCACGAACGCCAGCACGCTCGGGTTGCTCGCGTGCAGTTCGGTGAAGTCGCCCGTGCCGAACACCGGGTGCCGCTTGCGGATCTGGATCATCTTGCGGGTCCAGTTCAGCAGCGAACTGGGGTTGTCGCGCTGCGCCTCGACGTTGAGCGCCTGGTAGCCGTACACCGGGTCCATGATCAGCGGCAGGTAGAGCCGGGCCGGGTCGCACCGGGAGAACCCGGCGTTGCGGTCCGACGTCCACTGCATGGGGGTGCGTACGGCGTCACGGTCGCCGAGCCAGATGTTGTCGCCCATGCCGATCTCGTCGCCGTAGTAGAGCACCGGCGATCCGGGCAGCGAGAGCAGCAGCGCGGTGAACAGCTCGATCTGGTTCTGGTCGTTGTCGAGCAGTGGGGCGAGCCGCCGGCGGATCCCCACGTTCGCGCGCATCCGCGGGTCCTTGGCGTACTCGGAGTACATGTAGTCGCGCTCCTCGTCGGTGACCATCTCCAAGGTCAGCTCGTCGTGGTTGCGCAGGAAGATCGCCCACTGACAGTTGCGCGGGATCTCCGGGGTCTGGGCCAGGATCTCCGAGATCGGGTACCGCTGCTCGCGGCGCACCGCCATGAACATCCGCGGCATCAGCGGGAAATGGAAGTTCATGTGGCACTCGTCGCCGCCGGACTCGAAGTCGCCGAAGTAGTCGACGACGTCCGAGGGCCACTGGTTGGCCTCGCTCAGCAGTACGCGGTCGGGGTAGAGCCGGTCGACCTCGGCCCGGATCCGCTTGAGGAACTCGTGCGTCTCCTTGAGGTTCTCGCAGTTGGTCCCCTCGCGCTCGTACAGGTAGGGCACGGCGTCGAGGCGGAAACCGTCGATGCCGAGGTCGAGCCAGAAGCGCAGCACCTCCAGGATCGCCTCCTGGACCGCCGGGTTCTCGAAGTTGAGGTCCGGCTGGTGGGAGAAGAAGCGGTGCCAGTAGTACTGGCCGCGCACCTCGTCGTAGGTCCAGTTGGACTGCTCGGTGTCCACGAAGATGATGCGGGCGTCGGAGTAGCGCTCCGTGGTGTCGGACCAGACGTAGAAGTCGCCGTAGGGGCCGTCGGGGTCCTCACGCGAGGCCTTGAACCAGGGGTGCTGGTCGCTCGTGTGGTTCATGACGAGGTCGGCGATGACGCGGATCCCGCGCTTGTGCGCCTGCTCGACGAGCTCCACGAAGTCGGCGATCTGCCCGAACTCCGGCAGGATCTTCATGTAGTCGGCGATGTCGTAGCCGCCGTCGCGCAGTGGCGACTCGTACAGCGGCAGCAGCCAGATGCAGTCGATCCCCAGCCATTCGAGGTAGTCGAGCTTCTCGATCAGGCCGCGGAGATCGCCGGTGCCGTCGCCGTTGGAATCGTAGAATCCCCTGGCGAGCACCTCGTAGAAGACCGCGTGCTTGTACCAGTACGGATCGCGCGGCTTCTCATGGGTGAAGGTGTCGGGTACGGCCACAAGGGGCGTGAGGCCGCTGTCTGTTCCCGGCTCAGGTGTGCTCACTAGTACTCCACCGGTTGGCTGTCCAGTTCCCGGCCGACGGAAGACTCCGGTGTGACGGTCATCTCGGAGTGCTTCCGGCGGGGGTGACTGTGAAAACGTGTGCGGTCTGAACGTGCGGGTCGAGACGGACGTAGTTCGCCCGTCCCCAGTGATACGAAGCGCCCGACAGATGGTCCACGACGATGATCGGATCGTCGGAGGAGACCCCCAGGGCGGGCATGTCGAGCCACACCGTCGCTTCGCGCGTGTGGTGCGGATCGAGATTGACGACCACCAGGACGACGTCGTCGGATCCCTGGTCGCCGGCCCCGGCCAGCCGTTTGGAATAGCAGATCAGTTCCGGTTGGTCGACGTGGTGGAACCGCAGGTTACGCAGCTCCTGCAACGCCGGATGATCGCGTCGTATCGAGTTTAGCCTGCGTATCAGTCCGGTGACGGTGTTTCCGGTAGCTTCCGCGGCGGCCCAGTCGCGTGCCCGGTACTGGTACTTCTCCGAGTCCAGATACTCCTCGCTGCCGGGCCGCACCGCCTGGTTCTCGCACAGTTCGTAACCCGAGTAGATGCCCCAGGTCGGTGACATCGTCGCCGCGAGCACCGCGCGGATCGCGAAGGCGGGCCGGCCGCCGTGCTGAAGGTAGGCGTGCAGGATGTCCGGTGTGTTCGGGAAGAAGTTCGGCCGCAGGTACGCGGCGGAGTCCTCGGTGAGCTCCCTGAGGTACTCCGTCAGCTCGTCCTTGGTGTTACGCCATGTGAAGTAGGTATAGGACTGGTGGAAGCCGATCTTGGCCAGCGTCTGCATCATCGCCGGCCGGGTGAACGCCTCGGCCAGGAACAGCACGTCCGGGTCGGTGCGGGCGATCTCGGCCAGCAGCCGCTCCCAGAACGGGACCGGCTTGGTGTGCGGGTTGTCCACGCGGAAGATGCGGACTCCGTGGGCCATCCAGTGCCGCACGATCCGCAGCACCTCGGCGTAGATCCCCTCGGGGTCCCGGTCGAAGTTGATCGGGTAGATGTCCTGGTACTTCTTCGGCGGGTTCTCCGCGTAGGCGATGGATCCGTCGGCGCGGACGGTGAACCACTCGGGGTGCTCGGTGACCCACGGATGGTCGGGCGACGCCTGCAGGGCGAGGTCGAGCGCGACCTCCAGCCCGAGGTCGCGGGCCTCGGCGACGAAGGCGTCGAAGTCCTCGATGGTGCCGAGTGCGGGGTCGACGGCATCGTGGCCGCCTTCGTGCGACCCGATGGCCCACGGCGAGCCGGGATCGCCCGGCTGCGGGGTCAGCGAGTTGTTGCGGCCCTTGCGGAAGGTGTGCCCCACGGGGTGGATCGGCGGCAGGTAGACCACGTCGAAGCCCATGTCGGCGATGGCGGGCAGCCGTTTGGCCGCGGTGGCGAAGGTGCCCGACCGGGGCTCACCGTTGCCGCCGTCCAGCACCGCGCCCTCGGACCGCGGGAAGAATTCGTACCAGGAGCCGAACAGCGCCCGCCGGCGGTGCACCTCGACCGGGAACCGGGGGGACCGGGTGAGCAGTTCGCGCAGCGGGGCGGCCTCCAGCGCCGCGGTCACCTCCGGGGCGAGTGCCGACTCCAGCCGGTCACGCGCGGGCAGCGCCGTGTCGCGCATTCGGGCGGCCGTCGCGGCCAGCGTGGGCCGGCGGGGCACCCGCCGGGCGGCGCGCTCCAGCAGCCGGGCGCCCTCCTCCAGCATGAGTTCCACGTCCTGCCCGAGCGGGATCTTGATCTCGGCGGCGTGCCGCCACGTGCCGTACGGGTCCGACCAGGCTTCGACGGCGAAGTTCCACCGGCCCTCCGAGGTGACGGTGACGTCGGCCCGGTACCGGTCGGTGCCGGGGGCGGTCTCGGTCATGGGGACGAGCGGGCTGCGACGTCCCTCGGGATCCCAGAGGACCACCCCGGCTCGCAGCGAGTCGTGTCCCTCGCGGAACACGGTGGCGCTCACCGGGAAGGTCTCACCGACGACGGCTTTGGCCGTGCCGCAGTCGACGACCGGGGCGACGTCGAGAATGGGAATGCGTCCGATCACAGATGCACCGTAGGAGTTCGAGCGTGGACGGGTGGGCGTGGAGCTGGCGCGTATTCCGGTCGGAGAACCAGAACAGGTAGCGACTGACAGGGACAGAGTGGGCAGGCACCACGATATGGCCGAAAAGCCCGCCATTCGGGGCCCTCGGACGGAGGCGTGCGCGGCGCCTCAATCTCTATCGTCGGGCGGAATGGGCGACTCTCCGACAGTCCGGCCGCCGTTAATTTTGTGATTGTAGTCACAGGGTACCCGGTCCGCTCTGACATGGCATTTCGTGCGTCCGGTCAAGAGGGAGGGCAAAGCGGGCGGAGGTTCAGCAGAGTGATGTGTGCGGAGAGTAACCGGGTCGTTAACCCTGTGAAAGCGCACCGGATAAGCGCGGCCGAAAAACAGTAAAATTCGCGTCTGGGACGGCGTGGAAGTAAGTTTCGTCGCGCGTTTATGCTTCGCGCTCCGTCGGCGGGCGCGTCGGTCGAAAACGTATTTCCCGACACACCCGACCGGATCCTTCGATCAGCTCGCATCCCGGCGACCCCGTGAACTAGCTTCGGCAGCGTGAAGGCGATCCGTAGGTTCACCGTCCGTACCGTCCTGCCCGAGGAGCTCGCCGCGCTGGGCCGGCTCGCGGCCAACCTGCGCTGGGCCTGGCACGCGCCCACGCGGGAGGTCTTCGCCGCCGTCGACCAGGAACTGTGGGAACAGGTCGGCCACGATCCGCTCCGGCTGCTCGGCGAGGCCGACGCGGACCGCCTCGCCGAACTGGCGGCCGATGAGGCGTTCTGCGCGCGGCTGCGGGCCGCCACCGCGGACCTCGACGGCTACCTGACCGAACCGCGCTGGTATCAAGGCCTGGCCGCGGAGAACGGCGGCGAGCCGCCCGCGGGCGTCGCCTACTTCTCCGCCGAGTACGGGCTGACCGCCGCACTGCCGCAGTACTCCGGCGGACTGGGCATCCTCGCCGGTGACCACCTCAAGAGCGCCAGCGACCTCGGCGTGCCGCTCATCGGCGTCGGGCTGCTCTACCGGCACGGGTACTTCTCCCAGACGCTGTCTCCCGAGGGCTGGCAGCTGGAGGAGTATCCCGAGCTCGACCCGCGCGGGTTGCCGATGACCCGGCTGCGGCATCCGGACGGCGCGCCGGTGGAGGTGCGCGTCGACCTGCCGGAGGACCGCGAGCTGACCGCGCACGTCTGGGTCGTGCGGGTCGGCCGGGTTCCGCTGCTGCTGCTCGACGCCGACCATGAGGCCAACGACGCGGAGCTGCGGCGCGTCACCGACCGCCTGTACGGCGGCGGCACCGACCACCGGCTCCGCCAGGAACTGCTGCTGGGGATCGGCGGCCTGCGCGCCGTCCGCGCCTACTGCGCGCTCACCGGGCATCCGGCTCCGGAGGTCTTCCACATGAACGAGGGGCACGCCGGGTTCCTCGGCCTGGAGCGGGTCCGTGAGTACGTCACCGGCGACGGGCTCGACTTCGACGAGGCGGTCGAGGCCACCCGCGCGGGCACGGTGTTCACCACGCACACCCCGGTTCCGGCCGGAATCGACCGTTTCCCCCGTGACCTCGTGCAGCGGCATCTGGCGTCCGCCGTCCATCGTCACGCGGGCGGCGGGGTCGTCGACCGGCTGCCGCCCGACCGGGTCATGGCACTGGGGGCGGAGAACTACGAGGGCGGCGACCCGCACGTCTTCAACATGGCCGTGATGGGCATGCGGCTGGCACAACGGGTCAACGGCGTCAGCCGGCTGCACGGCGAGGTCAGCCGTGAGATGTTCCGCGGCCTGTGGCCGGGCTTCGACGCCGACGAGGTGCCGATCACTTCCATCACCAACGGCGTGCACGCGCGGACCTGGGTGGCGGAGGAGGCCCAGGAGCTGGCCGCCCGGATCGTGCCGGACTCCGAGGAGTTCGAACGTCCGGACGGCTGGCGCAAGGTGACCGGAACGGACGAGCGCGACCTGTGGGAGATGCGGCGTACGTTGCGGCGGCGCCTCGTGGCCGACGTCCGGCACCGGCTGCGCCGCTCGTGGCGGCAGCGCGGTGCCAGTCACGCGGAACTCGGCTGGATCGACGACGTCCTGGACCCCGACGTGCTGACGATCGGATTCGCCCGGCGGGTTCCGTCCTACAAGCGGCTCACCCTGATGCTGCGCGACCGCGAGCGGCTGCGCCGGCTGCTGCTGCACCCGGAACGGCCGGTGCAGATCGTCATCGCAGGCAAGGCGCATCCGGCCGACGAGGGAGGCAAGCGGCTCATTCAGGAGATCGTGCGGTTCGCCGATGACCCCACCGTGCGGCACCGGATCGTCTTCCTGCCGGACTACGACATGGCGGTGGCGCGGTCCCTCGTCCAGGGCAGCGACGTCTGGCTGAACAACCCGCTCCGCCCACTGGAGGCGTGCGGAACGTCGGGCATGAAGGTCGCGCTGAACGGCGGGCTCAATCTCTCCGTCCGCGACGGCTGGTGGGACGAGTGGTTCGACGGCTCCAACGGCTGGGCCATCCCCACGGCCGACAGCGTCCCCGATCCCGACCGGCGTGACGAGTTGGAGGCGGCCGCCCTGTACTCGCTGATCGAGGATCAGGTGGCGCCGCTGTTCTACGACCACGACGAGGGCGGCCTGCCGAAGCGCTGGCTGGAGATGGTCAAGCACACGCTCGTCTCACTCGGCCCCAAGGTGCTGGCCACCCGCATGGTGCGGGACTACGTCCGGCAGCTGTACCAGGGCGCCGCGGACGCCTCGCGCCGCCTGACCGCCGACGGGCTGGCCGGCGTACACGAGCTGGCCGCCTGGAAGCGGCGTGTCGTGCAGGCCTGGCCGGCTCTGCACGTGGAACACGTGGAGGCCGTCGGGTCGGCGGACCCGCCGCAGGTGGGCGACGAACTCGAAGTGCGGGCCACCCTGGTGCTCGGCGACCTGGACCCGTCCGACGTCCGGGTGGAGGCGGTGGTCGGCCGCATCGGCCCGGGCGACGAGCTGACGGACCCGGTACCGGCCCGCCTGACACCGGCCGCCGCCGACGGCCCGCTGGTCCGCTACACCGGCCGCGTGCCACTGGACCGCGCCGGGGCGCTCGGCTGCACCGTCCGGGTGCTCCCGGACCATCCGCTGCTCAGCGGTCCCGCGGAACTCGGTCTGGTGCTCGTCCCGGAGCCACCGCAAGAGATGCACGACGGGCTGGTGCTGCGGTAGACGGAGTTCGCGGACGGCCTGCGGACCTGGTGAAGCAGCGCCGGGAACGGTGCTGCGGGGCCGGGGTATCACGGCGACCATCGCGCACCCCCGCGACCAGCGGGAGAACCGCAGCGGGCGCGGATGGCGGGGCGGCCTTCGACCGGGCCGCCTACCGCGGCCGGTCGAGCCGGTCCGGCCGTCTCCGACCCCAGTGCTCAGTACACCCGGACCGCTGAGGAGACCGTCCGTGTCCGTCCGGGTGTCCTGGTCGGTGGTCGTGAACGTTCCGTGCCCCGGTGGCGCCCTCGGCCATGTCCGTGGCCGGTCCGGCAGACCCCGTCAACGGCCGGTCCCGCCGGAAGGCGGGGGACCGGCCGTTCGGCCGGATGGGAGACCGCCCGGCCGGACCGGTTGACCGGTTCGTCGGTATTGGCCGCATAATGGGGGAACCGACAGGGGAGCGCTTCGGCGCTGAGAGTGCGGCCCGGCCGCAGACCCTTAGCCACCTGATCTGGGTCATGCCAGCGAAGGAAGTCGTGGGAACCGTCCGCCGTATCCGGGCGGGTGCTCTCGGGCTGGGCCTTCTCGTCGTGACGCGAAGGGACACCTGTGACAACCTCCTCCTCCACCGAGAGCGCCCCGGCGGGCCGGCTGCTGCGCTGGCGGACCGTCGATATCGTGGTCGCGGCCGTGCTGGGCGTCGCGCTCGGCGTCGTCTTCTGGTTCTGGGGCATGCTCTGGCAGGCCACCGACGTGCTGTTCCTCGCCTTCCCACCGGCGCAGGCCGTGCTGTACGGCGTGTGGCTGCTGCCCGGGGTCCTCGGGCCGCTGATCATCCGCCGGCCCGGTGCCGGTGTGCTCACCTCGATCGCCGCCGCGACCGTGTCGGCGCTGCTCGGCACCGGCTGGGGGCTGATGGTGCTGGTGTCCGGGCTGCTGCAGGGACTGCTCCCCGAGATCGTCTTCGCGCTGACCGGATACCGCCGCTGGGGAATGGGCGCCGCCGTGACCGCCGGTGCCGTCGCGGGTCTCGCCCCCGTGGTCATGGACCTCACGCTGTACTACCCGACCTGGCCGTTCGCGTATCAGGCGGCCTACGCGGTTCTCGTCGTGCTCAGCGCCGCGGTGATCGGCGGGGTCGGCGGCCGGCTGCTGACCAGCGCGCTGGCCCGTGCGGGGGCGTTGGCACCGTTCCCTTCGGCGCGCGGCTGACGTGGCGCGCACCGAGGGCGGAGCGCGCGTCGAGCTCACGGGCTGGGGCTGGCGGCACTCCGGGCGGACCGGATGGGCGCTGCGCGGCGTGGACCTGCGGATCGAACCCGGCGAGCGCGTCCTGCTGCTCGGCGCCTCCGGCGCGGGCAAGAGCACCCTGCTGCACGCGCTGGCCGGGCTGACCGGTGACGACGGCGCCATCACCGGCACGGAGGAGGGCGAGCTGCGCGTCGACGGCGCGCCCGCCGACCGCCGGCGCGGCGGTGCCGGGCTGGTCGGTCAGGACCCCGAGACCCAGCTGGTGATGGCGCGGGCCGGTGACGACGTGGCGTTCGGCCTGGAGAACCTGGCCGTTCCCCGTGCCGAGATCTGGGAGCGGGTGGGCGACGCGCTCGCCGAGGTCGGCTTCCCGTACGAGCCGGGACGTGGCACCGCCGCGCTCTCCGGCGGTGAGAAGCAGCGGCTGGTGATCGCCGGGGTGCTGGCGATGCGCCCACGGCTGCTGCTCCTCGACGAGCCCACCGCCAACCTCGACCCGGAGGGCGCCCGGCTCGTCCGGGAGGTGATCGGCCGGATCGCGGCGGACACCTCGGCCACCGTCGTCCTGGTCGAGCACCGGGTGGCCGACGTGGTGGACCTGGTGGACCGTGTCGTCGTGCTGGAACCCGGCGGCGGTGTGGCCGCCGACGGCCGCCCGCACACGGTCTTCGCCGAGCACGGAGATCGCCTCGCCGCCCACGGCGTGTGGGTTCCCGGCCGGGAACCGCGCCCCAGGATCCCACGTGCGCCGGGCGGCGGCCCGCTCGTCGAGGCGGTCGACTGTGTGGCCCGCACGCCCATGGACATCGCCGCGCCGGGGGCGGAGCCGGCCACCGTGCTGGACGGCGCCACCGCCGTGGTGCCGGCGGGGACGGCCACCGCCCTCACCGGCCGCAACGGCTCCGGCAAGTCCACGCTGCTCATGCTGCTGGCCGGGCTCACCCGGCCGCACTCCGGTGCCGTCCTGCCGCGAGGTGCGCTGGCCGCCGTCAGCGCCCGCCCGCTGTCCCGCTGGCCGGCCCGCCGCCTGGCCCGTCACGTGGGCACGGTCTTCCAGCACGCCGAGGACCAGTTCGTGACGGGATCCGTCCGCGACGAACTCCGGTTCGCCCCCGAGCGTGCCGGGCTCGGCCGCGCCGAGACCGCGGCCTGGGTGGACGAACTGCTGGAGCGCCTGCGGCTGCGTCCGCTCGCCGACGTTCACCCCTACACGCTGTCCGGTGGCGAGAAGCGCCGGCTCTCGGTGGCGACCGCGCTCAGTTCCGGCCCGGCACACGCTCCCGACGTGCTGCTCCTGGACGAGCCGACGTTCGGCCAGGACACCCGGACCTGGGCCGAGGTGGTCGAACTGCTCGCCGCGCTGCGGGCCGAGGGCCGCGCCATCGTCATGGCCACCCATGACGAGCTGCTGCTGGACCGCTTCGCCGATGTGCGGTTGCGGATCGCCGCCGGCCGCGTGGCACCGGCCGCGGCAACGTCCGGGGGAGGCGCCGGGTGACCGCGTCCGCCGCGCACGGAGCCGCCGTGGGCGCGGCCATGCGGCCGGAGGGCGCACGCGCGTGGCTGGCGCGGGCCGACCCGGCGGCCAAGCTCGTCGCCGCGCTGCTGGTCGCCGCGGCGCTGATCCCGGTGGTCGACCCGGTCACCAGCGGAGTGCCGCTGCTGGCCACGGCCGTGCTCGTGCCGTTCTCCGGTGTGCCCCGACGGCGGCTGCTGGTCGCCGCCGGTTCGCTGGCGCTCATGGGGGCGTCGATCGGACTCGTCAACCTGCTGTTCGGCGAGACGGGCGCGGTAGGGGCGCTCGGCGCGGTGGTGCGGCTGCTGGCGATCGCCCTGCCAGGGGTGCTGGTCGCGCTCAGCACGGACCCCACCGACCTGGCCGACGCCCTGGTCCAGCGACTGCGCATGCCCGAGCGGCCGGCCATCGGGGTGCTCGCCGCGCTGCGGCTGGTGCCCCTGCTGGCCGCACAGTGGCGCTCCCTGACGCTGGCGCGCCGGGCACGCGGGCTGGAGGCCGGGCGCAACCCGGTCACCGCAGTGGCGGCCGTCGCGGGCATGACCTTCGCGCTGCTGGTTCGCGCCATCCGGACCGGGACGCTGCTCGCCATGGCGATGGACGCCCGCGCCTTCGGCACCGGACCCCGGACGCACGCGCGGAGCAGCCCCTGGCGGGCGCCGGACACGTGGCTGGTGGCCGGAACCGTGCTGCTGCTGTGCGGCGCGCACGCCCTGTCGGTGGCGCTGGGCACCTGGCGGCCGTTGTTCCGGTGAGGCCGCGCCCGACGCGACACCGCCGCACCATCCGGGGAGCGGCCGCCCCGCGGCCCGCCGCGGCGTGATAGTTACGGGGAGAGCCAGAGGTGACGCAGACCGCACACAGCTGAAAGGGGCTGACCGTGGCGGAGTTCGTCCGAGTGGAGACCGACCCGAAGACCCCGGCCGTGGCCGTGATCCGGCTGGACCGGCCCAAAATGAACGCGCTCAACGCCCAGGTCCAGGAGGAGATCGGCGCGGCGGCGGCCCAGGTGGCGGCCGACGATGACGTCCGCGCCGTCGTGCTCTACGGCGGGGAGCGGGTCTTCGCGGCCGGTGCCGACATCAAGGAGATGGCGGACATGGACTACGCCGCCATGTCCGCGCACTCCGGGCGGCTCCAGAGGGCCTTCACCGCGGTGGCGGAGATCCCCAAACCGGTCATCGCGGCCGTCACCGGGTACGCGCTGGGCGGCGGCTGCGAGCTCGCGCTGTGCGCCGACTTCCGGGTGGCCGCCGAGGACGCCCGCCTCGGCCAGCCCGAGATCCAGCTCGGCGTCATCCCCGGCGCCGGGGGCACGCAGCGGCTGCCCCGGCTGATCGGCCCGGCCCGCGCCAAGGACCTCATCTTCACCGGCCGGCACGTCGACGCCGAGGAGGCGCTGCGGATCGGCCTGGTCGACGCGGTGGTCCCGGCGGCCGAGGTGTACCCGACCGCGGTCGCCATGGCCGCCCGCTACGCCGGTGGCCCGGCCGTGGCGCTGCGGGCCGCCAAGCAGGCCGTGGACCGCGGGCTGGAGACCGACCTCGTCACCGGGCTGGAGATCGAGCGGCTCCAGTTCGCGGCGCTGTTCGCCACCGAGGATCAGAAGACCGGCATGCGGAGCTTCATGGAGAAGGGGCCGGGCAAGGCCGTCTTCGAGGGACGCTGACGTTTCCCGCCCGGCCCGGGCCACGGCGATGGCGCCCGGGCGCCATCCGTCCGAGTCGCCGGAGCTACGGCGACTCGGACGGATGGCGGGAAACGGTGAACGTGTGTGCGGGGAGCAGCAGGAGAGGTAGACAGGAAGCCATGTGGAAACTCGACACCCACCCCGCGCTGGAGCGGCCCGACCTGCTGGCCGAGCCGGTCGCCGCGGCGCTCGCCCGGTGGAAGGACGGCCCGGCGGCGGAGCCGCTGGTCGCGGAGATCGATCCGGACCTCGCCGACACCGCGAGCTGTGCGGACGCCTACGGAATCCCGCTGGAGGCGTCGGCGAACTGCGTGGTGATCGCGGCGCGGCGCGGCGCCGTCACCCGGCTGGCCGCCTGCGTTCAGCTCGCGACCACCCGTGCCGACGTCAACGGCGTGGTGCGCCGCCGGATGGACGCACGTAAGGCGTCGTTCGCGCCGCAGGACGATGCGGTCAGCGCGACCGCGATGGAGTACGGCGGCATCACCCCGGTCGGGCTGCCGGAGGACTGGCCGATTCTGGTCGACGCCGCCGTGCTGGAGCAGCCGCACGTGGTGATCGGCAGCGGGCTGCGCCGGTCCAAGCTCGTGGTGCCCGGCCGCAGCCTGGCCGATCTGCCCGGCGCCGAGGTGGTCGAGGGCCTCGCCCGTCCGGCCGCGTAGGGGGCCGGGAGCGGTGAGCCGCCGGGCGTCCGGAGCGTCGGCGTCTCCGTGCGTCGCCCTTTCCGCGTTGGCGGTGGAGGGGAGTGAGGTGGTGAGCGTGACCGGGGGTGCAGCGGCGAGCCGCTGAGCGTCCGGAGGCTCGACGCCGGCCGCCGGGCCCCTTCCGTCGGGTGGTGGAGGGGAGCGAGGCGGTGGGCAGGACGGGAAGCGCAAGGGCGAGCCGCTGATCGTCGGAAGCGCTGACGCCTCCGGACGCGGTTCTCCTTGTGCCGGCGGCCGACGATGGCACGGCGACGGGTACGGCGGGCAGGGATGACCCGGACGGTGCCTCCGGGGCCGCCCTGACATTCCCCCGGTTCGTGGCGGGTGCCGCCGGCGCCGGACCGGCCGCACCCGCCACGGGGCGCCGCGGCGATGGCCGCGCCCGGTCGGCGCGGGCGGAACCGACCCCTCGGATTTTCCGTCATACTCATGGAGTTGTCCGGCGAGCGCGGTACCGTGCGGCGTCCGGTCGCACCGGCGGACGACGGCGCAGCGGAGCCACCGCGCTCGACATGAGGCCGACGGCGCGCAGCCGTCGGTGGATCGCCGTGATCCAGGAGCAGTTGCGGGTCGGCTACGCCGCGGCCCGCGCACCCCGGCCGCTAGGCTGGGCGAGGTGTTTCGCGCGGTTTGAGGGGATGAGTTCGCGATGGCAATGACGGCAGGTTTCCCCGAGGGCGAGGGGCTGCCGGAACGCATTGGCCCGTACCAGATCCGCCGGAAGATCGGGCAGGGCGGTATGGGCGTCGTGTACCAGGCCGTGGACCCCCAGGACAGGCTGGTCGCGATCAAGGTGTTGCGGTCGGAGGTGGCCGGCGACGACATCGCGCGGGCGCGGCTGGCCCGCGAGGTCGAGACAATGCGCCGGGTCAACAGCCGCAACGTCGCCGGAGTGATCGACGCCGACACCAACGCGCCGCTGCCCTGGGTCGTCACCGAGTACATCCCCGGCCCGACGCTGGACTCCACCGTCACCAACCACGGCCCGCTGCGCGGTCGCGCGCTCACCCGGTTCGTCTCGGGCCTGGCGCAGGCCATCAACGACATTCACGCCACCGACGTCATCCACCGCGACCTCAAGCCCGGCAACGTCATCATCTCCAACGGCGAGCCCATCGTCATCGACTTCGGCATCGCCCATGCCGTCGACGGCGCCAAGCTGACCCAGACCGGCACGTTCGTCGGTACCCCCTCCTACTTGTCGCCCGAGGTCATCGAGGGCACCGACCTCGGCCCCGCCACCGACATCCACGCCTGGGGCGCCACCGTCGCGTTCGCCGCCACCGGAAACCCGCCGTACGGCGCCGGCGCGTTCGAGGTGATCTTCTTCCGCATCCTCAACGGCGAGATCAACCTCGACGGCATGCCCGAGGCGCTGAAGCCGCTGGTCCTGGCGGCCGTGTCGCGCGACCTGCGGGACCGGCCGACCGCCCAGCAGCTCCTCGCCGAGACCTCGCGGCTCAACCTGGACCTGCCCTGGACCGAGGAGGGCTACCAGGCATCCGGCCTGACCGGCCACCACACGGTGCAGGCCCCCCGTCCCGACCGCGGTGACGATGACGGCTTCGGTGCCGCCGGCGCCGCGGCGGCCGGTGGACTCGCCGGTGCGGCGGCGGGCGCGGCGGCCGGCGGGCTGGCGGGCGGCTGGGGGGACGAGCACGGCGGGCACTCCGACGCCACCCAGGTGCGCGAGCCGTCCGTGGCGGTGAACGCCGAACTGGACGCGAACGCCACCCGTGTCCAGGACCCCCAGGCCACCCGCGCGCAGCGGCCCGACCAGACGATGGTGGCGGGCTCCGGCGGTGCCGACTGGGACGAGGGATCCGACCGCACCATGGTCGCCGGAGGCGCCGTCGCGGACGACCCGCAGCGCACCGGTCTGCTCCCGGCCGATGACCCCGATGACGACCCGCACGCGCCACGGACGCACTTCTTCAACTCCACGCTGCGCCCCGAAGAGTTCCGCGACATCCTCACCCCCGTGGACTACGACCGTGGCCGGACCGCACCGGACCGCACGGCCACCTTCCAGGCCGACGAGTTCGCTGACGAGGACGAGGAGGAGCCGCGCCGCGGCCTGTTCGGGCGCCGCCGCTCGGAGTACGGCCGCAGTGACCGGCTGAGCGACTACTTCCCGGAGGATGAGGAGCAGGAGGAGGCCGAGCCGCGGCGGCTGCCGTCGCTCATCCTGATTCCGCTGCTGCTGGCACTGGCCGGGCTGACGCTGATGGTTCCGACGATCGGGCTGATCGTCGGGCTACTGGGTGCCTCGGTTCTCGCCGCCCTCGACACCGTCAAGGTGGAACACGCCCGGCGCCTGCAGACTCGGGGGCCGCGGAGTTCGGACAGCATGGTGGTCGCGCTGAGCATGCCCTGGGCGCTGCTGCGCGCCCTCGGGCGGGCGGCGCTCTACGGACTCGGCTACCTGCTCGGCGGCATCGTCGTGGGGCTGATCGTCGGGTTCACGTTCGGCGAGTCCGATGCCAACCACGTCGGCGCCTACGCGCTGGCCATCACCGTGCTGCTCACCTTCCTCGGCCCCAACGGTGGAGGGGCGCGCCGCCAGGCGGTCTGGCTCACCGAGAACGTCGGCATCCGCAACCCGTACGTGTACTGGGGGCTCATCGTCGCGGTGTGCCTCCTGGCGTTGTTCCTCCTGGTGTTCGGTTTCCAGGTGCTGCCCGCGTGGAACCCGATCCCGGGTCCCTCGCAGTGGTTCGGCTGACCTCCGGAGCCCGCCGGGCCACCTCCCTCTCATTGCGTGGGGGAGGTGTCCACCCTCCTGGCTACTAGTGAGTAACATCGGGGTGGGCAAGCGATACGATCGACGCGGGGGGCGGGACAGGAACGTCACACCCGCGACCGGACGTCCCGCGGGGGTTCGGCTGGCACCCTTGGTGACCAGTGATCCGCGACGCGCGGGCGGCCGCGGCGTCCGAACGGACGGCGCATGGGAGTGCAGGGAGGTCGGCCACCGGCCATGAATATTGTCGTTTTGGTCAAGCAGGTCCCGGACACGGCGACCGAGCGGAAACTGCGGCCCGAGGACCACACGCTGGACCGGGCGGCCTCGGACGGCGTCATCAACGAGCTGGACGAGTACGCCATCGAGGAAGCGCTGCTGCTGAAGGAGAAGCACGGCGGCGAGGTCACGGTGCTGTCCATGGGGCCGGACCAGGCCACGGACTCCATCCGCAAGGCGCTGTCCATGGGCGCGGACAAGGCCGTCCACCTGAACGACGACGCGCTGCACGGCTCTGACGCCCTGCAGACGGCGTACGCGCTCTCCAAGGCGCTGGGCACGCTGGAGTTCGACGTCGTGGTGCTCGGCTCGGAGTCGACCGACGCCCGCACCGGCATCGTGGGCGCCGCGCTCGCCGAGTACCTGGGGCTGCCCCAGCTCACGCTGGCCGGCAAGGTCGACATCGACGGCGGCTCGATCCGCATCCAGCGCCAGGCGGACTACGGCTACGACGTCGTCGAGGCCGAGCTGCCGGCGGTCGTCTCGGTGGTCGAGAAGATCAACGAGCCGCGCTACCCGTCGTTCAAGCTCATCATGGCGGCCAAGAAGAAGCCGGTGCAGAAGCTGACGCTCGCCGACGTGGGCATCGAGGTCCCGGGCGACCCCGCCGACGCCGAGGTCGGCCTGGCCGCCGCGGCCACCGAGGTCGTGGACGCCGCCGCGGCCCCGCCGCGCGCCGCCGGCACCATCGTCAAGGACGAGGGCGAGGGCGGTCTGAAGGTCGCCGAGTTCCTGTCCGCCAAGAAGTTCATCTGACGGGTCCGGCGGAGACGAAAGAGGGATAGGGAACATGGCTGAGGTCCTCGTCCTCGTCGACCACGTCGACGGAGAGGTCAAGAAGGTCACCACCGAGCTGCTCACCGCCGCCCGCCGCATCGGCGAGCCCTCGGCGGTGTGGGTCGGTGACGGCGCCGAGGAGGGCGCCGCGCGGCTCGCCGAGTTCGGGGCCGCGAAGGTGTACGTCGCGCCGGCCGAGCTGAACGACTACGTCGTGGCGCCGACGGCCGAGCTGCTGGCCAAGCTGGCACAGGAGTCGTCGGCCGCCGCCGTCCTGGTGTCGGCCACCGCCGCCAACAAGGAGATCGCCGGCCGGCTGGCCGTCAAGCTGGGATCGGGCGTGCTCACCGACGTGGTCGCCCTCGATGTTGACGACTCCGGCCCCGTCGCCGAGCACTCCGTGTTCGGTGGGTCCGTGGTCACCCACGCCCGGGTCCGCACGGGGGTGCCGGTCATCGCCGTGCGTCCCAACTCGATCGCGGCCGCTCCGGCCGAGACGCCGGGCGAGGCGGCGCGGGAGGCGGTCACGGTCGAACTGTCCGACGCCGCCAAGGCGGCCCGGGTCGTCGAGCGCGTCCAGCAGGAGCAGGGGGAGCGCCCCGAGCTCGCCGAGGCGGCCATCGTGGTCTCCGGCGGCCGGGGAGTGGGCTCCGAGGACTTCTCGGTGGTGGAGAACCTCGCCGACAGCCTGGGCGCCGCGGTGGGCGCGTCCCGGGCGGCCGTCGACTCCGGCTGGTACCCGAACCAGTTCCAGGTCGGGCAGACCGGCAAGACGGTCTCCCCGCAGCTCTACATCGCGCTGGGCATCTCCGGCGCGATCCAGCACCGGGCCGGGATGCAGACCTCGAACAACATCGTCGCGGTCAACAAGGACCCCGAGGCGCCCATCTTCGAGCTCAGCGACTTCGGCGTGATCGGCGACCTGCACAAGGTGGCTCCGCAGCTCACCGACGAGATCAACCGGCGCAAGTAGCGCCGGCTCCGCGCCGCGGCCCGGGGAGCCGTCCCCGGGCCGCGGCGCGTTCGGTGCCGTCCCGGGATGCTCCGGCCCGGGCACGCGCCGTATTCTGGAACCGCCATGGTGTATCTGGATCACGCCGCCACCACCCCGGTGCGGCCAGAGGTCATCGCCGACATGACGGCGGAGTTCGGTGAACTCGGCAACGCCTCCTCGCTGCACGGCGCGGGCCGCCGCGCCCGCCGGGTCGTGGAGGAGGCGCGCGAGGCCGTCGCCGCATCGCTGGGCGCGACCCCCAACGAGGTCGTGTTCACCGCCGGCGGGACCGAGGCCGACAACCTGGCGGTCAAGGGGCTCTACTGGGCCCGCCGCCAGGCCGACCCCGCCCGGCGGCGCGTCCTGGTCGGCTCCGTGGAGCACCACGCCGTGCTCGATCCGGCCCGATGGCTGGCCGACCACCAGGATGCCCTCTACGAGGAGCTCCCGGTGGACGCGTGCGGACGGGTGCTCCCCGAGACGCTTCGCGCCGCCATCGAACGCTCTCCCGGCGACGTCGCCCTCATCTCCGTCATGTGGGCCAACAACGAGGTCGGCACCCTCCAGCCCGTCCCAGAGCTGGCGGCGGTGGCCCGCGAGTACGGAATCCCCTTCCACACCGACGCGGTGCAGGCGGTGGGGGCGGTCGACGTCGACTTCGCCGCCAGCGGTGTGTCGGCCATGACCGTCTCCGGCCACAAGATCGGCGGCCCGGTGGGCGCGGGGGCGCTGCTGCTGGCGCGCGGCGTTGACCCGGTCCCGGTACTGCACGGCGGCGGCCAGGAGCGCGAGGTCCGGTCCGGCACCCTGATGACCCCGCTGCTGCGCGGATTCGGCACCGCCGTGCGGCTGGCCACGGCCGAGCGCACCGCGCACGCCACCGCGCTGGCGGAGCTGCGCGACGAACTGGTGACCGCCGTGCGCGAGGTCGTCCCCGACGTCCGCGAGAACGGCCACCCCACCGACCGGCTGCCCGGGATCGCGCACCTGTCGTTCCCCGGGTGCGAGGGCGATGCGCTGCTGATGCTGCTCGACGCCCGCGGGATCGCGTGCTCCACCGGATCGGCGTGCTCGGCGGGGGTCGCCCAGCCCAGCCACGTGCTGCTCGCCATGGGGGCCGATCCCGACACGGCGAACGCCTCCCTGCGGTTCTCGCTCGGGCGCGGCTCCGGGCACGAGGACGTCAAGGCGCTGGCCGAGGCCATCGGCCCGGCGGTGCAGCGCGCCCGCGCCGCCCGCGCCCGGCGCCGCTGAGCAGGAGCGGGAGAGCGGCGTTTCCGCTCCGGCGCGCCGTCTGCTTGCCTTCGCCGCCGACACGGAGGGGCTGCGCCCGAGGGCGTCGGCGGCTCCGGGCGCTCGACGGCTCGCCGCTTGGTGTTTCGGGTCGCGCTCGCCGTTTCGCTTCCCTCCGCCGTCGACGGGGTGTGGCCTTCGGCCGTGCCGTCGGCGGCTCCGGAAGCTCGACGGCTCGCCGCTTTTAGTGCCCCAGCTGGCGCCGTACCGGTCGGCTGATCTGGTCGATCGTCTCCCACCCCGGGTCCAGCAGGCTGTGGATCTGGGTGCGTCCCTCCGTCCACCCGCGGACGGCCTTCTCCAGCGTGGCGTACACCCCGGAGTCGGGGTCGAGGTAGAAGTGGTACTGGCGCTGCCCGCCGACCGTCTGCTGGGCCAGCAGCGCGCCGTCCTCGCCCAGCAGGTCGCGCAGACCGAGCGTGAAGCTCTCCAGCGCCGTCGCGGACGCGCCGGTGGGCAGCCGGTCGGCGTCGGCCTCGGCGTAGGCGACCGTCACCTGCACGTAGAGGGTGAACGCCGGGAAGTCGCGGCGGTGCAGCGGGTGCCGGACCGAGATCTGGATGGTGCCGCGCAACGGGATGCGGCCCTGCAGCGTGACCCACCCGCCGCCGCCCAGCGTCCCCGAGAGCTGCTGCACGACAGAAGGCATGGAGGTGGGCGGCAGCGGATCCAGCGGCTTCTCCACCAGCGGGGTGACCGACCCGATCCAGCGCACCACGTCGTCCTCGCCGAGCGCCAGCATCACCACGAGGTCGGCCACGCCGGAGCGCGCCTCCTCGGAGAGGAACATGAAATCGGGGTGGTAGACGCTCACCTCGATCTTGCCGAGCTTCTGGTTCACCCGCAGCGCGACCGTGGCGTGCGCCAGGTCGAGTTCGTCGCCCTCCCAGTTCACCGGCTTGGCCAGCCGGTCGTGGTCGGCCGGGCGCGCGGGCAGGAACCGCCAGGCGTCCTCCTGCGGGGCGGAGCGCCGCCAGCGTTCGGCGAGCACCCGCGCGGAGTCGTCGGCGCCGGCGCTCAGCACCAGTGCGTACTCGGGCTCCTGCGCGGGCGGCGCGGACCGCGCCGGTGGGGCGTCCAGGTCGTCCATCCGGGCCAGGAGTTCGCGGGTGTCGTCGTCGAGCCGCAGGTCCTCCAGGCCGCGCAGCGCGCTCTGCGGCGCACGGGACACTTCCCAGGACAGCGCCGGGTGAATGCGCCGCACGCGCTCGGTGAGCCGGTGTGCGGCGTCCTCGGGCACGGGGGTGCCGGCGTCGAGCGAGGCCGCGAGATCGGTCCGGACATCGGCCCAGTGGGCCCAGAACTCCTCCACGGCGACGGCGGACTCGGAGTCGGTGGAGCGGCGGCGACGGAACAGACCCATACCCCGATTTTCGCAGAACGACGCGACCGCCTCAGCACCGGTTCACCGGAAAACCCGTCGGGACCGATCCGTATCAGCGCTTAGGCTGGATGCTGTTATGACTTTGCGTGTACTGGCCGCCATGTCCGGCGGCGTCGACTCCGCCGTGGCCGCCGCCCGTGCCGCCGAGGCCGGGCACGACGTCACCGGCGTGCACCTGGCCCTCGCCAAGAATCCTCAGTCCTACCGCACCGGCGCCCGCGGCTGCTGCACGGTCGAGGACTCCCGCGACGCCCGCCGCGCCGCAGACGTGATCGGCATCCCCTTCTACGTCTGGGACATGGCCGAGGAATTCGACCGCGACGTGGTGCAGGACTTCGTGGCCGAGTACGCCGCCGGCCGCACGCCCAATCCCTGCCTGCGGTGCAATGAGAAGATCAAGTTCGCGGCGGTGCTGGACCGCGCGGTCGCGCTCGGCTTCGACGCGGTGTGCACCGGGCACCACGTGCGCAAGATCGACGGGCGGCTGCGGCGCAGCGTCGACGAGGCCAAGGACCAGTCCTACGTGCTGGCGGTGCTCACCCGGGAGCAGATCGAGCACGCGATGTTCCCGCTGGGCGACTGCACCAAGGCCGAGGTTCGCGCCGAGGCCGAGCGGCGCGGGCTCGCGGTGGCCGACAAGCCGGACAGCCACGACATCTGCTTCATCGCCGACGGCGACACGGCCGGCTTCCTCAACGGGCGGCTGGGAAGCGAGCCCGGCCCGATCGTGGACGAGTCCGGCGAGGTTCTGGGCACGCACAACGGCGCGCACGCGTTCACCGTGGGCCAGCGGCGGGGTCTCAACCTGGGCGGCTCCGTGGACCGGCGGTACGTGCTCTCCATCGAGCCGGTGAACAACACGGTCAAGGTCGGCCCGCGCGCGGCGCTCGCGGTCGACGAGATCGTGGCGGAGCGTCCGGTATGGAACGGCTGCGAGCCGCCGGCCGAGCCGTTCGCGTGCACGGTCCAGTTGCGGGCGCACGGCGAGGTGCACGCCTGCCGGGCGTGGCAGGACGATGACGGCCGTCTCGTCGTGCGCCTGGCCGAGCCGGCCACCGGCGTCGCCCGGGGACAGGCCGCGGTGCTGTACGACGGCGACGTCGTCCTCGGTTCGGGCACCATCGCCGAGACCGCCCGACGGGCCGAGGCCGCCGCGGCGGGGTGACGGTGCCGGCCGCCGTGGCGTCCCGCCGCCGCTTCCGGGTCGTGGGATCGGCCGGGGCGGCCGGGAACGGCCAGGGCAGCGTGCCGACGGTGACATTTCACCCGACGTCCGGCCCTGTCCGTTCGCGCACCCGGAAGTTAGGTTAGGCATAGCACAGTCACACTGCTAGTCGCCGCCCGCCGGAGACGCCGGGCGTGGAGGGCCGGATGCCGTACGAGTTCCTGGAGGGACGCCCCTTCTGGGTGGTCTACGCCGCCCTCCTCGGTATCGTCTTCGCCCGGGCCCAGGCCACGTACTGGATCGGCCGCGGCATCGGCGCCGGCGTGCACCGCTCCGGCCTGGCCCGGCGCCTGGGGGAGCGGCTGACCCGGGCCGAGCGGCTGATCGACCGGTTCGGCCCGCCCGCGGTCACCCTCTCTTTCCTCACCGTCGGGATCCAGACCGCGGTGAACCTCGCCGCCGGCGCCATGCGCATGAGCTTTCCCCGCTACCTCGCCGCGATGTTCGTCGGCTGCCTGGCGTGGGCGGCCGTGTACAGCCTGGGCGGCATGGCGGTCATCGGGGCGTGGTGGAGCCTCTTCCTGCGCTCGCCGCTGCTCGCGGTGACCGTGGCGGTTCTGGCGGGCGCGGCCGTGGTCGGCATCGTGCTGTGGCGCCGGCGGTCCCGGAGCAGCGCCGGTGCGCCGTCCCGGCAGGAACCCGCGCAGGAGGAGACGACCGCCTGACCGGGCCGCCCGCGCGCGTGTCCGGTCGCGCGCGGCGCTGCTCTAACCTTGGGCATCGTGAACGAGCAGCAGCGTCTTCCCTGGCCCGAGGCGAGTGCCACCGGAGTGGGGTCCTGGCCGGGGGAGGATCCGGCCGAGGCCGTACGGACCATCGTGGGCGAACTTCCCGAGCTTCCGCACCTTCCGGAGCTTCCGGCGCGCGGCGCCGGCGCGGACATGGTCGGCCGCACCGCCGGAATGCTGCCGGAGTTCCCCGTGGAGGTGCAGCCGTCCGGGTGGCGGGTGGCCCAGCGGCCGGGGCGCGACCTCGCCCGCGCACGGGACTTCCTCTCCTACGACCTCGACGCCCTGGAGGAGCGCGCGCACGCCTACGCGGGCCCGCTCAAGGTGCAGCTGGCCGGGCCGTTGACCCTGGCCGCGTCGATCGAGCTGCGTGGCGGTGAGAAGCTGCTCGCGGACGCCGGAGCGGTGCGCGACCTCACCGAGGCACTGGCCGAGGCGGTCGGCGCCCACGTCCGCGACGTGCGCAGACGGGTGCCCGGGGCCGAACCGATCGTGCAGGTCGACGAGCCGTCCCTGCCGGCGGCGCTGCTCGGGACGGTCCCCACCGCTAGCGGGTACAGCCGGCTGCCGGCGGTCGAGCGGGTCACCGCCGAGGAGCGGCTGCGCACGGTCTTCGACGCCGTGGCGCGCGCGGGCGCCGTTCCGGTGGCGCACTGCTGCGCCCGCTCGGTCCCGATCGATCTGCTGCGCCGGTCCGGCGCGCGCGCCATCGGCCTGGACGTGGCGTGGCTGACCCGTGCGTCGGACGAGGCCATCGGCACGGCCGTGGAGAACGGGGTAGGACTCTTCCTGGGTGTCGTGGCGGGTACGGACCGGAATCTGTCCGATCCCGCCGCTACCGTCGACCCTGTACGTGAACTGTGGAACCGGATCGGTTTCGCGCCGGAGCTGCTGGCCCGGACGGTGGTCACCACCCCGTCCTGCGGACTGGCCGGCGCCTCGCCGGTGTACGCGCGTACCGCCCTGACCGCCTGCCGGGCGGCGGCCCGCGTGCTGCGCGACGAGCCACGACGATGACGACGAAAGGACGTGCCCAGGTGAGCGCGGAAAAATCGACCACCGTCGATGGAGTCCCCGCCAAGGTGCGCGAGCGGCACGCTCAGCTGTGTCAGGACCTCGACGACTACAGCTACCGCTACTACCTGGGCAGCCCGATCATCTCCGACGCCGAGTACGACGCGCTGATGGCGGAGCTGCGCGGGATCGAGGACGCCCATCCGGAGCTGCGGACGCCCGACTCGCCCACCCAGACGGTCGGCGCGCCCATCAGCAACGAGTTCGCCCCGGTCGAGCACCTGGAGCGGATGCAGAGCCTCGACAACGCCTTCGACCCCGCCGAGCTGGACGCCTGGGCGCTGCGCGTCGAGAACGAGATCGCGGTCGACGCCTACCTGTGCGAGCTGAAGATCGACGGCCTGGCCGTCGACCTCGTGTACGAGAACGGCCACCTGGTGCGGGCGGCCACTCGCGGCGACGGCCGGGTCGGCGACGACATCACCCTGAACATCCGGACCATCGACGCGGTTCCGGTGCACCTGGACGAGAGCGAGTACCCCGCTCCCGCGCTGCTGGAGGTGCGCGGAGAGGTCTTTCTGCCGGGCGAGGCGTTCGAGGCGCTCAACGCACGGCTGGCCGACGAGGGCAAACCGCCCTTCGCCAACCCGCGCAACGCGGCGGCCGGCTCGCTGCGGCAGAAGGACCCCAGGGTGACCGCGACGCGCCCGCTGAGCATGCTCTGCCACGGTGTGGGCGCGGTGGACGGTGCGCGGTTCGGCCGCCAGTCCGAGGCGTACGAGAAGCTGCGCGCGTGGGGGCTGCCCATCAGCGACCGCTACCGGGTCGTGGAGTCCCTGGACCGGGTGCGCGAGTACATCGATTTCTACGCCGAACACCGGCACGATCCCGAGTACGAGATCGACGGCGTGGTGGTGAAGGTCGACGACGTCGCCACGCAGCGCCGCCTGGGCTCCACGAGCCGCGCCCCGCGCTGGGCCATCGCCTACAAGTACCCGCCGGAGGAGGTCACCACCCGGCTGGTGGACATCCGGGTGAACGTGGGCCGCACCGGCCGTGTCACGCCCTATGGCGTGATGGAGCCGGTCCGGGTGGCCGGGTCCGAGGTGGAGTTCGCCACCCTGCACAACGCCCGGGAGGTGGAGCGCAAGGGGGTGCTGATCGGCGACATCGTCGTGCTGCGCAAGGCGGGGGACGTGATCCCCGAGATCGTCGGCCCGGTGCTGGACCGCCGCGACGGCTCCGAGCGCCCGTTCGTCATGCCGAAGGTCTGCCCGGAGTGCGGCACGGTGCTCGGTCAGCAGAAGGAGGGCGACGTCGACCTGCGCTGCCCGAACACCCGGCACTGCCCGGGGCAGCTGCGCGAGCGCGTCTACTACATCGCCGGCCGCAAGGCGCTGGACATCGAGGCGCTCGGCTACGTCGCCGCGACCGCGCTGACCCAGCCACTGGAGCCGGAGGAGCCGCCGCTGCGCGACGAGGGCGACCTGTTCGACCTCACCGTGGAGCAGCTGCTGCCGATCAAGACGCTGGTCCTCGATCCCGACACCACCGAGCCGAAGATCGACCCCAAGACCGGTGAGCCAAAGGTGGTCACCTTCTTCGCCAACCAGAAGGGCGAGCCGAAGAAGACGGTCGAGAAGCTGTTCGAGCAACTGGAGCAGGCCAGGAACCGGCCGCTGGCGCGGGTGCTGGTGGCGCTGTCGATCCGGCACGTGGGCCCGCGCGCGGCCGAGGATCTCGCCCGGCACTTCCGGTCGATCGACGCCATCGCCGCCGCCGACGAGACGGAGCTGGCCTCGGTCGAGGGGGTCGGCCCCACCATCGCCGCGTCGATCGTCGAATGGTTCTCGGTGGACTGGCACCGCGAGATCGTGGCGAAGTGGCGGGCGGCCGGCGTGCGCATGGAGGAGGAAGGCGCCGAGACCGGTCCGCGGCTGCTGGAGGGGGTCACCCTCGTGGTCACCGGCTCGCTGGTGGAGTTCAGCCGGGACGGCGCCAGGGAGGCGGTGGCCGAGCGGGGCGGCAAGGTCACGGGGTCGGTGTCGAAGAAGACCGATTTCGTGGTGGTCGGCGACAGCCCGGGTTCCAAGTACGACAAGGCCGTGCAACTCGGTGTGCCGATCCTCGACGAGCAGGGCTTCCGGGTGCTGCTCGAGGAGGGACCGGATGCGGCCAAGCCGCTGGCCGTCGAAGCGGGACATCACGAAGAGTGATCGAATCGTCAGCCTGGCGTGAGTGGTCGGCCCGTTCGGGTACTCATTGAGTAGCCGATGGCGCGCTGGGCTCTACGATACGCAGTCATCAGGCTACCTCCCGCAGTATTCTTGAGCGAATCGGGCGATTGTGGCAGGGGAACCATGGCTTACCTAAAGTCTCCAAATGGCGACAGCTGGTGACGAAGCGTCGTAAGCTGGGCCTGAACGGCTGTACCCGAATCCCAGACGAGGCCCGAACCGGTCATGGGGGTGACCGCGACGGTTGAGACAGATTTCGTGAGGAGCGCCGACAGCCGCACAGTTCTTCCGGCTCGCCGCCGACGCTCCGTGGAAGACCCCGAGGACGTTATGAAAGATCCCAACAACACCCGGGACGTCGGCCCCCGGGTCGGGACGCCACTGTGGCTGTACCTCGCCAGTACCACCGTGGCCGGCTGCGTTCTCCTCGGTGTGTCGCTCTTCTGGGTCGACCTGCCCGGGCTCCAGCAGATGGCGGCGCAGCCGCTGGTGTGGGTCGTCCTGTGCATGGTGGTCATCGGCGAGTTGCGCCCCATCGGCACCCCGAACACCCCGAGCGGCGAAGGCACGCCCACGTCGCTACCCTTCTCGTTCGCCCTGGTCATCGCCTACGGCCTGCCGCTCGCCGGTGTCACGCAGGCCCTCGCCACCGTCATAGCCGGAGTCGCGCGCGGCCACGCACCCCACCGCACCGCCTTCAACGTGGCCCAGTACACGCTGAGCTTCGGGGTGGCCGACTCCGTCCTGCGGCTGCTCGGCCCGCACGCCGCGCCGGCCCCCTGGGTGCCCGACGGCGCGCAACTGCTGGTGGTGGCGCTGGCCGGCGCCGCCTACTTCGTCACCAACCTGGTGCTCGTGGAGTGCGCGGTCGCGATGCACGAGCGCACCTCGCTGGCCGTGATGCTCACCAAGGACCTCGGCCAGCGGCTGTTCGTGGCCGGCGTGCTGCTCAGCCTCGGCCCGCTGGTCGTGGTCGCCATGACCCACTCCGTCTGGCTGGTGCCGCTGTTCTTCTTCCCGCTCGCCGCCCTGTACAGCAGCGCCACGCTCTCGATGAAGCGCGAGTACCAGGCCAACCACGACGAGCTCACCGGGCTGGCCAACCGCAAGCTGCTGATCCTGCGCACCCAGGAGGCGCTGAGCGAGGCCCAGCAGCGCAAGCAGCGCGTCGGACTGCTGCTGCTCGACCTCGACCGGTTCAAGGAGGTCAACGACACGCTGGGGCACCCCACGGGCGACCGGCTGCTGCAGACCGTCGCGCACCGGCTGACCCACAGCGTGCGCCCCGGCGACCTGGTCGCCCGGCTCGGCGGCGACGAGTTCGCGGTGCTGCTGCCGCAGATCCGCGACGCCGGGTCCGCGCGCGAGGTCGCCGCACGGCTGCGGGTCGCGCTCGCCGAGCCCATGCGGCTGGACGGCATGGACTTCGACCTGGAGGCCAGCGTCGGCATCGCGCTGTTCCCCAACCACGCGCCCGACTTCGAACTCCTGCTGCAGCGCGCCGACGTCGCCATGTACGTGGCGAAGGAGCACCGCACCGGCGTCGAACTGTACGCGCCGCACAAGGACCGCAACTCCACCGCGCGGCTCAGCCTGTTCAGCGAGCTGCGCCGCGCCCTCGTGGAGAACGAGCTGGAGATGTTCTACCAGCCCAAGGTCAGCCTGGCCGACCACAGCGCGGTGGGGCTGGAGGCCCTGGTGCGCTGGCGGCACCCGCAGCGGGGGGTGCTGCCGCCCGAGGAGTTCGTGCCGCTGGTGCAGCAGTCCTACCTGATGCGCAGCTTCACCCACGAGGTGATCGAGCAGACGCTGCCGCAGATCGCCCGCTGGTGGGCGGAGGGCATCCGGCTGCCGGTCGCCGTCAACCTGTCGGCGCGCGAGCTGCTCGACCCGACCCTCCCCGACATCGTCGCCGCCGGGTTGCGCCGGCACGGGGTGCGGGCCGAGGCGCTGCGGCTGGAGATCAGCGAGCGGGTCATGGTGTCCGAGGCCGACGCCATCACGCCGACCATCCTCGCGCTGGCCGATCTCGGAGTCGCGCTCACCCTGGACGACTTCGGCACCGGCTACTACACGCTCGCCCGGCTCAACGGCCTGCCGGTCGAGGAGATCAAGATCGACGAGTCGTTCGTGCGCCAGGTCGCCGACACTCCCGACGGCCGGCTCATCGTCGGATCGGCCATCGACCTCGTCGGCACCCTCGGCATGCGGGCGGTCGCCGAAGGGGTGGAGACCGAACACGTCGCCGACGCCATGGCGGCGCTCGGCTGCGCCGCGGCGCAGGGCCGGTACTTCGCACCGCCCATGGAAGCGGCCGCGGCCACGAGCTGGCTGCTGGAGCACGGCAAGCTGGCGTTGCCCTCCCAGGAACCCACCGGGTCGCACGGCTGACGGGCCGCCGGGCCGGCGCCGTGTGGGAGCGCGCCCGGCCCGGCGGTGCTCCCGGCCGCGCCCGTGGCCTCGCCCGCCCCGCCGGTCACGCGGATCGGCCCCCGGCCCGGTGTCTCGCCGCTTCGCGGCGAGCGCCGTCCGTTGCGGCCATAGGATTGACCTGTCCGAATCCGCCGAAGAAACGGTTCCATTCATGTCCGCCATCACCCGCGACGAGGTCGCTCACCTCGCCCGGCTGTCGCGGCTGGCGCTGCACGAGGACGAGCTCGACCGGCTCGCCGCCCAGCTGGATGTCATCATCTCCGCTGTGGCCGAGGTGCAGGAGGTCGCCAAGGGCGACATCCCGCCGACCTCGCACGCCCTGCCGCTGACCAACGTGTACCGCCCCGACGAGGTCCGCCCGTGCCTCACCCCGGACCAGGCGCTGGCCGGCGCGCCGGCGGTGGAGGACGGCCGGTTCCGCGTGCCGCAGATCCTGGGGGAGGAAGAGTGAGGTCAGGCGTGCGAGCAGAGGGGAGCCGGTGTTGAGCGGCGAACTCATCCGGCTGACCGCGGCCGAACTCGGTGCCGCCATCCGTGACGGCGAGACCAGCGCGGTCGAGGCCACCCGGAGCTATCTCGACCGCATCACCGAGGTCGACGGCGACATCCACGCGTTCCTGCACGTGGACGCCGAGGCCGCCCTCGAACAGGCCCGCGCGGTCGACGCGCGGCGTGCCGAGGGGGCCGAACTCGGACCGCTGGCGGGCGTGCCCATCGCGCACAAGGACGTGTTCACCACCCGCGACATGCCCACCACGGCGGCGTCCCGGATCCTGGAGGGCTGGCGGCCGCCCTACGACGCCACGGTGACCGAGCGGCTGCGCGCAGCGGGCCTGGTCATCCTCGGCAAGACGAACATGGACGAGTTCGCCATGGGTTCCTCCACGGAGAACTCCGCCTTCGGCCCGACCGCCAACCCGTGGGACGTCTCGCGCATCCCGGGCGGGTCCTCGGGCGGGTCCTCCGCCGCGGTCGCCGCCTTCGAGGCGCCGCTGGCCACCGGGACGGACACCGGCGGCTCCATCCGGCAGCCCGCGGCCGTGTGCGGGCTGGTCGGCGCCAAGCCCACCTACGGCGGCTCGTCGCGGTACGGGCTGATCGCGTTCGCCTCCTCCCTGGACACTCCGGGGCCGTTCGCGCGCAACGTCCTGGACGCCGCGCTGCTGCACGAGGCGTTCTCCGGCCACGACCCCCGCGACTCCACCTCGATCGACGCCCCGGTGCCGCCGGTGGTGGAGGCCGCCCGGCACGGCGACGTCGACGGGCTGCGCATCGGTATCGTCCGGGAGTTCGCCGGCGAGGGCTACCAGCCCGGCGTGCTCCAGCGGTTCACCGAGGCGGTAGAGGTCCTGGAGTCGCTGGGGGCCAAAGTCGTCGAGGTCTCCTGCCCGAGCTTCCGCACCGCGCTGGCGGCCTACTACCTGATCGCGCCGAGCGAGTGCTCGTCCAACCTGGCGCGGTTCGACGCCATGCGGTACGGGCTGCGTTCCGGCGACGACGGCACCCGCAGCGCCGAGGAGGTCATGGCGCTCACCCGGGCCGAAGGATTCGGCCCCGAGGTCAAGCGGCGCATCATCCTGGGCACCTACGCGCTGTCCAGCGGCTACTACGACGCCTACTACGGCTCGGCGCAGTCGGTTCGCACCCTGATCAAGCGCGACTTCGACGCGGCGTTCGAGCACGTCGACGTGCTGGTCTCCCCGACCACGCCGACCACCGCGTTCCCGCTCGGGGAGCGCGTGGACGACCCGATGGCGATGTACCTCGCCGACCTGTGCACCATCCCGGCCAACCTGGCGGGCAACGCCGCCCTGTCGGTCCCGTGCGGGCTGGCGCCGGAGGACGGCCTGCCGGTCGGGCTGCAGATCATGGCGCCGGTGCTCGCGGACGACCGCACCTACCGGGTCGGCGCGGCCCTGGAGGGCGCACTGCGCGACCGGTGGGGCGGCGACCTGCTGGCGCGCAGCCCCTACGCGGTGGCCTAAGGCCGCGGCACCGCCGGAAGCCCGGCGGCGGCGTACGTACGGCCCGGCCGGACGGGATCTCCCCGTCCGGCCGGGCCGTCGTCGTGCCGCCCGTCCCATGCGCGCCGCACGCCGCTTCGGCGCGGACTCCCGGAACGACGGAGCGCCCGCCGCCACGAGGGTCGCGGCGACGGGCGCTCACTGCTGCCGGAGGCTCGTCCGGTCAGCTCGGTTCACCGCTCGTTACTGCGCGGCGTCGTCCGGCTGGCCGCTCTTGCGCTTGCGGGCCAGGTACATCGCCGCACCGCCACCGCCGATGGCGACCGCGGCCACCGCGATCAGGCCGCCCAGCGCGGCACCGGTGACCGGGAGACCGCCGCCCGGGGACGGAGGCGTGGTCGGCGGAGTCTGCTCGTCAGGAGTGCTCGGAGTCGGGCTCGGAGCGGGGGACTCCGGCGCCGACGGGCTCGGGCTCGGGGTCTCCGACGGGCTGGGGCTGGGGCTCTCTTCCGGAACGCCCTCGGTCCAGCTGACGCGGACGCCGGCGTTGATCTCGGCCTCGTCGCCCTCGGCGGTGATCAGCGTCTGGGTGGCGTCCTCGCCGGGGGCGCCCCGGAACAGCCGGCCGGTGTGCACCTCGGCGGTCACGGACCCGGACACGCTGGCCTCACCCGGCGCGGCGTCGGCCGGAACCTGCACGCCGAAGCTGTCGCCGTTGCCGACCGCCTCGACCGGCTCGCCGGTCTCCAGGTCGACCAGCTGCACGCCCTCGGGGCCCTCCAGGCTCAGCGGCAGCGACTCGGCGCTGGTGCTGACGGTGAACTCGCCGATGGTCTCACCGGCACGCCCCTCGGCGCTCTCCGGAGTGATGCTCAGCGAGGCGTCGGGCTCCGCGGTCTGCGGGAGTTCCTGCGCGTTCTCGACCAGGTAGTCGTACAGCGCCTGGACGTTGGGGTTGTTGTTCCCCTGCAGGTCGATCTCGTTGCTGAAGTGCCAGATGGCGGCCTGGGTACCGGCCACGGCCTGCTCGGCGGTCAGGCCCTGGATGCCGGCGGCCTCGCCCAGCGCGGCCTCGTCCAGCGTCGGGTAGGAGTTCTGCAGGATCCAGTGCACCCTGGCCGGCTCGGCGAACTGGCCCTGGCCGGGGTAGGTCTCCCAGGCGTCCTCGACGTAGTTCGCGCCGTTGCGGATGCCGGTCTTGACGTCGATGCAGTAGGTCAGCAGCTCGGTGCCGTCCTCAAGCCGCAGCCTGAACAGGTTGGTGCGGAAGCGGCCCTCGCTGGTGGTGACCTGCTCGCCGCCCTGGCCGTTGCCGACGTAGCTGCCCTTGGCGCCGCCGTTCAGCGGGGTGTCCGCGAAGGCGGGGCCGGCGGAGGCGCCGAAGGCCAGGAAGGTGGCGGTGGCGGCCGCCGCGAGGCCGGTGACGACCCGGCGACCCCGACGGGGGGAATGGGGGAGTGTTTCGTGGATCAAGTTGTGTCCCGGTTGGAGTTAGGGGATCCGGTGGAAACGTCGATCCACCGGTGCGGTCACGGACGACCAACGAGCGGGATACGGTCGAACGTTGGATGACCTGGCCGACTGCCGGAATCATGACGCGGTGGTCGATCACGGGATATCGAGCGAGGCTCGTGAACTCAGATGCCGGTCATACGAGGCGCGTCTCTCCGCGCCGGCGAGGTGCCGACCACCGCACCGCCAGATACTAGCGACCGGATTCCGGGCTTCCAACAAGATTCGCGAAAATCGCACGAAATCCCACGAATCAGGAGTTCGGACGCCCGTAATTGATCACCGAGTGTTCCGGCGGCGGCTCGGTCGACAGACCGCCGAATCGTAGACGCCTGAACCGCCGCCGTGGATGACCGCCCGAAGCGAATTTCTCGGTGCGATTCTCCGCCCGCAGGTCCGAGTGGTGCCGCGAGGTGCGGCCGGCCCTGGCCCGACCCGGCTGGAGCGGCGTGGCGCGACCGTCGGCGGCCGGAACCGGCCGTGCCCGGGAACGGCGCCGCCCGCTACCGCCGTTTCCGGTAGCCGAGCACCATCACCACCGCGCCGGCGACCAGCGACGCCGCGCCGAGCAGCAGGATCGTGCCCAGCCAGGTGCCGGTGAACGCCAGGTCCGGTTCCGGCCGCTTGTCCTCCGCGATGACCAGGGGGCTCACCGTCGGCTCCGGCCGCACCGTCCCATCCGGCGGCCCGGCCGGGCTCGGTGAGGGCGACGGCTCCGCCGGCGGTGCCGGGTCGGCCGGGGGCGCGGTGCCGGGCCTGGGGTCCACCGGGGCGGGTGACGCGGCTGTCCAGGTGGCGGTCGCCGACACCATGGCCGACACGGTGGCCGGAGCGGCGGCGACGAGTGGCTGGGTCTGCACGCCGTCGCGGCCGACGAACAGCCGGCCGGCCGAGACCACGGCCGCGTCCGCGCTCGCGTACACCTTCGCGCTCCCCTCCGGCGTCCCGGGCTCCAGCCGGAGCAGCACCTCGGTGCCGTCCACCGCGCTGCTGACCGGATCGCCGTCGTGGTCCACCAGCGTCGCCGCGCGCACGCCGTTCACCGTGAGCCGTACCGGCTCCTCCGACGTGGTGCGGACCGTGAACGGCCCCAGCGGGCCGGTGGCCTCCCCACGGACCACGTCGGGCTGCAGCGCCAGCGCGGGCGGCGGTTCCGGAGCCGGAGCGGCGCGGGCCGCTCCCGAGACGAGGTGCTCGTACAGAGCCTCGACCTCGGCGGAATTGTGGCGGCCCACGCCGCCGCTCCGCAGCTCCACCCCGTTGCTGAAGTGCCAGATGGCGGCCTGGGTGCCGGCGATGGCCTGCGCCTCGCTCAGCGAGTCGATCCCGGTGACCGCGCGCAGCGCCTCCAGGCCGACGCTGGGATAGGAGTGCGCCACGATCCAGCGCACCCGCCCGGGATCGTCGGCGAACGGGCGGTCGGCGGGCAGGTCGGCCCAGTCAACCTCGGCATAGGCCGCGCGGTGGTCCACCGCCGTGGACAGGTCCACGCAGTAGGCGGGCAGTCCCGCCGTGTCGCCCACCCGGAGGTTGAACAGCCGGGTGGTGGCCGCCGGCGCGCCCTCCCCGGAGAGTCGCACCGTCTCTCCGGGCGTGCCGTTGCGGTCGACGCGGGCGATGGAGTCGGCCTCGGCGCCCGTCGGCGTGGCGCACCAGCCGGCCCAGACGAGGACGAGGACGGCCACGAGCAGGGCGCAGCCGCGCCGCGCGAGCGCGTAGATGCCGGTCAAGGCGGCCCCCAGAACGGTGAGCGAGGCCGGCGCCCGGGACGGTCCGCGGGCGGTCGAGCACGGGGAGGGTGAACGCGAGCACAGCGTAGCCCCGGCCGCGCGCGGACCGTGGCGCTGTGGTCGCGGAGCGCGCAATCGTGTGCGTCCTGTGACCTGCCGGTCGCGATTCCCGGATCCTTCCCGGCACGCCACCGTCCGGGGCGGAGCGGCGGACCCCGGTGGCGTACCGCGCTCACCTGGCGCGGAGTCGTCGTCGGCGCCCGTGCATCATCGGTAGGCTCGGGACCACAAGCCCGCCCCAATCTGGCTGCCGAGCGGTGGGCGGCATGGACCGACAGGGTCGTCCCCTCCGGCCGGGCAGCGCGGGACGGGGACGCGGGAACACGGAAACGGGTAGTACGGCGATGGGTAGCGCGGTGACGAGTGGCCCCGCCACGGGCGGCGGTTCGGTGCTGGTGGATTACGACGACGCCTTGGCGAGGTACGAGCCCGTGCTCGGCCTGGAGACGCACGTCGAGCTGGGGACGCGGTCGAAGATGTTCTGCTCCTGCTCCACGGCGTTCGGAGCGGAGCCCAACACCCAGGTCTGCCCGGTCTGCCTCGCGCTGCCCGGTTCGCTCCCGGTGGTCAACGGCACCGCCGTCGAGAGCGCGATCCGGCTCGGACTCGCGCTGAACTGCTCCATCGCCTCCTGGTGCCGGTTCGCCCGGAAGAACTACTTCTATCCGGACATGCCGAAGAACTACCAGATCTCGCAGTACGACGAGCCGCTGTGCACCGACGGCCACCTCGACGTCACCGTCGACACGCCCGACGGGCCGCGCGAATTCCGGATCGAGATCGAGCGCGTGCACATGGAGGAGGACACCGGCAAGACCTCGCACGTGGGCGGCGCCACCGGCCGCATCCACGGTGCCGAGTACTCCATCGTGGACTACAACCGCGCCGGCATCCCGCTGCTGGAGATCGTCACCAAGCCCATCGAGCACACCGGCGACCTCGCGCCCCTCGTGGCGCGCGCCTACGTCAGCGAGCTGCGCGACCTCGTGCGGGCGCTCGGTATCTCCGACGTGCGCATGGAGGAGGGGTCGCTGCGCTGCGACGTCAACGTCTCGCTGATGCCGCGCGGCGGCACCGAGTGGGGCATCCGCAGCGAGACCAAGAACGTCAACTCGCTGCGCTCGGTGGAGCGTGCCGTGCGCCACGAGATCCAGCGGCACGCCGGCGTGCTCGACGGCGGCGGCCGGGTGGTGCAGGAGACCCGGCACTTCCAGGAGAACAGCGGGACGACGGTCGCCGGACGCAGCAAGGAGGAGGCGCAGGACTACCGGTACTTCCCCGACCCCGACCTGGTGCCGGTCGCGCCGAGCGCCGAGTGGGTCGAGGAACTGCGCGCCGCGCTGCCCGAGCTGCCCGCGGCCAAGCGCCGCCGGATCCGGGCCGAGTGGAACCTGTCGGACGAGGAACTGCGTGACCTCGTCAACGCCGACGCCATCGACCTGGTCGCCGCGACCGTGGAGGCCGGCGCGCCGTCCGGCGACGCCCGCAAGTGGTGGCTGAACGAGCTGTCCCGCCGCGCCACCGAGCGCGAAGTCGAGCTCGCCGCGCTGCCGATCACCCCGGCGCAGGTCGCCAGGGTCGTCGCGCTGGTGGCCGAAGGGTCGCTCACGAACAAGCTGGCCCGCCAGGTGATCGACGGCGTCCTGGCCGGTGAGGGCGACCCCGACGAGGTGGTCGAGGCACGCGGGCTCGCGGTGGTCAGCGACGAATCCGCGCTCGGCACGGCGGTGGACGAGGCCATCGCCGCCAACCCCGACATCGCCGAGAAGGTCCGGGGCGGCAAGGTGGCCGCCGCCGGGGCCCTGGTCGGCGCCGTGATGAAGGCCACCAGAGGCCAGGCCGACGCCGGGCGCGCCCGGCAGCTGATCCTGGACCGCCTCGGAGCGGGAAACTGACGAAGCGGCGAGCCGCTGAGCCCTCCGAAGGCGTCGATGCCGGTTGCCGTAGGCCGGTGCGCGTTGTCGGCGGAGGGAGCGAGGTGGCGAGCGTGACCGGAAGCACTCGGTGGCGAGCCGTCGAGTGTCCGGAGCCGCTGATGCTGAACGCCGTGGGCCGACCGCGTCGGCGGTGGAGGGAAGCGAGACGGTGAGTGCGATCGGAAGCGCGGAGCGGCGAGTCACCGAGTGAACGGAGGCGTCGATGCCGGTTGCCGTAGGCCGGTGCGCGTTGTCGGTGGAGGGAGCGAGGTGGCGAGCGTGACCGGAAGCACTCGGTGGCGAGCCGTCGAGTGTCCGGAGCCGCTGATGCTGAACGCCGTGGGCCGACCGCGTCGGCGGTGGAGGGAAGCGAGACGGTGAGCGCGACCAGGAGCGCGGAGCGGCGAGCCGTCGAGTGTCCGGAGCCGCTGATGCCGAACGCCGTGGGCCGACCGCGTCGGCGGTGAAGGGAAGCGAGACGGTGAGCGCGACCAGGAGTACGAACGGCGGGCGCCGCGCGGGACGGGCGAGGGCCGGTGCCTCCGCCGCCTCACGAGGGCCGGTCACGATCCGTGACCGTCTTGTCGCCGGGTCTCCGCTTCTCCTCAATCTCGCCGTGACCTTGAGCAAATAGCCTGGTCGCCCAGACGAGCACCGGTGCCGGCCGTGGGACGTGGTCTCCCACGGCGTGTGAGCGGGCGAACAGGTCGTCCCGCCGGGGCCGCGCCGTGGACCGGTGGCGCGACCCGGACGCGGCACCGAGAGTGATCTCGGTCGACGCGACCGGCCGCGGCGGTGAAGGAGGGCGCCCGGCCGGGGCAGGGGAGCCCGGCGCCGGTTCCGAGCCGCGGTCCGTACCGCCCGGTCCGGCCTCCCGACCTCGGGAGGCGGTGCGTGCCCGCCGTAGACCATCGCGAGCACTTGAGACGATTCCCCGGCCGACCCGAGGAGCCCGCAGGGCCAGAGCGCCATTGACTGGAAGGGTGCCCATGATCACGGCCGACTCGGCGGCCTCCGCCGCCCTCGTTGCACTCCGGACGCGTCGATGAAGAGCGACTCCCGGCTCTGGCTGGGCGGCATTCTGCTGGTCACGCTGGCCTACGCACTGGGCACCATGGTCGACTCCGGTGACGGCCTGTCCATCACCGCCGCCATGGGCACGTGGCCCATGGCGGCGGCGTCCGCGGTGGCCGCGGCCTCCCTGCTGTTCTCGGCCCGCGCCCGGGCCGCGAGTGGGGCCGACGGCGAGGCGGCGGCCGACGGGACCGACGGCGTCGCCGCGCTGCGCTACCTCGGATTCGCCGCTCTGGCGTGGTCCGCCGGTGCCGTCACCTACGGGGTGACCGGTCTGTTCAGCACGAGCGCCGCGCTGTCGCTCACCTTCGGGGACCTGTTGTCGCTCGTCGCCCTGCCGCTGTACGCCGTCGGTTTCACCCGGTTCGCGCCGCTGCCCCGGGGCGCACGCCCGGCGATCCGGCACTTCAGCGACAGCTACGTCTGCGCCGCCGCGGTGTTCACGGTCATGTGGCTGGTGCTGTTCGCTCCGCTGTACAACGAGATGGGGACCAACGCCGACTTCGTGGGCTTCGCCCTGCTCTACCCGGTCGCCGACATCGTGGTGCTCTGCCTGCTGACGCCGCTGGTGCTCACCTCGCCGCACAGCACCCGGCGGGCCGTCGTGCTCGCGATGGGCGCCTTCGTCATCATCTGCGGGGCCGACCTCATCAGCACGATCACCCGCCTCACCGGCGAGCCGCTGGCCGGCGGCATCGAGCACCCCGTCCGGCTGCTCGGCTTCGCCCTCCTGGCGGGGCTGCCCTGGCTGACCCGGGACACCACCGCAGCGGCACCGCGCCGGATCACCGGCCGGGGGCTGTACCGGTTCGCGCCGGAGATCGCCGCGGCGGTGGCGCTCACCGTCGCCACCGTCACGCTGACCGTGGCGGCGCTGCGGACCGACGGTGTGGTGCCGGTGCTGCCGCTGGTCGCCGGGTCGGCGGTCCTGGTGCTGCTCGTGCGGCTCACGGGGCTGCTGGAGGAGAACGCCACGCTGGCCCGCATGGTGCAGACCCGGGAGCGGCACTTCGACGAGCTGGCGCGCAACAGCGGTGACGTGATCCTGATCCTCGGCGACGACGGCGCCGTCTTCCACGTCAGCCCCGGCGCGGCCGACGCGTTCGGCTACCGGCTGGAGGACCTGCACGCCGAGCCGATCACCGCCATCGTGCACCCCGAGGACCTGCCCCGGGTGACGGCGGCGATGTCGGCGTTCCGGCGCGGCGCGTCGGAGAGCTTCAGCCTGCGGCTGCGGGTGCGCTCGGGTGACGGCACCTGGCGGCACACCGAGTCGACCGTCTCACGGTACGAACGCCCCGGTGAGCCGGACCGGCTGCTGGTGACCACCCGGGACGTCAGCGCGCAGGTGGCGCTGGAGGAGCAGGTCAACCACCTGACCTTCCACGACGGCATCACCGGTCTGCCGAACCGCGCCTACCTGGAGGAGCGCACCCGCGAGGTGCTGGCCCGCAACGCCAAGGGGGATGGGCCTTGGGCGGACGTCGCGGCGATCTTCCTGGACCTGGACGGCTTCACCGCGGTGAACGACTCCGCCGGCCACACTTTCGGCGACTACCTGCTGGCCCAGGCCGCCCGCAGGTTGCGCGCCACCACCGACCCCGGTCACACGCTGGCCCGGTGGGGCGGCGACGAGTTCGCGGTGCTGATCGAGGAGAACGTGCAGGCCCAGCAGGTCGTCGACCTGGCCGAGCGGCTGTCGCGTGTGATCGGCAGCGAGCCGTTCCAGGTGGCGGAGCGCGAGGTGGTGCTGACCGCGAGCGTCGGGGTGGCCTTCGCCGAGCGCGGAATGGAGAGCGGCGAGCTGCTGCGCAACGCCGACATGGCCATGGCGCGCGCGAAGGAGGAGGGCGGCGGCGGCCGGCTGGAGGTGTACGCCGCCCACATGCACGCCGCGGTGGTGCGCCGGCTGGAGCTGCAGACCGAGCTGCGCCAGGCGCTCGCCGACGGCGACTTCGTGCTGGAGTACCAGCCGGTGGTGGACCTGGAGAGTTCGCAGGTCACCGCAGTGGAAGCGCTGGTGCGCCGACGCAGCGGCGACACCGTGATCCCGCCGGAGGACTTCATCGGCGCCGCCGAGGAGTCCGGCCTCATCGTGCCGCTGGGCGAGTGGATCCTGCGTGAGGCGTGCGGCCGGGTCGCGCAGTGGCGGGCCGCCGAGTGGGACATCGGCCTGGCCGTGAACCTCTCGGTGAAGCAGGTGCTGTCGCCGCGCTTCGTCGAGACCGTCGCCACCGTCCTGGCCGAGAGCGGGCTGCCCGCCGACGTGCTCACCATGGAGGTCGACGAGGAGGTGCTGCTGGAGAACCCGGGCGAGGCGGTGGCGCGCCTCGCGGAGCTGCGCGAGCTGGGGGTCCGGCTGGCGATCGACGACTTCGGCATGGGGTACGCCTCGCTGGCGCACCTGCGGCAGCTGCGGGTGGACGAGATCAAGATCGACCCGTCCTTCATCCGTGACCTGGGCACCGACGGCACGGTGACCCTGCTGACCCACACGATCATCCGGCTCGGCCAGGACCTCGGCGTCCAGGTCGTCGCCGAGGGGATCGAGCGCCCCGAGCAGCTGGAGCGGCTGCGCGCCATGGGCTGTGGCTACGGGCAGGGCTTCCTGGTGGCCAAGCCCATGGCCGCCAGTGGCGTGGAGGCGCTCGTGGGCGACGACGTGCGTGCTCCCACCGGCTGACCTGGCCGGTCCGAATCCGCCGGTGCGGGCCGCCGCAACCTGCGGGAAATCGCATGGTGGTCCTAGTATCTCGTATGTTGAGACAAAATCGGGTTCCAGTTGACGGGGAAGCTCCGGCTCGGCCATCGTTGGGAACGTGCAGAGCAACTCGCTAATTCTCGTACTTGGTCGGCGCGCCGCGAGCTGACCAAGCTGACGCTGCGCGCTCCCCTCAACCGCCTTGGTGCCGGTGAGGGGTTTTTTGTTGCCAGAGCACGTGAAACCTGAGCCCTCTCCGAAGGATCTTGTGATGACCGAGCAGATGACCGGAGCCCAATCGCTCATCAGGTCGCTGGAGCATGTCGGCGTCGACGTGGTGTTCGGGATTCCGGGCGGGGCCATCCTCCCCGCCTACGACCCGCTCTACGACTCGGCCGGGGTGCGCCACATCCTCATGCGGCACGAGCAGGGCGCCGGCCACGCGGCGGAGGGGTACGCCTACGCCACCGGCCGTCCCGGTGTCTGCATGGCCACCAGCGGGCCCGGGGCCACCAACCTCGTCACCCCGCTCGCCGACGCCTACATGGACTCGGTGCCGATGGTCGCGATCACCGGCCAGGTCGCCGCCCCCCTGATCGGCACGGACGCCTTCCAGGAGGCGGACATCTGCGGCATCAGCCTGCCGATCACCAAGCACAACTTCCTGGTGCGCGAGGCGGCCGACATCCCCCGGACCGTCGCGGAGGCGTTCCACATCGCCTCCACCGGCCGGCCCGGCCCCGTGCTCGTCGACATCTCCAAGAGCGCACTGCAGACCGACACCGAGTTCCAGTGGCCGCAGCGCCTCGACCTGCCGGGGTACCGGCCGGTCACCAAACCGCACGGCAAGCAGGTCCGCGAGGCCGCCCGGCTGATCGCCGAGGCGCGCCGCCCGGTGCTCTACGTCGGCGGCGGAGTGCTCAAGGCCGGCGCGGCGCAGGAGCTGCGGGTGCTCGCCGAGCTGACCGGGCTCCCAGTCGTCACCACCCTGATGGCCCGCGGTGCCTTCCCCGACAGCCACCGCCAGCACCTCGGCATGCCCGGCATGCACGGCACGGTCGCCGCCGTGGGCGCCCTGCAGCGCGCCGACCTCATCGTCGCGCTCGGCGCCCGCTTCGACGACCGGGTCACCGGGAGGCTGGACAGCTTCGCGCGCGACGCCAAGATCGTGCACGCCGACATCGACCCGGCCGAGATCTCCAAGAACCGGCACGCCGACGTCCCCATCGTCGGCGACTGCCGTGAGGTGATCGCCGACCTCGTCGTGGCGGTCCGCGCCGACCAGGCGGCCGGCCGGCAGGGCGACTACGAGGGCTGGTGGGCGCAGCTCGACCGGCTGCGCACCGTCTACCCGCTCGGCTACGAACAGCCCACCGACGGCTCGCTGGCCCCGCAGCACGTCATCAAGCGGCTCGGTGAGATCGTCGGCCCCGAGGCCGCCTACGTGCCCGGCGTCGGGCAGCACCAGATGTGGGCCGCCCAGTTCATCGACTACGAGCGGCCGGGCAGCTTCATCAACTCCGGCGGCGCCGGCACGATGGGCTTCTCGGTCCCCGCCGCGCTCGGCGCCAAGGTCGGGCGCCCCGACCAGACCGTGTGGTCCATCGACGGCGACGGCTGCTTCCAGATGACCAACCAGGAGCTCGCGACCTGCGCGATCGAGGGCATCCCGATCAAGGTCGCCGTCATCAACAACGGCAACCTGGGCATGGTCCGGCAGTGGCAGACCCTGTTCTACGAGGGCCGCTATTCCAACACCAATCTGCAGACCGCGCCGCCGGCCGACGGCGCCAAGGTCCGGATCCCGGACTTCGTGCGGCTGGCCGAGGCGTACGGTTGTGTCGGGCTTCGGTGCGAGCGCGTCGAGGACGTCGACGCCACCATCGAGAAGGCCATGGCCATCGACGACGCCCCGGTCGTCGTCGACTTCACCGTCAACCACGACGCGATGGTGTGGCCCATGGTCGGCCCCGGCATCAGCAACGACAACATCCAGTTCGCGCGCGACATGGCGCCGGACTGGGACGACGAGGACCAGGAGAGGGCCACGATCCGATGAGTCTGCACACGCTGTCCGTCCTCGTCGAGGACACGCCGGGGGTGCTGGCCCGCGCGTCCGGACTGTTCTCCCGTCGTGGCTTCAACATCCACTCCCTCACGGTGGGTCCCACCGAGTACGAGGGGCTGTCCCGCATGACGATCGTGGTCAACTGCGACCGCCACCCCCTGGAGCAGGTGACCAAGCAGCTCAACAAGCTGGTGAACGTCATCAAGATCGTCGAGATGGACGCCGACGCCTCCGTGCGCCGGGAGCTGCTGCTGATCAAGGTCAAGGCCGACGCCGCCAGCCGCTCCCACGTGCTGGAGACGGCCGAACTGTTCCGCGCCAACGTCGTCGACGTCAGCCCGGACGTGGTCGTCATCGAGGCAACCGGCAAGCCCGAGAAGCTCGAAGCGCTGATCCGCAACCTGGAGCCGTTCGGGATCAAGGAGCTGGTGAAGTCCGGGCTGGTCGCCCTCGGCCGCGGGCCGCGGTCGATCACCGACCGCTCCCTGCGCGCCGTCGAGCGCAGCGCCTGATCACCGCGCGCCCGCGCGGACGCACCGTACGCACATGTCCGCGGCCCGAATCCGGCCGCCGCGCCCGCCAGGCCGGCGGCGCCGGGCCGCGACCGCAACCAACAAGGAGTAAGCCGAAGTGGCAGCAGAGATGTACTACGACGACGCCGCCGACCTGAGCGTCATCCAGGGGCGCAAGGTCGCCGTCATCGGCTACGGCAGCCAGGGGCACGCGCACGCGCTGTCGCTGCGGGATTCCGGCGTCGACGTCCGGGTCGGCCTCGCTGAGGGCTCCAAGAGCCGGGCGAAGGCCGAGGAGGAGGGGCTGCGGGTCGTCACTCCCGCGCAGGCGGCCGAGGAGGCCGACCTCATCATGATCCTGGTCCCCGACCACATCCACCGTGACCTGTACGCCAACGAGATCGCCCCGCACCTCCAGGAGGGCGACGCGCTGTTCTTCGGCCACGGGTTCAGCATCCGGTACGGCCTGATCGAGCCGCCGGCCGGTGTGGACGTCGCCATGGTCGCCCCCAAGGGCCCCGGCCACCTGGTCCGCCGCCAGTTCGAGGAGGGGCGCGGCGTCCCGGTGCTGGTCGCGGTGGAGAAGGACGCCTCCGGCTCCGCCTGGGACCTGGCGCTGTCCTACGCCAAGGGCATCGGCGGCACCCGCGCCGGCGCGCTGAAGACCACCTTCACCGAGGAGACCGAGACCGACCTGTTCGGCGAGCAGGCCGTGCTGTGCGGCGGCGTGTCCGAGCTGATCAAGGCCGGCTTCTCCACCCTCGTCGAGGCGGGCTACCAGCCCGAGGTCGCCTACTTCGAGTGCCTGCACGAGATGAAGCTCATCGTGGACCTCATGTACGAGGGCGGCATCTCCAAGATGTACTGGTCGGTCTCGGACAACGCGGAGTTCGGCGGCTACACCCGCGGCCCGCGCGTCATCACCGAGCAGACCCGTGAGGAGATGCGCCGCATCCTCGCCGAGGTGCGGGACGGGACGTACGCGCGGGAACTCGTGGCGGAGTTCGACGCCGGCCGCCCCAACTTCCTCAAGCGCCGCGAGGCCGAGCAGGGCGAGCAGATCGAGAAGGTCGGCGCCGAGCTGCGGCCGCTCATGAGCTGGCTGAAGGGCTGATCCACCCCGGCGCGGCCGGTGTCCCCGCCCCGCGCGGGACGGCCGGCCGCGCCCGGTCCCGGTCGCCGGGGGGACGGTCAGGGGCGGTCAGGGGCCGCGCGCCGCATGTTCGGGCCCCATACCGTGTGTGTTCCCGACCGGCGCACTAGACTTCTGCTGGCCATTTCCGCTTGCCGGAACTGTCGGGGCGTGGCGGGCGCCCGGCCCCGGACGCCGTCCCGCGCACCGATGCCGCCGCAACCACATAAGGATCTGCTGTGCCCAAGCCCGTCGTACTCGTCGCGGAAGAACTCTCGCCCGCTGGTGTCGCGCTGCTGGAGGAGGACTTCGAGGTCCGCTCCACCGACGGCGCCGACCGATCGCTGCTGCTCCCGGCCCTCGCCGACGTCGACGCCCTGATCGTGCGCAGCGCGACCCGGGTCGACGCCGAGGCGCTGGCGGCGGCGCCGAAGCTGAAGGTCGTGGCGCGCGCCGGCGTCGGGCTGGACAACGTCGACGTGGACGCCGCCACCAAGGCGGGTGTGCTCGTGGTCAACGCGCCCACCTCCAACATCGTCAGCGCCGCCGAGCAGGCCATCAACCTGCTGCTCGCCTCCGCCCGTAACACCGCCCCGGCCCACCAGGCGCTGATCAAGGGCGAGTGGAAGCGCTCGAAGTACACCGGTGTCGAGCTGTACGACAAGACGGTCGGCATCGTGGGGCTGGGGCGCATCGGCGTGCTCGTGGCCCAGCGGCTGTCGGCCTTCGGCACCCGGCTCATCGCCTTCGACCCGTTCGTGCAGCCGGCCCGCGCCGCGCAGATCGGGGTGGAGGTGGTCGGGCTGGAGGAGCTGCTGGAGCGCAGCGACTTCATCACCGTGCACCTGCCGAAGAACAAGGACACCATCGGCCTCATCGGCGAGGACGCGCTGCGGCGGGTCAAGCCGAGCGTCCGCATCATCAACGCCGCTCGTGGCGGCATCGTGGACGAGGACGCGCTGTACCGGGCCCTGAAGGAGGGCCGGGTCGCCGGGGCCGGGATCGACGTGTTCGCCAAGGAGCCGTGCACGGACAGCCCGCTGTTCGAGTTCGAGAGCGTGGTGGTGGCCCCGCACCTGGGCGCGAGCACGCACGAGGCGCAGGAGAAGGCGGGCACCCAGGTCGCGCGGTCGGTCAAGCTCGCGCTGTCCGGCGAGTTCGTGCCGGACGCGGTGAACGTGCAGGGCGGGGCGGTGGCCGAGGACGTCAAGCCGGGGCTGCCGCTGGCCGAGAAGCTCGGCCGGATCTTCACCGCGGTGGCCGGTGGGATCGCCAGCCGGATCGACGTCGAGGTGCGCGGGGAGATCGCCGCGCACGACGTCAAGGTGGTGGAGCTCGCCGCGCTGAAGGGCGTCTTCGGCGGCGTGGTCGAGGAGGCGGTCACCTACGTCAACGCGCCGCTGCTGGCCAAGGAGCGCGGCGTCGAGGTGAACCTGGTGACCAGCGACGACAGCTCCGACTGGCGCAATGTCATCGCGGTGCGCGGCATCCTGGCCGACGGCCAGCGGGTGTCGGTGTCGGGCACGCTCACCGGACCGCGGCAGCACGAGAAGCTGGTCGAGCTGAACGGCTACGGCATGGAGATCGCGCTGAGCGAGCACATGGCGTTCCTGTCCTACGAGGACCGGCCGGGCATCGTGGGCACCGTGGGCGCGCTGCTCGGCGAGGCGGGCGTGAACATCGCCGGCATGCAGGTCAGCCGGGACGCCGAAGGCGGCACGGCGCTCATCACGCTCACGGTGGACTCCGCGATTCCGGGCGAGACCCTGGAGGCCATCGCCGCCGAGATCCGGGCCGAGAGCAGCCGCCAGGTCGACCTGCTCTGACGGGTCGCGCCGTGCCGCCGCGGCGGCACGGCGCACCGTGGGGCTTTCCGGCCGGAACCGGGGAGCCGCCCCACACCGTTACTCGGACGTCCGATAGTCTGCCGTCCGAGGAGTTCCGCACGATGCCACGCCGCAGAGATCCGGCTGCGTCGGCACCAGGGCCTGGCGATCCCACCGGCCCCGCGGACCACGCCACGGCCGGGCGTACGGCCGCCCCTCCCCGAGCCACCTGACGGGCACACCGCCCGGGGAGCGCTCTGCGGCTCCGCGCGTACCGCGAACCGGTCCGGACGGCGTCCCGGTGCCGGCTGGACACCGGGCCTAGGGCCGCCTCCCGGCTCGCTAGGCTGACCCCGGTCCCGTTTCCCCTGGTCTCAGCATGTGAGAGGCCACCCGGGTGGCGAAGGCGGTCGGCGCGCCGACCCGGACCAGTGTTCCGACCCGACGAGTTCGACGAAGTTGAGGCATCGCATGGCTGCTCGCACCGTGAAGTTGGCCGTCATCCCCGGTGACGGCATCGGCCCCGAGGTCGTCGCCGAGGGGCTCAAGGTGCTCGCCACCGTCGCCCCCGCGCACGACCTGGCGCTCGACACCACCGAGTACGAGCTCGGCGCCAAGCGGTGGCACGCCACCGGGGAGACCCTGCCCGACACCGTGGCGGCGGAACTGCGCGAGCACGAGGCGATCTTCCTCGGCGCGGTCGGCGACCCGACGGTGCCCAGCGGCGTCCTGGAGCGCGGCCTGCTGCTGCGGCTGCGCTTCGACTTCTCGCACTACGTCAACCTGCGGCCGGTCCGGCTGTATCCCGGCGTGCACACCCCACTCGGCGACGTCACCCCCGAGGACATCGACATGCTGGTCGTGCGCGAGGGCACCGAGGGCCCCTACGCCGGCATGGGCGGCGTGCTGCGCAAGGGCACGCCCGGTGAGATCGCCACCCAGGACAGCGTCAACACCCGCTTCGGGGTGGAGCGGGTGGTCCGTTACGCCTTCGCCAAGGCGGCGGAGCGCCCGCGGCACCGGCTCACCCTCGTGCACAAGGACAACGTCCTCACCTTCGCCGGCGAGCTGTGGCAGCGCGTCGTGCGCGAGGTCGGCGCCGAGTACCCGCAGGTCGCCGTCGACTACCTGCACGTCGACGCCGCCACCATGTTCTTCGTGACCCAGCCGCGGCGTTTCGACGTCGTCGTCACCGACAACCTGTTCGGCGACATCATCACCGACCTCGGCGCCGCCGTCGCCGGTGGCATCGGGCTGGCCGCGAGCGGCAACATCAACCCCGAGCGCGACTTCCCGAGCATGTTCGAGCCGGTGCACGGCTCGGCGCCGGACATCGCCGGTCAGGGCAAGGCCGACCCGACCGCGACCATCCTGTCCGCCGGCCTCATGCTCGACCACCTCGGCTACGCCGACGCGGCCCGCCGGATCGAGCGTGCCGTCGGCGAGGACCTGCAGGCCCGTGCCAAGGACGGCCTGGTCCGCTCCACGAGCGAGATCGGCGACGACATCGCCCGGCGAGTAGCGGAGCAGGGCTGAGCGAATCCTCGCCTCAGCCCTGCTGGCACCCCGGCGCGGCTGAGGCACCTGGCGATCCTCCACGGTGCAACGGGCGCGCCCACGGCGCGCCCGTTCGTCATGTTCGCCCGGTTCGGCCGGGTGATATGGCCCGGGACGCGACGATTCGGCAGACTGGAAGCCGGGTCGGCAGCGTCGCCGACCCGCAGTACCCGAGAGGAACCTACGCGCTATGAACACCACCACCACAAGCGGTCTGACGTTCGACATCCGGCCGTCGTCCCAGCGGAGGACCCCGCGGGAACGCGCCGCGCTGCTGGAGAACCCCGGGTTCGGCAACGTGTTCACCGACCACATGGTCACCATCCGCTACACCGAGGGGCAGGGCTGGCACGATGCCCGCCTGGAGCCCTACGGACCCGTCCAACTCGACCCGGCGACCGCCGCCCTCCACTACGCCCAGGAGATCTTCGAAGGGCTCAAGGCGTACCGGCACCCGGACGGCTCGATCGCCGCCTTCCGGCCCGAGGTCAACGCGGCCCGGCTGAACACCAGCGCCCGCCGCCTCGCCATGCCCGAGCTGCCCGAGGAACTGTTCCTGCGCGCCATAACGACGCTGCTGGAGCACGACGGCGAGTGGGTTCCCACCCAGGAGGGACACAGCCTCTACCTTCGCCCGTTCATGTTCGCCACCGACGTCGGCCTCGGCGTCAACAACCCGTCCCGCAGCTACCTGTTCATGGTCATCGCCTCCCCCGCGGCGGCGTACTTCTCCGGCGGGATCACACCGGTCACCGTCTGGCTCAGCGAGGACTTCACCCGTGCCGCGCCCGGCGGCACCGGCGCCGCGAAGTTCGCCGGCAACTACGCGGCCAGCTTCCTCGCCCAGGCCCAGGCGGTCGAGCAGGGCTGCGACCAGGTCGTCTGGCTGGACGCGGTCGAGCACCGGTGGGTCGAGGAGATGGGGGGCATGAACCTGTTCTTCGTCTTCGGCTCCGGGGAGAACGCCCGGCTGCTCACTCCCGCGCTCACCGGCACGTTGCTGCCGGGGGTCACCCGCGACTCACTGCTCAAGCTCGGTCCCGAGCTGGGCATCCCGGCCGAAGAAGGGCGGCTGTCCACCGACGAGTGGCGGGCGGCGGCCGAGAGCGGTGAGCTGACCGAGGTGTTCGCGTGCGGCACGGCGGCGGTCATCACCCCGGTCGGGCACGTCCGCAGCACCCAGGGCGAGTTCCGGATCGGCGACGGTGCGCCCGGTCCGGTGACGATGCGGCTGCGTGAGGAGCTGGTCGGCATCCAGTACGGCACCCGTCCCGACAGCCACGGCTGGGTCCGCCGGATGGCCTGACCGGCTCGTTCCACGCCGCCGCGGCCCCGCATCGCCTCCGTGCGATGCGGGGCCGCGGCGGTGTCAGCGGCGCGCGATCGCCTCGCGGTACCAGGCGATGGTGGCGTCCAGTGCCGCACCGAGCGGGGTGGGCCGGACGGCGAACGCGCGCTCGAAGGCGGAGGAGTCCACGATCTGCGGCTCGGTGTGCTGGTAGAAGAGCTCGGCGTACTCCCGCATGAAGCGCTCATCGAACGGGCCGAACGCGCGCGGCTCGTCGAGCACCACGACCTTGAGCGGCCGGCCGACCCGCTCCTCGATCATCGCGTGCACCTCGCGGGTGGACACCGCCGGGGCGGTGGGCAGGTGCCATACCCGGCCGTCGCCCTCGGGGCGCTCGCCCAGCGTGGCCAGCCCGGAGGCGACGTCGCCGATGTAACCGTAGCTGTGCGGCAGGTCGATGTCGCCGAGCGCCAGCACCTCGCCACCGGTCAGGGCACCGGGGAAGACGGCACCGCCCAGGGTGGAGTTGAGGACCCCGGGGCCGACGAAGTCGGCGGCCCGGCCCAGTGCGACCCGCACCCGTCCGGACTCGTGCGCGGCGAGGTAGATCTCGTCCAGGTGGGCCCGCATCTGCCCCTTGCGGCCGGTCGCCCGCCACGGGGTGTTCTCGGTCATGACGGCCCCGCCGGTGCTGCCGTAGGGGTAGAGCGTGTCGAGTACGACGAGCCGGGCGCCTTCGGCCTCGGCGGCGGCCAGGATCGACTTCTGAATACCGGGGAGGAGGTCGACCTGGCGGTGGTAGTCCACGTTGACGCAGTGGTAGACGGTGGCGGCACCGGCGATCGCGGCGCGGACCTGGGCGGGATCGGCCGCGTCGGCCGCGTGGCGTTCGACGCCGGCCGTCCGCGGGCCGTCGCCGCTGCGATTGACCAGCCGGACTCGATGGCCGCGGCGGGCGAGTTCGGCGGCGAGCGCGGTTCCGGCCGGGCCGGAACCCAGGACGACGTGATGGGCGGCGGGGGCGGTGCTGGGCATGGGGACTCCTAGGGGGCTGCGCGACCGTGTAGTTACGATGTCTAACATACGTTATGGAGTGTAACGTGCGCTAGGCTCTCTCACGCGTCGGGTCGAGAGGAGACGGGTGTGACGTCGACCGGAGGGCTGCGGTCCCGCTACCGGGAGCAGACTCGCGCCGAGATCAAGGCGATCGCGTTGCGGCAACTGGCGGAGGGGGGAACCGGGGCCGTCGCGCTCACCCGCATCGCCAAGGAACTCGGGCTGTCCGGCCCGGCGCTCTACCGCTACTTCGCCAACCGCGACGACCTGCTGACCGCGCTGATCCGGGACGCCTACGACGACGCGGCCGCGGCCATCGCCGGCGCCGGGCCCCGAGCCGCGGGAGAACCGGCGCGGGAACGGCTGCACCGCCTGTCCGCCGCGTACCGGACGTGGGCGGTGACCCATCCGCACCGTTACCTGCTGATCGCCGGCTCGCCGCAGCCCGGATACACCGCCCCGGCCGACACCGTCGACCGCGCGCGGTCCGCACTCGGCCACTTCCTCCCGCTCTTCGCCGGAGCGGAACCGGTCCCCGCGGTGCTCCCCGTGGCACGGCGGCTGGCCGCGTGGGCGGAGCGGGAGCCCGCGGTCGCCGAATGGGTCGCCGCGGCCGTGGCGGGGACATCGGGGGAAGCACCACCCGCGGACGCCGGCGCCTCCTCCGCGACCGGAATCTCCCTCGCCGGCGCGCTCATGTCCTGGACGCGCACGCACGGCGTCATCAGCCTGGAGGTCGCGGGGCACTTCACCGGCATGGGGCACGACCCCGCGGGACTGCTGGCGGCCGAAATCGACATCCTCGCGGACGCCTTCCGGCTCGACTGACCGACGCTCCACCTCACCGGACGCCGCGCGCCGTTCCGGAGGGCCACCACTGAGGGATGGCCGTCGATGCCGCGGGCTCCCGACCGCTCTCCAGGCCGCGCACGCGGGAATCGCTCCGGTCTCCCGGGACTCGGGCGAGCGCGCGAACGACCACCGCAGAACCGGCGCTACAGCCGAAGACCGTGCCTCCTGTTCTACCTGTCGGCGCGGTCGGCGCTGCTGCGACCGGGCGCGTCCCCGGAGTACTACCGGAGGGCTAAGGAGCACCCCAGGCCACGGACCCTGGTCGGCACCCGCGCCCCAGAGGCTTCGGCGGGACTTCGGAGCGCGGGTGCTACGGCCGACACCGGCATTGGGATGCCCCAGCGGATTCCGCAGACTCCCGCCACCTGCGACGATCCCATGTGGCAGACTGGTCCCGTGCCGTCGCGGCTGATCATTATCGAGCGGCGCGCTGGCTGACCACGGACCTCGCCAGCGCGCTGACCTCTCGTGTCCACGAGGGGTCTTTTTTATTGGGCCGGCGGGGCGACCACCACCTGTTTCGGGGAGTTCCACCCATGTTGGACGACAGTTTCCACGTCTTCGACACCACGCTGCGCGACGGTGCGCAACGGGAGGGGATCACCCTCACCGTGGCCGACAAGCTGGCGATCGCGCGACTGCTGGACGAGTTCGGCGTGGGCTTCATCGAGGGCGGATGGCCCGGCGCCAACCCGAAGGACACCGAGTTCTTCCGGCGCGCCCGCACCGAGCTCCAGCTGCGGCACGCCCGCCTCACCGCGTTCGGCGCCACCCGTCGTCCCGGGGTCCGGGCGGCGGACGACCCGCTGGTGGCCGCCCTGCGCGACTCGGGGGCGCCGGTCGTCACGCTGGTGGCCAAGAGCGACGCCCGGCACGTCGAGCGGGCGCTGCGCACCACGCTCGCGGAGAACCTGGCCATGGTCGCCGACACCGTGGCGTACCTGCGAGAGCACGGTCAGCGGGTCTTCGTGGACTGCGAGCACTTCTTCGACGGCTACCGGTACGACCCCGAGTACGCGCTGAGCGTGGTGCGCGCCGCGGCGGAGGCCGGCGCCGACGTCGTCGTGCTGTGCGACACCAACGGCGGGATGCTCCCGGCCGACGTGACCGCGGTGGTCGGCGCGGTCCACGCGCGCACCGGCGCCCGGCTGGGCATTCACGCCCAGGACGACACCGGCTGCGCGGTCGCCAACACGCTGGCCGCGGTGGACGCCGGCGCGACCCACGTGCAGTGCACCGCGAACGGCTACGGCGAGCGGGTCGGTAACGCCAACCTGTTCTCGGTGGTCGCCGCCCTGGAGCTGAAGTACGACCGCCGGGTGCTCCCCAAGGGCGGGCTGCGGGAGATGACGCGGGTCTCGCAGGCCGTGGCCGAGATCGTCAACATCGCTCCGGCGACCCACCAGCCGTACGTGGGGGTGTCGGCCTTCGCCCACAAGGCGGGCCTGCACGCCTCCGCCATCAAGGTGGACCCGGACCTGTACCAGCACACCGATCCGGCGCTGGTGGGCAATGACATGCGGATGCTGGTGTCGGACATGGCGGGCCGCGCGTCGGTGGAGCTGAAGGCGCGGGAGCTGGGTTTCGACCTTTCGGACGACCGCGCCGTGCTCGGCCGCGTGGTCGACCGGATCAAGGCGCTGGAGTCGCAGGGATACAGCTTCGAGGCTGCGGACGCGTCCCTGGAACTGCTGCTCCGCGAGGAGCTGGGGCAGCCGGTGCGGTACTTCAGGGCAGAATCCTGGCGCGTGATCACGGAGCGACGAGCCGGCGAACGTCCGGAGCCGTCGGCGGTGAGCGCCGGAGGCCGGTTGTCGTCGGCGGTGGAGGGGAGTGAGCTGGGGAGCGCGACGGGTGGTGGGGTGCGGCGAGCCGGTGAACGACCGGAGCCGACGATGGCGTCGGGCGGAGCCCCCGCCGTTCCCGCCGGGTCGGACGCGGTCGCCGCGCTCAGTGAAGCCACCGTCAAGCTGCACGTCAAGGGCGAGCGGGTGATCGCCGCGGCCGAGGGGAACGGGCCGGTCAATGCGCTGGACCGGGCATTGCGGTCCGCCATGGAGGGCGTCTACAGCGCCATGGCGGGATTCGCGTTGACCGACTACAAGGTGCGGATCCTGGAGAACACCTCCGGTTCGGATGCGGTCACCCGGATCCTGGTCACCTTCGGGGACGGCCGCGGTGAGTGGACCACGGTCGGCGTGGGGGAGAACGTCATCGACGCCTCTTGGACGGCGCTGGAGCAGGCGGTGACCTACGGCCTGCTGCGCCAGGGGTACCCGAGCGTGAGCTGACCGCGGTGGGCCGCGGCCCACACCTCTGGCGAGGACGGTTTCCGCACCCGGGGCGTGGTGGCTTGCGAGGCACCGGTCGGTGTTGCCGCCGAGACCCGGCGCGACGCGGGGGCGATGCGTCCGGTTCGAGAACTTCGCCCCGGGCTCCTGAGGCTCCGCCGTCCTCGCGCCTCCCCGGCCTGCCACGGCGAGCGTGCGCACCACCGCTCCGGCGCCGCCGACACCGCACCGTCCCCGAACCGGAACCGCGGTACCCGGCCGGTACCTTGGCCCGCGACCGGCGTTCCGTCTCCCTGCGGGGCGGGGCGCCGGTCCGCCGTCAGGGGTGCGGCCAGCCGTTCGGTTCGCAGCCCTGGAGACCGAGGGTCTGCTGCTGCATGACGGGGGCGCGCTCGCCCGCGCCGGGGCAGGTGACGTGCCCGTGCCCGAGCGCATGGCCGACCTCGTGGTTGACCACGTAGACGCGGTAGGTCGCGAGGTCGCCGTCGAAGTGGCGGACCCCGCTCACCCACCGGTTCTGGTTGATAATCGCCCGGTCGCCCTGCGTGCAGGAGACCTCCCCCTCCGTCCGCAGCGGATAACAGAGGTCGTCCACCGTGGCCGGCGCCGCCAGCGCCACCCGGAAGTCCACCGGCCCGGAGTCCACCCGCTGCACCGACATGCCGTCGCCGATCCAGCCGCGCGGGTCGGCGAGTACCTCGTCGACGGCGGCGGCGAAGTCACCGGCCGCGCCGGGCAGCCCCTCCTCGACCTCCACCAGGTAGCGCCGCAGCGGCCCCGAGCCGCGCACGGGGCTCTCACCGGCCACCACCGTCAACTCGCCGTCGGCGGTCGCCACCTCCGGCACCACGGAACGCAGCAGCACGGGCGGCGCGGGCGCCTGCTCCTCCGGTGGCCGTGGTGCCGCCGCCTCGGCGGGGTCGGCGGGCCGGGCGGATCCGGCGTGCGGTGGCACCGTGCTGAAGTTCGCCGCGTTCACCAGCCACTCGCCGGGCGGCAGCGTTCCGGTGGCCAGCAGGACCACTCCGGCGGACACGACGGCCAGCCCGCTGACCAGCCTCGGGCGGATTCGGCTGCGCCGACGGTGCGCGGGGCGGTAGCGCCGTCGGCGTTTCACGGCAGGGGTCGGCAATGCGGGCCTTTCCGGGGTGGGGGGAGCTATCTCGGCATTCCGCACCGTACGTGATCAGCGCGCCGTTCGCCACAGCGGAGGGTGACCGGCGGCTCGCCGGACGGCGTCCGGACCGGCGCCGCGAGCGTCACGCGCCGGGGCCCGGCGCCTTCCGGGCGGCGACCGAGGGCTCCGTGGGCGCCTGCGCCAGGAAATCCGTGATGAGGTCCGCGAGCCGGGCGGGATGCTCGACCGCCATGGCGTGACTGGCACCTTCAAGCCGCGTCACCCGCAGCAGAGGATTGTCCCGCCCGGCGGCGTCGAGGCGATCGGCCAGCCCCGCACGGTGGGCGGCGTACAACCGGTGGAACGCCCGCTGCTCCGGCAGGTCCTCGGTCGCCATGACGAGGAGCAGCGCACAGCGCGCGTCCCGGGCGGCCTGGACCGGATCGAAGTCCTGCTGGAAGCGCCGCAGCCGCGCGAGCGTGTCGGCGCGGGGGCGGAGGAACGTGCCGTCGCCGTGCACGGTCAGGTTGCGTTCGAATGCCTCGTCCCAGGTCTCCTCGGCGATCCCGTACCGCGCCGCCATCGCCCGCTGTCCGGTCCGCGCCGTGGCCAGGTGTTCGGCGGACAGCGGCTCGGCCATCGCGGCGGCCATAGCGGTGAACGTGGCGTCGAGCCGGGCGAGCTCCCGCGCGGCCTCCGCCGGATCCAGACCAGGGAGCTGTTCCGGCCGGGTGGGGGTCGGGTTGCCGTCCAGACTGACCGCACCGGGGCACTCCGGGTGGTGCCGTGCCCACTGGGCGGCGAGCATGCCGCCCAGCGACACCCCGACCACGGCCGGTGCCGCCAGGCCGAATGCGTCGGCGACGGCGGCCAGATCCGCCAGCACCGCCTCCCAGTCCCATGGCCCGTCACCGGACCGGCCGTGTCCGCGCAGGTCCACCGCCACCACACGGTGATGGGCTCGCAGCGCCTCCGCAAGCGGAGTCACCGTCGCGAGGTTCCCGCCGGAACCATGCAGGAGCAGGACGGAGCCGCGAGCCGCCGAGCGTCCGGAGCCGTCGGCGCTCTCGCGCGTAGCGCCTTCTGCGCCGGCGGTGAAGGGGAGTGAGGTGGTGAGCGCGACCGGGGGTACAGGGCGGCGAGCCGCCGAGCGTCCGGAGCCGTCGGCGCCAGCGGCCGGAGGCCGATCCGCGTTGGTGGTGGAGGAAAGTGAGGTGGTGAGCGCGACCGGGGGTACAGGGCGGCGAGCCGCCGAGCGTCCGGAGCCGTCGGCGCCAGCGGCCGGAGGCCGATCCGCGTTGGTGGTGGAGGGGAGTGAGGTGGTGAGCGCGACCGGAGGTGTCTCTTGTTCCGGTCCACCGAAGTCGCGGGCCGCGATGGTGATCCCCGCGGAGTCGACCAGCACGTCACGCATGTCTCGTACGTCCTTCCGAACGGAGGCGGTCGCGGATGGCGCTTGCCACCACGCCGCCCTCGGGGTGGCGAGGGAGCCGACCGCGCGCGACGAGGTCGTGGACGCCCTGGCGGGTGATCCCGAGCATGGCCCCGGCCACGGGGTAGGAGACCCGCTCGGCCGTCGGATGCCCCACCCGCCAGGCGACGACCTGGCCCATGGGAGTGCGCCACCAGTCGACCGGCGGGTCGAACGGGCCATCGCCGGGGAACAGCGTGGCCACGAGCCGCACGACCAGCCCGATGGCGGCCTGGTCGTCGGCTTCGAGCATGCCGCGCGCCCAGGTCGTCGCGCGGGCCCGCACCGCCGTCCGCACACCCTCGACCGTCGCGTCGCCTTCGAGCAGGATCTCCAGCGGATCGAGCAGGCGCGTGTCGATCAGGCGGACCAGCTGGTCCCTGAGTTCTTGCTCATTCGGCGGCATCGACTCCCCTTTCTTGACGTTCATCGTCAAGCACTTGACGAAGCTTGTCAAGTGGCCAAGGTGTCCGCGATGGCGGGCCGTCAACGACGGACGGCCGGCCTCTGGGACGGAACTCCCCGAGGCCGGCCGCCCGGCCGGTCCGCGTCGGCTACGCGACGCACACGGTCATTTCGCCGTCACGTGCTCCACCACTTCGAAACCCCACAGCTCGGAACCGGTCGCCGCCGGGCCGCCGTGTCCATGCCCGTGCCCGTGCCCCTGCTCGGACCGGCCGGCCTCCTCGGCGGCCTGGGCGTGGCCCCGGCTGAACGCCTGGCTCTTCAGCCAGTTCTGGAACGACTCCTCGTCCGCCCACCGGGTGTACACCAGGTACTTGTCAGTGCCTTCGACCGGCCGGAGCAGCTGGAACTCCTCGAAGCCGGGCTGGTTCTCCACCAGGCCGGCCCGGTTGGCGAACCGCTCCTCCAGAGTGGCGCGGGCCTCCTCAGGTACGGTCAGGACGTTGAACTTGACGATGCTCATGGCGCCATTGTCGTTCACGCCTCTCGTGGGCCGCCGCTGGGCACGGCCTCGGCCGCGTCGCATGCCGTCGCCGTGCTGGCGACCGCCTTTCTCCTCGCGGGAATGCCGGCCCCGGCTCAGGCATCGGCCGCCGCGGCGCCGTGCGCCCACGGGGATTTCCGTGTCCGGGAGAACGATGGATGCACCGGCAGGGTGAGCGTCGCTCCCGCCGATATGCCGCCGGGGACCTGTTACACCGCGACAGGCTGGCCCACTCGGTCATTCGCCGACCATGGCACCGAAGAAGGCCATCTGTTCTCCGGGCGGAACCGTGTCGGGGATTCCCGCCCGGTGATGCGAGGTAATGAGGACAGGAGTGTCGGATTCGCCGCGTGGAGTTTCCTGAGCGAAGGCGTCTCCTGCCGTGCCGGGGAGGAAGGTACTCCAGCGCCCGGCTAGGCACGGCCGGCCTCGGTCCCGCGCCTCCCACGAGCGCGGCATGCCACCGCCATCCGGCGCGTTCCCGGGCGGCACACAGGTAACACGCCCACCTCGCTAACCTCGGGGGTGCACATCCGCGTGGACCAAGAGGTAGGACAGCCGTGCGCATCGCGAGATTTTCGGTCGAGGACGAGGTCGCCTACGGGCTCGTCGACACCGACGACACCGGCCAGCAGTTCGTGTCCCGGCTCACCGGGCACCCGCTGCTGGGCACCATCAAGCTCACCGGCGAGCCCATCCGGCTGGAGGACGTGCGGCTGCTCTCCCCGGTGCTGCCGAGCAAGGTCGTGTGCATCGGGAAGAACTACGCCGAGCACGTCGCGGAGATGAAGGACGTCACCGGCGGCGGCAGCGACGCGGTCCCAGAGGAGCCGGTGGTGTTCCTCAAGCCGTCCACCTCGGTCTCCGGCCCCAACGACCCGATCTTCTACCCGCGGCTGTCGGAGCGGGTGGACTTCGAGGGCGAACTGGCGATCGTCATCGGCCGCATCGCCCGCGAGGTCCCGCGCGAACGGGCCGCGGAGGTGGTGTTCGGCTACACGGTGGCCAACGACATCACGGCGCGGGATCTGCAGAAACGGGACAAGCAGTGGACGCGCGGCAAGGGCTTCGACTCGTTCTGCCCCATCGGCCCGTGGATCGAGACCGGTCTGTCCCTGGCGGAGGCCGCCGACCTGCGGATCACCACGCGCGTCGACGGTGAACTGCGCCAGGACGACCGCACCTCCAGCCTGATCCACGACATCCCGGCGCTGATCTCCTACGTCAGCGAGTTCATGACGCTGCTCCCCGGGGACGTCCTCCTCACCGGCACCCCCGCCGGAGTCGGCCCCCTGGAGGTCGGCCAGCAGGTGAAGGTCGAGGTCGAGAGGATCGGCGAACTGACCAACCGGGTCGTGACGCGGGACTGAACCGGCCGCCGACGGTGCCGGGTGCCGGGCGGCGTTCCTCCCTGGACGCTCGCCCGGCGCCTGTGGAACGCTGGCCGTCATCTGGGGAGGGGTGTTCCGCATGCCGAACACGTACGAGTGCTGCGCACTGACCGACTGCCCGTGGTGCGCCCGGGACGACCTGGCCTGCCACTACTGCGGTGGAACGGGACAGTGGCGGCCCGAGAAGCCCGTCCGCGACGCGTCCGGCCTGATCGCATGGACCCGCGTCGCGGAAGACTGCCGGATGTGCACCGGAACGGGCAAGAAGCACCTGCACATCGCGGCCGGGTGAGGGGCCGCCGGCGGGCTTCGAAAGAGCGGCGGACGGGGCCAGCGGTCCGCTCAGCCGCTCCGGCCGTATCTCTCGCAGGTCATGGTGGCGCCGGGGTCGAAGTGGTCGCGTGCGCACCGGCACTCCAGGTCCTCAGGCTCGACCGCGAGTGAAGGGACACGGGATGTCCTCCCACGCGTTGGGTGAGCAGCACACCGCCGCCACGAAGGCGCGCTCATCGTCACGAAGGTGATAGCTCCACGAGATGTCACGTCCGTCCGCCAGATGCCGGGCGGCCGCCGCGCGGCGTGCCGCCTTCGGCTTCCAGAACGGGTGCGGGTCGGCGAGGGCGTCCGCGAAGGTGCCGTACCGCTCGGCCATCCAGTGCACGGCCTCCGAAGCGTCCGACCATGTTCCGGCGATGACCCCTTCCGGCCTGCGAAGCCACCAGCACGTCTTGATCGGCGGGATGTCGGACGACGCGAACCCCTCACCCCTGACATGGCCGTCGACCTCCTCCCGAATCCGCCGGGCCTCGGAGCCGCGCCAGAAGTAACCGTGGTAGTGCATGCCCCCACGGTCCCACAGCTCGATCTCGCTCGGTGGGCGGTTGACGGTCTCCCCGCACCCCGGCGCCGCTGGACTGCGGCGACGGCCGGTCCCGGCCGGACGGCCAGTAGGCTTTGGGCGTGGCTGACAATCCCATTCGCACCCGATTCGCGCCGTCGCCGACCGGCATGTTCCACGTCGGCGGCGCGCGCTCCGCGCTGTTCAACTGGGCTCTCGCGCGCCAGGACCCCCAGGGCCGGCTCGTGCTGCGCATCGAGGACACCGATGCGGCGCGCAACCGGCCCGAATGGACCGAGGGGATCATCCGGGCGTTGGCGTGGCTGGGGATCAGCGAGGCCGACCCGCACTTCGAGGGCCCGTACTTTCAGTCGGCCTACGCCGGCAAGCACCGCGAGACGGCCGAGCGGCTGTTCAAGGACGGCCGGGCGTACTACTGCGACTGCACCCGCGAGCAGGTCCAGGAGCGGCGCGGCAACCCGCACCTGGGCTATGACGGGTTCTGCCGGGATCGCGGCCTGGGGCCCGGCGCCGGGCGGGCGCTGCGGTTCCGGATCCCGGAGGGGGGTCCGGTCGTGGTCACGGACCAGGTCCGGGGCCAGGTGGAGTTCGAACGGGGCGCCATCGAGGACTTCGTGATCGCGCGTGGCGACGGATCGCCGCTGTTCGTGCTCGCCAACGTGGTCGACGACGTGGAGATGGCCATCACCCACGTGGTGCGCGGCGAGGAGCACCTTTCCAACACCCCCAAGCAGCAGCTGCTGTGGGAGGCGCTGGGGCACACCCCGCCGGTGTGGGCGCACCTGCCGGTGATCGTGAACGAGAAGCGGCAGAAGCTGTCCAAGCGGCGGGACAAGGTGGCGCTGGAGTCCTACCAGGACGAGGGCTACCTGCCCGAGGCCATGGTCAACTACCTGATGCTGCTGGGCTGGTCGCCCGGTGAGGACCGGGAGATCATGCCGTGGGCGGAGATGGAGCCGCTGTTCCGCGTCTCCGACGTCAACAGCTCCAGCGCCTTCTTCGATGAGAAGAAGCTGCGCGCGTTCAACGGCGAGTACATCCGTGCGCTCTCGGCCGAGGAGTTCGCCGAGCGCTGCCGGCCGTGGCTCGCTCCGGACGCCGCGCCGTGGCCGGCGGAGAACTTCGACCCGCAGGTGTTCGCGGCGGTGGCCCCGCTGGCACAGAGCCGGGTGGCGGTGCTGAGCGAGATCGTGCCGAACGTGGACTTCCTGTTCCTGGACCGGCCGGTGGAGGACGCGCAGAGCTGGTCCAAGGCCATGAAGCCCGGAGTGGGCCGGGAGATGCTCACCGCGGCGCTGGAGAGGTTCGCCGATCCCGAACTGACGTGGGAGGCGGCGGCGCTGAAGACCGCGCTGGAGGAGGTGGCCGCCGCGCAGGGGCTGAAGCTCGGCAAGGCGCAGGCCCCGGTGCGGGTCGCGGTGACCGGACGCACGGTCGGCCTCCCGCTGTTCGAGTCCCTGGAACTGCTCGGGCGGGACCGCGTGCGGGACCGGCTGAGCGATGCCCTGGCGAAGCTGGACGCCACCGAGGAGTGACCGGCGGGCGGGGCGGCCAGACGCGCCCGGCCGTCCCGTTTTCCCGTTCGCGAGCACTCTGGATGTCCGCTAAAGTGGTCGTGCGCCGAGGGGAGCAAGCCCAGCAGGGAAGGCCCTCCAAGAGCACTGGGGTATGGTGTAATCGGCAGCACGACTGATTCTGGTTCAGTTAGTCTAGGTTCGAGTCCTGGTACCCCAGCTGGTGTAGTCCCACTCGGGACCGCACCGGAGCCGGTCATCGGCTCACCCGCATTACGCGGTCCAGGCCCCCGTCGTCTAGCGGCCTAGGACGCCGCCCTCTCAAGGCGGTAACGGCGGTTCAAATCCGCTCGGGGGTACGCGACAGGGAGATGCTCCCACTCCGGTGGGAGCTTTTTTCTGGCGCGGGGCCGGTCCCGGACCGGCCCTGACAGGGACGAAACACCCTCGGTTTCCGATAAGGTGAGTCCCACGGCAGTACGGGCCCCCGTCGTCTAGCGGCCCAGGACGCCGCCCTCTCAAGGCGGTAACGGCGGTTCAAATCCGCTCGGGGGTACCACCACGAGGCTCGCATTGGTAGATGCGGGCCTCGTTGCTTTTCCAGGCGATGGCGTGCGGTCGCTTCTCGTGTCGATCTTGAAGCGCCGGCCGCCCGGGCACAGAGGCGGCCGAACTGGGACAGACGCGTGTGAAACCGTTTTCCGGTGGGCATGGCGATACCCACCACCGAGTTCTGGGAGAGCGGATGCGGCACCCCAAATGGCTCGGCGCGCTCCTCGGCGTCGTGCTCACGGTCGGCGTGGGATGCGCGGCCGCGCCACCTCCGGAGCAGGTGCCGAGCCCGACGGACGGCGGCGCGAACACCGCCGTGGCGCCGTCCGCGCCGGAGGACGTCGCCACCGGCCTTGAGGTGCCCTGGGCGGTCGACTTCCTCCCTGACGGGAGCGCGCTGGCCACCGAGCGCGACTCCGCGCGGATCGTGCGCATCCAGCCGGACGGCACGACTCAGCAGATCGGCGTCGTCCCCGGAGTGGCGCCGCAGGGCGAGGGCGGGCTGCTGGGGCTCGCGGTGTCGCCCGACTTCGAGAGCGACCGGCTGGTGTACGTCTACTTCACCTCCGACTCGGACAACCGCATCGTCCGCATGACCTACGATCCCGCGGCCGGGCTGGGCACGCCCGAACCAGTGCTGGAGGGGATCCCCAGCGCCGGCATCCACAACGGCGGCCGGATCGCCTTCGGGCCCGATGGCATGCTGTACGCGGGCACCGGCGACGCCAACGAGCGCCAGCTCTCCCAGGACATCGACTCCGTTGCGGGCAAGATCCTGCGGATGACGCCCGAGGGAGAGGTGCCGGACGACAACCCGTTCGGCAACCTGGTGTACAGCTACGGACACCGCAACGTCCAGGGCCTGGCCTGGGACGGCGACACGCTGCTGGCCACCGAGTTCGGGCAGAACACCTACGACGAGGTCAACGTGATCCGGCCGGGCGGCAACTACGGCTGGCCGGAGGTCGAGGGCGTCGGCGGCCAGGACGGCTTCGTGGATCCGGTCGTCACCTGGACCACCGCCGAGGCGTCGCCGAGCGGTGCGGCGGTGGCCGACGGATCGCTGTGGGTGGCGGCGCTGCGCGGCCAGCGCCTGTGGCGGGTGCCGCTGACCGGCGACCCGGCCCGCCCGGTGGGTGAACCGGAGTCGCTGTTCACCGGCGAGTTCGGTCGGCTGCGCGATGTCGTCGCCGCGCCCGGTGGCGGCGGGATCTGGCTGACCACCAGCAACCGTGACGGCCGCGGCACGCCGGCCGACGGCGACGACCGCGTCCTGCGGGTCGGGCTCGGGGAGTGAGGCCGCGCCGCCGCCCCGGCTAGCCCTGTCCCTCGTGGTTGTGCAGTGACTCGCTGATCCGCTCCGCGGCGGCGATGACGGCCTGGGCGTGCAGCCGGCCGGGGGAGCGGGTCAGCCGCTCGATGGGGCCGGAGACCGACACCGCCGCGATCACCCGGCCGCCCGGCCCGGCGATCGGCGCCGACACCGACGCGACGCCCTGTTCGCGTTCCCCGACGCTCTGCGCCCAGCGCCGCCGACGCACCTGGGCGAGCGTGGCCGAGGTGAAGTGCGCGCCGCGCAGCGCCCGGCGGATGCGTTCGGAGTCCTCCCAGGCCAGGAGCACCTGCGCGGCCGAGCCGGCGTTCATCGGCAGTTCGCTGCCCACCGGGACGGTGTCGCGCAGCCCGCTGGCACGCTCGGCCGCCGCGACGCAGACGCGCACGTCGCCCTGTCGGCGGTAGAGCTGGGCGCTCTCCTGGGTGAGGTCGCGCAGCTGCACCAGCACCGGGTTGGCGATGGCGAGCAGGCGGTCCTCCCCGGTCGCGACGGACAGCTCGCCCAGGCGGGGTCCCAGCACGAAACGGCCCTGGCTGTCCCGGGCCACCATGCGGTGCCGTTCCAGGGCCACCGCGAGCCGGTGCGCCGTGGGACGCGCGAGACCGGTGATCTGCACGAGCTGGGCGAGCGACGCCGGGCCCGACTCCAGCGCGTCCAGCACCGACATCGTCTTGTCCAGCACACCAACGCCGCTGGATGGGCTAGAGTTGTCCATGGCTTGATATTGCCGTCTCGCTATTTGGAATGCAAGTCGGCTCGGCCCGCACGGGCCGGCCTGCACGCGGCGGACCTTCGGCGGCCGTCTTCGCGGTCGCGCAGTGGCGAGAAGCTCCGAGAAACGTCGAGACGCGAGGAGGCGTCCACATGGCTCGCACGATGGCCGAGAAGGTGTGGGAGGAGCACGTCGTCCGGCGTGCCGAGGGCGAACCCGACCTGCTCTACATCGACCTGCACCTCGTGCACGAGGTCACCAGCCCGCAGGCGTTCGAGGGGCTGCGGCTGGCCGACCGTCCCGTGCGCCGCCCGGACCTCACCATCGCGACCGAGGACCACAACGTCCCCACCGAGAACATCCTGCTCCCCATCGCCGACCCGGTCTCGCGCACCCAGATCGAGACGCTGCGCAAGAACGCCTCGGACTTCGGGATCCGCCTGCACCCCATGGGCGACATCGAGCAGGGCATCGTGCACGTCGTCGGCCCGCAGCTCGGCCTGACCCAGCCGGGCATGACCGTCGTGTGCGGCGACAGTCACACCAGCACGCACGGCGCGTTCGGGGCGCTCGCGTTCGGCATCGGCACCAGCCAGGTCGAGCACGTCCTGGCCACGCAGACGCTGCCGATGACCCCGTTCCGCACGATGGCGGTCACCGTGAACGGCACGCTTCCGCCCGGTGTGACCTCCAAGGACATCATCCTCGCCGTCATCGCCAAGATCGGCACCGGCGGCGGCCAGGGGTACGTGATCGAGTACCGGGGGGAGGCCATCCGGCAGCTGTCCATGGAGGCCCGGATGACCATCTGCAACATGTCGATCGAGGCCGGGGCCCGGGCCGGGATGATCGCGCCGGACGAGACCACCTTCGAATACATCAAGGGCCGTCCGCACGCGCCCACCGGGGCCGACTGGGACGCGGCGGTCGAGCACTGGAAGAGCCTGCGCACCGACGACGACGCGGTCTTCGACGCCGAGGTGGTGCTGGACGCGGCCGAGCTGAGCCCGTTCGTCACCTGGGGCACCAACCCCGGCCAGGGGCTCCCGCTGGACGCCGCCGTGCCGGACCCGGCCGACTTCGCCGACCCCACCGAGCGCGCCGCCGCGGAGAAGGCGCTCGCCTACATGGACCTGACCCCCGGCGTTCCGCTGCGCGACGTCCGCGTGGACACCGTCTTCCTGGGTTCGTGCACCAACGGCCGCATCGAGGACCTGCGGTCCGCCGCCGAGGTGATCCGGGGCCGCCGGGTCGCCGACGGGGTGCGGATGCTCGTGGTGCCCGGTTCCATGCGGGTCAAGCAGCAGGCCGCGGCCGAGGGGCTGGACGAGGTGTTCCGGGCGGCCGGAGCCGAATGGCGAGAGGCGGGCTGCTCGATGTGCCTCGGCATGAACCCCGACCAGCTCAAGCCGGGTGAGCGCAGCGCCTCCACCTCCAACCGCAACTTCGAGGGCCGCCAGGGCAAGGGCGGGCGCACCCACCTGGTGTCGCCGCTGGTCGCCGCCGCGACCGCGGTGCGCGGCACCCTGTCCTCGCCCGCCGACCTGTAGCCCACCGCTCACCTCAGGCAACGTAGCGAACGTAGGAACGCCCATGGAGAAGTTCACCGTCCACACCGGCCGCGCCGTTCCGCTGCGCCGCAGCAACGTGGACACCGACCAGATCATCCCCGCCGTCTACCTGAAGCGGGTGGCCCGCACCGGCTTCGAGGACGGCCTGTTCGCCGCCTGGCGAGCCGACCCCGACTTCGTGCTCAACAAGCCCGAGTACGCGAGCGGCAGCGTGCTGATCGCCGGCCCCGACTTCGGCACCGGATCCTCCCGCGAGCACGCGGTGTGGGCTCTGCAGGACTACGGCTTCAAGGCGGTGCTGGCTCCGCGCTTCGCCGACATCTTCCGCGGCAACTCGCTCAAGGGCGGGCTGCTCACCGTGCTGCTGCCGCAGGAGGTCATCGAGCGGCTGTGGGACCTCGTGGAGGCCGATCCCTCGACCGAGGTCACCGTGGACCTGGTGGCCCGCGAGGTGCGCGTCCCGGGCGACCAGGGGCTCACCGTGCCGTTCGAACTGGACGACTACACGCGCTGGCGGCTGATGGAGGGGCTGGACGACATCGCCCTGACCCTGCGGCACACCGACGAGATCGCCGACTACGAAACCCGCCGTAAGACGTGGCTCCCGGTGACGCAATAGGGGCGGATCCGCCGCAGCAGCCGGAATTTTACCTGGATTTGGCAGAGCGGCTGCGGGAGGCGCATCGCCGTGCCGAGACACTTCCGGATAGTGTCCGGATTCCGGTAATCCGTAGGCTTTTGGTGGTCACGGAGGGGGTCAAACGGGACCCCCTCCGAGCCTCCGAGCGGCTGGATCGGCTGCTCCAGGAGCTCCCTCCGAGGCCCGGCAGGCCCTCGACACGCTGATTTCTCAGGCGTTTGTATTTGTATCGAGGGCCTGACGTCCCCTAATTTCGTGCGAGCAAGGGGGAACCGGAGGAACCAATGAACAAGCGTGACCTGATCGACGCGATCTCCGACCGGTTGGGGGACAAGAAGACCGCCACCGAAGCCGTTAACGCTGTGTTGGAGACCGTGCAGCGCACCGTCGCCAAGGGCGAGAAGGTGGCCATCACCGGGTTCGGGGTCTTCGAGAAGTCCGAGCGTGCCGCCCGGACCGCCCGCAACCCGGCCACCGGGGCCACCATCGACGTTCCGGCGAGCTTCGTCCCGAAGTTCCGTCCCGGAGCCGACTTCAAGGCCCTGGTGAACGACCAGAAGAAGAAGTAGCGTCACCGCGCCCGCTGCCCGGGCCGCCCATCGGGGGCCCGGGCAGCGGTGCGTCCGCAGTCCTCAGAACGACAGCCGGCCCAGCAGCTTCGCGGTATGCGGGCCGACCCCGAGACGGGCCGCCTCCCGCAGGTCCGCGAGCGTGTCGACGTCGCGCCGGGCGCCCGGCACGTCGGCGAGGTCGATCTCCACGGCACCGGCGGCGCGGTGCCGCAGCCGGGAGCTGCCCTCGAACCCCGGGCGGAACGCGGCACCGGGCGAGGCCGCGTACAGCGTGGTGCCCACCCCGGGCGTGTCCGCGAGGAAGGCGGTCGCGTGCCGTGCGGCGGCGGCCAGCACCCGGTCCAGCTCCGCCGCACGCAGCGCCGGCAGATCCGCCGACATCGCGCACACCCCGGCGTCGGGACGCCGCCGCACGGCCGAGCGCGCGCCGTGCCGCAGCGCCGGGTTCAGCCCCGCGTCGGGTTCGTCGGCGACCGGGTGCGCCCCCAGGTCCGCGAGCGCCCCGGCGGCGAGCGGATCGCCGGTGACCACGATCACCTCGGCCACCCGGGGACACTCCACCGCCGCCATCACCGTGTCCGACGCGATCGCCAGGGCCAGCTCCGCCCGGTGCCGGCCCAGCGGCGCCGCGAGCCGGGACTTGGCGGCGGCGAGGCGTTTCACCGGGATCACCAGGGACCACCGCTGGTCGTCCACGACTCCGGTCACCGGCCTCTCCGCTCGAACGCCGACCGCCCGGACCCGGCGTCCCGGCGGCACCGCCGCTCCTCCCGCGCACCCGGTGGCTCCTGGAGTTCCGGGAGCGCCTCCGGTCCGGCGGGACTGCCTAGACTGGAGCGGCCGCGCGCGGTCGGGTATTCCCGGATGACTATGCTGGCACGTCGGCCGTACCGCGCCGCCCCGCCAGCGCCATGCCAAGGAGCCGCCATGAAACGCCGGGAATCCCCGTGGGTGAAGGCGATCGCCATCGCCGTCGTCCGCCCGATCATCGCGGCGGTCACCCGGCGGGAGTGGCGCGGCCAGCACCACATTCCGCGCGAGGGCGGTGTGATCCTCGCCGCGAACCATCTCTCGATGGCCGACCCGCTCACGGTGGCGCACTACGTCTACGTCGCCGGCCGCCGCTGGCCCACCTTCACGGCGAAGGAGGGCGTCTTCCGGATCCCCGTCGTGGGCGCCGTGGCCCGCAAGACCGGGCAGATCCCGGTGTTCCGCGGCAGCGCCGACGCCGTGAAGGCACTGCGCGAGGCCGAGAAGGCGCTCACCGAGCACGAGGCCGCCGTCATCTTCTACCCCGAGGGCACCTGCACCCGCGACCCCGACCTGTGGCCCATGGCCGCCAAGACCGGGGTCGCGCGGCTCGCGCTGACCACCGGTGTGCCGGTGGTCCCCATCGCCCACTGGGGCGAGCAGCACCTGCTGCCCTACGGCACCGCCAAGGTGCGCCCCTTCCCACCCAAGCGGGTCAAGATGGCCGCCGGGCCGCCGGTGGACCTCGCCAAGTACCGCGGCCGGCCGATGACCGCGTCGACGCTGCGCGCGGCCACCGCGGACATCATGGCCGCCATCACCGGCCTGCAGGCCGATCTCCGCGGCGAGCAGCCGCCCACCGAGATCTACGACCCCAAGCTGGCCCGCCGCGCCCGGCTGGAGTCGGCGGGGGAGACCGGCCCGGAGCAGGCCGGAAACGAGCAGACCGGCGACGACGCGGCGCGCGCGTGACCGAGGCGGAACCGCGCGGCAGGGAAGGCGACAGAAGGGAACAGATGACGAAGGTCGCGGTGCTGGGCAGCGGCTCGTGGGGGACCGCGTTCGCCAACGTGGTCGCCGACGCCGGGCAGGCCGAAGTGGTCCTGTGGGCGCGCCGGGCGGAGGTCGCCGAGGCGATCGACCGGGAGCAGAGCAACCCCCAGTACTTCCCCGGGGTCCGGCTGAATCCCGCACTGTCGGCCACCACCGACGCCGCGGCCGCGGTCGATGGCGCGGACTTCGTCGTCATCGCCGTGCCCTCGCAGACGCTGCGCGGCAACCTCACCGTGTGGCGGCCGCACATCCCGCGCGATGCGGTCATCGTCAGCCTGATGAAGGGCATCGAACTCGGCACGTCGCGGCGGATGAGCGAGGTCATCACCGAGACGCTGGATCTCCCGGCCGCCCAGGTGGCGGTCGTCTCGGGCCCCAACCTGGCCCGCGAGATCGCCGAGCGCCAGCCCGCGACCGCGGTCATCGCCGCGGCGCACGAGGCCACGGCGGTGCGGCTGCAGGAGATCTGCCGGGCGCCCTACTTCCGCCCCTACACCAACACCGACATGATCGGCGTGGAGCTCGGCGGCGCGGTGAAGAACGTCATCGCGCTGGCCGTCGGCGTGGCGGTCGGCATGGGCTTCGGCGACAACGCCAAGGCATCGCTCATCACCCGCGGCCTGGCCGAGACGGTCCGGCTGGCCGTGTCGCTCGGCGCCGACGAGCACACCCTCGCCGGGCTGGCCGGAATGGGCGACCTGGTGGCGACGTGCAGCTCACCGCTGTCGCGCAACCGCACCTTCGGCGAACGCCTCGGGGCCGGACGGACGGTGCAGGAGGTCATCGCCGAGACCCGCCAGACGGCCGAGGGGGTCAAGTCCTCCGAGTCGGTCCTCGCCCTCGCACGTGCGCACGGCGTGGACATGCCCATCACGGAGGCCGTCGTCGGCATGATGCACGGCGACCTGCCGCCCGCCGAGGCACTGCTGCGCTTCATGTCCCGCAGCGCCAAACCGGAGCGGTACGGCGTGTGACCTGCCCCCCTCGCCTGGACCGTGCGGCCGGTGCGTACCGTGTAAGGCGGCCGGCCGAGGGCGGTCGGCATCAACAGGGAGACGGGGGAGCGGCGAGCATGGCCGAACGTCCGGGAGAGAACACGCGCGCCGTCCGGCTGCCGGCGCCGGACGCGCCGGTGGGGCGGCCGGTGCGGCCCCCCGTGCACCGCAGCACCACCTACGCGTTCGGCACGTCGCGGGAGTACGCCGAGGTCCTCGCCGGAGAGCGGCCGGGCTACTCCTACGCGCGGATCGACAACCCCACCACCGAGGCGTTCGCCCACGCCGTCGCCGCGCTGGAGGGGGACGGGCTCGACCACGACGTGCACGGGCAGGCGTTCGCCTCGGGGATGGCGGCGATCAGCACGACGCTGCTCGCCCTCACCCGGGCCGGCGCGCACGTCGTCGCCGCACAGTCGATCTACGGCACCAGCCACGCGCTGCTCGACGGCCTGCTCCGCCGCTTCGGGGTGACCACCGACTTCGTCGACATCACCGACCTCGCCGCCGTCCGTGCCGCGCTGCGCCCCGAGACCACCCTCGTCTTCACCGAGACGCTGTCCAACCCCACCATGACCGTGAGCGACCTGCCGGCGCTGGCCGAGCTCACCCGGGCGGCCGGCGTCTTCCTGGTCGTGGACTCCACCTTCGCCTCACCGGCGGTCTGCCGCCCGCTGGAGCACGGTGCCGATGTCGTGCTGCACTCGGCCACCAAGTACCTCGGCGGGCACAGCGACGCCACCGGAGGCGTCGTCGTCGCCCGGGACGGGGTCATCGACGCGATCAGGTCGGCGCGGGTGGACCTCGGCCCGTGCCTGGCCCCCGACGAGGCGTTCCTGCTGCACCGCGGCCTGGAGACTTTGCCGCTGCGCGTGGCCCGGCAGTGCGCGACCGCCGCAGAGTTCGCCACCGCCGTCGCGCGGCACCCGGCCGTGGAACGGGTGGACTACCCCGGCCTGCCGGACCACCCGGGGCACGCGCCGGCCCGCCGGCTGTTCGACGCCGGCCGGTTCGGCGCCGTCGTCACCGTGACACCGCGCGGCGGGCGGGACGCCGGAATGGCCTTCGCCGACCGGCTGCGGGTCGCCAGCATCGCCGCCTCGCTGGGCGGGACGCACACGCTCGCCGGCCACGTCGGCTCGACCACGCACCGGCAGATGCCGGACGAGGCCCTGCGGGCGGCCGGCATCGGCCCGGCCGCGGTGCGCTTCTCGATCGGCGTGGAGGACCCCGCGGACCTGATCGCCGACGCACTGGGCGCGCTCGACGGGATCAACGCACCGTGATCGGAATTTCCGGCCGGGAAGGCGACAACGGCAGTTCCCGGTTCCGGATCCGGCCGACCGCGATATAGGCTCCTAAACCATGGCCGAGCAGCGCAGAATACGGGTCGCCGTGGTCTTCGGCGGACGGAGTTCCGAGCACGAGATCTCCTGTGTCACCGCGGGCAGCGTGCTGTCCGCGATGGACACGGAGCGTTACGAGATCGTCCCCGTCGGGATCACCCGCGACGGCGACTGGGTGCTGGCCTCGGCCGAACCGGACCGGCTCGCCATCACCGACGGCCGGCTCCCCGAGGTGACCGACGAAGGGGCGCCCGGGGCGTCTCTCGCGCTGCCCTTCACCAGCGATCCCGGCCTCCTCATGGTGCGCCCCGAGCAGGTGCCCCAGACCATCGGGCAGGTCGACGTCGTCCTGCCGCTGCTGCACGGCCCGTTCGGCGAGGACGGCACCATCCAGGGCCTCCTGGAGATGATGGGCGCCCGGTACGCGGGCGCGGGTGTGTTCGCCAGCGCCGCCTCCATGGACAAGGTCTTCATGAAGGTGCTGTTCGCCGGCCATGGGCTGAAGGTCGGACCGTACGTGGCGGTCACCGACCGCGGGTGGCGGCGGGAACGCAAGCGGATCCTCGACGACATCGCCGAACTGGGCGGGGTGGTCTTCGTCAAGCCCGCCCGCGCCGGCTCCAGCATCGGCATCAGCAAGGTCACCGACGCCGCCGACGCCGATGCGGTGACGGCGGCGATCGAGGCGGCCCGCGAGCACGACCCCAAGGTGATCGTGGAGGCGGGCATCGCCGGCCGGGAGATCGAGTGCGGCGTCCTGGAGTCCCTGGACGGCGGAGCGCCGGACGTCTCCGTCCCGGCGGAGATCCACGTAGCCGACGAGTTCGATTTCTATGACTTCGAGGCCAAGTACCTGTCCTCCAGCAGCACGCTGACCATCCCGGCCGACCTCTCCACCGACGTCGCGGAGCGGATCCGCGGCCTGGCGGCCGAGGCGTTCGACGCCGTGGGGTGCGAGGGATTGGCCCGGGTGGACTTCTTCTACGGCGACGACGGCGAGGTCTACGTCAACGAGATCAACACGCTGCCCGGATTCACCCCGCAGTCGGCCTTCCCGCAGATGTGGGCGGCCAGCGGACTGGACTATCCGGCGCTGGTCGACCGGCTGATCCAGACGGGGTTGCGACGGTCGCCAGGATTGCGGTGAGCGGTCCGGCCCGGCCGCTTCCGGTCCGCCTTCTCCGCGAAGGCGGACCATTGGCCTCTTGCGGCGGCATGGCCGCGTTCAGTCGAGGGTAGAAACCGTCCGCGACGAGGTGATCGCCGTGCGGCTTCGTCGTCCCGGACACGCGCGGCCCCTGAACGAGGCGCCATGATCAGGATTCCCCGCCCCCCGATGACCGCCGCCACCCTGATCGCCACGGTCGTCCTGCTCGGCGGCTGCGGCGCCGCCGATACCCCGGAAGACGGGCAGGACGCGGAGTCGAGCGCGCCGAGCACGTCGGCCAACGGCGCGGCCGGTACGTCCACCGCCTCCGCCGCTCCACAGGACCTACCGCAGGCGGCCGACGGCACCGATCTGGCCGCCTGTTCCGACGCCGACTGCGAGGTCCAGGTCGCGGAGGGCGATGAATTCCCGTTGGACGGCGGTTACGGCCTGGACCGGATGGTGTTCGACACCGTTGACGAGGAGACGGTCGCCTTCAGCGGGTACGGTCCCGGCAGCCAGGTCAGCGGCAGCGTGCCGGCCCCTTCGGCGGACACCGCGGACACCGCGCTCTTCGTCATGAACGGTATCGAGGTCACGGTGGTCGCCGTGGACGGCGAGCACGCGATCGTCCGGCTCACTCCCCCATAGGCGGGCGGGGTGCACCGTCCACCAGGGGCGGCGTCGGCTGTCCGGGCGCGCCGGCCAGCAACTGCCGGGCCAGGATCGTGCCGCCCGCCGTGGCCGCCGGAAAGACGATGACCGCGACGAACGGGATCGCCAGCAGCAGGTAGGCCGGGACCGAGAAGCCCAGCGAGCGCAGCCGGTACCGGCCCATGTGGGCCCGGCGGTCCGCCAGGCGGTGCATGCCGCGGCGGTCGAAGGCGGAACCGACCAGTTCGATGCACAGCATCCAGCCGCCGAACAGCGCCGCGATCACCGGAATCACGGTCTGCCCGGCCACCGGGATGAACCCGGCGGCGAACAGCAGGATGCCGACCGCCGCCGAGATCAGCATCAGGGCGAGCGACTGCCGGAGGGCGCGCAGCATCGATCGGGCGAGCGGCTCGTCCGTGGCGGGTGGCGCGTGCCCCAGCTCCTCTTCGACGTCCTCGGCGATCTTGTCGTACAGCGGGAAGCCGAAGGCCAGCGTGAAGCCGGTGAAGCCCACCACCATGACGAGCACCATGCCGGCGACGAGGGCGATCCCGAAGGCCACCCGGAGCGTGGTGCGCCAGACCTCGTCCCAGCCGTCGGCGAACGGGGTCATCCAGGCGACGAGTTCGGGGGCGTTCGCGATCAGCAGCACCAGGGCGATCACGAACAGCACGGAGGTGATGAGCGGCGGAATGGCGCCGAGCAGGAACAGCTTGGGCCGGCGCAGGATGAGGCCGAACCCCTGCAACAGCGCGCCGACGCCGGTGAGAACTTCGCGTACGGGATTGGTCACGACGCGACTTTATCGCCGCTTTGGGGGCTTCTGGCGTGTCGGCGCCGCCGATCGCGGCGGTCGGGCGGTCCGTCCCTCTGCTTGCCTGCCGACGTCGATATCAGTTGAGGTATGACAGCGCGAGGCGTTCCACTTCCGCCGCATCCGAACCGGTCCCGGAGCGTAGCCGGGCGGGCGTGCCGACGCGGCTTCGCGGTGGCCGGCCTCGGCGGGCGGGTCCCGCCGGATGTGCGGCCGTCGCGTCACCGCGCCGCGGTGTGCGCCCTCCGGTACCAGCCGTCGCGTGCCAGCAGGTCGGTGTGGCTGCCGTGCTCGATCACCCGGCCATCGGCGATCACGTAGATCTCGTCCACCCGGTCCAGCCCGGCGAGGTCGTGCGTGATGAGCAGGGTCGAGCGTCCACGCGTGGCGGCGAGCAGGTCGGCGACCACGGCGTCTCTGGTGTCCGGGTCGAGGTGGGCGGTGGGTTCGTCCAGCACCAGGAGCCGGGGGTCCGCCAGCAGGGCGCGCGTCAGGGCCAGCCGCTGGCGCATGCCGCCGCTGAGCCGGGCGCCGTGCGAGCCGACCTCGGTGTCCAGGCCCTCGGGCATCGCCTCGACGTCGGACGCGAGCCGGGCGCGGCGCAGTGCCTCCCACAGTTCGTCGTCGTGCGCGCCGGGGCGGGCCAGGCGCAGGTTCTCCCGCAGGGTGCTCGCGAAGACGTGCGGGTCCTGGGGCACCCCGGAAATCGCGGCCCGGGCTTCGTCGACCGGATAGCCGGTGAGGTCGGCGCCGCCGAGCAGCACCGTGCCCTCGTCGGGGTCACGGAACCGGAAGAGCACCGCGGCCAGCGTGCTCTTGCCCGCGCCGCTGGGGCCGAGCACCGCGACGGTCCGGCCCGCCGGCACGTCCAGGTCGATCCCGTCCAGGGCCCATTCCTCGTCGGCGGCGTAACGCACCCGCAGGCCGCGAACCCGCAGGTCCACCGCGCCGGCCGGCAGCTCGCGGCCGTGTTCGGGCTCCTCGACCGCCGGTGGCGTGTCCAGGACGTCGAACAGCCGCTCGCCGCCGGCGCGCACCGCTCCCAGCCGGGCGGCCACGGCCGGGAGCGGCGCGACGATCTCGAACGCCGCCAGCGAGGTGAGCACCAGCACCGCGAGCGAGATCGCGTCGAGGGAGCCGCCGGCCACCGCGGCCACGCCGAGCAGCAGCGCGCCCCACACCGTCAGGCCGGTGACCAAGGCGGTCGCGCCCGCGCCGAACCCGAGGAGGCCCGCGTCTCGGCGGGCGACCCGGGTCAGTTCGGCGTCCGCCCGCTGCACTCGCGTCACCGCCCGGTCCATGGCGCCGTAGGCGATCAGGTCCGGAGCGCCGTACAGGGCGTCGACGAGCGCGGTGGACAGTTCCCCGCGGGCCGCCGCCTGGCGACGTCCCGGGCCGCGGCCCAGGAGGGCGGCGGCCAGCGGCACCGCGAGGCCGGCCAGCAGCAGCCCCGTGGCGAGCAGCAGCCCGCCGGGTGCGAACAGCGCCGTGCACACGGCGACCGTTGCGCCGCCCGTGACGATCGCGACCAGGGGCGGGGTGAGGCCCCGCACCAGGAGGTCCTGGGCGGCGTCGGTGTCGCTGACCAGCCGGCTGACCAGGTCGCCGGAGCGGAACCGGCGGACCGGCTCGGTGGCGGCGAGCCGCTGGTAGACGCGTACCCGCACGTCGGTGAGGGTGCGGAACGCCGCGTCGTGCGTGACCAGCCGCTCCAGGTAGCGGGTGACCCCGCGCGTGACGCCGAGCGCCCGGGTGGCGACCACCGCGACGCTGAGCGCGGTGATCGGCGGATGCTGGGCGGCCGTGGCGAGCAGCCAGCCCGCGACCCCGAGCAGCGCGACCCCGGCACCGGCGGCCGCGGCGCCGAACAGCACTCCCAGCGCGAACCGGGCGCCGCGCGGCCGGGCCAGCGCGATCATCCGCACCAGCGGCTCCCGGATGCCCGGGGCCGGGGGTGCGGCGTCGGCGGCTCGCGCGGCTACGGACTCCGCCGTGGTCGTTCCGTCGGTGCGCGTCGTCATGACAGGCCCTCCGCCCGGGCGTCCGGGAGGTCCGCCGGCCGTTCGCGGGGCGTGATCCGGCCGAATGCGAACCGCATGGCCGTATCGACCGCGTCGGCTCCTCCGTGCCCGGGCACGATGACGATCGTGGTGTGACCGGCGAGCAGGCGAGCGACCGCGGCGGCGTCCGGGACGGCGGACCATCGCTCACCGGTGGTGATCCGGTCCGTGGCGGGTGCGGTCGCGTCGCCGGAGGTGGCCACGAGCGCGTCCTTGCGCGCCTGAGGGCCCCGGAGCCGCCGTGCGGTGGCAGCGGCCCTGGACGAGGGGGCGGCGACGGCCCCGGTCGCGGCCGTCCGGTGGGTGCTCGTGGTCATGAGCGCGTCCTCCTTCGCCCGTCCGGGATCTCCGCCGGACGGCCGATGGTGATCCCTGTGGTCGCGTCGGGGGTGGCGGACCGTCTCCGACGCGTGCGACGCCGGGCACGGTCCGTCCGGTGAGCAGCCGGGTGGCCGCGGTGTGCACCGCCGTGGCGGCCACGATTCGGGGATGCGCGGGGCGGCGAACCGCGCCGTGACCGTCCGGCCCGAACACGTCGTCACAGGGGCGGCTCCGCCGGGGTGCCTGGCGTCCTTGCCCGCTGGCCGTGCTCCGATCGCGGCCGTCCGGCCGGTACGGGCGGTCATGACGGCACCTCCGCCCGGGAGCCCGGGGTCTCCACCGGTCGGTCGCCGCCGGCGATCCGCCCGGCCGAGATCCGTACGGTCGCGTCCACGACGTCGGACCAACCCCGGTCGTGCGCGACGACGAGCGCGGTCCGCCCGGCGAGCAGCCGGGTGACCGCCGTGCGCACCGCCGCCGCGTTGTCGGGATCGAGGTGCGCGGTCGGCTCGTCCAGGAGCACGATGGGCGCGTCGCGGAGGAACGCCCGGGCCAGCGCGACGCGCTGCCGTTGCCCGGCGGACAGGCGCGCGCCGCGTTCGCCGATCCGGGTCGCGTACCCCTGCGGCAGCGCGCGAACGAACGCGTCGGCCTCGGCGAGCTCGGCGGCGCGCCGTACCGCGGCGAGGTCGGCGTCGGGGGCGCCGAGCCTGATGTTGTCGGCGACGGTGGCGTCGAAAAGGTAGGGGTGCTGGGGAACCCAGGCGATCCGGCTCCGCCACTCGTCGGCGTCCAGCCGGTCCAGTGGGATGCCGGGGTCCCCCGGCCGGTCGGGGTCGGCCACGAGGATGGTGCCGGAGGTGGGCGCGGCGAACCGGAGCAGCAGAGCCAGCAGCGAACTCTTGCCCGCGCCGCTCGGGCCGGTCACCAGGACCCGCCGCCCCGGCGGCACGGTGAGGGAGACCCGGTCCAGCGCGTCCGTGGCGCGGCCGGGATAGCGCAGCGACACCGTGTCCAAGCGCAGCGACGGCGCGCGGTCCGGGGAGCCGGGCACCGGTGGCGCGGCGGCCTGCGTGGCCGGGCGGGCGGCCGGGCCGCCGCGGTCCAGTTCGGCGAACACCTGCTCGGCCGCCGCGACCCCCTCCATGCTGGCGTGGAAACGGGCGCCGACCTCGCGCAGCGGCAGGTACGCCTCCGGTGCCAGGATCAGCACCAGCAGCGCGGTCTCGTACCCGAGCTGGCCGTACATCAGGCGCAGCCCGACCTCGACGGCCACCAGCGCCACCGCGATCGTGGCGAGCAGTTCCAGCACCAGCGCGGAGAGGAACGCCACCCGCAGGGTGCCCATGGTGGCCTGCCGGTGCTCCTCGGTCACCCGGCGGATGATCCCGGCCTGCGCCTTGGCGCGCCGGAACACGGCCAGGGTCGGCAGCCCCTCGACCACGTCGAGGAAGTGGCCGCCGAGGCGGTGCAGCAGCCGCCACTGGCGCCGGGTGCGCGCCTGGGTGTGCCAGCCGACGAGAGCCATGAAGACCGGGATCAGTGGCAGCGTGACCGCGATGACGATGGCGGAGATCCAGTCGGCGCCGGCCACGACGACGAGAACGGCCAGGGGGACGAGCACCGCCAGCACCAGCTGCGGAAGATACCGGGCGAAGTAGTCATCCAGCGCGTCCAGGCCACGTGTGGCGAGCGTGACCAGTTCACCGGCGCGGGGGGTGCCCGTCCCGTCGGGGCCGGCCCGCCCTGACAACCAGACCGGCCCCGAGCCGTCGCCCCCGGGCGTGCCGCCGGGGGAGCGGCGCGGCCGCGTGCCGTCGCCGCCGGAATCGCGGCCGGTCACGTGGGCGACCAGCCGGGTCCGCAGTTCGGATTTGGCGCGCGCCGCCGACCGCAGGGCGGCGGCCTCCGCGCCGTAGGAGAGCAGCGCGCGGGCAACGGCGACCGCCGCCACGCCCGTGATCGCCGCGGACAACTCGGCCACCCCGGCCCCGGCGGTGGCGCCGGCGATGGTGTGCGCCAGCAGGCCGGCCTGGGCGAGCACCAGTCCGGTCGCCGCCGCTCCGCAGAGCACGGTGACCGCCAGGTGCACCCGGACCGCGCGGGCGGTGCGCACCAGCCTCGGGTCGAGGGGCTTCATCGGCTGCTGACCTCCTGTCCGGTGGGTGCTAGCCGGCGATGGGCGGAACGGGCGGCTCGCTCCGGGCGGCCGGCAGGCGGACGGAGGCGTGCGCGCCGCCCTGGCCGCCGTACGCCGGCGCCGGCTCGATGTGCTCCCGCGTGACCCGGCGGCGGAACACCCAGTAACTCCATGCCTGGTAGCCGATGACCACCGGCAGTGCCACCAGGGTCACCCAGCTGACGACGGTGAGCGTGTAGGGAGCGGAGGCCGCGTTCCACACCGTCAGACTGTGGGCGGGGTCGATGGTCGAGGGCAGCACGTCGGGGAACAGCGCGCCGAACAGCAGCGCCGTGGCCGCGGCGATCGAGGTCGCGGTGGCGGTGAACGACCACCCCTCGCGGCCCCGGGCGGCGAGCAGCACCCCCACGACCAGCGCCCCCGCCGCCAGGGCGGCCAGCGGCGCCGTCCACCCGCCGCCGTGCGCGACCTGTGTCCAGGCCACGAACAGCACGAGCAGCGGCACCGTGGCGACCGCCGTGCGCAGGGCGGCGGTGCGCGCGCGCCGCCGCACGGGGCCGTCGGTCTTCAGCGTGAGGAACACGGCGCCGTGCAGGGTGAACAGCGCCAGGGTGGTGAGCCCGCCGAGCAGCGAGTAGGGGTTGACCAGGTCGGACAGGCCGCCGACCACGATCTGGTCGGCGTCCACCTGAAGGCCCCGCACGACGTTGCCGAACACCACGCCCCACAGCACGGCGGGCAGCAGGCTCCCCACGACGATGGCCTTGTCCCAGGCGGCCCGCCAGCGGTCGCTGTCCACCTTCCCGCGGTACTCGAACGCGACACCGCGCACGATGAGCGCGAGCAGGATGAGCAGCATCGGCAGGTAGAGCCCGCTGAGCATCGACGCGTACCAGGCGGGGAACGCCGCGAACATGGCGCCGACGGCGGTGATGAGCCACACCTCGTTGCCGTCCCAGACCGGGCCGATCGAGTTGATCACCACCCGGCGGTCGACGTTGTCCCGGCCGACGACCGGCAGCAGCACGCCGACGCCGAAGTCGAAGCCCTCCAGGACGAAGTAGCCGGTCCACAGGATCGCGATGGCGACGAACCAGATGACGGGGAGATCCATGGCAGCCCGTTCCTAGTAGACGAAGGCGGGGACGGGGGCGCTGTCGTTGTCGTCGGCGCCGGGGGCGTCGTCGTCCACGGGAGGGACGACGTGCGCGGGCCCGGCCTTGACGTACCGCCACAGCAGGGCGGCCTCGACGACCGCGAGCACCCCGTAGACGGCGGTGAAGACGGTGAGGGACAGCGCCACCTCGCCGAGGCTCACCCCGGGCGACACGCTCTGCGCGGTGAGCAGTTCGCCGTGCACCGTCCACGGCTGCCGGCCCATCTCGGTGAGCACCCAGCCGAAGATGTTGGCGGCCAGCGCCAGCGGCAGTCCGAGGACGGCGGCGTGGTAGAACCACCGGGTCGTGGGGAGCCGCTTGCGCCGGGTGAGCCACAGGCCCAGCGCCGAGAGCAGCACGCTGAACATGCCCAGGCCCATCATCAGCCGGAAGGACCAGTACAGGACGAAGATGTTGGGCGTGTAGTCGCCCGGCCCGTACATCGCCTCGTACTGCGCCTGGAGGTCGTTGATGCCCTCGACGGTGCCGCCGAACTCGCCGGTGGCCAGGAAGCTCAGCACGTACGGGATGTTGATGTCGAAGACGTTGGTGCGGGCGTCGACGTCGCCCACCGCGAACATCGAGAAGTGCGCGGCGTCCTCGGTGTTCCACAGCGCCTCGGCGCCGGCCAGCTTCATGGGCTCATAAGCCGCCGCGAGCTTGGCCTGGTGGTCGCCGGAGTAAACGACGAGCACGCCGGCGATGAGCGTGACGAGCATGCCCAGCCGCAGGGTGCGCCGGAACAGCTCGCGGTCGCCCTTGGGCGGGGTGACGCCGGGCTCCCCGGTGTCGCCGTGCGCGTGGTTGCGCCACAGTTTGAAGGCGCTGACCGCGACCACGAACATGCCGGCGGTGATGAACGCCGCGCTCAGCACGTGCAGGTAGGTGGACCACGCCTGCTCGTTCGACAGCACGGCCCAGATGTCGGTGAGTTCGGCGCGTCCGGTCTCCTCGTTCACCCGGTAGCCGACCGGGTGCCGCATCCAGGCGTTCGCGGCGAGGATGAAGTAGGCGGACAGGTTGGTGCCGATCGCGGCGGCCCAGATGCACGCCAGGTGCACCTTCTTCGGCAGTTTGTCCCACCCGAAGATCCACAGGCCGATGAAGGTGGACTCAAGGAAGAAGGCGAGCAGCGCCTCCATGGCGAGCGGGGCGCCGAAGACGTCGCCGACGAAGCGCGAGTACTCGCTCCAGTTCATCCCGAACTGGAACTCCTGCACGATGCCGGTCACCACGCCCATGGCGAAGTTGATCAGGAAGAGCTTGCCGAAGAACTTCGTGGCCTGGAGGTACTCGTGCCGGCCGGTCCGTAGCCACGCGGTCTGCAGTCCGGCGACGATCACCGAGAGGCCGATCGTCAGCGGCACGAACAGGAAGTGGTAGATGGTGGTGATTCCGAACTGCCACCGTGCGAGATCCAGTGCGTCCATGCCCGCCTCTCCGCGATTTCGGCTCGACGACCGGTAGTACTACAAAGTGTAGTTCTACGCCGTGTAGTAAATCGACGGGGCCGAACGAGGGAGAGGTCACGTCCGGGGGTGTGCGAGCCCCCTGCCGGACGGTGCGGAAGCCGGGCGCCACGGCCCGGTGGGCCGGCTGAGCACCGGCGATGCCGCCACGGTCCGATCGGCCGGGCGGCATCGCAAGTCTGGCGTACTCCGGCATTCCGCGCGAACCGTGCGGGGGAAAGTGAGCGGGAACACGCCGGGCGAGCGATCAGGAGGCGTCGGCCTCGACCCCACGATCCGCGAGCATGCCGGTCATCAGCTCGATCTCGGAACGCTGCGCCGCCGCCATGCCCCGGGCGAAGTCGGTCACGATGGGCTCGCGGCCCAGGCTCGCCGCCGCGTCCGCCATCTCGGCGCCGCCGCGGTGGTGCTCGATCATGAGCTTCAGGTACCGGATCTCGGCGTCCTCGCCGTCCGCCGCCGCGAGTTCGGCCATCTGCTCCTCGGTGGCCAGGCCCGGCATGCTCTCGGGCGCGTCGCCGCCGTGGCCGTGTCCGGCCATCCACGCCATGGGCCGCTGGGCGCCGCGGGCGCCCAGCCCCCACTGCACCAGCCACCCCTGCATGCGCCCGATCTGCGACTGCTGCGTGGTGGCGATGTCCTCGGCCACGATCCGCAGGGTCGGATCGTCGCTCTTCTCCAGGACGGTCATCGACATCTCGACGGCCTGGGCGTGGTGCGCGCTCATGTCCCGCAGGAAACCGGCGTCGGCCGAGTTGTCCAGCGGATAGCCCGGCCGCCCCAGCAGGTAGCCCACGACGAGCGCGGCCGCGACCAGTACCGCGACGAAGGGAATCGGGACCACCCGGCGCGCCGGGCGCGACCCGGTTGATACCTCCGTGCCGTCGCCTTCGTTACTCACGGGAACCATCCTGAAGTATCTGGCGTTTCTGGTGCGTACGCTCCAAATGAGGATAAGTTGACACGGCGATCGGTTGGGGCAAGTGGGTAACAAGTCAACGGAGAGTGCGGCGCAGCGGCGCCGGAAAAAGGCCGAGGAGCGGCGTGCGCAGCGGATCCGTGAGGAGCGGCGCCGCAAGATCGTCCGAACCACCGGTGTCAGCGCCGCCGTGGTGCTCGTGCTCGGCGGGGTCGCTTTCGCCGGTTACATGGAGTACCAGCGCCGCACCGTCGAGGGCCTCCAGGAGTTCGAGGGCCTGACCAACACCCACGTGGAGGAGGACGTCGACTACGAGCAGTCCCCGCCGGTCGGCGGCGACCACCACGCGGCCTGGCAGAACTGCGGCGTCTACACCGAACCGCTGCGCGACGTGCACGCGGTGCACTCCCTGGAGCACGGCGCGGTGTGGATCACCTACCGGCCGGACCTCCCCGAGGAACAGGTCGAGCAGCTGAACGAGCTGTACACCCCGGGCAGCTACGTCGTCGTCAGCCCCTACGAGGGCGACATGCCGTCGCCCATCGTGGCCTCCGCCTGGGGCCGCCAGGTCGCCCTGGACACCCCCGCCGACGAACGGCTCGGCAAGTTCCTGCGCCTCTACGAACAGCACCCCGGCGTCCCAGAGCCGGGCGCGCGCTGCGACGGCGCGGTGGGTATGACCGCCGCGGAGATCGAAGCGGCCGGCGGCGACATCGGCGTCCCCGGTATGGACAACGGAGGCTGACCGTGACCGGGGTGCGGGGCCGTATGCCCCGCGCCCCGTCGCGAGGGCATCGGCTCGGCGGTTCGCCGTCGCGGTGCCGGTGGAGCTAGAGTTCGCCCGCCGGCAGCGCCGGGATCTCGCGGCCGATCAGGCCGCCGATCGCCACCAGCGCCTCGGCCGGTGGAGTGTACGACGGAGGGATCGACAGCTCCACGTACGCCTCGCGTCCCACCGCCGTGTAGAGGTTCGGGCGGTCGGCGGGCTGGGGAAGCCAGGAGATCTCGTTCACCACGGTCAGCTGGGAGTCCGGCCGCAGGCCCTCGGGGCGGGGGACGCCGCAGCGCAGCGCGATCGTCGGCGAACCCCAGGCGGCGACGAACTCCGACTCCGGGCGGACCGGAATCCGTTCCTGACCGAAGAGGGTGCCGGGGACCTGGTCGACCAACGTGCGGCACAGGTCGGCCGCCCGCCCCTGCGGGGCCGGTGCGGGGACCTCCACCTCGCCCGCGGCGCACCCCGCGAGGAGGAACAGAACGGCGAGCGCCCCACCTGCCGCCGCACGTCGCATCAGGTCCACTCCACGATCAAATGTTGACGATCGGACACGTGAGCGTGCGCGCGATGCCGTCGAGGTGCTGGATCCGGGCGACCACGAGCCGCCCGAGCGCGTCGACGTCCTCCGCCTCCGCGCGCACCACCACATCGTAGGGACCGGTGACGTCCTCGGCCTGGGTGACCCCCTCGATCTCGGCGACGTCGCGTGCGACGTCGCCGGCCCGGCCGACCTCGGTCTGGATCAGTATGTACGCCTGCACCATCAACACCCCTCCTGGTTCCGTGCGGCCGCCCGGCCCCGCCCTGCTCCCGGCGGGGGTCTAGACCACTGCACCGCGTGCGCCACCGTACCCTGATGCCTGTGGGGAGCACCATCGGGGATATCGGTGAGTTCGGGCTGATCGCCCGGGTCACTGCACGATTCCCGCAGACGGAGAACGTAATCATCGGGCCCGGTGACGATGCCGCGGTGGTCCGCGCGGCCGACGGGCGCGTGGTCGCGACGACGGATCTGCTGGTCGAGGGCCAGCATTTTCGGCGGGAGTGGTCCGGCGGGCGCGACGTCGGCCACAAGGCGGCGGCGCAGAACCTGGCGGACGTTGCGGCCATGGGCGCCCGGCCGACCGCACTGCTGGTCGGACTGGCCGCGCCGCCGGACCTGGCCACCGCGTGGACGGACGCGCTCAGCGACGGGCTCAACGCGGAGTGCGCGCTGGCGGGCGCGGCCGTGGCCGGCGGCGACGTGGTGCGCTCCGGCACGCTCACCATCGCCGTCACCGCGCTCGGTGACCTTGAGGGCCGCGCCCCGGTACGGCGGGACGGCGCGCGGCCCGGCGACGTCGTCGCCGTGTGCGGAACGCTGGGGCGCTCGGCGGCCGGCCTGGCGCTGTTACGCGCCGGAGCGGACGGCCCGGCCGAATGCCTGGCGGCGCACCGGCGGCCTCGCCCACCGTACGCCGAGGGCCCGCGGGCCGCGGAACTGGGCGCCACCGCCATGCTCGACGTCAGTGACGGGCTGGTCCAGGACCTCGGGCACGTCGCCGCGGCCAGCGGTGTGTCGGTCGCGCTGCGGACCGGCGCGCTGCCGGCGGACCCGGTCCTGGACGAGGCGGTGCGGGTGCTGGCGGAACTCGGGGCGGGCCCGGCTCGCCCGGCCGAGTACATGCTCGCGGGCGGCGAGGACCACGCCCTCGCGGCCACTTTCCCGGCCGAAACCGGGCTGCCGACGGGGTGGACCGAAATCGGGGTGGTCACCGAGGGCGACGGTGTCACGGTCGACGGCGCCGCGCCGGTCCGTGGCGGCTGGAGCCACTTCGGATAGCGGCGGGCCCGTGGGCCCGCCGCCGCGCGCCGTGCCGGCGTCGCTCCAGGTGACCGGGCCGGGGCGCGATCCGTCCGGGTATTGCCCACAAGTCGGATTTGTAGCGACGAATCGCGCTAAGCTCAGGCCGGTTATCATCAGGGGGACCCCGCCCCCGGCCGACGCGGTGACGGACCGTGAACCCACCCCGGCACGTCCGAACGCATCCACCGCACCGGTCGGCGGGAGCAGCGCGGACACGGTGCGCGCGCCGCCGCACCGCACCCCCCCCGGGGCGCCCGGCGGCGTTGTCGGTCTAGTCGGTCAGCGAACCCCTGCAGTACTTCCGGTTAACCTCCCCCAGTTCACGCGACGCGATCGGAAGGCGGAACGGACATGGGTCGGCACGGCGCAGCCGGCGGCGGCCAGCGTGGCGCGCACCGCGCGGAACCGGCGGACAGCGGCCCCATCGCGACCGTGGGCCACGTGCTCGGCAGCACCGTGCCCCGCAAGGTGCGTCCCCCGCGGCTGCTCCGGGTCCTCGTGATCTCGGGCATCACCGTGGGCATGGTGCTCTTCGCCTACAGCACCACCCAGATCTACCTGCGGTTCTCCGACCCCGGAACCCAGCAGATCACCCCGGGCGACCCGGGGGACAGCGGCCGGCTGCCCGCGACGGAGACCAGCCCCCGGCCCTCGGTCTCCCCCGAAGTGGTGGCGAGTCCCGAGACGGAGACCGTCCAGCCCGACTCCGACACGGAACGCGGCCCGGCCGACCACACCGGCAGCGCGACGGCGGAGCAGCAGCCCGTACCCGGCCCGGGCGCCGACCGCGCCACGGACGGCGCCGCTCCGGCGGTCTCCTACGCGATGAACCCCTACTCCGACAACGCGTTCGGCGGCTCGGTCACCATCACCAACACCGGCGACGGCACCCTCTCCTCCTGGGAACTGGTGCTCGGCTTCTCCGACGTCCGGATCGAGTCCGCGTGGGAGGCCGAGTGGGAGCCCACGGCCGACGGCATGGTGGCGCGCCAGCCCGACTGGCGCAGCGGCATCGCGCCCGGTGAGAGCGTCACCGTGAACTTCACCGCCCAGGGACGCCCGCAGTACCCGGCCAGCTGCTCCCTGAACGGTGGCCCCTGCGGGCTGTGAGACCGTCCGCACCCGCCACGCGGCCGCGGACCCGGAGCAGGATCACCGCGCGCCGGCACGGGTGAACGCGGCCCGCGCAACAGCACGAAGCGCCGCGCCCTCAGAGGGCACGGCGCTCGGCGAAGGTCCGGATGGGCCGGTGGTCAGCGGTCGACCTTGCCCGCCTTGATGCAGGACGTGCACACCTGCAGGCGCTTGGGCGTACCGCCCACGCGCGTGCGCACGGTCTGGATGTTGGGGTTCCAGCGGCGGCGGGTGCGGCGGTGCGAGTGGGAAACACTGTTACCGAACCCTGGTCCCTTGCCGCAGACGTCGCAGACGGAAGCCACGGTAACTCCATTCAAGCGCTCGGGGCCCGCGGGCTTACGCGCGCGGAAGAGACCCGAGAGAGGTCTGATGAGCAGGCAGGTCGGCGCGGAGCGCCAACCGTGGAAGCGTACACGACAACGAGCGCGCCCCACCACGTGCGCCGGGGGCGCCGCACTCGGCCGGCCACGAGGCGGGCCAGAACGCGTGCACGTCCTCGTCCGGAACCGTGAGGTCCCGGCATCCGGCCGGGAACCGGGCCAGCCGGTCCCCAGTACGAACGCTCCGCCCAGTATAGCCCGGTCGGGCGGTGCCTCGGCCGTCCGCCGCGGGAGGCACGTCGGCGCCCGCGCCGCACGACCGCGGCGATTCGCCCGCGTCCGGTGCGGGGAAGGGGCTTCTAGGATGCTCACAGGCCAGGCAGGAAGCAGGGGGACAATCCAGTGACGACGTTGGACGAACCGCTGCGCAGGACGCTCGGCGACCGGACGGCCAAGAAGCTCGCCACCGCCCTCGACCTGCACACCACCGGCGACCTGCTCCGGCACTACCCGCGCCGCTACGCCACCCGGGGCGAACTGACCGACCTCGCCGGACTGGCCGAGGGCGAGCAGGTCACCGTGATGGCCGAGGTCTCGCGGGTCAGCAACCGGCGCATGCGCAACCGGCGCGGCAGCCTGCTTGAGGTCGTCGTCACCGACGGGCGCGGCCGGCTCACCCTGACCTTCTTCAACCAGCAGTGGCGCGAACGGGACCTGGTGCCCGGCCGGCGCGGGCTGTTCGCGGGCAAGGTCTCCACCTACCGCGGCCACCGCCAGCTCGCGCACCCCGAGTACCAGCTGTTCCCGGCCGACGCCGGTGACGGCGCCGCCGAGGACCGGGCGCGCGCGTTCGCCGAGGAGCTGATCCCGGTCTACGCCGCCACCGCCGATGTCGCGTCCTGGAAGATCGCCCAGTGCGTCGGCATCGTGCTGGACCAGCTCGACGACCGCACCGCCGACGCCGACCCGCTGCCGCCCGAACTCCGCGCCCGCCACCACCTGCCCGGCCTGCGCACCGCCTACGAGGGCATCCACCGCCCCGGAGACTCCGCCGACATCGGCCGTGCGCGGCGCCGCCTCAAGTGGGACGAGGCGTTCGTGCTGCAGGTCGCGCTCGCCGCCCGCCGCCGCCAGGCGCAGGCGCTGCCCGCCCGCCCGCGCCCCCGGCGGGCCGGCGCGCTGCTGGACGCCTTCGACGCGGCGCTGCCGTTCACCCTCACCGAGGGCCAGCGCGAGGTGGGCGAGACCATCGCGGCCGATCTGGACTCCACCCACCCCATGCACCGGCTGCTCCAGGGCGACGTCGGCGCGGGCAAGACGCTCGTCGCGCTGCGGGCGATGCTGCAGGTGGTCGACGCCGGAGGCCAGGCCGTGCTGCTCGCCCCCACCGAGGTGCTGGCCCAGCAGCACCACCGCTCCATCACCGCGATGCTCGGCCCGCTGGCCGAGGGCGGCCGGCTCGGCGGCGCCGAGCACGCCACGCGCGTCGCGCTCCTCACCGGATCGCAGGGCGCCGCCGCGCGCCGTGAGGCACTGCTGGACGCCGCGTCGGGCGCGGCCGGCATCGTCGTCGGCACGCACGCCCTGCTCCAGGAGCACGTGTCCTTCGCCGACCTCGGCCTGGTGGTGGTCGACGAGCAGCACCGGTTCGGCGTCGAGCAGCGCGACGCGCTGCGCGAGAAGGCCGCCGACGGCCGGCCGCACGTGCTCGTCATGACCGCCACCCCGATTCCGCGCACGGTCGCGATGACCGTCTACGGCGACCTCGACGTGGTCGCCCTCACCCAGTTGCCGGCCGGCCGCGCGCCGGTCGCCACGCACGTCGTGCCCGCCCAGGACAAGCCGCACTTCCTCGCACGCGCCTGGGAACGCGTCCGCGAGGAGGTGGGCCAGGGCCGCCAGGTCTACGTCGTCTGCCCGCGCATCGGCGGCTCCGTGCCCGATCCCGCCGACGCCGACGAACAGCCGTCGGGCGCGGACGCCCCCGAGGACACGACCGCCGTCCCCGACGAGTCCGCGGGTGCGGGGCGCCCCCCGCTGGCGGTGCTCGACGTCGCCACCGAACTGGCCGAGGGGCCGCTGGCCGGACTGCGGGTGGCCGCCCTGCACGGCCGCCTCGCGCCCGACGAGAAGGACGCCGTCATGCGGCGCTTCGCCGCGGGCGAGATCGACGTGCTCGTCGCCACCACGGTCGTCGAGGTGGGCGTGGACGTCCCCAACGCCTCGGTCATGGTCATCATGGACGCCGACCGCTTCGGCGTCTCCCAGCTCCACCAGTTGCGCGGCCGCGTCGGGCGGGGCAGCCTGCCGGGGCTCTGCCTGCTGGTCACCGACACCCCGGAGGCCGCCCCGGCGCGGGAGCGGCTCGCGGCGGTGGCGGCGACCACCGACGGTTTCGAGCTGTCCCGGGTCGACCTGGAGCAGCGCCGCGAGGGCGACGTGCTCGGAGAGGCGCAGTCGGGGCGGCGGTCCTCGCTGCGGCTGCTCACGCTGCTCCGGGACGAGGAGCTGATCCGCGAGGCGCGGGAGGAGGCGGCGGCGTTCGTCGAGGCCGATCCGGACCTCACCGCCCATCCGCCGCTGGCCGCCGCGCTGGGCGAGCTGCTCGGCGAGGAGCGCGCGGAGTTCCTGGAGAAGACCTGACCGAACCCCGCCGCCGCGGCGGACGCCGGGCCGGCGCCCGGGCGCGTTCCCGGCGGCGCGGCACGTCCTAGGCTGGACGCACGTCCAGCGTGTCGCGGCAGCAGGAGAGGCCACAGCCAGTCATGACCCGGATCATCGCCGGTACCGCGGGCGGGCGCAGGCTCGCCGTCCCGGAGGGGCGTACCACCCGCCCGACGAGCGACCGCGCCCGCGAGGCGCTGTTCGCCTCCGTGCTCTCCGAGCTGGGGTCGCTCGACGGGCTGCGCGCACTCGACCTCTACGCGGGCTCGGGCGCGATCGGGCTGGAGGCACTGTCCCGCGGCGCCGCGCACGTGCTCCTGGTGGAGTCGGACCGGCGGGCCGCCGCGGTGATCCGGCGCAACATCGACGCGCTCGGCCTCGCGGGCGCGGAACTCGCCGCCGACCGGGTGCGCCGGGTCCTGGACCGGGGTCCGCGGGGCGGCGGATATGAGCTGGTCGTCGCCGATCCGCCGTACGCCATGGCGGCGGCGGAGATCGACGAGGTCCTGGCGTTGCTGCGCGATCGGGGGTGGCTCGCACCGGACGCGCTGGTGGTCGTCGAACGGGCCAGCCGGGACCCGGAACTGCGCTGGCCCGAGGGGTACGAATCGGGCAGGGTACGTCGTTACGGCGAGGCGGCGCTTTGGTACGGTCGCGCAGCGAGCCTCCACGATCGGGCCTGATCATCTGGGCACAATTCCCCTGAGACCCCTCAGAGGGGACAGCACGCGGTCCCAGAGGCGGCTCGCTGTCCGCAGGCCGCCAGAGAGGATGGTGCACCGTGCGCCGAGTCGTCTGTCCGGGGTCCTTCGATCCTGTCACCAACGGCCATATCGACATCATCGGGCGCGCCGCCCGGCAGAACGACGAGGTGATCGCCGCGGTGCTGACCAACGTCAGCAAGCGGGCGCTGTTCAGCGTGGAAGAGAAGCTCGACATGCTGCGCGCGTGCACCGGCGACCTCCCCAACGTCACGGTCGCGACGTTCGACGGGCTGCTGGTGGACTTCTGCCGGAAGAACGACGTGACGGCGATCGTGCGGAGCCTGCGGTCGGTCAGCGACTTCGACTACGAGCTGCAGATCGCGCAGATGAACTACCAGCTCTCCGGTGTGGAGACGCTGTTCATGACCGCGAACCCGCAGTACTCCTTCCTCAGCTCCTCGCTGGTCCGCGAGGTCGCCCAGTACGGCGGCGACGTCAGCAGCCTGGTCACCCCCTACGTGCAGGAGCGGCTGCGGGCCAAGTACGCCGCGCGCGGCTGAACCGCCGGTCTCCGCCGTGCTGATTTGGGACGGATCGACCGCTGTCGCTAGACTGAAAACTTGACTGTGCTCATCGGTCCACTGCCCTGACGGCTTCCCAGCCGCGCCGGCGCGTCCGTGAGCCGGTCTCCGCAGCCATCGACCGATGGCGGTCAGCCGTCGCCGCCGCGCAAGCGGAGGCGAGTCCCACCGAAAGCGCGATGACCCAGCCTCGTCCAGACTCCCGTGCCCCGCTCGTGGTCGACACCCGGCCGCTGGGCCGACGACCCGGTTCAATGCGGACCGAGCAGCGGGTCGTGCCCAACCCCGGCGCCCTCGCGGTCGGGATGACCGGTGTACCCGAGGACGGCGAGATCGAGCTCGACCTCCGGCTGGAGGCCGTCATGGAGGGCGTGCTCGTCACGGGACAGGCGCGGACCCGCATGGCGGGCGAGTGCTCGCGCTGCCTGGACCCGGTCGCCGAGCCGGTCGAAGCCGGGTTCCAGGAGCTCTTCCGCTACCCGCTGGACGACGAGATCGGCGGCGTCGCCGCCGGGGCGGAAGCCGACGCGGAGGCCGAGGATGAGGACTACTATCTTGAGGGCGACCTGATCGACCTTGAGCAGGTGGTCCGCGACGCCGTCGTGCTCGCGCTGCCCCTCTCGCCGCTGTGCCGGGACGACTGCCCCGGCCTGTGCGCCGAGTGCGGCGTGAAGCTCGCGGACGCCGGTCCCGAGCACGGTCACGATGACCGCGTCGACCCCCGGTGGGAGGCGCTGCGGGCGCTGGGCGAGGAGCCCGGCGACCGATGAGTTCGTGTTCCCGAACGCGGTCTCCCCGCTCCGGCGGGGCCGACCACCGCGCCCCCTCGCGGGGCGGTTCCCAGGAGCATGGCGCCCCGCACCCGCGGGGGTGACCCGAGAAAGTGAGGCTCCCGCGCCCGCGGGGGTGACCCAGGAGGATTGAAGTGGCCGTCCCGAAGCGGAAGATGTCGCGGAGCAACACCCGCACCCGCCGTTCCCAGTGGAAGGCGTCGCGCCCGGTGCTCGTCACGTGCCCGCGGTGCCGCGACCCGAAGCTCCCGCACGTCGCGTGCCCCACGTGCGGCACTTACAACAACCGCCAGGTCACCAACCCGGCGTAACACGGACAAGGCGGGCTCAGTCACTGAGCCCGCCGTTCGTCTGTTCACCGCAGAGTCCCGCTGTCCATCTCGCAAACCCTGGCCGATTCGGGCACAGCCCGAGGCCGTGGTGGCCGCCGGGGAGGGTTCCCTCCGCGACGCTCACCTCGCCCTCGGATCGAGCGTCCCCGGCCGGCCGTCACAGCGCAGTCGTGTCCGACCCCGGCGGGTCCCGTGGGACCGCGTCGGCCCGTGCGGCGATGGCCGCGCGGGGCAGATGAGGGATGTGATCGTCGAGTGGCCACCCAGCTGTCCGCGACCGAGGCTCGCGAGTTCTATCGCGCCATCGGGGTCGAGCTGGACCCGAAGGTCCTGGCTCGCGCGCTCACGCACCGGTCCTACGCCTATGAGAAGGGCGGCCTGCCCACGAACGAGCGCCTGGAGTTCCTCGGCGACTCCGTGCTCGGGCTGGTCGTCACCGACACCCTGTTCCGGGAACACCCGGATCTCCCCGAGGGCCAGCTCGCCAAGCTGCGGGCCGCCGTCGTCAACATGCGGGCCCTCGCCGACGTCGCGCGCGGTCTGGGCATCGGCCGCTACATCCGCCTGGGCCGCGGCGAGGAGGGTACGGGTGGCCGGGACAAGTCCTCCATCCTCGCCGACACGCTGGAGGCGATCATCGGCGCGGTCTACCTCGACCGCGGCCTGTCGGAGGCGTCCCAGCTCGTGCACCGGCTGTTCGATCCGCTGATCGCCACCGCCTCCGGGCTCGGCGCCGGACTGGACTGGAAGACCTCGCTGCAGGAGCTGACCGCGTCCGAACTGCTCGGAGTCCCCGAGTACCACGTGGACGAGAGCGGCCCCGACCACCAGAAGACGTTCCGCGCCACCGTGCGGGTCGCCGGCCAGAGCTACGGCTCCGGCGAGGGCCGCAGCAAGAAGGAGGCCGAGCAGCAGGCGGCCGAGTCGGCGTGGAAGGCCATCCGCGCCCACGCCGAAGCGGCGCGGGAGCAGGCCGGCGAGGGGGCGTAGCCGCGATGCCCGAGCTACCGGAGGTCGAGGTGGTCCGGCGCGGGCTGGATCGCTGGGTCACCGGCCGCGCCATCGGGGCGGTGACCGTGCTGCACCCGCGCTCGGTCCGGCGGCACGCGCCGGGGGCGACGGACTTCGCCGGCCGGCTCGCCGGGCGCGCGGTCACCGGAGCGCACCGGCGTGGCAAGTACCTGTGGCTGACCCTCGACTCCGGGGACGCGTTGCTGGCGCACCTCGGCATGAGCGGCCAGTTGCTGGTGCAGCCGCCCGCCCAGGCCGCCGAACGCCACCTGCGCGTGCGGCTGCCGCTGACCGGGACCGCACCGGCCGGGCCGCCGGCGGAGGCCGGGCGGCCGTCCCCGGACGAAGGCGCGGCCGGGACGGTGACCGCCGGTCTCCTGGAGCTCCGGTTCGTGGACCAGCGCACCTTCGGCCACCTGATGGTCGACACACTGGTGTCCGATGACGCCGGCCGTGGGCTGCCCAGTGTCATCCGGCACATCGCACGCGACCCGCTCGACCCGGCGTTCGACGACGACGCGTTCGCCGCCGCGCTGCGCCGCCGGCGCACCGGGATCAAGCGCGCCCTGCTCGACCAGTCGCTCGTCAGCGGCGTCGGCAACATCTACGCGGACGAGGCGCTGTGGCGGGCGCGGCTGCACTGGACGCACCCCACCGAGACCCTCGACCGCGAGCGCGTCGACACCGTGCTGGCCGCCGCCCGTGACGTGATGCGCGCGGCGCTCGCCGAGGGCGGCACCAGCTTCGACAGCCTGTACGTCAACGTCAACGGCGAGAGCGGCTACTTCGCGCGCGGTCTGCGCGCCTACGGGCGGCGGGACGAGCCGTGCGAGCGGTGCGGCACGCCCATTCGGCGCGAGGTGTTCATGAACCGCTCCTCGTTCAGCTGCCCGGCCTGCCAGCCCGCACCGCAGGGCGCGCGGTGCTGAGCCGCGGCACGCCAGACTGGAGGCGATGATGAACGACGTCCGGCTGACCGCCTGGGTGCGCGGCCACGTGCAGGGGGTCGGTTTCCGCTGGTGGGTCCGGGCGCGAGCCCTGGAACTCGGACTCGCCGGGGCGGCCACCAACCTCGCGGACGGCCGGGTCGAGGTCGTGGCGGAGGGGCCGCGGGACCGGTGCGAGCGCCTGCTGGGGTTGCTGCGCGGTGGTGAGACACCGGGCCGCGTCGAAGCGGTGGTGGAACGTTGGACGAACTCGGGGGGTTCCTACTCCGGTTTCGTCGAACGGTGAGTATCCTGTAAGGGCAACGCGGTCCGTGGGCTGTCGCCCGCTTGCGTCCCTGTTGTCGTGCGCGGTCATGCGCCAGGAGTTCTCTGCAGTGTGACACGCGTGCAGGACGCGGCGGAGCTGCCCCGATGACGGAGCGTGCGATGTGACCTGCCCGGTTACTGTCTGTAACACCTGTGTTCTGTTCAATCTTGACCAGCGACTCGCATGGTGAGAGCCTGGAAGGCAAACCGCGTGCCTTTTCTTCTCACGATCTGTCAGGGGCAGATACGTCCCCTCGCTCGTGATGCACACCTGCGCGTTCACAAATCTGGTCGCTCAATGTGGAGGGCCCAAAATCATGGCGAAGGCTCTGTTCGGCCACGTCGGCGGTCCTGACCCGCGAATGGTTCAGGAAATGCGACGGCTGCAGCAGCGAGTACGCGACCTGGAGGACGAGATCGGCCGACTTCAGGCGCAGAACGACCAGCTTTCCTCGGCAGTCGCCGATGTCGCAGTCAACGCGACCGACCGCGAGCCGGCACTCGCCTGAAACTCGGCGAACGGCGGACCGACTCCGTACACCCGTCTGGATGAAGGGGCGCCCGCACCCGCACCGGCGTCCCTTGGCGGGCAGCGCCGACTGGGGCCTTGATCCGGTCCCTTTCGTGTGTTGACCCGATGATGATCGAGGATTTACCCCGGGCCGGTTCACGGCAACCCTCGGCGCACCGACCTTTTTCGGCGGAGAGTGACGACCAGCCGTCCGGCCCACGCCCCTCGCGCACCCCTTCCCCCCGGAATCTCCCATCGCGGCCGGCCGGCCGAGTCCTCACCTTGCCCGTGCCACGGAGACGGCCGAGATGACGCACCGGCGGGCCGGAGCGCGTTCGGCCTGCGCCGACGGCGAGATCATGGCACCCTTACCGGGAAGCGGGACGACCTTGGGCGCACGTGGGGAGGGGACGCCGGCACCGTGTACCTGAAGAACCTCACACTGCGCGGATTCAAGTCGTTCGCCTCGGCGACCACACTGCGTTTCGAGCCGGGCATCACCTGTGTCGTCGGGCCGAACGGCTCGGGCAAGTCCAACGTCGTCGACGCGCTGGCGTGGGTCATGGGCGAGCAGGGCGCCAAATCCCTGCGTGGCGGCAAGATGGAGGACGTCATCTTCGCCGGGACGTCCTCCCGCGCCCCCCTCGGCCGCGCCGAGGTCAGCCTCACCATCGACAACACCGACGGCGCGCTGCCGATCGAGTACTCCGAGGTCACCATCCGGCGGACGATGTTCCGCAACGGCGGTTCGGAGTACGCCATCAATGGCGACACCTGCCGGCTGCTGGACATCCAGGACCTGCTCAGCGACTCCGGCATCGGCCGGGAGATGCACGTCATCGTCGGGCAGGGCCAGCTCGACACCGTCCTGCACGCGGGCCCGGAGGAGCGCCGCGCCCTCATCGAGGAGGCCGCCGGCATCCTCAAGCACCGCAAGCGCAAGGAGAAGGCCCTGCGCAAGCTGGACGCGATGCAGGGCAACCTCAACCGGGTGAGCGACCTCACCGCGGAGCTGCGCCGCCAGCTCAAGCCTCTCGGCCGGCAGGCCGAGATCGCCCGGCGGGCCGCGGCCATCCAGGCCGAGCTGCGCGACGCGCGGCTCCGGCTGCTCGCCGACGACATCGTCACCCTGCGGGAGCGCCTGGAACAGGAGGAGGCCGACGAGGCCGAGGTGCGCCGCCGCCGGTCCGCCGCCGAACGCGCCCTCGCCGACGCCCAGGAGCGTGAGACCCAGCTGGAGACCGCCGCGGCCGAGGCCGCGCCGCTGCTCTCCCGTGCTCAGGACGCCTATCACGGTCTGTCCCGGCTGACCGAACGGCTGAACGGTGTGGCCGGACTCGCGGCCGAACGGCACCGTAACCTGTCCGGCGACGTCGAGGAGGAGCGGCGCGGGCGCGACCCCGAGGAACTGGAGCGCGAGGCTGCCGAAGTCCGCGCCCAGGAGGAGGAGCTGCAGGAACAGCTCGATGAGGCGCGTTCCCGGCTGGAGGAGGTCGTCGCCGAGCGCGCCGCCACCGAGGCCGCCCTGGAGCAGGAGGAGCGGCGCATCGCCGCCGCCGCCCGGGCGGCCGCCGACCGGCGCGAGGGGCTGGCGAAGCTGCGTGGCCGCGTCGAGGCGCTGCGCAGCCGGCTGGCGGCCAGTGAAGACGAGGTCGAACGGCTGCGCGAGGCCGCCGCCGACGCCGCCGAACGCGCCGAAGCCGCCCGGGTCGAGCACGAACTCGCCGAAGCCGACTCCGCCGACCTGGACGTGGGCGACGCCGAGCTCGACGCCGCACACGACGGCGCCCGGCACGACCTCGCCGCCGCGGAGGCCCGGCTGAACGAACTGCGCGACACCGAGCGGGCGGCCGAACGCGAGCGCGCCGCGCTCGCGGCGCGCAAGGAGGCCCTGGAGCTCGGCCTGAATCGCAAGGACGGCGCGGGCGCCCTGCTCGCCGCCGCCGACCGCCTCCCCGGGCTGCTCGGCTCGGTTGCCGCACTCGTGCAGGTCGAGCCCGGCGCCGAGACCGCGATCGCGGCCGCGCTCGGCGCCGCCTCGGACGCCGTCGCCGTGACCGGCGCGGCCGCCGCCGACACCGCGCTCGCGCTCCTGAAGGACGACGACGCCGGCCGCGCCGCCATCATGGTCGGCGCGCCCGGCGCCGCCTCCGGCACCGGGGCGCCCCCGCCGCCCCCCGACGGCGCCCGGTACGCGCTCGACGCGGTCATCCCGCCCCCGGAACTGCGAGACGCCGTCGCCCTGCTGCTGCACGACGTCCTCCTGGTCGAGGACCTCGCCGCCGCCCGGCACGCCGTGGCCGACCGGCCGGGCGCCCGCGCCGTCACCCGGGACGGCGACGTCGTCTCCGCGGCGCTCGTGCAGGGCGGTTCCGCCTCGGCGCCGAGCCTGCTGGAGGTGCAGGCGGCGGTCGCCGAGGCCGCCGAGCGGCTGGAGGAGGCCACCGACGCCTGCAAGCGCGCCGCCGCCGAGCTCGCCGAGGCCAAGGCGGAGCGCGCCCGTGCCGCCACCGCCGTCGACGAGGCCGCGGCCCGCCGTCGCTCGGCGGACCGGCGGCGCAACGAGATCGCCCAGCAGCTCGGCAAGCTCGGCGGCCAGGCGCGGGCGGCCGCCGCCGAGGCCGAGCGGTACGCCGCGGCGGTCGGCAAGGCCGCGCAGGGCCGCGAGGCCGACCTCCAGCGGCTCGCCGACCTGGAGGACCGGCTCGCCCAGGCCGAGGCCGAGCCGGTCGAGGACGATGACCCCGACACGGGGTACCGGGACGAGCTCGCCGAGAACTCCGCGCACGCCCGCGCCGCGGAGATGGAGGCCCGGCTGTCGGTGCGGACCGCCGAGGAACGTGCGCGGTCCATCGCCGGTCGCGCCGACTCGCTGCTGCGTGCCGCGGCCAACGAACGTCAGGCACGGGAGCGCGCCGCCCGCCGCCGCGCCCAGCGCGCACGGCAGTCCCGGGTCGCCCGCGCCGTCGCCGAGGCCGCCGGCGAGGCGCTGGAGCGCATCGCGGTCTCCCTGCAGGCCGCCGACGCCGAACGCCGCGCCGCCGAGGAGGCCCGCGCCGCTCGCGACGCCGAGCTGAAGACGGTCCGGTCGCGGGTCCGCGAGCTGTCGGTCGAACTGGAGAAGCTGCTCAACGTCGTGCACGGCAGCGAGGTGGCACGGGCCGAGCGCAAGCTGCGCCTCGAACAGCTGGAGACGCGGGCGGTAGAGGAGTACGGCGTCGACGTGGCGACCCTGGTCGCCGAGTACGGCCCGCGAGTCCCGGTCCCCCCACCGCCGGACGCCGACCCGGAGGAGGGCGTCGCGGTGCCCTTCGTCCGCTCGGTCCAGGAGAAGCGCGCCCGCACTGCGGAACGGCAGCTCGGCCAGCTCGGCAAGATCAACCCGCTGGCGCTGGAGGAGTTCGCCGCCCTTGAGGAGCGGCACGCCTTCCTCACCGCGCAGCTGGAGGACCTGAAGAAGACCCGGCGCGACCTGCTCACCGTGGTCAAGGAGGTGGACGACCGGGTCCAGGAGGTGTTCGCCTCGGCGTACGCCGACGTGGAACGGGAGTTCGCGGGCATCTTCGGCCGTCTCTTCCCGGGCGGTGAGGGGCGGCTGGTGCTGACCGAGCCGGACGACATGCTCACAACGGGCGTCGAGGTCGAGGCCCGCCCGCCGGGCAAGAAGGTGAAACGCCTGTCCCTGCTCTCGGGCGGCGAACGATCCCTGACCGCGGTGGCCTTCCTCGCCGCCATCTTCAAGGCGCGCCCGTCCCCCTTCTACGTGATGGACGAGGTGGAGGCGGCGCTCGACGACACCAACCTGCAGCGCCTGCTGGTCATCTTCGAGGAGCTGCGGTCCACCTCCCAGCTCATCGTCATCACCCACCAGAAACGCACGATGGAGGCGGCCGACGCGCTGTACGGCGTGACGATGCAGGGGGACGGGATCTCCCAGGTGATCAGCCAGCGGCTGGACCGGAAGGCGGGGTAACGGCGCGGCCCGGTCAGCGCGGCGGTGCGTGCGGACGGAAACCGATTGCTCCAAGCCCCGTGGACGCGGGAATGACCCGCTGTCAGCGGTGGGCAGAACCGGCAGCGCCCCCAAGCCCCCCGATGGGTGGAAACCCATCCGGTCGGTGGCCCGGTAGTGCTCGGCCGGCCGGTGGATCCTGCCAACCCGCCCCCGCCTCCTTTCGCCGATCACGCCACTCGTAAAGTGGACGGGTTGCCGCAGCTCGGGCCGTGACTCCCGAGCCGGCACGCGGGTTCGAGGGAGCGAAGTCCGGTGTGAATCCGGCGCTGTCCCGCAACTGTGACGCCCGCCGTCGAAGACGGCGGGACGAGCCAGGTCGCCTCCTTCGGGTTCCGACGATCGCTGTCCTCGTGGGAAGGGCAGTCCGTCCCCACCGGACTCCGGACTTCCCCCTACGCCCCTGGCCGTACCTGGATGTAAGGAGTCCCGTGCGCGTGCCACGCCGTCTGCTCGCCGTCCCTCTGTTCGCCGTCCTCGCCGTCTCCGGCTGTGCGTCCTCCGCCCCGGAGGAGTCCGAGGCCGCCGCGCCGTCCGAAGGCTTCCCCGTGACCGTCACCGACGCCCGCGGTGAGGTCACCCTCGACGAGGCGCCGCAGCGCATCGTGTCGCTGTCGCCGAGCGGGACCGAGATCCTGTTCGCCGTCGGTGCGGGCGAGCAGGTGGTCGCCGCCGACGAGTACTCGAACTACCCCGACGAGGCCCCCACCACCGACCTGTCCGGCTTCACTCCCAGCGTGGAGGCCGTCAGCGAGCACGATCCCGACCTCGTGGTGCTCGCGCGGGACGCCGAGGAGACCGCGTCGCAGCTGGACCAGCTCGGCATCCCGGTCCTCGTGCTCCCCGCGGCCGAGAGTCTGGACGACAGCTACGAGCAGCTGCGGCTGCTCGGCTCGGCGACCGGGCACGCGGACGAAGGCGCGGCCGCCGCCGAGGAGGTGGAGGGGGCGCTCGACGAGATCGTCGCCGAGACCCGCGACCGGCTCGGCGACATCGACGCCAGCTATTACCACGAGCTGGACCCCGGTCTGTACTCGGTCACGTCCGGCACCTTCGTCGGCCAGGTGTACTCGCTGTTCGGGCTGCGCAACATCGCCGACGAGGCCGCCGACACCGCCGGTGGTTATCCGCAGCTGTCGGCCGAGTTCGTCGTGGAGCAGGATCCCGACCTGATCTTCCTCAGCTACCCGGGCGAGGAGGCCGCGCTGGTCGCCGACGTGGCGGACCGCCCGGCGTTCGACACCATCACGGCCGTGGAGAACGGGGACGTGGTGCGGCTCGACCCCGACACCGCCTCCCGCTGGGGGCCGCGCGTGGTGGACTTCGCCCAGGACGTGGCCGACGCGCTGCTGGCCGCCGAGGGCGGCGCGGACGCGGAGGAAGCCGCGTAGATGCGCGTCCGGCGGTCCGGTGGGCCGTGGCTGCTGGCCGGCGCGTTCGCGCTGGCCGTGGCGATGCTCCTCGGCGTCGCCGCCGGTGCGGCCGACATCACCCCCGGCGCCATCCTCCGTGAGCTCGTCGCGGCGCTGCCGTTCGGCGTCGAGGCGCCGCTGAACGAGCGGCAGCGCGCCGTCCTGCTGCAGTTGCGGCTGCCGCGCGTGGTCATGGGGGCGCTGGTCGGTGCCCTGCTCGCCGTGGCCGGTGCCGGGTACCAGGGGGTGTTCCGCAATCCGCTGGCCGACCCCTACCTGCTGGGGGCGGCCGGTGGCGCCGGGCTGGGGGCGACCCTCGTGATCGTCTACGCGCCCGCCCTGAGCCTCGGCCCGATGCGCGCGGTGCCGCTGGCCGCGTTCGCCGGCGCGCTGCTCGGGGTGGCGGCCGCCTATCTGCTGGGCAGTACCGCCGGGCGTGGCGGCACCGCGGGACTGGTGCTCGCGGGCGTGGCGGTCTCGTCGTTCCTCTCGGCGGTGCAGACGCTGGTGCAGCAGTTCCGCATCGAGGAGCTGCAGCGGGTCTTCGCCTGGATTCTGGGCGGCCTGGGCCGGGGCGGCTGGGACGATGTCGTCCTGGTCGCGCCCTACGCGGCCGTGGCGGTGCTGGTGCTGCTCGGCTGCGGCCGGCTGCTCGACCTGCTGGCGCTGGGCGACGAGAAGTCGGCCAGTCTCGGTCTCAATCCGACCGCCGTGCGGCTGGTGGTGATCGCCGCCGCGTCGCTGGCGACGGCCGCGGCCGTGTCGGTCAGCGGGCTGATCGGTTTCGTCGGCATCGTGGTGCCGCACATCGTGCGGCGGCTGGTCGGGAACGACTACCGCCGCGTCCTGCCGATGTCGCTGCTGGCCGGTGGCGCGTTCCTGGTCATGGTCGACATCGTGGCGCGCACCGTGGTGGCTCCGGCGGAGCTGCCCATCGGCGTGGTGACGGCGTTCGTCGGCGCGCCGTTCTTCCTCCTGGTGCTGCGGGCCACGCGGCAGCAGCACGGCTGAGGCCGGCGGCAGCGGGGTGAGACCACGTCGTGTCCCTCGTCTGCAAGACTGGAAACGCTATGGACTACACGATCGTTGCCGTTGCCATCTTCGTCATCGCCCTGCTGGTAGTGGGCGGGGCGTTCCTGATCCGGCCGCGCCGGCCCCAGGAGCCGCGTCCGCCCCGGGCCGGGGAGCAGGGACGCGAAGACCAGGGGGCACCCAGCGCCACGGCGGTGGCCGAACGGGAGGAGGAGGCCGGGCCGGTCGCCGTCGAGGAGCCGCCCGCCCCGGTCGAACCGCCCCCGGTCGCCGTCCCGATCGAGACCCCGCCGCCGTCGGCCGGGCGCCTGGTCCGGCTGCGGGCCCGCCTCGCGCGGTCGCAGAACGTCTTCGGCCGCGGACTGCTGGACCTGCTGTCCAGCGACCGCCTGGACGAGGACGCCTGGGAGGAGATCGAGGACACCCTGATCACGGCGGACGTCGGCGTCACGTCGGCCGCCCAGATCGTGGAGGGGCTGCGCACCAAGGTGAAGGTGCTCGGCAGCCGCACCCCGGACGAGGTCCGTGGGCTGCTCCGCCAGGAGCTCATCGCCCAGATCAACCCCGAGCTGGACCGCACGGTGCTCACGGGGCCGCACGGGGACCGGCCGGCGGTCGTGATGGTGGTCGGCGTGAACGGAACCGGCAAGACCACGACCACGGGGAAGCTGGCGCGCGTCCTGGTCGGGGACGGCCGCAGTGTGGTGCTCGGCGCGGCCGACACGTTCCGCGCCGCCGCCGCCGACCAGCTGGAGACCTGGGGCGGCCGGGTGGGCGCGCCCGTGGTGCGCAAGGACGAGGGCGCCGACCCCGCCAGTGTCGCCTTCGACGCCGTCGCCCGGGGCATCGCCGACGGCGCCGACACCGTCATCATCGACACCGCCGGGCGGCTGCACACCAAGGTCGGGCTCATGGACGAGCTCGGCAAGGTCAAGCGGGTCGTGGAGAAGCAGTCCCAGGTCGACGAGGTGCTGCTGGTGCTCGACGCCACCACCGGGCAGAACGGCCTGCGTCAGGCGCGGGTGTTCGCCGAGGCGGTCAACGTGACGGGCATCGTGCTCACCAAGCTCGACGGCACCGCGAAGGGCGGCATCATCATCCAGGTGCAGCGTGAGCTCGGCGTTCCGGTCAAGCTGGTCGGTCTCGGTGAAGGGCCGGACGACCTCGCGCCCTTCGACCCGGAGGGCTTCGTGGACGCCATCCTCGGATCCGACTGAGCGGCCTTCGCCGCGCCGACGGCCCGCGCCCCGGGATGGGGCGCGGGCCGTCGGCGTGTGCGGGCGGATGCGGACCGCTTCAGTTCACATTTCGGTAACCGAGTCCGAAACCGGTCGGAATACCGGGTTGCGGTGTGACGACCCGTCACGCAGGCGTAACACGTGGGCCGATCTCTTTACGTCGGCGCAACAACCATGGCCCAGGTGAGTAACAGGGCGGGGTAACGCTGTCCCACGTGGCGTTTGCCGTGGAGCCCGAGGACGTGCCAGCGCAAACCACTCTTCTCTGGAGATGAATCCCCCATTCCGACAAATGGAGGCGACATGATCGACAGCGGCAACACCGCGTGGGTGCTGGTATGCGCCGCGCTGGTGATGCTCATGACGCCCGGCCTGGCGTTCTTCTACGGTGGCATGTCACGGGCCAAGAGCGTGCTGAACATGATGCTGATGAGCTTCGCGAGCATCGCGATCGTCAGCGTCCTGTGGGTGGCGGTGGGCTACTCACTGACGTTCGGCGACGGATACGGCCCCCTGGCCCCCTTCCTCGGTGACTTCTCCTCAGCCGGGCTGAGCGGCCTGATCGGCAGCGTCGACGACAACGGGCTGCCGGACCTCGCCTTCGCCGGTTTCCAGATGATGTTCGCGGTCATCACCGTCGCGCTGATCAGCGGTGCCATCGCCGACCGGGCGAAGTTCGGCGCGTGGCTGCTGTTCGTGCCGCTGTGGGCGCTTCTCGTCTACTTCCCCGTCGCGCACTGGGTGTGGTCCGGCACCGGCTGGATCCTCAACCTCGGCGTCATCGACTTCGCGGGCGGCACCGCGGTGCACATCAACGCCGGCGCCGCCGCCCTCGCGCTCACCCTGGTGCTCGGCCGGCGCAAGGGCTTCGGCTCGGAGTCCATGCGGCCGCACAACCTGCCGTTCGTGCTGCTGGGCGCCGCGCTGCTCTGGTTCGGCTGGTTCGGCTTCAACGCCGGGTCGGGGCTGGCCGCCGACGACACCGCCGCGCTCGCCCTCGTCAACACTCAGGTCGCCACCGCCGCCGCCACGGGAGCGTGGATGCTCGTCGAGCGCATCCGCTACGGCAAGGTGACGGCGCTCGGCTTCGCCTCCGGCGCCATCGCCGGCCTGGTCGCCATCACCCCGGCCGCCGCCTCCCTCACCCCCATCGGGGCCATCATCCTCGGCCTGGTCGCGGGTGCGGTCTGCGCCTACGCGATCAGCTGGAAGTTCAAGTTCCGCTACGACGACGCGCTCGACGTCGTGGGCATCCACATGGTCGGCGGCATCATCGGCTCCCTGGCCATCGGCCTGCTGGCCAACGCCGCCACCTTCACCGAGACCGACGGCCTGCTGTACGGCGGCAGCGTCATGGTGCTGGTCAACCAGGCCATCGGCGTCGTCGTGGTGATGATCTACTCGTTCGTCGTCTCGTGGATCATCGCCAAGGTCATCGACCTCATCATGGGCTTCCGGATCCCCGAGCACGTGGAGACCAACGGGCTCGACCACGAGCTCCACTCGGAGACGGCCTACGCCTTCGACGAGCTGGATCAGATGGAAGGAGAGCTCTCCTCGCCGACGCCTCCGGGCGAGGAGGCGCCCTCACAGCAGGTGCGCGCCTAGCGGGCTCAGCGTAGAGAACCGCGGTACGCACCACGAGATGCCGTGGGGTGAGCCGGGCCGGTGGGGGATGCGCCTCACCGGCCCGGCTGCGTCATGCGCGCCCCGTCTCAGGCCGGCCGCACGCGCAGTGCGCTGGGCCGGTCCGTGGTCAGGACCACCTCGCCGTGGAACCGCCCGGTGTCGAAGCCGAGCCCGTCCGGCGTCTCCCACGTCCGTGCCCGCACGCGGCGCAGCACCGATTCCACGTCCGCGCGGGACAGCAGGGCGAAGTCCGGGCCGGACTCGTGGTCCAGCGCGCCGGGCATCGGCAGCGGGCCGCCGGGGACCTCCACGGCCAGCTCCACCACGACCCCGCCGGACAGCCGCAACCGCACCGGCCCGGGGTCGGCCGGGATCTCCTGGGCGGCGTTCAGCGGCGGCGCGTCCGGTCCCCACGGGCCCACCGCGTCACGGGCCTCACCCGCGTAGCCGCCGACCCGCAGCACGCTGAGACGTCCCTCGCCCACGAGATCGCGCAGTGCCCGCCACGCCCGCTGGTACGGCGGCGCGCCCGTGGCCGAACGCACCGGGTCCAGTGCCGCGGCGGTCAGCCCGAACTCGGCCAGGTAGCGGAGGACGTCGGCGAAGCACGGTGCGCGGCGGTCGTCCCCCTCGCGCCACATCGCGTCGCACTCCTGGCACACCCAGACCCGGTCGCCGTTCGGAACGACCCGGAACTCCGTCACTCCCAGCCGCTCACACTCCACACAGCGTTCCACGTGACTCCGCCTTCCGGTCCGCCGTGCCCTCCCCGCCCACACCGCACCGCCCGGACCTGCGGGCTTACGGGGCCGGGCGGGTGGCCCCTTCAGTGCGCCGGCGCCCACCCTACGACGGCGGAAGCCCATGCCGTCGGCGCGTCGGCTGACCGGGCAATACGCGGCCATTGGGTAGTCTTGGCGGGCAACGGAGGAACCGCACGGTTCGCGGTGGGGTATGGTCCCAGGTCGTCACGTGTCCGGAGCGTGGGCCTGCCTCCGTAATCGTCCGGAGCCGGCTCCCGGCCCGGCGCGTCCAATGATCCCGACCAGACATCCCTTCCCCGTTGGCAGGGGCCAGGAGGCATGATGGCGCCGGCATACCTCAGTACCCGTCGAACGCGCAGAACGCTCGCGTTCGCGGCGGCGGCCACCGCGTTCGCCCTCGGAACGGCCGGGTGCACGATCGACCTGCGCGACTGGCGCCCGGGCGCCGATCCCGAGCCTTCGGCGTCGCCGACCCCGATCGACGCCGCCCCGATCCTGTCGGCCGCGCTGGACACGCTCGCCGAGGCGCCAGCGGTGCAGGTCGAGGGCCAGTTGGCCGACGCCAACGGCCAGCCGCGGCCGACGACGCTCACCGTCACCGACTCCGGTGCCACGTCCGGGACGATGCAGGTGGACGACTCCGAGGTCCGGGTGATCGCCATCGGCGACCACCTGTTCGTTTCCGCCGACGACTCCTACTGGCTCGCCCAGTCGGTGTACAACCCCGACACCGACGCCTACGCCGACACCTGGGTGCGCGTCACCCCGCGGCTGCTCGGGGTCGACCCCGGCGCGGTGCTCGCTCCGGCCGACCTCGCCGAGATCCTGCGCGGCATCGCCCCCGAGAGCGGCGAGGCCGAGGCGATCGAGGAGGACCTTGACGGCACTCCGGCCTACCGGATCAATCTGAACGGCGGCAAGATCTGGGTCTCGGTCGAGGAGCCCTACCGCCTGCTGCGGATGCAGATCGAGTCGCTCGCCCCCGCCGAGGACGCCGAGGTGACCACCCGGGCCGCGCTGAACCTCGCCGTTCCCTCGGCCGACGACATCGAGGGCGTGTACGAGAGCCTGGCCACCACCGTCGAGGACGACCTCCAGGGCTCTCGCGACTCGCGGATCGCGGTGCAGTGGGACGGCGACCTCGACATGAGCTGCCAGACCGGCGGCGCCTGCACGGTCACCGGCACGGTACGGGACGCGTCGACCGACGCCTCGGGCTCGACGCGGGTGCGCATGGACGCCACCTTCAGCAACGACGAGCTGGGCGAGCGGGAGTGCGACGACATCGCCACACTGGAAGCCGGCGGCACCGTCGAACTCTCCTGCTCGGTGGACTACGAGCTGGCCCCGAGCACCAATCCGCAAAGTTACGAGATCTCCGGCGAGGGGCTGCTGTCCACCCGCGCCATGACCGGCGACGGGCTGGAGAGCCTGGGGCAGACCGTCCGCGAGCAGCGCGAGGCCACCCTGGAGCGGGCCGAGGGCGGCGCGTCCGCCAGCCCGGCGGCCGACTCCGGCGCGGGCGACTGACACCGGCCCGGCGGCTCGGCCCCGCCGAACCGCCGGGCCTGCGTTCCGGCCGGTGGGCCGGGGATCCTTGCTGGGCGCGCGCCGGAAGTCCCGGCGGGTAACCTAGGAAGCCAATCCCGAGACGAAGGACGGGACATCCACGTGTTCGAGACGCTTTCCGACCGGCTGACATCGGTCTTCTCCTCGCTGCGCGGCAAGGGGCGGCTGTCCGAGGAGGACATCGCCACCACCGCGCGGGAGATCCGCCTCGCGCTGCTGGAGGCCGATGTCGCGCTGCCCGTCGTCCGCGAGTTCATCGCGCAGGTCAAGGAACGCGCTCGCGGTGAAGAGGTCTCCAAGGCGCTGAACCCGGCCCAGCAGGTCATCAAGATCGTCAACGAGGAGCTCATCGAGATCCTCGGCGGTCAGACCCGGGAGATCCGGTTCGCGAAGAACCCGCCGACCGTCATCATGCTCGCGGGTCTGCAGGGTGCGGGTAAGACGACCCTCGCCGGCAAGCTCGCCAAGTGGCTGGCGGACCAGCGCAACACCCCGCTGCTGGTCGCCGCCGACCTCCAGCGTCCCAACGCCGTCACCCAGCTCCAGGTCGTGGGGGAGCGGGCGAACGTGCCGGTCTTCGCCCCGGAGCCCGGCAACGGCGTCGGCGACCCCGTGGAGGTGGCGCGGCAGTCGGTCGAGCACGCGCGGCGCGCCAACCACAACGTCGTCATCATCGACACCGCCGGCCGTCTCGGTGTCGACGCCGAGATGATGCGGCAGGCCGCCGACATCCGCGACGCAGTCCGGCCGGACGAGATCCTGTTCGTCGTCGACGCCATGATCGGTCAGGACGCGGTCAACACCGCGCAGGCGTTCCTCGACGGTGTCGGATACGACGCGGTGGCCCTCACCAAGCTCGACGGCGACGCCCGGGGCGGCGCCGCGCTGTCGATCCGGCACATCACCGGCCGCCCGATCATGTTCGCCTCCACGGGCGAGAAGCTGGCCGACTTCGACCTGTTCCACCCCGACCGGATGGCCTCGCGCATCCTCGACATGGGTGACGTGCTCACCCTGATCGAGCAGGCGCAGCGCACGTTCGAGGAGTCCGAAGTCGAGAAGATGGCCAGCACGCTGGCCTCCGACGCCGACTTCACCCTCGATGACTTCCTGCAGCAGATGACGATGGTGCGCCGGCTCGGGCCCATCGGCAACCTGCTGGGCATGATGCCCGGCATGGGGCAGATGCGGGACCAGGTCAACAACGTCGATGAGAAGGACCTGGACCGCCTCGCCGCGATCATCCAGTCGATGACCCCGGCCGAGCGGGCCAACCCCAAGATCATCAACGGTTCGCGCCGACTGCGGATCGCCAACGGCTCCGGCACCCAGGTCAGTGACGTCAACGGCCTGGTGACCCGCTTCTTCGAGGCGCAGAAGATGCTGCGCCAGATGAAGAACGGCGGCATCCCCGGGATGCCGGGGATGCCGGGCATGGGCGGCGGCCGGAACAAGAAGGCGGCCAAGGCGCAGGCCAAGAAGAACAAGAAGGGCCGGCAGCGCAGCGGCAACCCCATGAAGGCCCGCGAGCAGGAGGCGGCCCGGGAGGCCGAGCGTCAGCGCCGGCGCGAGGAGGGCACCGGGGAGCAGCCGGCCCCGCAGCTCCCTCCGGGCTTCGGCGGCGGCGCCCCGAAGCTGCCGCCCGGCTTCGGCGGGGGCTCCGTTCCGGACCTGTCGGGGTTCAAGATCCCGAAGAAGTGACCGCGCTCAAGTGAGCCGGATCACGGCCGCGCGGCACGCTCCGCCCGGGTGCGGACGTGCCGCGGCGGCGCCCGGGCGGTTCTGGGCGCCCTGTGGAGCGGCCGACATGCCGGTCGACCGCGGGTCGCGCCGGGAACGCCGAATCATCTGGCACAATTGAGTGTCGACTAACGGCGTGCCGGGTCTGCCCTCTACTCACCCGCTCGCCCACGTCCCCGCTCTGGCGGTGCGCCACAACCCCACGTGGTGCGGTGCCGGGCGACCCACGCCGCAATCAGGAGAAGACCACACCAGTGGCTGTCAAGATCAAGCTCAAGCGTATGGGGAAGATCCGTACGCCGCAGTACCGCATTGTCGTCGCCGACGCCCGCACCAAGCGCGATGGCAAGGCCATCGAGGAGATCGGCAAGTACCACCCGAAGGAAGAGCCGAGCCTCATCGAGGTGAACTCCGAGCGGGCGCAGTACTGGCTGTCCGTGGGGGCGCAGCCCACCGGTCCGGTGCAGCACATCCTCAAGCTCACCGGCGACTGGCAGAAGTTCAAGGGCCTGCCGGCTCCCAAGCCGCTCAAGGTGGCGGAGCCGAAGGACAAGGCGGCCAAGGAGGCCGAGTTCCAGGCCGTCCTGAAGGAACTCGTGCTGCCGGGCGGCAACGAGGGCAAGGGCAAGTCCAAGAAGGCTGACAAGGCCGCGGAGAAGCCGGCCGAGGCCACGGCGGAGAAGTCCGAGGGCGAGGGCTGACGTGCTCGAAGAGGCGCTGGAGCACCTGGTCAAGGGGATCGTGGAGAACCCCGATGACGTCCATGTGCGGGCCCGCAGGCTCCGCAAGGGCAAGGTGCTCGAAGTCCGGGTCCATCCCGACGACCTCGGGAAGGTGATCGGCCGCAACGGCCGCACCGCCAAGGCGCTGCGGACCGTCGTCGGTTCGCTGGCCGGCGGGCGGTACGTCCGGGTCGATCTGCTGGACCTGCACGAAGTGCGCTGACGTTCGCGACGGGGCGCCGGCCGGGACGGCCGGCGCCCCGTCCGTATGCGCCCGTGGGCGCCGCGGCCGAGCGGCGCGGGGGGCATGGTGCGGAGGAACGGGTACCCGTGAGACGTGCCCGAGTGGTATGAGGAGAACATGCGTCTCGTAGTCGGCCGGATCGGCCGCGCGCACGGCATCCGCGGCGATGTCGCCGTCGACGTGCGCACCGACGATCCACAGGACCGGTTCGTCCCGGGTGCGCGGCTGTTCACCGACCCGCCGGAGCGCGGCCCGCTCACGGTGCGCTCGGTCCGCGTCCACGCCGGCCGGCTGCTGGTCCGATTCGAGGCGGTACCGGACCGCACCGCCGCCGAGGAACTGCGTGGCACCGTCCTCCTGGTGGACTCCGCCGACATCGCGCCGTCGCCGGATCCCGACGAGTTCCACGACCACGAGCTCATCGGGCTGCGCGCCGTCACCGCCGACGGCGCCGAGGTGGGCGAGGTGACCGACGTCCTGCACCACGGCCAGGACCTGCTGGCGGTCCGGCGCACCGGCGGCGGAGAGGTGCTGGTGCCGTTCGTCCGGGAGCTCGTTCCCGAGGTGGACACGGCCGCCGGCCGGCTGGTCATCGACGCGCCGCCCGGGCTGCTGGACCTCTCCGCGAGCTAGCCCGCCGTCCTGCTCCCCTGTGGGGCGGACACAACGCCGTCCCGACGGCCCCGACCGGGCGGGGCCCGATCCGCCCGCCCTGGAGAAGTGCCATGCGCATCGACATCATCACGATCTTTCCCGACTACTTCACGCCGCTCGAACTGTCGTTGATCGGCAAGGCGCGCAAGTCGGGGATCCTGGACATCCGGCTGCACGACCTGCGGTCCTGGACCCACGACCGGCACCACACGGTCGACGACACGCCCTACGGCGGCGGGCCCGGCATGGTGATGAAGCCCCAGCCGTGGGGTGAGGCCCTCGACGCCGTGGTCGGCGCCGCACCCGACCCGGTGCCCCGGCTCATCCTGCCCACGCCCAGCGGGGTGCCGTTCACTCAGCGGCACGCGGCCCGGCTCGCCGGCGAGCCGTGGCTGGTGTTCGCCTGCGGGCGCTACGAGGGGATCGACTCCCGGGTCGCGGTGGACGCGGCGCGGCGCATGCCGGTCGAGGAACTCAGCATCGGCGACTACGTGCTGGCCGGCGGTGAGTCGGCCACCCTCGTCATGGTGGAGACCGTCTCCCGGCTGCTGCCGGGCGTCCTCGGCAACACCGAGTCGGCCGAGCAGGACTCGTTCGCGCCGGGCGTCATGGACGATCTCGTCGAGGGGCCGGTCTACACGAAGCCGGCGGAGTGGCGTGGCCAGGAGGTGCCGCCGGTGCTGCTGTCCGGCCACCACGGGGCGGTCGACCGCTGGCGCCGGGACGAGGCGCTGCGCAGGACGGCCCGCAACCGGCCGGAACTGCTGCGCCGGATGGCCCCGGACCGCCTCGACCGGCGCGACCGTGAGGTGCTGGAGGAGGTCCGGTTACAGGTCGGCTCGGATTCTGTGGCAGACTAAGTCGAGTTGCCTCTGCCGTCAGCCGTCGTTGGCGTGCCGCCACCGGGACGAGCCACCGCCAGAGGCGACCGTACTTTCGACCCCAGCAGATCCGCCCGCGCGAACCGCAATGTCCGTCGCCGCGGCGCGCAATCGATGAGGAACCGCTGAGATGCACACCGCTATCCAGGAGCTTGAGAAGGCCCAGCTGCGCTCCGACGTGCCCGACTTCCGCCCCGGCGACACGCTGAACGTCCACGTGCGGGTCACGGAGGGTAACCGGTCCCGGATCCAGGTCTTCAAGGGTGTCGTCATTCGGCGGCAGGGCCCCGGCAGCCGCGAGACCTTCACCGTCCGCAAGATCAGCTACGGCGTGGGCGTGGAGCGCACCTTCCCGGTGCACACCCCGGTGATCGAGAAGATCGAGGTCGTCTCCCGCGGCCGGGTCCGCCGCGCCAAGCTGTACTACCTGCGGAACCTGCGCGGCAAGGCCGCCCGCATCCGCGAGCGCCGCGAGCCGGCCGGTCGCTGAATCCGCGACTCGTACTCGCGACGGAGCGCCTTTACCGGCGACAGACGTCCCGCTCGGCTAGGCTTCATTGCCGATGAGCAAGGACGAACTGGATCCCCGCGAGGCCGAGATCCACGACACCGACGGTGAGCCCGATCGAGCCGGATCGAGCGGGCCGCCTGACGATGCTGGCTCCCCCGTGCCCGAGCAGGGGGGAGCCAGTGGCGTCTCGGGACGTTCCGGGCCGGAGGTGACGGCCGGTGACGACCAGCCCGGCCCCCCGCGCCTCGAAGGAGGCGGGCATGCCGAGCCGAGAGAAGAACCTGCAGGCACAGGGGAGAGCGCGGGCGAGACCATGAGCGCGAAGAACGAATCCAAGGGTGAGGAGAAGGCGGGGTCGTTCTGGAAGGAACTCCCCATCCTGATCGTGATCGCCCTGGTGCTGGCGTTCGTCATCAAGACCTGGGTGGTCCAGGCGTTCTACATCCCATCGCAGTCCATGGAGGACACCCTCCTCATCGGCGACCGGGTCCTCGTCAACAAGGTGGTGTACCAGGTCCGCGACATCGAGCGCGGTGACGTCGTCGTGTTCAACGGCAGCGGGTCCTGGGACGAGGAGAACACCGTCGTGGTGGAGCAGCCCGCCAACCCGGTCTCGCGCCTGTTCACCTGGGTGGGGCAGCAGTTCGGCGTGGCGCCCACCGGCAAGGACTACATCAAGCGGGTCATCGGCCTGCCCGGCGACACGGTCGAGTGCTGCGACGAGCAGGACCGGGTGCTGGTGAACGGCGAACCGCTGGACGAGCCCTACCTGTACCCCGGCAGCCTGGAGACGCACCAGGAGTTCGGCCCGGTGACGGTGCCCGAGGGGCGCCTGTGGGTGATGGGCGACCACCGGGCGGTCTCCTACGACTCCCGGATGCACCAGGGGGACCCCGGCGCGGGGTCCATCGCCGAGGACTCGGTGGTGGGACGGGCGTTCGTGATCGTGTGGCCGCTGAACCGCATGACGACGCTGCCCGTCCCGGAGACGTTCGACCGGCTGAACGCCGAGACGGCGGGCGCCGCCGCGGGTGCGGTGCCGCTCGCGCTCGGCGCGGTCGCCGCCGTCCCGGTCCACCTCGCCGGACGGCGGCTGTGGCGCCGTCCGCGTCCGGCCGGGCGGGAGACCTCGGAGTCGTAGCCTCGCCGTGTGTTGTTGACAGATGGCCCATGATGGGGAGTGTGTGGGGAAGCTCCCGGCTTCCCGCCGTGACGGTGCCGTCCGGTATCCGGCCGGGTGTGCCGCCGGGCCTCTGAAAGCCGGGGGTGCACGACGAAAGCGAGCGGCGGAATGAGTTCTGAGGACCTGGAGAAGTACGAAGCCGAGATGGAGCTGCAGCTCTATCGCGAGTATCGCGACGTCGTCGGGTTGTTCAGCTACGTGGTGGAGACCGAGCGCCGGTTCTACCTGACCAACCACGTCGACCTGCAGCCCCGCTCGACGGAGAACGGGGAGATGTACTTCGAGGTCACGATGCAGGACGCGTGGGTGTGGGATATGTATCGCCCTGCCCGGTTCGTGAAGAACGTTCGCGTCGTGACGTTCAAGGACGTCAACGTCGAGGAGATCACCAAGTCGGATCTGGAGGTTCCCTCGACCGGCCGCCCGGACAGCGAGGACTGACCGGCGAGCGCGAGCCGCCGAGAGCCCGGAGCCGTCGACACCTACCGCCGAAGGTCGCATCGCGGTGTAGTGAGCCGTCGAGTGTCCGGAGGCGCCGATGCCTTTGGCCGTAGGCCCGTTGGCGTTGGCGGTGGAGGGGAGCGAGACGGCGAACGCGACCTGAAACACGAACGGTGAGCCGGGACCCGGGTCCCGGCTCACCGTTCGTGTTTCAGGGCAGGACCGCCACGAACCCGGGTCCCGGCCGTTCCGGCCCTTACCGTCTCCGATCGCTCCGTGTGCCGCACCGCACGGCGGGTAGGCGCAGTACGAGGGACCCCGCCGCGGTCCCCGCCGTGGCGGTGGAACAGCGCCTCTCCGGGAAGATCGGAGGAGACCGTCATGGGAGAGAACCACCCGGACCCGCGCCCCGAGGGGCGCGAGCACCCGGAACCCGGCCCTCGCGTCCCCACTCGCCGGGCCGCCCCGCGCCATGAAGAACTCGGCACGTTGGGCGCCGCCGCCGAACTGCCGCCGCCACCCCCGGTGCTCCGTGAGCACCTCGCTCATCTTCCGGCCCGCATCGGCGCCACGATGCCCGCCGCCGACGCCCCGGTGGACGCGCCCGCTGTTCAGGCCGCCACCGCGTCCCAGGACCCGGACCTGGGCTGGTGGCCGCGCCGGATGGCCAACGCCGTCCCGTCCCACCCGGACGGCGAGGTCGACACCCGCCGTGATCAGCCGGCCCTGGGAACCGACACGCCGTAGCCGGGGTCGCCGTGGCAACAGCGGCCCCGGAGACGTGGAACAACGGCTCTCCGGTTCCGGACCGGCCTGACCAGCGCAGTTCCGCCGGACCGACCGCGGGGCGGTTGTCCACAGCCCGGCGGAACGCGTGGCGCCGGCCGGACCGCTTCCCGCACCGTGGAAGGCGGAGGTGGTCCGGATGGTTCATCGGGTTCCACGGCATACCGAGTTGCTGGGGCGGCGGGGTGAGGACATCGCCGCCGCGTATCTGGAACGGGCCGGGATGCGGGTACTGGCACGCAACTGGCGGTGCCCGGCGGGAGAGATCGACATCGTGGCGCGGCACGGCGGCACGCTGGTGGCGGCCGAGGTCAAGACCCGGTCCAGCACCAGGTTCGGCAGCCCGCTGGAGGCCGTCACGGCGGCCAAACGCGCCCGGCTGCGCCGGCTCGTCCGCGCCTGGGCCGCCGGGCGGCCCGAATCCTACGCCCGGCTGCGGGTCGACGTCCTGTCGGTGCTGCGCGCCCCCGGCGGCCGATGGTACGTGCGGCACCATCGAGGGGTGGCGTAGATGGGGCTGGCCCGCACCCGCTCGGTCGCGCTCCTCGGGGTCGAGGGGCACGACGTCGAGATCGAGGCCCATCTGGGCGACGGCCCCGCCGGGCTCACCCTGGTCGGCCTGCCCGACACCGCGCTGCGTGAGGCGCGCGACCGTATCCGTGCCGCCATCCTCAACAGCGGCGAGCACTGGCCCGAGGAGCACATCACCGTGAGCCTGTCGCCGGCCAGCCTGCCGAAACGGGGCAGCGGATTCGATCTCGGCATCGCCGCCGCCGTACTCGGCGCCAGCGGGGCGCTCCCGGTCGAGGCGGTGTACGACTCCGTCCTGCTGGCCGAACTCGGCCTGGACGGACGCACCCGTCCGGTGCGAGGCGTGCTCCCCGCGGTGCTGGCAGCGGTGCGCACCGGCCGCTCCCGGTTCGTGGTCGCACGCTCCAACGCCGCCGAGGCCCGTCTGGTGCCCGACATCGAGGTGCTCCCCGTGGGATCGCTCGGCGAGTTCCTCGCGCGGCTGCGCGGGGACCCCGAGCCCGGCCTCGACGATGCCGACACCCCTGAGGACGCCGACGAACTCGCGGTACCCGCCGACGACTCCGGCGGCGCCCGCCGCCCCGATCTCGCCGACGTCCTGGGCCAGCCGGTCGCCCGGCGGGCGGTCGAGATCGCGGCGGCCGGCGGGCACAACCTCTTCCTGCTCGGTCCGCCGGGCACCGGCAAGAGCCTGCTCGCGGAGCGGCTGCCCACGGTGCTCCCGCCGCTCACCATGTCCGAGTCCATCGAGGCCACCGCCATCCATTCGGTCGCCGGCACACTGCCCCGCGGCAAGCCGCTCGTCACCGAGCCGCCGTTCTGCGATCCGCACCATACGGCCACCCGCGCCGCCGTCATCGGCGGCGGTAGCAGCCAGTTGCGGCCGGGGTCGGTCTCCCTCGCCCATCGCGGAGTGCTCTTCCTCGACGAGGCCCCGGAGTTCGCACGGGGCGTGCTCGACTCCCTCCGGCAGCCACTGGAGTCCGGCGAGGTGGTGGTGGCCCGTGCCGCCGCGACGGTGCGCTTCCCGGCCCGGTTCCTGCTGGTCATGGCGGCCAACCCCTGCCCGTGCGGCAAGCCCGGTCGGGGCTGTGTGTGCCCGTCCGTGGCGCGCCGCAGGTACCTGACCCGGCTCTCCGGCCCACTGCTCGACCGGGTCGACCTCAAGGTGGAGCTGCAACCGGTCTCCCGCGCCGAACTGCTGGCGGACCGATCGTTCGCCGAGTCGTCCGAGACCGTCGCCGCGCGGGTCCGCGAGGCCCGGCGGCGGGCGGCCCGGCGGCTCGCCGGAACGCCGTGGGGCAGCAACGCCGAGATCCCCGGGGCGGAGCTCCGGCGGCGATTCCCCGTTCCGGGCGAGGCCCTGCGGCTCCTCGCCTCGGCCCTGGACCGTGGCGAGATCAGCGCCCGAGGCGTCGACCGGGTGCTCCGAACCTCATGGACCATCGCCGATCTCGCCGGCCGGTCCATGCCGACCCCCGAGGACACGGGGTACGCGTTCGCGCTGTGGGCGGGAGCCGCGCCGTGACCGCCGGCGACACCGCGGCACCCCTGGAGCCCGCGGAGCCTCCGGTGGAGCCACCGCCCGCGGCGCCCCCGGGCCCTGATGACGCTCTGGCCCGGGCGGGCCTGACCGCGGTCGCCGACCCCGGCGACCCCGTTCTGGGGCGGCTGCTCGACCGGTTCGGCGCCGCCCGGGTGTGGGCGGCGCTGCGTACGGACCGGGCGCTGCCCACAGATACGTCCGATGACGGCGTGCGGCGCCGGCTGCACCGGTGGCGGGATCGGGCCCGCCACGTCGACCCCGACGCCCTGCTGGCCGGCGGCGACCCCCTCCATGCCAGGCTCGTGGTCCCCGGCGACCCCGAGTGGCCCGGCCAGCTCGACGCGCTGGGCGAGCGCCGCCCCTACGCGCTGTGGGTGCGCGGCGCACACGACCTGCGCAACGCCTGCCTGCGCTCCGTCGCGCTCGTGGGCGCACGTGCCGCCTCCTCCTATGGGGTGCACGTCGCCGGCGAACTCGGCTGCGCACTCGCCGAACGCTCGTGGGTCACCGTCTCGGGCGGCGCCTACGGCATCGACGGCGCGGCCCACCGCGGCGCGCTGACCGGCGGTGCCGCCACCGTCGTCGTGCTCGCCTGCGGGCTCGACATCGGTTACCCGCGCGGCCACGAGAGCCTGTTCGCCGACGTCGCGGCACGTGGCACCCTGGTCACCGAGCACCCACCTGGGGTCGCGCCGACCCGCCACGGGTTCCTCGTCCGCAACCGGCTGATCGCCGCCCTCACCCCCGGCACGGTCGTCGTGGAGGCCGGGACGCGCAGCGGGGCCATCAACACCGCCGCCCACGCCCGCGACCTGTGCCGGGTGCTGATGGCGGTCCCCGGCCCGGTCACCTCGGCCCTGTCGGCGGGCTGTCACCGGCTGCTCCGCGACTGGCAGGCCGTGTGCGTCACCGATGCCGCCGACGTCATCGAACAGGTCGGCCGCATCGGCGACGACCTCCGCCCCCCGTCCGGCCCGGTGGTGCCGCCCGACCAACTCGACCCCACCGACGCCCGAATCCTGGCCGCGGTCCCCGAACGCCCGGGGGCCTCCGGCCCCGCGGCCATCGCGTCCGCCGCCGGAGTCGACCTCGACAGCGCCCTGCGCCATCTCGGGCTCCTCGCCGCCGCCGGTTTCGTCGAGCGCGCCCCCGGCGGCTGGCGGGTCAGAGCGGCGCCCACGGCCGTTCCGCGCGGCCGTTCCCGGACGCACCACCGTTCCGGCCGCCCGCGCCGCTCGCCCGGTGGTGAGGGGCCGGTGACCATGCCCGGCGCTTGATCGCCGAGGGACCGGGAACCCCGTGCGGCAACCGCCAGGGCACGGCGCATTCACATGCTCGGGGGAACGGTAGCGTCGCCGAGGCGGAGTGGCTGCGGCCGTGTGCGTCCGGCCCGTCGTGGGTTCCGTCAAGCGGTCCTCGGCGGCTCACGCGCGGTGCGGCTCGTCCGGTCACTCGAACGCGAGCGGTGGTCCGGGGATGGTCGGCGTCCGCACGCGGGCGGTGGGCGGTGGCGTAGTCGGTCGGCACGTATGCGTGGCAGCGGGCTCGCACCTGCCGGGCCCTCGCCGCTTGCGTCCGGCATGCTGCCGCGGTCGGTGGCGATGCGCCCGCCCGCGCGGTCGCTCGCGGGCGCACCGCAGTGCCGACGAACCGGCGCGCTCGCCCGGTGGGAGTAGCCGACGCCGCCTGCCCCTGCGCGGTCGAGGGGCCAGCAAGTCTCGGGCGCCAGCCGCCAGCGGTGACGGCGCATCCGCGCGCTCGGTGTGGACGGCAGCGTCTTGAGGCGAGGGGAGGACCACAGGCCCCTCGGGCCGGTGGGGTGCGGGATCCGTCACGCAGGTCCGGGGGGGGCCGAGGCGCCGTTCGGCTCTTCCGGTCGCGCGAACGCAGCCGGGTGTGGCCGGGATCCGGTCGGTGTGCGGTAGGCAGGCACCGCGATGCCTGCTGGCTTGCGCGGTCGATCCGGGGGCATGGCCGTTCGGGGGCTGGTCGCTCTCGCGGTGGCGATGTGCGGTGCGGACCCTAATGGGGCGGTCGACACCGGCGCCGGGCGCGTGCAACCGGGGTGGGCGGTGTCGGGCGCACGTGGGCGGGAGGCCAGGGCGGTCGTGGCCCGCGTCTGGGACGCGGATCCGGACGGCTGCGCCGGGCCGCAGGGGAAGTCACCTGCCCGAGGCCGTCATATCGGTCGCCCGATGCGACCGATGCCCCGGCGGCAGCAGGAGGGTCCGGGTCTCGCGGACCGCCGGGCAAGGGGACACTCGGTCCGTCGCCTTCGCCTTCGGCCGGTGCGGCGGTAGGCTCAGCCGACCGGACGACGGCCGGGAGGAGCGCGGTTCGCCGGCCTCGACCCCGGCGGCGGGCAGGTGAGGAGAGTCGATGAGCGAGCGCTACAGCCCGAGTCTCGTGGCGCACGGCCCGCTGATCTTCGTCTCCGGGCAGGTCCCCGAGGCGCCGGACGGGAGTGTGGCCGAAGGCGACGCCGCCGAGCAGGCGCGGCAGGTGTTCCGTAACATCGCGGCCGCCCTCGCCCCGCACGGGGCGGATCTGCGGCACGTGGTCAAGCTGACCTACTATCTGCGGCACATCGCGGACCTCGACGATGTTCGGGCGGTACTCGCGGAGTCTCTGGTGCACCGGCCGCGTCCGGCGAGCACGCTGGTCGAGGTGTCCGGGCTCGTCGACCCCCGGTATCTGCTGGAGATCGACGCCGTGGCCACCCTGCCGCAGGACTGAGCAGCCCGGGGACCCCATGAGCCCATCGCCCACCGACCCCGATGCCGAGGCGGCGCTCGCCGACTTCGCGCGGCATCTCTCCGCCGAACTCGGGCGCTCGCCGCACACGGTGCGCGCCTACCTCGGCGATCTGCGCGGCCTTCTCTCGCACCTCGCCGCAACCGGTGTCCGGCTCGGCGAACTCGACGTCGCCGTGCTGCGCGGATGGCTGGCACGGCTGCACGCGGACGGGGCCGGCCGGGCCACGCTCGCGCGCCGGGTCACCGCGGCGCGGGTCTTCACCGGGTACCTGCACCGCACCGGGCGCCTGGCGCGGGACCCCGGGCCGCTGCTGGCCGCACCCCGGGCGCAGCGCCCGCTGCCCGCCGTGCTGGACGAGCGGCAGGCCGGCGCGGTGCTGGACCGGGCGGCGGCCGACGACGACGCCTCCCCGGCCGCGATCCGGCAGCGTGCGGTGGTGGAACTGCTGTACGCCACCGGTATCCGCGTCGCGGAACTGTGCGGTCTGGACGTGGACGACATCGACCGCGAGCGCCGCACGCTGCGAGTGCGCGGCAAAGGGGACCGGGAGCGCGTGGTTCCGGTGGCCGCACCGGCCCTCGCGGCGGTCGAGCGCTGGCTTCGCGACGGTCGCCCGGCCTGGGCCACGCCGGCCAGTGGCCCGGCGCTGTTCCTCGGCGCGCGGGGCGGCCGGCTCGGCACCCGGACCGCACGCAGGGACGTGCGGGCCCGCACCGCGGCTGCGGAGGGCGGCGCCGTCTCGCCGCACGCGCTGCGGCACAGCGCCGCCACCCACCTGCTCAACGGGGGCGCCGACCTGCGCAGCGTGCAGGAGATCCTCGGCCACGCCTCGCTCTCCAGCACGCAGATCTACACCCACGTCTCGATCGACCGCCTGACCGCCGCCTACGACCAGGCGCACCCGCGGGCCTGAACGACGGTGTCCGGGCCGCATCCCGGCCCGGTGGCGACCGGCAGCAGGCGGACCTCACCGCGGCCGAGGAGTGCCAGCGGGTCGAGGTACTCGCGCCCCCGCAACAGCCCCCAGTGCAGGCAGGACCGTGGGGCGCAGTGCGCGGTGGAACCGGGCGGGCCGGCCAGCGTGCCCAAGACGTCGCCGACGCCCACCCGGTCGCCGCGGCGGACGGCCGGCTGCACCGGCAGATAGGTGGTGCGCAGGGCACCGTGCGCCACGGTGATCACCGGCGTTCCGGCGACCGACCCGGCGAACGCGACGCGTCCGGCCCCGGCGGCGCGCACCTCCGCGCCCGGAGGTGCGGCGAGGTCGACGCCGCGGTGCCCGGCCAGCCAGGGCCGTGGGGGCGGCGCGAACGCCCGGACCACCTGCGGTGGCGCCTCCCCGGCGAGCGGCCAGCCCCACGCCTCGGTGCGGGCGAGCGCGGCGGCGGGATGGGCGCAGGGGAGCAGGAGCGACAGGACCAGCACGACGAGGCGGAGCACGGTTCGCATACCCCTCAGCGTGCGCAGGGCGGGCGGCACCGCGCCAGCGCGATTCCTGGCCCTGTGGACGACGGAGCGGTGAGCCGACGAGCGAGCGGAGCCGGCGCCGCTTGTGGCCGGAGGCTTTTCGCGCGGTGCCGGTGGAGTGGAGTGAGGAGGTGAACGTGACCGGGGGCGGGGAGCGGTGAGCCGACGAGTGAGCGGAGGCGGCGCCGCCTGTGGCCGGAGGCTTTTCGCGCGGTGCCGGTGGAGTGGAGCGAGGAGGTGAACGTGACCGGGGGCGCGGAGCGGTGAGCCGACGAGTGAGCGGAGGCGGCGCCGCCTGTGGCCGGAGGCTCTTCGCGCGGTGCCGGTGGAGTGGAGCGAGGAGGTGAACGTGACCCGGAGACGCCGCGCCAGCGGGGCCGCTTGACATCCGCGGGGCCGCGGAGCTAGGCGTGCCGACACCCGAACGCCGGTTAGAATCATCAGGTGGCTGGATCCAGCCACTCAATTCGCGCGTCCTCGTGCTTCCCGTAGGGAAGGGCCGCTCTCACGGTCCACCCGTCTCCGGACGGGCTGGCGGATCGGCCAGGACGTCAGGAACAACCGAGGCGGAGCCTGCTCCGCCGAATCAAGGAGGACCCGGTCATGGCCACTGTCGTGACGATCCGTCAGCTGCTCGAAAGCGGCGTCCACTTCGGGCACCAGACCCGCCGGTGGAACCCGAAGATGAAGCGGTTCATCTTCACCGAGCGCAACGGCATCTACATTATCGACCTGCAGAAGTCGCTCGCCTACATCGACCGCGCCTACGAGTTCGTCAAGGAGACGGTGGCCCACGGCGGCACCATTCTCTTCGTCGGTACCAAGAAGCAGGCGCAGGAGGCCATCGACGAGCAGGCCCGTCGCGTCGGGATGCCGTTCGTCAACCAGCGTTGGCTCGGCGGCATGCTCACCAACTTCTCCACCGTCCACAAGCGGCTGCAGCGCCTCAAGGAGCTGGAGGAGATCGACTTCGACGACGTGGCCGCCTCGGGCCTCACGAAGAAGGAGCTGCTCGGCCTGCGCCGTGAGAAGGACAAGCTGGAGCGCACCCTCGGCGGTATCCGCGACATGTCCCGCGTCCCCAGCGCGGTGTGGATCGTGGACACCAAGAAGGAGCACATCGCGATCAGCGAGGCCCGCAAGCTCAACATCCCGGTCGTCGCCATCCTCGACACCAACTGCGACCCCGACGAGGTCGACTACCCGATCCCGGGTAACGACGACGCCATCCGCAGTGTCAGCCTGCTGACCCGGGTCGTGGCCGACGCCGTGGCCGACGGTCTGCTCGCGCGTTCCGGTGCCAGCGCCGGTGAGGAGAAGGCCGCCGAGGAGCCGCTGGCCGAGTGGGAGCGGGAGCTGCTGGAGGGCGGCAAGAGCGAGGCGGAGGCCCCGGCCGAGACCGCTGAGGCCACTGAGACCGCCGAGACGCCCGCCGCGGAGACGGCGGAGCCCTCCGAGGCCCCTGCTGAGGCCCCCGAGGCTCCGAAGGAAGCCTGAACCCGGGCATCCGCGCGTTCCGCGTTGACCCCTTTCCCACGGAAACGGATAGAGATACAGAGCAATGGCGAACTACACCGCCGCTGACGTCAAGAAGCTGCGTGAGCTCACCGGCGCCGGCATGATGGCGTGCAAGAAGGCGCTGGAGGAGTCCGAGGGCGACTTCGAGAAGGCCGTCGAGTTCCTGCGCGTCAAGGGCGCCAAGGACGTCGGCAAGCGCGCCGAGCGCACCGCCGCCAACGGCCTGGTCGCCCTGAAGAGCGACGGCGACACCTCCGCGGTGCTCGTCGAACTCAACTGCGAGACCGACTTCGTCGCGAAGAACGAGAAGTTCCAGCAGCTCGCCGCCGACCTCGCGGCCTTCGTCGCGGGCAACGACTTCGCCGACGTCGCCGCGCTCCTCAGCGCCGAGTACGCCGACGGCAAGACCGTGCAGACGGTGATCGAGGAGAACAGCGCCGTCATCGGCGAGAAGCTGGAGCTGCGCCGCTTCGCCAAGGTCGAGGGCGCCTACGTCGCCAGCTACATGCACAAGTCCGACCCCGACCTGCCGCCGACCCTCGGCGTGCTGGTCGAGCTCGACAAGGCCGAGCCGGAGGTCGCCAAGGATCTCGCGCAGCAGATCGCCGCGCTCGCGCCGAAGTACGTCAGCCGGGACGACGTCCCCGCCGACATCGTCGAGAACGAGCGCCGCATCGCCGAGGCGACCGCCCGCGAGGAGGGCAAGCCGGAGCAGGCGCTGCCCAAGATCGTCGAGGGCCGCGTCAACGGCTTCTTCAAGGACGCGACGCTGCTCGGGCAGCCGTTCGTGAAGGACAACAAGAAGACCATCCAGAAGGTGGTCGACGAGGCCGGCGTCACCGTGCGCCGCTTCGTCCGGTTCAAGGTCGGCCAGTCCTAACCTTTGACATGATGGAGGTGCCGGGGAGTTTTCCCCGGCACCTCTGGTGGATAAGGCGCGGCCCTCAGCTCTCTCGGGTCCGGGTCGCGCATGGCAGTACCACTCGGGGAACCAGAAGGAGGCCGCCGCCGTGCCGGAGACCGATGTACACAGCTCCGTCCCCGTCGACGGGCCAGCCATGCACGATTCGGGCTGGCGACGTGTCGTACTGAAGCTTTCGGGGGAGGCGTTCGCCGGCGACGAGCAGCTGGGCATCGCGCCGGACGTGGTGCGCTACGTCGCCGACGCCATCGCCGCGGCGGTCGCCGAAGGCATCCAGGTGGCGGTCGTCATCGGCGGCGGGAACATGTTCCGCGGCGCCCAGCTCTCCGAAGGCGGCATGGAGCGTGGCCGCGCCGACTACATGGGCATGCTCGCCACGGTGATCAACTGCCTCGCGCTGCAGGACTTCCTGGAACGTCTCGGGGTCGACACCCGCGTCCAGACGGCCATCCACATGAGCCAGGTCGCCGAGGCCTACATCCCGCGCCGGGCCATCCGCCACCTGGAGAAGGGCCGCGTGGTGATCTTCGGCGCCGGGCTCGGCGCGCCGTTCTTCTCCACCGACACCGCGGCCGCGCAGCGGGCGCTGGAGATCGGGGCGCAGGCCGTGCTCAAGGGCACCCAGGTGGACGGCGTGTACGACTCCGACCCGCAGCGCAACCCCAACGCGGTGCGGTTCGACCGCCTCGACTACAACGAAGTGCTCACCCGCGGTCTCAAGGTCATGGACGCCACCGCGGTGAGCCTGTGCATGGACAATGGTCTGCCGATCGTCGTCTTCGACCTCATGGGGCAGGGCAACATCGTCCGCGCCGTCCGGGGGGAGAAGATCGGCACGATCGTGTGTCCGGCGGACAGCTGACCCGCGCCAGACATCCAACCGACGCAACCAGCGACCCACGGGAGCCGACATGATCGAAGAGACCCTTCTCGAAGCCGAGGAGAAGATGGAGAAGGCCGTCGTGGTCGCCAAGGAGGACTTCGCCGCGGTCCGCACCGGCCGTCCGGGGCCGGCGACGTTCAACCGCATCACGGCGGAGTACTACGGTGCGCCGACTCCGATCAACCAGCTCGCCTCGTTCCAGGTTCCCGAGCCCCGCATGGTGGTCATCTCGCCGTTCGACAAGAGCGCCGCGCAGGCCATCGAGCGGGCCATCCGCGACAGCGACCTCGGCGTCAACCCCGCCAACGACGGCAACCTCATCAGGGTGGTCTTCCCGGAGCTGTCCGAGGAGCGCCGCCGCGAGTACGTCAAGGTGGTCCGGACCAAGGCCGAGGACGGCAAGGTCTCGATCCGCAACGTCCGCCGGCACGCCAAGGACGCGCTGGACAAAGCGGTCAAGGGCGGCGAGATCGGTGAGGACGAGGGCAGGCGCGCCCAGGACGAGCTCGACGAGCTGACGCACAAGTACGTCGCGGAGATCGACGAGCTGCTGAAGCACAAGGAAGCGGAACTGCTCGAAGTCTAGGTCCAGTGTCACTCTCCAACGAGTCCGCCTCCGGTGACGGGTCCGGGGGACCCACCGGGCAGCCTGGTAAGAAGATCCGCACCGGCCGGAACCTGCCGGTGGCCGTGGTCAGCGGTGTCGCTCTCGGGGCGCTCGTCCTGCTGGCGATCTACCCGTTCCCGGCGGCCTTCGTCGCCATCACTTCCGCGGCCGTCCTGCTCGGCCTCCGGGAGCTGAACCGGGCGTTCGGCTCCCGGGGCGTCCGGCTGCCCCTGGTTCCGCTCGCCGTCGCGGGCGTGGTCATGCAGGCGTGCGCCTACTTCGGCGGCCCGCTGTGGTTCGTGGGCTCCCTCGCGGTCACCGTCATCGCGGTGCTCTCGTGGCGGCTGCGCGACGGCGCCGACGGCTACGTGCGCGACGCGACCGGCGCGGTGTTCGCCGTGGTCTACCTGCCGTTCCTGCTCGGCACCTGGCTGCTCCTGCTGGCCGCGCCCGGCGACGGCCAGGAGCGGCTGATCGCGTTCATCGTCGTCACCATCAGCAGCGACATCGGCGGCTACTTCGCCGGAATCCTCGCCGGCCGGCACAAGATGGCGCCGAACATCAGCCCGAACAAGACCTGGGAGGGCTTCGCCGGGTCGGTGCTCGCCTGCATGCTCGCCGGGGCGCTCACCGTCCGCTTCATGCTCGACGGCCCGGTCTGGGTGGGCCTGCTGCTCGGCGTGGCGGTGGTGTTCGCCGCCACGGTCGGTGACCTCATCGAGTCGCTGATCAAACGCGACCTCGGCATCAAGGACATGGGCAGCTTCATGCCCGGACACGGCGGGATCCTCGACCGGGTCGACTCGCTGCTGGTGGCCGGACCCGTGGCCTGGGTGGTGCTCAGCCTGCTGCTGTCGGCGGCGGGCTGACACCGGCGCCGGACCTTCCGGTCGCGTTCGCCGTCTCGCTTTCCTTCGCCGCCGACGCGGGTGGGGCCTTCGGCCGTCGGCGTCGGCGACTTCGGACGCTCGACGGCTCACGCACGGTGCTTCCGGTCGCGTTCGCCCTCTCGCTTTCCTACGCCGCCGACGCGGAAAGGGCCTTCGGCCGTCGGCGTCGGCGACTCCGGACGCTCGACGGCTCACGCACGGTGCTTCCGGTCGCGTTCGCCCTCTCGCTTTCCTTCGCCGCCGACGCGGAAAGGGCCTTCGGCCGTCGGCGTCGGCGACTCCGGACGCTCGACGGCTCACGCTTCGTGATCAATCCAGTGTGAGGGTGCGCACGCTTCTGCTGCCCAGTGCCGCGGCCGTGGCGAGCAGCACCAGTGCGGCAGCGCCGAGCAGTGTCGCCTCGGTGCCGACCAGCGCGGCGAGCGGCCCTATGCACGCCTCGCCGACCGGCAGTGCCATGAACGACCCGAGCGCGTCGTAGGAGTACACCCGGGCGAGCTTCTCGGGCGGGACGTGTCGCTGGACGGACAGCTCCCATGCGATCCCGAACTGTTCCACCGCCACCCCGGTCAGGAACATCGCCACGAACAGCAGCGCCGCGTTCGGTGCGACCGCCATCATGGTGAGCGGCAGCGCGAACGCTCCCGACAGCGCCACACCGAAGCACAGCGCGCGCCGCGGCTGCCAGCGCGCGGCGAGCACGCCGCCGACCAGCGCGCCCAGCGTCTCCGCCGCCAGTACCAGTCCCCAGAGGGTGCGGCCGAACGTCTCGTCGGCGATGGCCGGGCCGAGGATCCGGGTGCCGCCGTTGACCATGGCGTTGAGGACCATGAACTGGGTGACCACGATCCACACCCACGGCCGGGAGACGAATTCGGTCCACCCTTCACGCAGTTCCCGCAGCACGTTGCCGGCCGTCGCGGCCGGTGCCGGCGCCCGCGGCAGTCGGACGAGTGCGAAGCAGCCGCCCGCCGCCGCGAAGGCGACGGCGTCGACCACGATCGCCCAGCCCGGACCGACCAGCCCCACGAGAAGCCCGCCCAGCGACATGCCGGCGACCCTGCCGAGCTGCAGGCCCATCCGCGCTAGGGCGTTGGCCGGCCGGAGCAGGTCCGCCGGCACGGTCTGCGGGGTGAGGGCGAGGGCCGCCGGGATGTTGGCCGCGGCGGCGGCCCCGTTGACCAGACTGAGCGCCATCAGCAGTGGCAGCGAGGCGGCGTCCAGCAGGACGGCCGCGGCGATCCCGCCCTGTGAGGCCGCGGCCACCGCGCACGCGCCGAGCAGCAGCAGCGGCCGGGGCAGCCGGTCGGCGAGGACACCGCCGAGCAGCAGCAGCGACACGTTGGCCAGGGATCGGGTGGCGAGCACCAGGCCGAGGTGGATGACCGAACCGGTGACGTCGAGGACCGCGAAGCCCAGGGCCGCGGTGGCCAGCCCGTTGCCGAAGTACATCAGCGTGCGCCCGCCGAGCAGGGCGCGGAAGGCGGCGTGCCGTAACGGAGCGGTCAGGGGGAGCCGGTCCGGCGTCCGCGGTCTTGAGGTCACCGGGAGGTTCCCACCGCACCGCCGGCCGTGCCTCCGTGCGCCGCACCAGGCCACAGCCCGAACAGCGGCGGCCTCGCGTTGACCGGAACCGTCACCAGCGTGCGAAGCGCACGGACGGCGGCGTGCGGGTCGGCGCCCGTCCGGTGCGCGCGCTCCGGCACGTCGCGCCACTCCTCGGGGCCGATCCGCACTTCGGCGTCGGTGAGCGCACCGGGCGGGTCCGGCCTGCGGTGGGCGGAGCGCCGACGCGATTCCTCGGCCAGGGCCGTGACGAGAAGCTTGTGGCCCTCGGGGGCGCTGCCGCCGGGAGCGGCGGTGCCCGGCCCGGTGCCGGGGTCGTGCCGGTACCGGTGGATCGGCTCGTCGTGGACCGGCACCTCCTCGACCACGTCGAGGAGGCCGGCGGCGGGCGGCCGGTGGAGATGGTGGCCGCCGTCGGCCCGGCTCTCACCGCGCTCCCGTGCGGCTTCGGCCGCGCTCAGCGCGGTGCCGGTGTACAGGGAGCGGAGCCGTGGCCGTGGCGGGGAGGCGAGGACGCGCACACCGCGCAGGTCCGCCCCGGACCGGGCGTGCTTCATGGCGGCCAGCATCGCAACGCGCATATCGACCGTCAAAGGATTATTCGGCGGCCGTGGACGCCAGAGCGCTCGCGTGATCCGGGCCGCGTCCGGACACCACCTGACGTGAACTGGCAGGTATCCGCACTACCGTCCGCCGCATGCTTTCCGACCACATCCGGGTCGTCGGCGCCCGCGAGCACAACCTGGCCGACATCAGCGTCGACATCCCCAAGCACCGGCTGACCGTCGTCACCGGCGTGTCCGGGTCCGGCAAGTCCTCCCTCGTCTTCGACACCGTCGCGGCGGAGGCGCGGCGCCAGCTCAATGAGACGTTCACCTCGTTCGTGCGGAACCGGCTGCCGCGATACGGACAGCCCGACGTGGACGCCATCGAGAACCTGCCCGCCGCCATCGTGGTGGACCAGCAGCGGATCGGCGGCAATGTGCGCTCCACCGTCGGCACCGTCACCGAGATCTACTCGCTGATGCGGCTGCTGTGGTCGCGCGCCGGCCGGCCGTTCATCGGTTACTCCAACGCGTTCTCGTTCAACGACCCGCAGGGCATGTGCCGCGAGTGCACCGGCCTGGGGAGGGTCCGGACGGTGGACGTCGACCGGCTCGTGGACCTCGACCGGTCGCTGAACGAGGGCGCGATCCGGTTCCCCAGCTTCCAGGTGGGCGGGTGGGTGTGGCGCACCTTCGCCGGGTCCGGGCTGTTCGACAACGACAAGCCGCTGCGCGCGTACACCCCGGAGGAGTGGCGGCTCTTCCTGCACGGCGACGGCGACGTCACGGTGGACCTGCCCAGCCGGGGCGGCGCGGTGCCGGCCCGCTTCGAGGGGCTGGTGACCCGCATGGAGCGGGTGTGGCTGCCCAAGGACCCCGACTCGCTGAAGGGGCGGACCCGGGAGGCGTTCGAGCGGGTGGTCGTCCAGCGCGAGTGCCCGGAATGCCGCGGCACCCGGCTCTCGGCGGCGGCGCTGTCCTGCCGGGTCAACGGACACGGCATCGCCGAGTGCGCGGCCATGGAGGCCGCCGACCTCGTCGAGGTGATCCGCGCGGTCGACGACCCGGGCAGCGCCACCGTGGTGACGGCTCTGGTCGCCCAGCTGGAGCGACTGTGCGCCATCGGGCTCGGTTACCTCACCATGGACCGGCCCACCTCGACGCTGTCCGGCGGCGAGTCGCAGCGGGTGAAGATGGTGCGCCACCTGGGCAGCAGCCTCACCGACATGCTCTACGTGTTCGACGAGCCCAGCGTCGGCCTGCACCCGCACGACGTCACCCAGCTGACGGAGCTGCTGTGCGCCCTGCGCGACCGTGGCAACACGGTGCTGGTCGTCGAACACGACCCGGACGTGATCGCGGCGGCCGACCATGTCATCGACATCGGCCCCGGTCCCGGCCGGGAGGGCGGCCGGGTCGGCTACCAGGGGCCGGTCGCCGGACTCGCGGCTGCCGGGACGCCCACCGGCCGGTTCTTCGGCCACCGGCCCGCGCCACGGGCCGTCACCCGGACCCCCACCGGCGCGATCGAGATCCGCGGCGCCACCCGCCACAACCTGCGCGGGGTGGACGTGGACATCCCCACCGGAGTGCTCACGGCGGTCACCGGCGTCGCCGGCTCCGGAAAGAGCACTCTCGTCCGCGGCTTCCTGCCGGAGACGCGTCCGGACGTCGTGGTCGTCGACCAGAGCGCGATCCACGCCTCGCGGCGGTCCAGCCCCGCCACCTACACCGGGATCCTCGACCACATCCGCGCGCTGTTCGCCGCCGCGACCGGGGCCGATGCCTCCCTGTTCACCGCCAACGGCGAAGGCGGCTGCCCCGGATGCGCCGGTCTCGGGGTCGTCTACACCGACCTCGCCTTCATGGACGCCATGGTCAGCACCTGTGAGCAGTGCCACGGGCGCCGGTTCACCGACGAGGCGCTGCGGCACCGGCTGCGCGGTCGCACCATTGCGGACGTTCTCGGCCTCAGCGTCGGCGACGCGATCGAAGTGTTCCCCGAGCCACGCGTCGCGGACGTGCTGCGCCGGCTCGCGGACGTGGGACTGGGGTACGTGACTCTCGGCCAGCCGCTCAGCACGCTGTCCGGCGGCGAGCGCCAGCGGCTGAAGCTGGCCGACGAACTCGACAGACCCGGTGGGGTGTACGTGTTCGACGAGCCCACCACGGGTCTGAGCATGTCGGACACCGCGACCCTCGTCGGCCTGCTGGACCGGCTGGTCGACAACGGCGGCACCGTGGTGGTCATCGAGCACAACGTGGACGTGGTCAACCAGGCGGACTGGGTGATCGACCTCGGTCCGGGCGCCGGCCGCAACGGCGGCCGCGTGGTCTTCCAGGGCACGCCGGCCGACCTGGCGCGGTGCGGCGACTCGGTCACCGGCCGGTACCTGCGCTCCTCGCCCCCGGTGCCGGCCTAGACGTTCTGTGCTGACGGGGAAGGTGCGGGGAAGGGCTGCGGACATGGTGCGGCGGCGCCGGGGAACCGGATGACCCGGCCGGCAAGAAAGGCCCCGGCCACGACGTCTTCGGGGACCCCGATCCACGGCGAACACGCACCACGAGGCGGTAATCGGCAACGTGGACGGGCGATGTTCCCGTCCGCGTTCGCCGTCCTGCACGAATCCGCCTCCCGCGCGCCTACTGCTACCGGTGCCGGGCCCGAGGGAAGACGCACACGCAGGCTCCTATCCGCCTGGTCCGCCACCGCGTCAGCGTGCCGTTCGCGATGCCGCGCGACGGCGCCCGCTACCAAGCCGGAACCCCGCGCCTCGCTTGACGAAAGACACAGTGGCACTCCCCGTTCGACCGTGCACCGGGGCCCCGGCCCGTGCGGGCCGAAGCCGAGCCCGTGGCCGCCACCTCAACGTCGGGCCGTGCGCTCCCGGCTCGTGCCCGATCGTGTGCGAGACGGACGTCACCAAGCCCGGATCGCCAAGGCTCCGGACGGCCCGCGCCACGAGCCCATTCGCGCGGTGCGCGATGCCGAGCGCCGACCGGCCGGGCGGGCGCTCCCCGAGTGGCCGCGCCAGCGGATCGGAACGGTGAGGCGGCCCCTGAAGAACCGGCGCCGCCCGGAGCGGCATGCCGCCCGGTGCGCCGAGGGCCCGTGGACGCGTGCGTCTGCCAGTGGATCCGCGCGCCAATGCCGTGTCCACCGCAACCGGCCGGCCGAGCGCCCTGGCCGGACGGCAGATCGTTTGTGACCACTGAACAGAGCGCGCCACTCACCATCAACGAGCCGGTCGTGCCGTTCCGGCACGTTGGTCACACACGACACGTCCCGCTCAATATGTCCTTCTGATTCCGGACATCTCCACTGAGCACCAGCAGGTCCGCACCCCGCACCGTGACGTCCCTCTCACCCCGACCGGGCGCTCGCGACCCGCCCGCTGTGCCGTCGAGGACGGAGGAACCCGCCGCCAGGCCGCCGAACACGTCGACATCGCCCCCAAGACGGCCCGCGAACGCGCTCCCTGCCACCACCATGAGGGCCAGGCCGGCACGGACGATGGCCCCACCACCAACCCGCCCCCACATCCGCCAGAGTCGAGGCACGGATCGGACCCGCGCCAGGCGCACCGCGCGGGCCCCCAGCGCCTGGCCGTCCGCACCCAGGCGGCCGCCCCCACCTGCCCGCCTCAGAGCCCGTTCGTCGCTACGAGCGCGCCCGCCCCGGCGGACCGGTCCACATCGCGACATCCACAAGCCCGGCCGTATCCCGCACGGCGGCGGTCGCCGCACCCTCCGGGGCCGGGTGGCAGTGCGGCCCGACAAGGCCCAAGACGACACCGGCCGGGGTAGACCCACCCCACCCCGCGGTCGCCGGTCGTACACCCGCCGAACGTGTTCCCGGCCGCTTTCGAACACCACACCTAGCGCAGGATCCAGCTCCGTCCCTCGGCGGCGAGCTTGGCGATCAGGGTGGTGGCGTCGTGCTCCTTGGCGAACAGGTGCTCGGGCCGGGTGATGGGCACCACCCACAGCCAGTTCACCGGGTCCCCGTGGAAGGTCAGGCCGGAGGTGTCCGGCGGCGGCTGGTCGCCGGGGCCGATGAGCGGACCGGGGTCGGCGACCAGCAGGACCGCCGCATGGTCGCCCCGCACGGTGGCGTCTTCGTCGGTGCGTAGCCACTTGACGCTGTGCCCGGGGCCGAACCAGGTGACCGCCCGCCACGGGAAGGTCCCCAGCCAGCGCAGCACCCGTGCCGCCAGGTGTGCGGGCCGCGTGGTGGCCAGCGCGAGTTCGACCCGCGCGTAGGCGGAGGTGTCCGCCATGTAGCGGTCGAGGGTGGGCATCCGCTGCCCTGACATCCCGATGGTGCTGACCACCGTGTAGGGCCGCTCGGCGGTGGGCGGCCGCTCCGACACCCGGATCAGCGGGTCGTGGCCGTCGGAGACGTCCCAGTAGTGGCCGGGCGGGCCCACCGTCCGGCCCAGGTGGCCGAAGACCGTGCGTTGCACGCTGCGCCAGGCGTTCGGGGCGGCGCGCCACTCCCAGTACGCCTCGGCGTGCACGACCCGCGGCCACAATTGGGCGGAGACGTCGTCCAGTGCCCACGCGTACGGGCTGCGGCCGATCGCCTCGCGCGCGTATCCCGGCAGCCCGGCGTCGGCCTCCGCCCAGCCCGGGATGACGGCGAGCAGCCCGTCGTCGTCCAGCAGCGCGACCCCGTCGCCCTCCTCGAACCACACGACCCGCAGGCGATCGGCGTCCAGCGGAGAGCGGCCGAAGGGATGCTTGGTGTGCGGGGCCGGCATCAAGGGGGCGCGGTCACCGGCGGTCTCGTCCGGCTCGTCGTGGTCGGGCGCCACCTCGTGGTTGGCCAGCCAGACCGGGACCCGCACCTCGCCGCGCGGGTCGAGCAGGTAGGCGGCCGTGGTGCGGCCGTCGCACTCCACGACGACGCGGCGGCTGCGGTAGGGGCTGAGCTGGTCGAGGAGCACGCGCGGCCCGGTCACCGACTCCCCCTCCCGTCACTCGTCGTCGCGCGATCCCGTCCGAGCGGCGCATACTATGGACCCCGTGTGCCGGTGGCGCCGCACGCCCGCGACAGGCCGCAGGGCCCTAAACTACCGCGAAGCACCGGTGCGCCGCCGCCCCTCATCCGCCACCGCGATCGGGACCGAACCATGCCTGCCGAGCTCACCTTCGCCGCACCGCGGCGCGCCAAGCCGCCCCGGCACCTCGCCGACCTCAGCCCCGACGAGCGCCGTGCCGTGGTGACGGAGCTGGGCGAGAAGCCGTTCCGCGCGAAGCAGCTCGCCCAGCACTACTTCGGCCACCTGGAGTCGGACACGGCGAAGATGACCGACCTGCCGGCCGAAGCCCGGGAGCGGCTCGGTTCGGCGCTGCTGCCGCCGCTGCTCACGCCGGTGCGGCACATCACCTGCGACGACGGCATGACCCGCAAGACCCTGTGGCGCGCCTTCGACGGCGTGCTGTTCGAGTCGGTCCTCATGCGCTACCCCGACCGGGTCACGCTGTGCGTCTCCTCGCAGGCCGGGTGCGGCATGAACTGCCCGTTCTGCGCCACCGGACAGAACGGGCTGACCCGTAACCTGTCCACCGGCGAGATCGTCGACCAGGTGGTCGCGGTCGCCCGCGACCTCGCGCGCGGCGAGGTGGCCGGCGGTCCCGGCCGGATCAGCAACATCGTGTTCATGGGCATGGGAGAGCCGCTGGCGAATTACCGCCGCGTGCTCGACGCCGTGCGCCGTATCACCGACCCGGTCCCCGGCGGGCTCGGCATCTCCCAGCGTGGCGTGACCGTGTCCACGGTCGGACTGGTACCGGCCATCGACAAACTCATCGCCGAGCGGCTGCAGGTGCGCCTGGCCGTCTCACTGCACGCGCCCGATGACGAACTGCGCGACGAGCTGGTGCCGGTGAACACCCGGTGGAAGGTCGCCGAGGTGCTCGACGCGGCCTGGCGGTACGCCGGCACCACCGGCCGGCGGGTCTCCATCGAGTACGCGCTGATCCGCGACATCAACGACCAGGCATGGCGCGCCGACCTGCTCGGCGAACTGCTGGCCGGGCATCTCGTGCACGTCAACCTGATTCCGCTGAACCCCACCCCGGGCTCCAAGTGGACGGCGTCGCGGCCCGAGGACGAACGGGAGTTCGTCCGCCGACTGCGCGCGCACGGCGTCTCGGTGACGATCCGCGACACTCGCGGTCAGGAGATCGACGGCGCCTGCGGCCAGTTGGCCGCGGCCGAGCAGTAGCCCGGCCGGCGGCACTGGGAAGCGGGGCGGGGGAGTGGGGGAGACGGCGCTCGCCTTCGGGATCGCGCTGACCTCGGCGTTGCTGCCGTTCGTGAACATCGAGCTGTACCTGGTCGGTGCGGCCACGCTCCTGGGCGAGGGCGCCCTGCTGGCCATGGCGCTGGCGGCCGGCCTCGGCCAGACGCTCGGCAAGATCGTCTACTACTACCTGGGCCGCGGCGTTCTCGACTTGCCGTGGCTGCGCCGCAAGGCCGACCGTCCCAGCCGGTGGAGCGGCCGGATCGCCGCCCTGCGCGAGAAGGCGGAGCGCCGGCCGGTGTGGGCGGGCGGGCTCGTCGCGGTCAGCTCGTTCTCCAGCATCCCGCCGTTCATGCTCGTCTCCGTGCTGGCCGGGACGATCCGGATGCCGCTCGGCTGGTTCACCGGGATCACCATGGTGACCCGGACGGCACGGTTCGTGCTGCTGGTGTACGCCCCCGGACTGGCCGCGGGGCTGCTGCCGGCTTGACGGGGCGGCGGCTCGCCCTTGGTGCTCATGGTCGGGTTCGCCGTCTCGCTTTCCTTCGCCGCTGACGCGGGTGTGGCCTTCGGCGGTCGGCGTCGGCGACTCCGGACGCTCGGCGGCTCGCCCTTGGTGTTCATGGTCGGGTTCGCCGTCTCGCTTTCCTTCGCCGCTGACGCGGGTGTGGCCTTCGGCGGTCGGCGTCGGCGACTCCGGACGCTCGGCGGCTCGCCCTTGGTGTTCATGGTCGGGTTCGCCGTCTCGCTTTCCTTCGCCGCTGACGCGGGTGTGGCCTTCGGCGGTCGGCGTCGGCGACTCCGGACGCTCGGCGGCTCACCTTTCGTGCTTATGGTCGGGTTCGCCGTCTC
>NZ_JBHTBH010000004.1:0-474903 GCF_042664915.1 Marinactinospora rubrisoli
TTCGCCGCTCGTGTACCCCGAAGGGCCTTACCGCTCGACTTGCATGTGTTAAGCACGCCGCCAGCGTTCGTCCTGAGCCAGGATCAAACTCTCCATCAAAGGCCGAACAACCCCCACCCAGAAACCCGGGTAGCGGTAAACCTCGAAGAGAAACCCTGACGATCGGCCCCGAAAGGCCGGTCAATCAAAGGAACCCCGGCACCATCCATCGATGATGCCACGGGGCCAAAACAAACTTTGGCACAAAGAAAACAAACACGCGCTGTTGAGTTCTCAAGAAACAACCGCTTCACTCGTATACAAGCCACCGGAACAACCCGGAACCAGCTCTTCTATCGAGGCGGCGAATCCGCTTTGTTGTGTCTCCACTTTATCAGGTTCCCGCTCCGGCACCAACTCGGCGCTTTTCGCGATCCCCCTGAAAGAGGAGTCGGAATTTCGATTCCGGATTCTACATCCGGCCTCTCGTTCCGTTGTGTCTTCACATTATCAGGACCGTTCCGCTTCCACCAAACCGGTGTTTTCGCAACGCTCCCGAACCACGACACGGAAATAGTCGACGATCAATTCAGGGCACAACGAGTATGCCAGAACGAATCGACGTCCAAGACCGTTGGGTGGTGGGGCCGACCGCCTGTCGGCGTCCGGTGCTCCCGAGAGAAGACGGTCGCCTCGATCCGGGCGCAGAACCCGTCTCGTTTCAGGCGACTCGAAGAACTATAGCCGCGGAGCGCCCGCCCGCCAACTCGCCGGTCCGTGACGCGCGCCACTCTTCATGTCGCGCTCCCGGCCCGGCACCCGTCCCCGTTCTCCTCACTCCGCCACCACCCGCAGTGTCCGCATCGACCCATCGGCCGCGTCCGGGATGAGCATCCCCGCCGGTGGGCCGCTGGCGAGGTAGTCGAGGACTTCCGACGTGATGCGCTCACCGGGTGCCAGCACCGGGACGCCCGGCGGGTACGGGCTGACCAACTCCGCCGCTACCCGTCCCCCGGCCTTCTCCAGGGGGACGGTCTCGCTCGCCCCGAAGAAGGCGTCGCGGGGCAGCATGACCGTCTCCAGCTCCAGGGCGCCAGGCCGAGGCGGCCTCACCTCCGGCATGCGTTCCATATCGGTGGACGCCGTCACCACCCGGCGGAACGACTGGACCAGATACCCGACCGTGTCATCGTCGTCGGCGTGGGTGATCTGCACGGCGACCCTGCGGTGGTCGGCGAGTCCCACGTTGAGGTGTGCGTGTTCGTGCAGCCAGTCGGCGACCTGGTAACCGCTGACCCCGAGTTCCCGCACGTCCACCACGATCTTGAGCACGTCCTGGTCGGCGGCACATCCGGGCCGGACGATCTCACGGCCGAGGATCGACAGCCCGGGCACCGCGTCCAGCTCCTCGCGGACGCGTTCGGCGCGCCGGATCGCGGCGTCCAGGAGGGGGCGGCCCTGCTGGACCATCTGCCGGCGCCAGCCGTCGAGTGCGGCGAACATGAGCACCGACGCGCTCGTCGTGCCCAGCAGATCCTCGCACGCGCGCAGTGTGGACGGGCGGACGCGGTCGCCGCGCAAATGGAACACCGAACTCTGCTCCAGCCCGGAGCCCATCTTGTGCACGCTGGTCAGGACCACGTCGGCCCCGACACTCACCCCCCACTGCGGCAAGCCGTCGTGGAACGGAAAGTGCGCGCCCCACGCCTCATCCACGACGAGTGGAACGCCGTGCTCGTGGCAGACCTCGGACACGCCCGCGATGTCGGCGCAGGTGCCGTAGTCCGTGGGGCTGATGAGCAGCATGGCCCGTGCGTCGGGGTGCTCGGTCAGGGCCTGCCGTACGTCCTCCGGCTCCGGCGGGTGCGAGAGGTGCAGATCGCCGTCGAAGTGCGGATGCACCCAGACCGGCCACACCCCGCCGAGAACAACAGCGGCCACCACCGACTTGTGGGCGTTGCGCGAGACGAGGAGCCGGGACTCCGGCGGCGCGACCGCCAGCAGGGCGCTCTTGACGGAGAGTGAGCTGCCACAGGTGGAGAAGAACGTGTGGTCGGCGCCCACCGCCTCGGCCATCAGTTCTTGGGCCTGCTCGACCACCCGACCCCTCATGAGCCGGTCGTCAAGCGCGTTCATCGAAAGGATGTCGGAGGTGAAGACGGCGTCACCGAGGACCTCTCGGACCCGGGGGTCGATGCCCCGTCCCTGTTTGTGTCCGGGCGGGTTGAAGGAGACGTCCCCACGCCGGTGGAAGGCCGAGATCGCTTCGAGTACCGGCGCGCGCGACTGTTCCATGACTGGCCTTTCCCGACGCTGACACGGCGGTCCGGGTCCGAGGCGGGACTCCGCGACCTGTACGCGAAGCGGCTACCCACCATGCCCGGCGGGTAACGCCGCCGGGACTCCGCGCCTGGTAGCCGTGCCCCGGCGGCGTAGGCGGCGCGCGCGGTGGCACGATGGGCGCACGATGTCAGCGCCGCCCCCGCCACGATGGCTCCGCGCCGGAATGTTCGCCGGCGTGGCCGTCGGGTTGTCGGCCAGCGGCCACGCGCTGACGTCGGGGCACGCCATCGGCGCGCCGGCGCTCCTCATGGTCTTCGCCGCCGTCTTCGTGGCGGCTCGCGCCGCGGCCGGTCGTGAGCGGGGCCTCGGGATGATCCTCGGCTGGATGCTGTGGGGCCAGCTGGCGCTGCACCTGTTCTTTTCGCTGGTGGCGAGCCCGCCCGCCGGTGGCGCGGCGGATTCACCCGGCGCCGCGCCGGTGACCGGCCACCCGATGAGCGGCATGGCGCTGGACGCCGATCCCACCGGATCCGGCACCGGGATGCTCGCCGCGCACCTCGTGGCCGCCGCCGTCAGCGCGTGCTGGCTCCGGTGCGGTGAGGCCGCCGCTTTCTCGCTGGCCGGCCAGGTGGTCACGCTGCTGTTCGGGCCGCTCTGGTCGCCGTTGCGGCCGGTGCCCGTTCCGGCGGTCCGCCGACCGGCCGGGTTCCCGCGGACCGTGCCGGGCAGGCCCCGGCCCGCGGCGCTGCGGCACGTCGTCGTTCTGCGCGCTCCGCCCCGGTTCTGACCAGCCTGACGTGATGCGCCGGCCCGTCGTGGCCGCGGGCGTGTCCGACGGCTGCCGCCTGGGCGATGGGACGTCGCGAACACCGGCACGCGTGGTGCGGGCGCGCGGCGCGGATCGCCGGCGGGCGGCACCGCCGGACATGTCCCGGAGGCCACCGCGGCTCGTGTCCGTGCGCCGATGAGCGCCGGGCATCCGGATGTTCGCGGCGGTGCGAGCGCTGCCGCCGCCTGGTCCGAAACTCCGTTCCGGGGCCTGCGCCCGACCCTGCCGGGAGCCGCCCGGGACGCGCCTTCGTCGCCGTGTGCGCGGACGCCCGCGTGGTGCTCGCGCGGCACGGTAGGGAACCGAGGAATCATTCACCATGCCGTGGAACACCAGTTCTGGCGGTCACCCGTCCCCGTACCGTCGGGATCTACTCGTCACCGCCCGGTCTCTGTACCGCCGCCGGGCGCAATCCCCTGATCAACGGACGCAGGTCGCGGGCGGCCGCCTGCCAGCGGGCGCATCGCGCGCACGACTCCAGGTGGTCACGTACCTCCTCGGCCGGCCGGCCCGGGTCCTCGCCGTCGAGTTCGGCGGAGACGGCTGTCCGGCAGTCCACGCACTTCATCGCACCATCATGGCCGATCAGGGCCGCCGTCTCCCGGTGGTGACACGCCATGGATGACGCACTGATCACCGATATGGCGTTCGCGGCCCGGGACGGCGCCGAGGACGCGGCCGAACAGCTGATCCGGGCCACGCGCCGGCAGGTCGCCGGTTACATCGCCCGGATGGCCGATCCGCAGGCGGTGGAGGAGCTGACCCAGGAGACCTACATCCGGGCGCTGCGCAGCCTGCCGCGGTTCGCGGGCCGGTCGTCGGCACGGGTCTGGCTGCTGTCGATCGCCCGCCGGACCGTCGTGGACCGGTACCGCTCGCTCGCCGCCCGGCCGAAGACGACCGGGGTCGCGGACTGGGACCTGGTGCCGATGGCTCCGGCGCGCATCGGGTCGAGGTTCGACGAGGAGCTGGTGCTCAGCGACCTGCTGAACCGTCTGGCGGAGCCGCGCCGGACGGCGTTCGTGCTGACCCAGCTCGACGGGTTCTCCTACGCGGAGGTGGCGCGGATGACCGGCGTCCCGGTGGGCACGGTGCGGTCCCGGGTGGCGCGGGCCCGGGCCGATCTCATCGACGCGCTGCGGCTGGCCGACCGGGACACGGAGGGCACGGTCATCGGCTCGCCGAGCGATCACGGCCGCCGTTTCGGCGGGCAGTGCGCGGAGTGACGGCTGTCCGGAACACGTCGCCCGCGCCATCGTACGGATGGCGCGGGCCGTCACCGGCGGAGCCGTTGTGGATTACCGCGACGAGCCACCGTGCGGCTGATTACTGTGTGCTGTGCGACGGTCACGCACCGGCCGTGGCGATCGACCTCGAAGGAGTGGGCATGCGGGCGAGCATCGGCGACGTCATCCAAGTGCACAGCAAGACGGTCGGTGTTCCGACACAGCGGGGCGAGATCGTCGAAGTCCGGGGATCCGAGGGCGCACCGCCCTATCTCGTGCGCTTCAGCGACGGCCACGAGTCCCTCATGTTCCCGGGCCCGGACTGCGTGATCGAGCCACGGCACGGGGAGTGATCGCCACCGGAGAGTTGCGGCGGGCGCTCCCGATCGCAGGAGGCGCCCGTCCGGGCGGCCTACGCGGAGGGCGACCGGAGCCGGCACACCGGGCCGCCGAGCTGCTCGACCGCCCTGGCGAAAGCCGTACCCGGCTGGCCAGACGCTGGGCTTCCCCCGGTACGGGTGCCGACCAGCATGGTCGCCTCTCGCTCCTGACGCGTCCGTATCTGCAGGCGAGACCGGCCGCGGTGAACGCCAGAGCGGCGTCCGCGGCCTGACGAGTGGACGCCTCCACGAGCAGGTGACCGCCGGCCACGCGCCCCGCGTCGGTGGCGGTCCTGGCGCGTCAAGCCCGGGCCACAGCACAGATCGGCCGCCACGGTGCCCGGCCGGGTCAGGGCCAGGCTTCGCGGGCCATGAAGTCGCCGCGGGACCGCGGGACGAACACCCCGCATCACGCCCCGCGGAACTCCGTCCGGCCAAGGACGAGGCCGAGGGGCGATCCGGGGCGGCTCCGGTCGACCAGCTCGGTCGGTTCCTCAGGGGTACGCGCGGCGTCGGCGGTCACGGTCGCCTCCCGCTCGGTGAAGACGCACCCGGCGGCACGCACGCAGGCGACGAGTCGGGGCGGAGCGAGCAGCGGTGAATGTGGGGGCGTCGTGCGGTCCCGTTCTCCATCGGGAGTCCGTGTCCTCGCGGTGCGAACGCCCAGCCCTCGACAGCCGTGATCGGTGCCGGCTCCGCTGACCGGTTCGTGGCCGGCCACCCTGCCACGGGACGTTTCGGGGCTCCGGCGCCGGTCGGCCGGCAGGTCGCCGTCAGCGGGCGCCGTTCCGCGGTGCGGTCTCGGCTTCGGCGAGCTCGGCGGCGAGGCGGCGGATGGCCGAACGGATGGTGTCCCCGTAGCCGTCGTTCCGGAGCGTGTCCGCGTGTGCCTCGGCCTGGTCGAGGTGTGCCCGGGCCTTCGCGTGGTCGCCCAGCCGGTGATAGTCGTCGGCGAGGTTGACGTACAGGGACGGGTAGAAGCCGCGCAGATCCAGGGACGAGTCGTACCGCTTGACGCGGTCGTCGCTGGAGGCGTCCGCCGCGGCCAGCGCCCGAAGATCCCACACGAGCTCGTCCCGAAGGTCGTCCTGGAGGTCGGCCATGTAGTGCGCGAGAACGCACTGGTGGAAGGTGTCCCCGTCCGGAGAGATGTCCGCCCAGATCTCGGCGAACCGCTGCCGAGCCCCGGCGGCGTCCCCGTCCCGGTGCAGCGTGATGGCGTCGGCGATGCGGCGCATGGTCGGGTCCTCGTCCGTCACGTCGGTCTCCTCATGGCTGTGTGGATGACGCGCCGCAGCGTAGGCGGTGGTGGTGACAGCGGGAGACCGCCCGGAGAGGGGGCCATGCGGTTCGCCCCATTAGCCGCCGGGATGCTGCTGCGGGGGGCCGCATCCAGCCGGGTGGACGGCCTCATGGCCGTGGCGGACCGGCGTTCCTAGTGTGCACGACGGGCCGTACCGGCGGCCCAGACCCGTTGTTCTCCTACCGAGAAAGGGCCCGCCGTGGCCTTCTCCCCTCATGACGGACCGGCCGGACGACGCCGGAGGTACCTCTGGCTGCTCGTGGGCGGCGTCCTGTCCCTCTTCGCGACGCACACGAACTCCGACATCGCCCTGGCCGCGTGGCTGTACCCGGTGTTCCTCATTCACTTCGCCCGCACCGGCCGCCCGGCCGCCGCGCTGGTGTGGCTCTGGGCGATCTCCGCGTGCGGCGTCGTCTTCTGGCTGTGGCGAGCGGAGCTGTCCTCCCCGCCGCTGCTGCTGATCGCCGTGGGCCTGGGGGCCGTGCAGGCAGTGCCGTTCCTGCTGGACCGGCTGGTGGCGCCCAGGCTGGCGGCACGTTCGGTCCTGCTGTCGACGCTGGTGTTCCCGGCCGCGAAGGTCGCCACCGAGTTCGCCCAGAGCTCGCTGAGTCCGGTCGGCGGCATCTACGGCGTTCTGGGATCGACCCAGCACGAGGCGCTCCCGCTCGTTCAGGTCTCCGCGGTCACCGGCGTGTACGGCGTGAGCTTCCTCGTCGCGTGGGCCGCCACGGTCGCGGCGCACGCGCTCACCGCGGGGCGGGCCTGGCGCACCGCTCTCCGGGCCGCGGCGGCGAGCGCCGCGGTGCTGGGCTGCGTCGTCCTGGCCGGCGGCGCGCGCCTGGCGTTCGCCCCGACACCGACCGAGAGCGTGCGCGCGGCAGGTGTCACGCTGAGCGAGGCGAGCCATGACACCACCATGTCCCCGGCCTTCGCGAAGTACGACTCGCTGGAGGCGATCGTCACCGCCGATCCGGACCAGGTGCGCCGCGACTTCGCTGCCATCAACGACGAGCTGATCGACCGCACCGTCCATGAGGCGCGCGCCGGGGCCGACCTCGTCGTGTGGAACGAGTCGGCGGCGTTCACTCTGGAGACGCACCGCGACGAGTTGATCGACCGGATCCGGGAGGTCGCCCGCGAGCACGAGGTCTATGTCGAGGCCGCGATGTCGGTCTACATCGAGCAGCCGCCGTACCTGCGCAACCAGGCCGTCCTCATCGCCCCGGACGGCTCGACGGCCTGGACCTACGACAAGGCGCACCCCATCCCCGTCCTGGAGCCCTACGAAGCCGGGCCGGGCGAGACGCCGCTGCACGACGCGCCGTTCGGCCGGCTGGCGACCGCCATCTGCTACGACCTCAACTTCCCCGCGACCATGCGCCAGGCCGGTGCCGGGGGCGCCGACATCATGCTGCTGCCGGCGAACGAGTGGGCGGCCATCAAGAAGCTGCACGCCGAGAAGGCGATGTTCCGCGCGGTGGAGAACGGCTTCTCGCTCGTCCGTCCCGTCGGCAGGGGCATCTCTACGACGGTCGACCCGTACGGCCGCACGCTCGCCGCGGCGGACTACTTCACCTCGGGCGGCGGCTCGATGGTGGTCGACGTCCCGGTCGATGGCGTCGCCACCGTCTACAGCAGGGTGGGGGACCTGTTCGCGTGGACGTGCGTCGCCGCCACCGTGGCCGGCGCCGTTCTGGCCTTGCGTCCTGTCCGTAGGGTTCGCCGGTAGCGATACCGGCCGGGAGATTCGGCCGTCCGTCCCCGGCCGCGGCCGCGTGGCCGGGTTCGGGCAACGGTGCCGTCGGTACGCATGTTCGCGGAGGAAGCCGGTGTGTGGCAGGCTTCGGACGCCATGGAGAGACGTCAGGAGTTCCGCGCGAGCGCGCGGGAGTACGGAATCCCCGAACACCTCATCGACTGGGCACTGCGATTCGCCCTGCCACGGATCGAGCTGCGGCCGGAAGAGCACGGCCCCGGCCCCGTCGTCGGGCGGTACGGAGGGCTGCCGCTGCTGCCGCCGGACGTCGAATGGACCGGCTACCCGCACTATTTCGCCTCGGTCGACTGCGCGGCGCTGCCCGGCGGCCTCGATCTCCCCCTGCCGAAGGACGGACACCTGCTGTTCTTCGGCAACAAGGACGAGCCCGAATGGGGGGACGACTCCGAGGACACCGAAGGACGGGTCGTCTACGTTCCCGCCGGAATCCCCACCGCCGAACGGCAGCCGGAAGCGGAGCACGCCGGCTACGTCAGCGAGCCGTTCCCCCTTCACGGACATCCCGCCTGGAACATGCCGTCCACCGGCCACGACGTCATCGAATCCGACGAGGAATGGTCACAGAGGTGGGAGGAGTTCGGCGACATCGGCTACGACAACGCCCCGGCCGGTGAGCTCACCCTGGGCGGGCACGCCTCTCCCATCTGGGACGACCCGTGCCTGCCGCCCTACCCCGACGGCGACACCACACCCTGGCGGCTGCTCGCCCAAGCCCACATCCCCGCGATGGCGGGCAAGACCTCGCTGGGCACCATCTTCTGGCTGATGCGCCCCGAGGACATCGCCGAGAGAAGGTTCGGCAAGGCGAAGGTCCGCCTGGAGATGTACCCGCCCGAGTGACCCGCCCTTGTGCGCGGGTGGCACCGGCCGAGGGAAGGACGCCGTCCGACGGCCGGTGTCGAGGGCGTGCCCGGACGGGTGACGGACGGGTCCGGCGTTCGGCGGCGGTCCGGGCGTGCCGGGCCGGTGCCTCGATGTGCGCGGGATGACCGTGCGCCCCGCCATGCCCGTCCTGCCGGCCGGCCACATCCAATGGCGGAATCCCGTTGGAGATTGTCGATCCGGCCACTCCCGCACGCCAGCAGCGCTTCCTAGCATCGACTCCGCGAACTCTCGCTGTCGCTTTCACCAAGAGATTGCGGAATCGGACCATGGCATTTTTCGGGACCTACATCGCGCCGATCCTGATCGGCTGCACGTACGTACTCCTCAGCTCCCTCATCCCGGAGCGGCATCGGCGCGGGTTCAACGCGATCTTCGTCGCCGGAGCCGGCGCCGCCTACCTCAGCGGCGGCGGTTTCGGCGCGTGGGAGTTCGCCTTCGCGGCCGTCGCGACCTACGTCGCCTTCCGTGGCCTGAACTCGTGGAAGTTCATCGGCATCGCCTGGCTGATGCACACCGTCTGGGATGCCGCGCACCACCTGAGCGGCGATCCGATCATCCCCTTCGCGGAGCACTCGTCGCTGGGGTGTGCGATCTGCGACCCCGTCATCGCCCTCTGGTGCTTCGCCGGCGGCCCTTCGATCACCGCGATGATCCGCGACCGGTTCACCCGCCGTCGCCCCGCGGCCGGCTCCCGCCCGGCCGTCCCACCCGGAACCGCGTCCCCTGCGGCGCCTCCGGCGGCCGGCTGATCGACGCACCCGCCGCCCGGGGCCGCCGCGTGCGTCAGACCGCCGCCGTGTCCGGGAAGCGGGTGACGAAGCGGCGCTGCCAGGGCGTCTCCACGGCGCGGGGCCGGTAGTGCTTCCGGACGTAGCCGACCGCGTCATGGGCCGGCACACCGTCCAGCACGGCCAGGCAGGCGAGCGCCGTTCCGGTCCGTCCGTTACCGCCGCCGCAGGCGATCTCGACGCGTGCGGTTTCGGACCGCTGCCACGCCTCCTGCAGGGCGGCCCGGAAAGCGATGTGGTCGGATGGCAGCCAGAAGTCCCGCCAGCGGACCCATCGGACCTCCCAGGTGACCGGAGGCGGTTCGCCGCCCAGCAGGTACAGCGCGAAGTCGGGCTCCGGCCCTTCCGGGAACGGGTGGCGCAGCCCCCGGCCGCGGACGAGCCGTCCCGAGGGCAGCCGAAGTACCCCCGGCGCCGAGGGCTGCCACGTGTGGGTCATGTGCCGAGCGTAGCCGCCGCGCCTCCGGAACCCCACCGGGGCCGGTCACCGTGCCGGTTCGGCGGCCCGCACGCGAAGGGCGGCGATCCGCCGGTCGAGGGCGGCCCGCGCCGCCTCCGGCGTGTAGCGATCGAACAGGATCTGGACGTTCAGCCCGTCGGCGAGGGTGAGCAGTTCGTCGGCCTCCCGGTCAGGGTCGACGTCCGGCCGCACGTGCCCGGCGTCCTTCGCCATCCGGATGAGCAGGGCGAAGAGTTCCGCCAGGCCGGAGTACTGCTGCCGCTGGACGTCCGCGAGCCTGGGGTTGACGGCCGCCTGGGCGACGAAGGCCAGCCAGACCCGCGCCTCCGCGCGGCTCTGCTCGTCGACCGGCACGATCCCGACCAGCGTCTGTTCCAGCATCGTCAGCCCCGACTCCGGGTCCGCTGATTCCGCGATCCGCCGCCGCACACGTTCGGTGACCTGCTGGTTGGCGTGCTCCGCGACGAAGATCAGCATCTCCTCCTTGGTGGAGAAGCACCGCTGGACGGCACCCATGGAGACCCCGGCCCGCGTCGCGACGTCGCGCAGGGTCGCGGCCTCAAGCCCGCGTTCGCTGATGAGTTCGAAGACCGCCTGCGCGATCTGCCGCCGCCGGCCGTCGTGATCCACCTGTCTGGGCATGCGTCGAGTTTATGTGATGCGAGCGCATCGGAACGCTGCTACGATCCGATGCACTCGCATCGGAACCTCTGATGTCGAGGTGAAAGGACATCGTCATGACGACAAAGCGGCACAGCGACTCCGGCTGGCAGGGGGTGCGCTGGGTCCTCGGAACGGTCCTGATCATCCAGGGATTCGGATCGGCCGTAACCGAGGCGGTGTGGGACACCAGCTTCGGCGTCGCCGGCCTGCTCCGCGGCGCGGGCCTTCCCCAGTGGACGGACCTCCTGGTCGGCGCCGCAGGCGCGGCCCTGCTCGTCTGGGCCCTCGCCCACCGCGCGTCCGGGAGGACACATGCGTGAGCCATCGGCCACGGGACGCGAAACGCACACCGGTGGTGTGAGCCGCCGCGGACTGCTGCGCGCGGCCACGGTGCTCACCGGAACAGCGGGCGGAGCCGCACTCACGGTGGGCACGCCGCCTGCCCACGCGTCGCCACGACCGGACGCCGACGCGGATCGGCCGACCTTCGTGATCGTGCACGGCTCGAACGGCAACGCGCAGTCCTACGCCCAACTGGTCGCCGGCCTCGCGATGGCGGGGCACCACGCACTGGCGGTCGATCTCCCCGGACACGGATCGGCGGCGAACTTCCCGCTCAGTTACCAGGCGCCGCAGGATTTGGACGCCCTCGCCACCGAACCGTCACCGGTCCTGGCCGAAACCACCCTGGGCGACAACGTCCGCCACGTCACCCAGGTGGTGCGCCGAGCCGCCCGGCACGGGCCGGTCGTCCTGGTGGGACACAGCATGGGCGGCGCCACGATCACCGGCGTGGCCAACGAGGTGCCGGACCTGATCAGCCGGCTGGTATACCTGACGGCGTTCTGCTGCGTGCGGCTGCGCAGCGTCTTCGACTACGTCCTCACCCCCGAGGCCGGTACGCCACCCGTGATCCCGGGCGTCGGTGACCCGGAGCGCCTCGGCGTCAACCGGACCAACTGGCGCTCGGCGGACCCCGAGTTCCTCACCGCGGCGAAAGCGGCTCTCGCCGAGAACTACGACGACAACGCGTTCCGGAGCATCCTCAACACCTTCGAACCGGACGAGTCCGCTCTGGTCCCCCTCGACGACGCCCGCAGCGACACGACGACCTGGGGCCGCGTCCCGCGCAGTTACATCCGCTGCACCCTGGACCGCACGATTCCGCTCGCCCTCCAGGACCGCATGATCCGGGAGGCGGACGAGGCGACACCAGGGAACCGGTTCGACGTCCACTTACTGGAGGCCCCACACGTGGGGCCGGAGAGCCCCGAGCCTTTGGTGGAGATTCTGGGCGACCTCGGGTGAGGTCGGCGGTGGGCGATGACGGGGGATGGGGGGCGGGGGGATCCCCACGGACGTGGGGCGCACACTTCCCGACCTGCGGCGCAGTACACCCGTTACCAAAACGCAACCACTACTACCGCCCCCTCCACCACCCTTGAAACCGCGCCACCACATTACGTCACCGTCACCGATACCACCCCGCCTAACGTTCCCCCGTGCTCGGACCAGCGGACCACGCCACGTACAACAGCGCCGCCGCCGACCGTGGGGAAGACGGTCGACGGCGGCACTCGGCTCCGGTGGCGGCTCCGGAGCCGGATCACGGGTCGGGCGAGCGGCGGCTTACTCCGCCGCGGAGAACGGGGACCCCGCGGTGCCCGCCTCTCCCGTGTTGTCGGCCTCGCCGGTGGCGCTGTTGTCCAGCCACTCCTCCCAGGAGCGCTGCCAGTAGCCCCAGCCGTTGTCGACCTCCAGTTCGCGGTCGGTGCCGGTGATGATGAGCGGGTCGCCCATGTAGGAGTTCTCGTAGAACCAGCGGGCGTCCTCAGGAGCGAGGTTGGGGCAGCCGTGGCTGAGGTTGGCCTCGCCGAGCTGGTTGTTCCACGGTGCCGAGTGGGTGAACTCGCCGCTGTTGGAGAACCGGACGGCGTAGTCGACGTCCAGCTTGTAGTAGTCCGGGTGGCCTTCGGGGATCCCGACGGTGGCCGAGTCCATGACCAGCCGGTCGTACTTCTCCATGGTCAGGTGCACGCCGCTGGTGGTGGTGTAGGCCCGGGTGGTGGCCATGCCGAGGCTGGTGGGGAAGTCCTGGATCTGCTCTCCGTCGCGCTCCACGAGCATGCGCTTGGTGTCGCTGTCGATCCGGGTGATCTGTGACCGGCCGACCTCGAAGCGAAGCTGGTGGTTCTCGATCCCGTAGACGCCGTCGGCGGCCTGCACCCCGGCCAGGCGCAGGTTCACGACCACGTCCTGGTTGGGCTGCCAGTACTCCTCGGGGCGGAAGACCGCCATCTGGTCGCCGAACCAGTTCCACGCGCCGGCGACGGGCTCCTCTGAGGTGACCTCCATCGCGGCCTCCACCTGCGCCTTGTTCTGCACGGGCAGGTCGAAGTTCACGATGACCGGCATGCCGACGCCGACGGTCTCACCGCTGGTGGGGAAGTTCGACTGGAGCTCCAGACGCCGACCCGGTTCTGCGGCCAGCGTGCTGAACTCGCTCACGACCTCGGTCTCCTCGCCGTCGCCGTTCTCCGCCGTAGCGGTGACGGTGACCTCCGAGCCGGGGGCGAGGGTCCAGTCGCTGGTCCACTCGGTCTTGTCCTCGTTCAGGGTGCCGGTCATCTCGTTGGCGCCCTCGGCCTCCAGGCCGGCGATCGCGACCTGGACGTCGGTGATGGTGCCGCTCTCGGCGACGACCGAGATGGGCAGGTCCGGGCGGACCTCGGCGGCGCCGTCCTCGGGGGTGATGCTCAGCGCGGCCGGCTCGCCGCCGGACTGCTCGGAGCCGGAGGTGTCGGCGTCGCCGGAGGAGCAGCCGACGGCGGTGAGAAGCCCGAGCGCCGCCAGCCCGGCACCGATTCTTGTGGACAGCGGGGAGCGGAAGGTGTCCATCATCGTGGGGAGGTCTCCGTGTGATCGTCGAGAGTCCCTGCGTCAGGGACGGGGAGCGGCCGGCCCGGAGAAGGGGAACCGGCCAGGACGCCCGGATACCCGCGGGGAGCAGGCGCGGGTGGGCGGGAACCGGTCGTCTCACGGCGTCCGGCGGGAGGGCCGGAAGCGGATCCGAAACTTCGGGCGGACGGCTGGGACGACCGGAAGTCGCGAACGGGGTGCTAGACCCGCTGGACGCACAGCGTGCGTAGCAGCCGGGTTCCGCCGCGGGCCACGGCATGCGGCGGCGGTGGCGACAGGGTCGCGTAACGTGGCGGACCGCCCCACAGGAGGCCGACAGCGGTCAGCCCGAGCGCTGTGAGCGCGAAGATCTTCACCACGCCGCGCTTGTCGACGCTGATTCCGATCCCGGCGCCGAGCTCGCACTGGTGCCGGCGCTCGGCGGTGTCGTCGGCGGACATGCCGGGTGTGAACGCGGCGGCCGCAGAGGTGCCGGTGCCGGTCGCCGCCTCCGCGACGTCGGCGTTGCACACCGAGCTGAAAAGATGGGCGAGGAACAGCAGCGCGAGCACAAGGATCCGGACATCGGATCGCCGCTTCGCCACCGTTATCCCCGACACGTCTCGAACCTTACCGAATCCCCTACGTGCCAGGGCCTTCCGTCCCCTGATGAGGGGTTCCGGCGACGGACTCGCCGACCCGGATTCGAGCGTTCCGTGAGCGAGTGCCGGGCCGGTCCGCGCCATGCGGACCGGCCCGGACGGCGGACTCACAGCAGCGTCCGCCAGTACGGCCAGAACGCCTGCCCGATGGCCGCGATGACCACCAGCGCCCACACGGTCAGCACGACCGTGTGGTTACGGGCGAGCACGTCCAGCGGGCGACGCGCCCACCCGCCGGCCGGGAGGTGCCCGGCGCGCAGGTTGTGCAGGGTGACGTACCAGAAGATCGGCACGGTGACCGCCCAGACCACCATGCAGTAGGGGCAGAGCGCGCTGATCCGGTACAGGCTCTGGAAGATCAGCCAGTGCACGAAGCCCGCGCCGAAGACGACCCCGCCCTGCAGCCCGAGCCAGAACCAGCGGTGGAAGCGAGCTCCGGCGAGCAGCGCCGTGCCGATGGTGGTCACCACGGCGAAGCAGGCGATCCCGATCAGCGGGTTGGGCACCCCGAAGACCTCGGCCTGCGGGGAGTTCATCACCGTCCCGCAGGAGATGACCGGGTTGATGCTGCAGGTCGGCTGGTAGTCGGCGTCGCGGAGCACGTTCAGCTTCTCGACCAGGAGCGCCGCAGCCGCGACCAGCCCGACGGCCCCGCCGACGGTGAGCAGCCAGGGCAGGGCCCGGCTGATGATGGGAACGCCTGCGCCGGGGGCGGCGGGCGCGTTCTCGGGGGTCACGCGCCCAGCTCGCGGTCGATCATGTCCGAGAGCACCCGGTAGCTGGGCATGCTGTCGGTCTGCCGGCCGTTCACGTAGATCGTGGGGGTGCCCTGCACACCGAGCGCGACGCCGTCCTCGAAGTCGGCCCGCACCCGCTCCAGGGTCGCCGGGTCCTCCATGGTGGCGGTGAACTCCTCGACGTCCAGGCCGAGGTCATCGGCGAAGCCGACGAACACGTCGGTCTGCGAGTCCTGTGACTCGCCCCACTCCGCCTGGGTCTCGTACATCCGGATGTACATCTCCTCCAGGGCGCCCTGTTGGGCGGCGGCCTCCACGGCGGCCGCGGCGGGCTCGGAGTTGGTGTGGCCGGGCAGTGGGAAGTAGCGGATGACGAAGTTGATCCGGCCGTCGTACTCCTCGCGCAGCCGCTCCATGACGGGGAACTGGGCGCGGCACGCCTCGCACTCGAAGTCGAGGAACTCCACGACGGTGACGTCGGCGTCTTCGGCGGCGCCCTCGGCGCGGGACAGGTAGTGGCTGTTCTCCCGGACGAGGAGTTCCTCCGGGGCGATGGAGGGGGAAGGGGAGTCGGCGGCTTCGCTGCTGCCGGGCGGTGCCGGGGCGCGGTCGACGCTGTAGGCGAAGATGCCGAGCGCGACGACGGAGCCGATGATCAGGACGAGCGTGATGGCGAGGTTTCTGGTCATGTCACATCCAGGGCGCGTGCGGGAGCCGGCGGGCGTGGCCGCCGACTCGCGTGCATGGCGGAAAGGCGAGGGGACGCGGGCGAGCGGCGGCCCGGTCATGGACGGGCCGCGGGCAGGACCGCGTCGAAGGGGGCGCAGGGGAGCGACCGCGTCAGTCGCGGTGAGCGGTCACCGTGCGGCGGGTCTTCGGTCTAGACCCGCTGGACGCACAGGGTCACGAGCAGCCTGGTCCCGGCGAGGGAACTGACGGGGAACGGCCGAACGAACCACAGCCGGGGACGCGGGGGTGCCAGCCAGAGCGCCACGATCGCGAGAGCACCGAGAAAAAGCCCGGCGAACGCCTTGCCTCCGGCGAGCCACTGGTCGCCCATGTCGGCGCCGCCGCACGCGTGGCGTTCGGGGGACGGCTCCTCTGCGTGGGAGAGAACGGTCGTCGGGCCGGCGTCGGCCTTCCCGGCCTCGGCGACGGCGGCCGTCGCCGGTCCTGCGGCCGCGAAGGCCGATGAGGCGGCGGAGGCGTGACACACCGAACAGAGGAAGTGTGCGAGCACCAGCAGCGACAGCAGCAGGACCCGCGTCCCACCGCGTCGCGCGCGCACCGGGCCGAGCGCCGGGCCGGACGCCGCCGGGGCTGATGTCGTCACGGCATGAACCTTATCCGCGCCTTGTCGACATGACGCTTTGGCGGCGGGTCGACCGGAATGCCCGCCGACGGGAGGTCGGTGAGAGGCAGAGAGTCAGGCGTACGGAGTGTCAGGCGTGCAGAGAGTCAGGCGTGCGGGGGTTCGCCGGTGACCGTGTGGTCGGCGTGGTTCAGCGCTTCCAGCACGAGACGGCGAAGGTGTCCGTCGCGCAACCGGTAGACGGAGCGTCGGCTCTCCTTGCGGGCCTCGACCAGTCCGGCCAGGCGCAGCTTGGCAAGGTGCTGACTGACCGCGGTCCGGGAAGCGCCGCTGGCTTCGGTGAGGGTGGTGACATCGACCTCGCCGTGCGCCAGAGTCCAGAGAAGGTGCAGGCGGGTCGGATCGGAGAGGAGTTGGAACACGCTGGCGGCGACGGCGAGCTGTTCGGGGCCTGGCGGGCCTTCATGCGAAAGGCTCGCAGGTGCGGTGAGGTCGCCGGTGGTCATGTCCTCATGGTAGGCGGGGTGGGGGTGGTGATGGTGACGTAGGGTGGTGGGGCGGTTTCACGGTCAGTGGAGGGCGCGGTGGTAGTGGTTGCGTTTTGGTAACGGGCATGCTGCGCCGCAGGTCGGGAAGTGTGCGCCCCACGCAGGTGGGGGTGAGCCGGCGCGGCCGGGTGAGCGCCGGGACCGTCACCGGTCCGCCCCACGCAGGTGGGGGTGAGCCGCGTGTGGCCCTCGGGCAGGTTGCGGCGTTCCAGTCCGCCCCACGCAGGTGGGGGTGAACCGGATACGGGATGGGCGACCATCCCCCTGGACAAGTCCGCCCCACGCAGGTGGGGGTGAACCGGATACGGGATGGGCGACCATCCCCCTGGACAAGTCCGCCCCACGCAGGTGGGGGTGAACCGACGGGGACCACCTCGCAGTCGCAGTGATCGTGGTGCGCCCCACGCACGTGGGGGGTGAACCGACGCTGCCCGCACCGCAGCCGCAGGTCTACGCGTCCGCCCACGCAGGTGGTGGTGAACCGATTCACGCCTTCTCGGTTGGCGCCGCGCAGGTCGTCCGCCCCATGCACGTGGGGACGAGGAGAACCGGCCAGCCCGGCTGGCGCTCCCCGTCGTTCACGCGGACGGACGCTCACCGAACACATCGTCGTCGGCCTTTCTCTGAGGTACGAACGGCGGTGCCACCCTGCATCCTGCATCGGGTCACCAGAGATCATGCGCACAGCGTCCATGCGCTGCCTCTCATCGAGTGACCCGGTCGACAACACGATCCCGACGCCGATGGGTGCGGTTGTCCCGCACGGCGTACCCGAACCCCAGGCACCGTCGTCCTCGGCCGCCCGCCCATGCCGCGCCGGGGTCAGACCAATGAGCGCCGCCGAGTGTGGGCGACCTCGCCCAGAGCTGCCAAGGGCCGTCTGAACGTGCTTTCCAGCCCGCGACTACGGGCGATCACCGACCCGACACCACCACCGGCAGGTGCGGAATCCCTACCGCCCGGTCGTTGGCCAAGTCTTTCTGACGCCTCGCCGTTGTTCCCACGGGACCATGTGCGGCCGTTGAGACGCAGCCCCGCCCGTTCCGGTTCGCCGCTGGCCGCCTGAGCGAAGCCGAGCCGATCGCGCGCCGATCGACGCCTCCCCCCACCGTCCGCAACGCGCCCCACCGGCACCTACCGATTCCGGACGCGAGCATGACGCGCAGTATCGCGTCCCTTGCCATGTCCCCGGGAACACCACAGTTCCGTGCGCAAGGACTTTTCGCGAGGAGACGACGATGGACCCCATGCCCCAACCCGAAGGAACCGCCGTGCCACGGCGCGACCTCCTCGGTCTGTCGGCCGCCGTGGCGGCCGGTGCGGTTGCCGGTGCCCCTGGGCTGGGCAGGGCGGAGGCCGAGGCCGCGGCCTCCGGGACGGAGGTGCCGGTCACGCCGCCGGAGGATCTGATGCAGGAGCACGGCGTCCTCAAGCGCATCCTGCTGATCTACCGCGAGGTGATCCGGCGGATAGATCTCGGCGACCAGGTTCCCGCCCAGGAGTTGCACAGCTCGGCGGGGATCATCCGGCGGTTCATCGAAGAGCACCACGAGGAGCTGGAGGAGCGGTACGTCTTTCCCCGGCTGCGCGAGGCGGGACGGCTCACCCGCACGGTGGACGTCCTGATCACCCAGCATGACCGTGGCCGCGTCATCACCGGTCGGCTGCTGGACATGACCGGCGACGGCACGACTTCGTACCACCTCGATCCCGGAGTGCTGCGCACCGACATGGCGGCGTTCATCCGGATGTACGAGCCGCACGAGGCCCGCGAGGACACCGTCGTGTTCCCGGCGCTCCGCGAGGTCGTTTCCGCCAAGGAGTTCACCGACCTGGGCGACATCTTCGAGGAAGAGGAGCACCGCCGATTCGGCGCCAATGGCTTCAAGGACATGGTCGAAGAGGTCGCCGGCATCGAGAAGTCTCTCGGCATCTACGAACTCTCGCAGTTCACGCCCAAGGCTTAGCCCGTCACCGGCCGCCCGCGCGTCCGTGACCGCGACATCCGGTCGACGTCACAGCCCATGGTTCCGCGACGGTGGGCGCCGCCGCCGCGCGCAGCCGACCGCCGAGGAAGGGTGCACACCGTGAGCACGACGATCGCGGGCGTCCGGATCCCTGACAGCGTCCTGGCGCGCGAGGCGACCGAACTGGTGCGCGATGCCGCTTCGCCGCTCTTGTTCGACCACTCGCGGCGGGTGTTCCTGTTCGGGGCGCTGCGCGGCCGGGAGCGGAAGCCGGACTTCGATCCGGAGCTGCTGTACGTGGCCGCGATGTTCCATGACCTTGGGCTGACCCGGCGTTTCCGGCGTACGGACCAGCGGTTCGAGATCGACGGGGCCGACGAGGCCCGCCGCTTCCTGCACCGGCACGGCGTCACGGGCGAGCCGGCCGACCGGGTCTGGACGGCCATCGCCCTGCACACCACTCCCGAGATCCCGTTGCACATGGCGCCCGAGATCGCCTTGGTCACTCGCGGTGTGGAGCTGGACGTCCTGGGCATCGGCTACCACGAGGTCTCCGACGAGCAGCGCGCGGCCGTGGTGGCGGCGCACCCGCGACCGGACTTCAAGAACCGGATTCTCGCCGCGTTCACCGACGGCATCAAGGACCGCCCGCAGACCACCTTCGGCAACGTCAAGGCGGACGTGCTGGCCCACTTCGTCCCCGGGTTCAGGCGCGGCGACTTCGTGGAGGTCATCATGAACTCTGACTGGCCCGAGTGACGGCGGCGCGCTCCACTCGGCGTCCTCGTCGGGCCTAGCCGAGGGGTGCCGGCTCCCGACTGAGCCTGAGCACGTCGTTGACCGTCCGCGGGTCGGTACTGCCACGGAAGACGGGGACGGAGGCGGCCCGAGGGCCGATGAGCAGGCCGGTCCGCCCGTCCAGCGAGGCGTCGGTCGCGGCGACGATGGAGGGCCGGGCGGCCACGGAGGCGGGGCCGGCCGTGGAGCGTTCGAACATCCGGCGGACCAGCGGCAGAGCAGGCGCAGTGGCGGCGCGACGATCTTCGGAGAGCGCATGGTGCCATCGGTCATGTCGGTGGCGGCACCGCCGGGGTCGGCCGCGAAGACCGTGACACCGCTGCCACGCAGGCGCTCGCCAGGTGCAGGGTGTAGGCGAGGTTCGCGAGCTTGGCCCGGCCGTACCAGTGGAAGCCGTAGTAGCTGCCGGGCGGTTCGACGGCGTCGAAGAAGCGCCCGGCGGCCCGGATCGCTGCGGAGCTGACGTTGACGATCCGGCTCAGCCCTCCGGCGCGGAGCCGGTCGAGGAGGAGTTCGGTCAGCAGGTAGGGCGAGAGGTGGTTGAGAACGAAGGCCGCCTCGATCCCGTCCACGGTCTCCCGCCGGTCCGGGAACATCGCGCCCACGTTGTTGACCAGGACCTTTAGCGGCCCCTCGGCGGCCAATCGGGCGGCGAGGGCCCGGACGTCGCGCAGGGATGCGAGGTCGGCCGCCAAGAACCTCGGGGCGCCTCCGGTCGCGACCGTGGCGATCCGCTCGACCGCGCGGGCACCACGGTCGGTGTCACGGCCGACGACGGTGACGGCGAGCCCGCGCTCCGCCAGCCTCATGCGGAGATCAACGAGAAGGGCGAAGGCCCTCAAGGAGGACGTCGAGGTAGACCTCGATGCGTGCCGGGACGTTGTCGCAGGATCGCACGGCGTGCTCGATACCGCAGAGCAGGCGGCGCACATCATCGGCCTTGACGTCGCGCCGGATGTCGCCCCTTCGGCGCGCACGGTCGAGCTGGTGCGCCACGGACCGGTTGAGGTCGGCCTTCAGCTCCGACGTCTGCGGCTCGTTGTCGCTGGTGGGTTCGAGCACCGCAGCGAACCGCGTGTCCCGCAATGCGTGTACGAGGGCGAATCGCAGCGGGCGATGCAGACCAGCGGCGAGCTGTTCGCGGGCGACCTGCAACACCCGGGCACGATTACGCGCGGCGGCCGCCCGCAGCGCCGGTCGCTGCCCGCTTTTCGGTTGGCGGGGTCGATATGAAGGCTTCCGTTGGAACAGGCGATCCATGGTCGTGGAGGGCGTGAATGTCCGACGAACCGTCGACGCAGCATGTGCCAAGGTAGCTCCGCTCCCCATCCGTGCTCTTCCCGCTCGCATTGGGGCTCGCTCGAAGCATCACCTCAGCAGCATGAGGGCTCCTGTCGATTGGCCACGACTGCGATGACATAGGGTAGTGAAACGGTTCCACAGTCCTTAGCTACGGAATGAACAGCGGTTGCGTTTTGGTAACGGACGCGCTCCACCGCAGGTCGCAAAGTGTCCGCCCCACAGGCGTGGGGATGAACCGTCGACGATCAGCGTGCGCTGGCCGAGACCACCGTCCGCCCCACACGCGTGGGGATGAACCGCCCTGGGCATTTGGGCGCGCATTCGATGTCTTGTCCGCCCCACACGCGTGGGGATGCCCCTGGCCAGGCCCATCGCCGTCAGCTCCAGGTCACCAACGCATGAATCACCCGGCTCGCCGAACTTCGGGCCGAACCGGGACCCCACGCCAACACACGATGTCCACCACAGCCCGCAGGCGCCATGCCCGCCCACCGTCCACCGCCCGACCGTGGTCATCAGTCCACCGACGACGCCTCTTGTGCCAACCTCCCATGGCCGAACCACGCGGCCGGAGTCTGCGCGCGGCTCAATTCGCGGGACGGCCCTCCGGGATCAATGGCCGCCCCACCAGGTTGTCCAGGATGTGGCGGGCTTCCGTCAGTTCCTCGATCGCCGACGTGATCCGTTCCCGTTCCTTCGCCAGGCCGTCGAGGAGTTCCGGGCACCTGCCCGCCAGGACCACGTTCTCGTCGATCACGCACGGCAGAATCTCCGCGATCGCCGACGTGCCCAACCCCGCCGACAGCAGAATCTGGATTCGGCGCACGGTCGTGACCGTCTGCTCGTCATAGTCCCGGTACCCGTTCGGCAACCGGTCCGGCGTCAGCAGTCCCTGCTCCTCGTAGTACCGCAGGGCCCGCCTGCTCGTGCCCGTGCGGGCGGAGAGTTCGCTGATCTGCACGGCCCCGAGTCCAGCACGCGCTTGACATTCACGTCAACGTGAACCCTTAGCGTGCCGCCATGAACGAACCCAACGCGAAGAACGCCCAGCTCACCCCCGTCACCGTCCTCGGACTCGGCCCCATGGGGCGGGCTCTCGTCTCCGCCTTCCTCGACGCCGGTCATCCGGTGACCGTCTGGAACCGCACCCCCGGCAAGGCGGCGGACCTGGCCGAGCGAGGCGCCGGGCTCGCCGAGTCCGTCGCGGACGCCATCAGCGCCGGCCCCCTGGTCGTCGCCTGCCTGGTCGACTACGACGCGGTCCGGACCGTCCTCGAACCCGCGACGGCGGACTGGGCAGACCGGCGGCTGGTGAATCTCGGCAGCTCGGAACCGGCCGAGGCCCGGGCCATGGCCCAGTGGGCGGCCCATCGGGGGATCGAGTACCTGGACGGCGCGATCCTCACCCCGACTCCGACCATCGGCACCCCGGCAGCGGGCTTCCTGTACAGCGGCCCGCGGAGCTGCTACGACGCCGTCCGGCCGGTGCTCGCCGCTCTCGGCGGTACCGGCAGCTACCTCGGTGCGGACCACGGCCTCGCCTCCGCCTACGAAGTCGCGCTCCTCGACCTTTTCGCCACCGCGGTGCACGGCATCGTGCACGCCTTCGCCCTCGCGTCCGCCGAGGGCATCGAGCCGGAGAAGTTCGCGCCGTTCGCCACGGGGATCGGCGCGCTCCTCCCCGAGATGATCACCCGGCAGGCTCGGCAGATCCAGACCGGCGAGTTCCCTGGTGAGCGGTCGACCATCGCGTCGGCCTCGGCCGGGATCACGCACATCATCAACGCCGCGACCGGCCACGGCATCGACGTCGGGGCGCTCACCGCGGCGAAGGACGCCATCGACCGCGCCATCGCCGCGGGCCACGGCTCCGACGGCCTGGCGCGTCTGGCCACGGTGCTGCGTGACGGGGGACTACCGGCCGCCGAGTTCGTCCATCGCGACCGCCGCATCCCTCCGGATCGAGGCGTCGGGATGTCCAAGGAAGCGCTCGATGACCGGCCGAGCGGCAGGAGCGTGGGTCGATGACAGGATGAAGAGCGCGCAGCCGACAAGGACCGTCCTGAGCCCGTCGATGTGCTCCGCCAACGGCTCGACCAGGGCATACGGCAACTCGTACCGCGTGACGGCTTCGGAAATGGCGTTCAGGGCGGATTCCCGGACGGCATCATCCTGGTCGGTGACCGCCAGCCGCACCAGGCACGACGTCACGCGCTCGGCCGCCACCTGGGGAAGGCCGGCCGACCGCAGGAGGTCTCCGAGAGCGTCGATGGCGAGGTCCGGCCGGGGACCGTCGCCCACGCACGGCGGCGTCCACGCGGCGGCCGGGCATTCCGGGTCGTCCGCACACCACATCACGGTCGGACCGTATCCCGTCGGCGCCGCGGATGACCGCGCCACCGACGCGATCCCGCCGATGGACGCGGCCCCGGCAGGGTCGCCGATCGACTCCGCTGAAGTCCCGTCAACGGCGACCGCGGACCGGGGACGCCGTGCCGGAGGACCGTCCCAGGGCCGGGCCGGTGCGGACGCCGTCGGCCGTCGTGCTCTTGCACTCCTTCCGCGAACCGATATCGGGACCCCGCCGAGGAGATCGTCAACGAAGCACCGGGAAAGGCCGGCTTCCGAACGGGGTTTCACCCACCGACGGCGTGTTCCGTGAACCGCCCGCAGGAGCGGAACCCCAGCCGGCGGTAGACCGGTTCGCCGTCCTCCGACGCCTGCAGCACCGCGACGCGGTGACCCCGGTCGAGTGCCGTGAAAAGTGCGGCGAGGGTGATGGCACCGCCGTAGCCGCGGCGGCGGTACGCGGCCAGCGTGCTGATGTTGTAGATCCCGGCGACGTCCGCGTGATGGAAAACCTCCGCTGAGCAGACCGGGCGGCCCGCCACATAGCCGACGAGGTAGCTCGCCGGGCAGTCGGCTGCCAGTGCCCGCGGGGCGGCCTGGGCGAAGAAGCGGCGGACGGTGTCAGCGGGCGGAGTCCAGTTCGCGGCGAGGACGGCGGCGTAGTCGGCCAGCTGTTCCGGCGTGCCGACCCGCTGGATGTCCAGGCCGGGGACGGCCGGCCGCGGCAGGGTGTCCTCGTCCAGGACGGCCCACATGGCGGTTTCGTGCTCGGTCGCCGGCAACCCGGCGGCCGTCAGCCGGGCTGCCAGGTCCGGCGGCGTCGACGCGGGACCCACCCACCAGGAGAAGGGGCGGCCGGTGGCGGTCAGCGTGCGTACCGTCTCGGCGATGCGGGCCGGTGCGGTGCCGACGGTGAAGCGGGCTGCGGCGACGATGTTGAACGTGTCGTCGTGGAGGCCACTGTCGGCGACGAGGAGATCGTCGGTCTCGGTGACGGCCGCGCCCGTCAGGTGCCGGTGGAGGTGGCAGGCGTGTTCGGCGAGGTTCTGCTCCACTCTGGCCAGCAGATCGCGCTCATCGCGGACGGGGGTGCTCGGTGTGTTCACGACCTGCGATCACATCACGCCCGCGTGGGGAGCGTCAGGTGGTTTTCGCGTGCTGACCGGCGGCGCCGGGCGCGCTGCTTCCGGGCCGAGACCAGCGGCAACCGGGATCCCGTCAGCGGTCGCCCCTAGGATCTCCGGCCATGACCGGCCGCAGATCCATCATCGTCAGCTCGCCTCCGCGCGGCGCCATCCGCGATTTCGACCTCGTCACCCTCGATGGCCGTCGGCTTCTCGTCGGCACTCATGACGTCAGCCGCCATGCCTGCACGTGGGACCCGGCGACCGACCAGTGGACGGAGTACCCGCTGGACAACCCCTGGATCGAGGAGGGCGACGGAGACTACACGGAACTCGCCGCCCTCGGCGCCGCGGTCGTGGATGGCCGGATCGTGATCGGCGGTGGGGGCGACCACCAGGGCTTCGCCATGTGGGACCTGTGGTCCGGCAAGGTGCGATTGAGCGCGCAGGATGGCGGCGTGCACTCGGTGGTCGGGGCCGACTTCGGCGGACGCTCGGTGCTCATCGCGGGTTTCCCGGGGACGTGGTCTCTGGAGTTGTGGGACACGTCGGTGGCCGAAGACCACGAAGACGACGAACAGGACGAACAGGACGACGAGGCTCCCGGGAATGGTTCCGGCCCAGACCGGCCGTCGCCCTATGACTTGCTGGTCAGCGTCGAGGAGCTGTGCAGCCGGTCCTACGCGAGCAGCGCCGTCGCCGCCGGACTGCTGGGAGATCGGCCCGTCGTGGTGGCCAGCGGCTGGAAAGGTGGGGTATTCGTGTGGGACACCGACGAGCAGCGTCCCCTCGCGCAGTTCGCGGACCTCGGGGAAACACCGAGCGATTTCGCGCTGGTCACCGTGGAGGGTCGCGCACGGGTGGTGGCCGCGAGCGGGCGGAGCCTGCTGGTCGGAGATCCCGAAACCGGTGAGTGGGCCGAGCCGCTTTCCGTCCCCGGCGGCAACGTCTCCTGCCTGGACGCGGGCTCGATGCCGGACCGCCCGGTCGCCGTCACCGGCGCGGAGGACGGCACGGTCTGCGTCTGGGATCTCGCCCGGTGCCGGCTGCTCGGCGAGCCGTTCCGCGAATACCGCAGCGAGGTGTACGGCGTCCGCCTGACCGAGCTCGACGGCCGCCCGGTGGTCATCGGTACGGCCCACGTCGACGATGTACGCGTCTGGGAGGTCCCTTTCTAGACCACGCCGGAACTAGATAGTTTATTTAGACTGATAGAGTTCGACTATGCCGCGTCGCGCTCTCGACAACCCGATCGTCCTCGCAGTGCTGGGCCTCCTGCTGGAACAGCCCACGCACCCCTACCGGATGCACGCCGAACTCCGCAGCCGCAGCGACAGTCACGCGGCCGCGATGAACCGCGGATCGCTCTACAACGTCGTCGCCGCGTTGGCCGAGGCCGGCTGGATATCCGAACAGGGACAGCAGCGCGCGGGCAACCGGCCGGAACGGACGGTCTACGAACTCACCGAGGCAGGACGCCGCGAACTCCTGCGGCGGCTGGACTCCCAGATCCGCAATCCGGAACGGGAGTTCTCCCGGTTCCTCGGTGCGGTCAGCTACCTCGGCGCCCTGGGCCCGGACGGGGCGGAGGCAGCACTCACCGAGCGCACCGAGCGACTCCGCCAGCGCACGGCGGCCGACGAGGAGCGCCTCGCGAAGGCCCTCGACTCGGGCGTGCCCCGTCTGCACGTCATCGAGGCCGAATACGCGCTGTCGCTCGCCCGCGCTGAGATCGCGTGGATCGACGCCACCATCAACGAGATCCGCACCGGTTCGCTGTCGTGGCTCGCCGTCCCAACCGCATCCGCCGAGTCCCCAAAGCAGTAGGGCGACAGGAAGCGACCGAACCGATGACCACAGCACACGACGGCAGGCTGTTGTTCGGCGTCTACCCGGGCGGCGTCGCCGGTGACGACAGCGGTGGCCTGACCAGCGGACCCCCAGACGACCCGGCCCGCGTGTCCGCCGCGCTCGATCGCCTCCAGGGCACCCCAGGCCGTCCCTTCCTGGTGCGCGGCTACACCGGCTTCGACCACACCACCCGGCTCGGCGAGCCCCATGCGACGGCGACGCCGATCGACGCCGCTCAGTACGCCGTCCGGGGTCGTCGGCTGGACCTGGTCGCGCAGTACCAGTCCGCCGCCGGAGACGTCGACGGCTACTGCCGCTTCCTGCGTGAGCTGGTCGAACAGTACGGTGCGCTCACCCGCACCCTTCAGGTGACGGAGGAGCCGAACGTCACGTCGAATCCGAACCTGGACGGCTACCACCCAGGGGTGAACGAGGCGATCGTTCGCGGGGTGTCCGCCGCCAAGGCGCGAGCCCGCGAACTTGGACATGACCACCTGCGGGTCGGATTCAACACCACCCCGCTGTTCGGCCCGGCCGCCTCCTTCGTCGCCGACCTGACGGCGCTCGGAGGAGGCGACTTCGTCCGGGACCTGGACTACGTGGGCGTGGACTTCTTCCCCGACGTCTTCCGCCCGGTACCGGCGGCCGACCTCGCGGGCGCCGTGGCGGGACTCCTGCGCCATCACCGGGAATCGGTGCTGGCGCCCGCGGGCCTGCGGCACACGCCGCTGCACATCACCGAGCACGGCTGGCCCACCGGTCCGGACCGGTCCTGGCGCCGGCAGGCCGAGGTGGTCGACACGGTGGTCCGGGTCGTCGCCGACCACGCGCAGGAGCTCGGGCTCAGCGGGTACACGCACTTCGCGCTGCGGGACTCCGACAGTGCCGGACCGGGACCGTTCCACCGGTTCGGGCTGACCACGGACGACTATTCGCCCAAGCCCGCGTTCGGCACGCTGGTGTCGCTCATCGAGAAGTTCTCCGTGTCATGACCGTGGCCGTTCCGGCGGCGGCCGTCAGACTCCGAACGCGGCGGCGTACCGAATCGTGCCGGCCGGGGTCGGGCGGGCCGGGTCGAGCGCCAGCGCCAGCATGTTCTCGTCCGGTGCCTCGAAGGGCGGGCGGACGCCGATCCGGGAGGCCGGGGTGAAGCCGAACCTCGGGTAGTAGGAGGCGTGACCGAGGACCAGGACGAGGTTCTCGCCCGCCTCACGGGCGGCGGCGAGGGCGGCGCGGATGGCCGCCGAGCCGGCGCCCCCGTTCTGGTGGTCCGGGAGCACGGCGCACGGGGCGAGCGCGAGGGCCGGGGCGCCGTCCACATGGCATCGACTCAGCAGCGCGAAGCCGGTCGGGGTGCCGTCGGGGCTTTCGGCGATCCAGGAACCCCAGGGCAGCCAGGCGGTCGGGGCTTCGCGGAGCGCGTCAACGAGGTCGGCCTCCAAGGCGCTGGGGAACGCGGCGAGGTTGATCTCACGGATGGCGGCGCGGTCTTCGGGGGTGGTTTCGAGGCGGGTGATCCAGGTGGTCACGTGGACGTGGGCTTCCTCGTGGAGTGCAGGGATGCGCGGCGAGGCGCCTCGGGAAGCGCCGCCGATCGCGCGGGAAGGGACGCTCCTCAGCATGCCGCCCGGTCCCGACGAACAGGACCGCCGGGTCTCCGGGCGGTCGAGGGCGGGTTAAAGCTCGCCGTGCTTGGTCGCGGCGAGGAAGGCGGACCACTCGGCCGGGGGGAGGGTGAGGTGGCCGTCGTGGGGGTTCTTGGAGTCGCGAAGGGCGACGGCGGGGGAGAGGTGGGCGCACTCGACGCAGTTGTTCGCGCCGGAGCTGTGGCTCGACTTGGCCCAAACGGCGCTGGCGCACTCGACGCAGTTGGCGTTTCCAGCGCTGTAGCTCGACTTCCGCCAAGACAGGCTCGTGCGCGTCATGACAGCTCCTTGGTCACACGATCAATCAGATCCACGGACTCTGATGGGGACAACGCTACCTAGCAGAGTCGCCTCACCGTTTCCTGGTAGACAGCCACCTCACCCAGTTTCTCCAGGAAGAGATCGGAGACCTTCCCCTCAAGCAAGACGATGGCTGGGTCGTCGCCGAACTCATGGAGCACGAAGGACCCGTCCGAGCTGGGGTGGACGCCAGCGGAAAACGGAATGACCTGGATCGTGATGTTGGGGCGCGATGCCGCGTCGATGACCTGGCGCAACTGACGCCTCATCATCTCCGGATCGCGAAAGCGGCGCAGGACGGCCTCGTCCAAGATGATGTGCAGTTCCGGCGGGTTGGGGCGCGTAAGGATGGACTGCCGTGCCATTCGCGCCGCGACTTTAGCCTCCGTATCACGTGGTTTGTCGCCAAAGTTGCTGGTTCGGATGATCTCGCGCGCGTACTCTGCCGTCTGGAGCAGGCCGGGGATGAGAGTGGGTTCGAAGTTGGTAATCCTCGTGGCCTCTTCCTCCAGAGCGATTTCGGTCTGGGTGGCGTCGGTGATGTGTCCTGCATACGCCTGCCACCAGCCCAGTTCATCCGCATTCTCGGCAAGGGCGAGAAGGTCACGTTGCCGCGTCAGCGGCACGTTGTAGACGTCGAGCAGCCGTTCGGTCTCGTCCACGCTAACGCCACGCTTGCCCGTCTCGATCCGGCTGATCGTCGGGCCGGACATGCCGGCACGTTCGCCTGCCTGGTCGGTGCTCAGCCCTGCGGCATTGCGCAGGCGTTTGAGTTCACTTCGGAGTCGTCGCGCGCGAACGGTCGATCCGAGCTTCGGGGACATCCCCACACCTCCTCTGCTGGAAGATCAGCTGATCCCAGCCCATCCCTCGATGTACGTTTTGCGAAGAATATTCAGCGCTTCATCTTCCATGAAGCGCTTCCATTTGGCGAGAACCGTATCTATGGTGAGACTAACGGTTCGTTGGTCGTCACGGACCGTGAACGTCGACTTTTCCCTTTAACCACTCGTCCACATTGGGGGCAGCCATGCCTTCTGTCGTCACGATCTCGACACATCGCACCACGGTAAGTAGTGAACGTCGGCTCCACCACCTCAGCGCCCTGGTCCGTACCTTGCAGGCGCACAGCGTCCGCGCCCTGCTCTCCGTCCCCCACGAGCAAGCACCGATCCTCTACCTCTCCGCGCACGGCCACCGGATCGCCGTGGTCGCCGCGCAGTCCCCCACCGGCTGGGTCTTCCTCTGGCCCGGCGCACAAGTCCCGGCCGACGACGTCGAATCCGCCGCCCGCCAGCTCGCCGCGTTCGCCCAGCCCCGGCCCGACCGGCAGCCGCACCGGCCGCACCGCCTGTATCCACCGCACCGGCCGCACCTGAGGGCGGTGGCCGCATGACGCGCGCCCAAGCCTTCGCCATCAACACCGAACACGTCCTGCCCGGCACCACGACCGGCGTCCGCCAGGCCCGTGACCTCACCGTCCACACCCTGGCCAGGCGCTACACCGCCGACCTGGTCGATACCGCCCAGCTCTGCGTCAGCGAGGCCGTCACCAACGCCCTGCGCCACACCCACTCCGGCGACCCCGGCGGCACCGTGGTCCTGCGCCTCTACACCCTCGCCCTCGGCGCGTCCCTCTACATCGACGTCGAAGACCAAGGACCCCGCAAACCCGGCGACCACCCCCGCATCAGCGAACGAGCGGCCGACCCCTTCAGCGAACACGGCCGCGGCCTCTACCTCATCCACGAACTCACCCGCTACTGGATGTACATCCCCGGCGGTGACGGACGCGGCTGCCTCTGCCTCACCCTCGACACAGCACGAACAGCCATGACGGCAACGGTGATCACATGAGCGAACCCCCGAGACCCCGCCCCATCGATCACCACACCACCGGCCCTGTCCCACTCCCACCCCCGGGACAGGGCCGGACCCATGTCCACACCCGGAATCGCCTCTCCACACCCAAGAACCCTCCCCATCCCCCACACGTGCATACGTACGCACACATGACGTATGTTGCTGTCCATGGCAGCACTGGACTCGTCAGCCGTTGCGGGCATCCTCCGCAACCGCACCTACCGCCACCTGTTCGCCGCCCAGATCGTCGCGCTCGTGGGCACCGGGCTGGCGACCGTGGCGCTCGGGCTGCTCGCGTACGACATCGCGGGCGGATCCGCCGGGGCCGTCGTCGGCACGGCGCTGACGATCAAGATGGTCGCTTACGTGACCATCTCCCCGTTCGCGGGAGCGGTCGCCGACCGGGTGCCGCGCCGGGCCATGCTCGTGGGGCTGGACGCCGTTCGCGCCGGAGTCGCGGCCTGCCTGCCCTTCGTGGACGCCGTGTGGCAGGTCTACCTGCTGATCTTCGTGCTCCAGGCCGCCTCCGCCGCCTTCACCCCGACCTTCCAGGCGACCATCCCCGACGTCCTGCCGGACGAGCGCGACTACACCCGCGCGCTCTCGCTCTCGCGGCTCGCCTATGACCTGGAGAGCCTGTTCAGCCCGATGCTGGCCGCCGCACTGCTCACCGTCATGAGCTACCACCAGCTGTTCGCGGGCACCGCCGTGGGGTTCGCCGCCTCCGGGCTGCTCGTCGTCTCGGTCCTGCTGCCGAAATCGGCGCCGGCGGCGCGCCGGGAGAGCGTGCTGCGCCGGACCACGCTCGGGATGCGCGTCTTCGCGGCGACGCCGCGCCTGCGCGCGCTGCTGGCGATGAACCTGGTGGTGGCGGCGGCGACGTCGATGGTGCTGGTGAACACCGTGGTGATCGTCCGCGAGCAGCTCGGCAGGTCCGCGGCCGATGTCGGGGTCGCGCTCGGCTGCTACGGCGCGGGGTCGATGGCGGTCGCGCTGCTGCTGCCGCGGGTCCTCGATCGGCTGGGGGACCGCCGGGTGATGCTTTCGGCCGGGTTCCTGCTCGCGGGGGTGATGGGCGCGTCGGCGATCGGACTGGCGGCGGTGCCCGCATCCGCTGGCTGGTGGGTGCTGCTCACGGTGTGGACGCTGCTGGGGGCGGGCACGTCACTGGTGCTGACGCCATCATCCCGGTTGCTGCGCCGGTCGGCGGGCGGGGCGGACCGGCCGGCGGTGTTCGCCGCGCAGTTCTCGCTCTCGCACGCGTGCTTCCTGGCGGGGTACCCGATCGCGGGCTGGCTGGGGGTGGCGGCGGGCATTCCGGTGACGCTGGCGGTCCTGGGCGCGGTGGCCCTGGCGGCGGGGGCGGCGGCCGTGGTCCTGTGGCCGAGCGGCGATCCGGTCCGGGTGACGCATGTGCACCGCAATCTCGCGCCCGGTCATCCACACCTTGTGGATACGCGTTCCGGCGCGGACGGTGGGCGGGCGCACACGCACGACTACGTCATCGATGAGGCGCATCCGCACTGGCCGCGCCGCGCGGACGTCCTGGTGGCCCGGTCGGAGTCGTGACCTGCGACGACCGTGCCGGTCCTCCGCCGCGCGGAGGGCGTGGGCCGACCGCGTCGCGGCCGGGTGGAAACTCCGGCGCCGGCGTCACGTCCGGACCGGGCTGAGTTCCGCGGGCACGGGCATGCGATTCGCGTGCCCCGCTCCGGGGGCTGAGTGCGACGGCGGACGTGACCGGGTACTCGCGTCGCCCAAGAACGTCTACCGGGCTAGGGCCTGCCTTGACGGCGAATCCGGCAGATCGACCACGACGTGATGCGCGCCCTGGCACTCCGGCACCGGTTTTCAGCTGCACCTTTCCCGAGCCAAGCCGGGCACATGGCGGCCCGGAGTCCGTTGTGGCCCATGCGGTCCAGAACTTGTATCGTGCGGGTATGCCTCGGCCTCGTGAGTTCGATGAAAATCGGGTGCTTCTCGCTATCCGCGACGAATTCTGGGACAAGGGCTACGCGGCGACATCGATGGACGACCTGCTGCGCGTGAGCGGGCTGGGCAAAGGCAGCCTCTACGGGGCGTTCGGGGATAAGCGCAGCCTGTTCCTGCGGGTGCTGCGCGACTACGACGACGCGAACCTGCTGGCGCTGCGCGAGCGGCTGGATTCCGCGCCACGGGGGATCGACGTGGTGCGCGAGTTCGTACTCGGCCTGACCGGCGATCCGACCGGGGCGGTCGCGCGTCGGGGTTGCCTGCTGGCCAACAGCAACGCCGAGCTTGCCGCCAGCACTCCGGACGTCGCGGCTGAGGCTCGCCGCAGCTACGACGCGATCGCCACCGTCCTCACCGCGGCGCTGGAGCGCGCCCAGAGCGAAGGCGACCTCGACCCCGACATCGACCCTTCTGAGACCGCCCGCGCGGCCCTCGTCGCGCAACTCGGCCTCATCACTCTCGGGCGCACCGGCATGGACGTCGGAGCGCTCACCGCGATAGCCCAGTCCGCCCTGGCGCGGTTGCTGCCCGCTCCAGCGCAGTAGCGGCAACGCACCGGCCGGCCTGTACCGCCACGGCCCGCGAGCGACTCCGAACCTTGGGGCGCGACCTGAAGCCGTGCGCTGCGCTCCTGCGGAGGGCCGCGCTGCGCAGGCCGGGCTCCTGCGCGCTGTCAGCCGTCAGGCGACCCGAATCGCGACCCGGCAGGCCGATACCGCTACAGCGGTATCGGCCTGGCGGTGGTGTGGCCCCGTAGTCGTCCGACCAGAGGTCGCGGGTGCCGGAGAACCGCCCGTAGCCTGCGCGGCCCGTCCACGGGTCGCGCCGGGACGCTCCGACGCGGAAGCAATCTTGACCGTGCGGTCCATATCTGGGAAAGTTATGGACGCGACAGTCCATAACTTGAAGGAGGGCGGCATGGCCGTCTTGGAAGACAAGGTCGCCGTGGTCACCGGGGCCAGCAGCGGCATCGGGTTCGCGACCGCGCGCGCATTCCGCGACGAGGGCGCCACGGTGTTCATCACCGGTCGCCGCAAAGACGCGCTCGACGCCGCGGTCGCCGAGCTCGGGCCTGGCGTGACCGGTGTCGTCTGCGATGCCTCGGTCCCCTCAGAGCTCGATGCGTTCTACAGCACCGTGCGCGAACAGGCCGGACGCATCGACGTGCTGGTCGCCAACGCCGGCATCGGCATCGCGGCGCCGTTCGGCGAGGTGACGGAAGATCTGATCGACTCGGTGTTCGCCACGAACGTCAAGGGAACGATCTTCACTCTCCAGCAGGCGCTGCCACTGCTCAGCGCGAACGCTTCAGTGATCCTGACGGGTTCGACCGCCGCGACACGGCCCAACCTGGGACTTGAGGTCTACGCGGCGTCGAAGGCCGCGGTCCGCACGCTCGCCCGCGGGTGGGCTCTCAGCGCGCGCACGCACGGGTTCCGGGTCAACGTCGTATCCCCGGGCGGTACGCGCACCCCCGGTCTGCTGGAGCTGGTCACACCCGAGATGCTCAAGCAGGACGAAGGCGCTGTTCCCCTCGGCCGGCTCGCCGAGCCCGAGGAGATCGCCGCCGTGACGACGTTCCTCGCCTCGGACGCGTCGAGCTACGTCAACGGTGCCGAGTTCTTCGCCGACGGTGGATTCGCGCAGGCATGAGCGCTCTGGTGACCGCCGGTTCAGGTGTGTCTCACGCACGGCCCGGGGCTGCGGCGGTGGCTTGGAGGAGGCGCGTCTCGATGACCTGACGGCGCGCGGACACCGACGTGCATGGCGATGGCGCGCATCGTGCCCAACGCGCGGTGGGCCGGAAGCTGAAGGCGGGGCGGGGTATCGCTACTCGGTACGACGAGACACACGCGAGCTGCCGCTCCGGCCTCGACCTTCGTGCTTCGATGATCCGGATCAAGGCCTCGCCCGGGCCATTTGTTGAGCGCAACCGAATACGCGCCCTGGATCGGTCCGGCCTCTCGCGAGCGCTCCATCACGGCGGAGACGTCGGCAAGGCCATGGATCTCGAATGGAACAGGCGGACGCGCTCCGTTCACGTCCGGTCGCGGCCGGCCGGGCGAGGCAGTGCCCCCGCGAGGACCGTGGTCACCGCCTTGTGGACGGCGTCCGCCTCGGGCGGGCCGGTCTCCCGGTCGGCGAACAGCAGGTGCGCGGCGCCGAGGAGGGTGCGGGCGAGCGTGTCGGTGTCGGCGTCCGGCACAAGGCGGCCGAGGTCGCGTTCGGCGGCGAGGTAGCCGGAGATTCCGGCCGCGGCTTCCGCGAGGATCGGGACGCCGCCGGCCGTTCCGGCCTGGCGCAGCCGGGCGCGCAGCTCGTCCCGGAAGGTGACGAGGGCGACGATGGCCACCGTGACCGGATCGAACAGGTCGGCCAGTACGCCGGTGAGATTTCCGGCGGCGGTACCGGTCCCGGCGGCGTCGCGCAGGGCGGCGGTCCGGTGGCCGATCCGGCTGATCCGTTCCAGCACGAGTTCGGCGAGAAAGGCGTCGAAGTCGCCGAAGTGCCGGTGCAGGACGCCCTTGGCGCAGCCCGCTTCCGTGGTGACCGCCCGGCTGGTCAGCGCGTCCGGTCCGGCGCGGAGCAGGACGCGCTCGGCGGCGCCGAACAGCTGCTCCCGGACATCGCGGATGGCCACCCCTGTCGGCACCGCGCACCTCTTCCCTCGTTCCTCGATCGCCCACCCTTGACTCAGTGGGCAAGCGCCCATTTATAGTGGGCGAATGCCCACTCTACCCCCCGAGCGCCCGAACCCGCCCGGCCCCTGGCCGTACCAGCAGCGCCGGACGGCCGAGTCGTTCGGCGTGGACCCCGAACGCTACGACCGCACCCGCCCTCGCTACCCCGACGCCCTGGTGCGGCGGATCGTCACGGCGAGCCCGGGGCCGGACGTCCTGGACGTCGGGTGCGGCACCGGCATCGCCGCCCGGCAGTTCCACGCGGCCGGCTGCACGGTGCTCGGGGTCGAACCCGATTCGCGCATGGCCGAGTTCGCCCGGCGCAGCGGAGTCGAAGTGGAGGAGGGCCGGTTCGAGGACTGGGACCCCGCCGGCCGGAGCTTCGACACGGTCATCGCCGGACAGTCCTGGCACTGGGTGGACCCGGCCGAGGGACCGGCGAAAGCGGCACGGGTGCTGCGGCCCGGTGGCCGGCTGGCCGCCATCTGGCACACCACCCGGCCGCCGATCGAGGTGGTCGTGGCGTTCTCCGCCGCCGTCCAGCGGCTGGTGCCCCACGCCTCCCCGCTGAACCTCCAGGAGGCGGCGCGCCGCGCACCGGAGGGGTACCGGCAGATGTTCGCCAGCGCCACGAAGAAGATCCGTGCCGTCGGCGGATTCAGCGATCCCGAGCAGTGGCGGTTCGAGTGGGAGCAGTCCTACACGCGCGACGAGTGGCTGGAAACCCTGCCCACCTCCGGCCTGCTCACCCGGGTGCCGCCGGACGAGCGGGCGGAGGTACTGGAGAGCGTCGGAGCGGCCATCGACGCGCTCGGGGGCGGCTTCACCGCGCAGCGCGCCGTGGTGGCCGTCACCGCGGTGCGGACCGGCGATGTCTGACCCGGCGGCGCCCGCCCTCCTCGGGCACGCGGCCCGCCCGCCCCGGCGCTACCGCGCGGCGCCGTCCCCGGGCGGCGCCGGAACGGCTTCGATCAGCGAGAACTCGTGCGGCGGCCACAGCGGCGTGACGCTCGCCAGGGTGAAGCCCGCCCGCTCGCAGAGGGCGGCGAACTCGGCCCGGGTGCGCTCCCGGCCGCCCAGGTTCACCAGCATGTTCAGGTCGTTGAGGTACAGGATCGCCGGGACCGACGCGTCGACGGTGGCCGGCAGCACGGGTTCGATGATCAGCAGCCGGCCGTGGCCGGGGATCACCCGGCGGCAGTTGCCGAGGATGGTGACCGCGCGTTCGTCGTCCCAGTCGTGCAGGACGCTCTTGAGCAGGTAGAGATCCCCTCCGCCGGGGACGGCGGCGAAGAAGTCGCCGCTGGCCAGGGAGCAGCGCTCGCCGACGCCCGCACGCCGTAGTGTCTCCTCCGTCTGGGCGAGCCCCTCGTGGGTGTCGAAGACGATCCCGCGGAGCGCCGGATGGGCGCTCAGGACCTGGGCGAGCAGGGTGCCGTCGCCGCCGCCCACGTCCACGACCGTCCGGAACCGGCCGAAGTCGCAGTACTCCGGGAGCGCGGCGGCGGTGGCGCGCGTGGTGTCGCTCATCGCCGTGTTGAAGCGCGCGGACAGTTCGGCGTCCTCGCCGAGGTAGCTGAAGAAGTCCGTGCCGAACACCCCGTCGAAGGCGGTGCGGCCGGTGCGGATGCTGACTTCGAGATGCTCCCAGGCCCGCGTCAGGGCGGGGTCGGTGAGCATCAGCACGAACGCGTGCACGGAGCCGGGGAGGTCGGTCCGTAGCAGGGAGCCGGCCACGGTCGGCGAGAAGCGGCCCGGGGCGTTCTCGGCCAGCAGCCCCAGCGCGGCCATCGCGCGCAGCAGCCGGAGCATGGCCTGCGCGTCCGTACCGCACTCCGCGGCCAGCGCCTCGGCGGTCCGCTCGCCGTCGCCGATCCGGTCCATCACCCTCAGCCGCGCGGCGGACCCGGCGACCTGTGCGGCCATGAACCCGCTCGCCATGCGGAACACGTCGCCGCGTGCCCGCAGTGCCACGGGGGCCGGTTCCTGGCTCCACTCCATGAGGCGTCCTCAGAGATGCGGGCCGACCGGCGGTGGAGTGCCTGAGGTCGGCCGACGGCCGGTCGATCCGACCCTACGTCGATCACGCGCCGCCGACGGTGACCGACGCGTCCGCCCGTCGTGTCGTGGAGGTGCCGAGCACCGGAGCGGCGCCCGGGAAAGCGGAACGCCGCCCGTGTCCCGTCTGTGGAACGCGGGCGGCGCAGGGTGCCGTGGGCCTGGTGTCAGGCCGCGGACTGCGAGGAGCCGGGCGCGACCGCGTCGTCGGTTCGGTCGGCCTCACCCGTCTCGCTGTTGGCCAGCCAGTCCTCCCACGAGCGCTGCCAGTAGCCCCACCCGTTGTCGACCTCCAGCTCCCGCGTGGTGCCGGTGACGATGTAGGGGTCGCCGATCAGCGTGTTCTCGTAGAACCAGCGCGAGTCTTCCAGGCTCATGTTGGTGCAGCCGTGGCTCACGTTGTCGATGCCGAGCGAGGTGTTGCCCTCGGAGGTGTGCGCGAACTCGCCGCTGTTGGAGAAGCGGACGGCATAGGGCACGGTCAGCTTGTACGCCTCGGGCGAGTCCTCCGGGATGCCGATGGTGGCGGAGTCCATGACGTAGTCGCGGTGCCGCTCCATCGTCAGGTGGATGCCGCTGGTGGTGCGGTACTCCGGCCGGCTGCCGTCGCCGTTGCTGATCGGGAAGTCCTGGATCTGCTCGCCGTCGCGCTCCACCAGCATGCGGTGGGTGTTGTTGTCCACCCGGCTGATCTGCGAGCGGCCGACGTCGAACCGGAGCTGGTAGTTCTTCACGCCGTACACGCCCTCGGCGGCCTGCACGCCCGCGAAACGCATGTCGACGACCACCTGCTGGTTCGGCTCCCAGTACTCCTCAGTGCGGAAGACGACCCGCTGGTCGCCGAACCAGTTCCACGCGCCCTGCGCCGGCTGCTCCGAGCGGACCGTCATGGCGGCCTCGACCTGCGCCTTGTTCTGCACCGGCATGTCGAAGTCGATGATGATCGGCATGCCCACGCCGACCTCGTTGCCGCTGGCGGGGAAGTTGGACTGCAGCTCCAGGCGGCGGCCCTCGACGGCCTCAAGGGTGGAGAAGGAGCTGATGACCTCGCTCGCCTCTCCCTCGGGGTTCTCGACGCTGGCGGTCACGGTGAAGTCGCTGCCCGGAGGGAGCGTCCAGTCGCTCGTCCACTCGGTCTTGGCGTCGTTGAGCGTACCGGTGATGGCGTGCACGCTCTCGGGGTCGGTGTTGCCGGCCTCGTCGGCCTCGGCGTCGGCGGAGGCGCGCTGCACCGTCACGTCGGTGATGGTGCCGCCGTCGGCCGCGACGACGATCGGCAGGTCCGGGCGGACTTCGTCGGTTCCGTCGGCGGGCGTGATGGTCACGTCGACGTCGTTGGCGGCCGACTCCTCACTGGAGGTCTGGGCGTCGGTGCCGGTCGAGCAGCCGGCGCTCAGCAGTAGGGCCGCGCCCGCCAGCACACTTCCCAGCCGGAGCAGGTTCGGGGATCGGGGGGTGTCCGGCAAGAGCGACCTCCAGGGTCCGGCTGGCCCGCACCCAGCGCAGACGTGGGGGGCCGAGCGGCGAAGGGGAAGGGAAGGGGTATCGGCCGAATGGGCGAATAGCGCGACCGACGCCAATGGCAACGCATTCTAGCGGTCTGCGCCGGTTGCCACTGAGGGATTCCGCGGCCGTTCGTGGTCATGAGTCCCGGGTTGTACCCCGGCCCTGCTGGGGGAAACACCGGGCGTCCCGGACGGGCGGGCCGTGACGTTGGGAGTCGTTCGGGGACGTGCGGAACGGCGGGTCAGGCCGGAGGCGACGGCAGGTCCACGGCGATCGTGGTCGGGCCGCCGGTCGGGCTGTGCACCCGGAACCGGCCGTCCAGGGCGGCGACCCGGCGGGCGAGGCCGGACAGCCCGCTGCCGCGCGGATCCGCGCCGCCGACGCCGTCGTCCGTGACGCGGACGCTGATCGCGCCGGTGCCGTGGGCGTGCCCGACGTCGACGGTGATCGAGGCGGCGGCGGAGTGCTTGGCCGCGTTCGTGACCGCCTCGCGGACCACGAAGTAGACGGCCGTCTCGACCTGCCGGGCCGGCCGCTGGGCGAGCCGGTAGTCGATGCGGACAGGGATGCCGGAGCGTTCGGCGACGCCGTGGAGGGCGCTCCGCAGGCCGAGTTCGTCCAGGGTCGCGGGGTAGACGCGCCAGGCCACCTCCCGCAGCTCGGTGAGCGCCCGCTGTGCCTCGTCGTGCGCCTGGTTCAGCAGGTCACCGCTGCGGCGCGGGTCGGTGCCACGGCGGGCCCGGCCGAGGAGCATGGCCAGGGCGACGAGGCGCTGCTGCACGCCGTCGTGCAGGTCACGCTCGATGCGGCGGCGCTCGTCGTCGACGGCCGCCACCACGCCGGCGCGGCTCTCGGTCAGCTCGGCGACCCGCTGTTCCAGGAGGTCCTGCGGGCTGGGGCCGAGCAGCCACCGGGCGAGCGCGCGTTCCATGCCGACCAGCCCCACCGTGCCCTGGACGCTGAGGTACATGAAGACCACGCCGACGACGATGATCGCCGGGTCGTTGCCGTCGAGGACGTTCAGCGGCGAGATGGCGAGGTAGAGGCCGCCGGGGAAGACCGCGAGGACGAACCCGCCGAAGATCCCGACCGGCCAGCGGGCGGTGAGGTAGGCCAGGGAGCGGGCGGTCCCTGGACGGCCGGCGATCTGCCGGCCGAAGAAGACGGCCAGCCGGGCGCGCTCCACGGCGGTCATCGTTGCGATGGCGCCCGCCGCGGGCCGGGCGAGGGCGCGGCGGGCCGGTGGCCAGGCCGCCAGCGGCGCCAGCGTCAGCGCCACGGCGGCCAGGAGCAGGAGGAGCCCGATCTCTGCGACCGCCGTGACGGTGCCCAGCCCCGCCCCGGCCGCGGCCAGGCCCCACTCCCGCGCCAGGGCACCGGGGCGGGTGGCCGTGGGGCCGGGCTCCGGTACGGCCGCCGCCGTCCTCGTCGTCTCTTCCTCGTCGCGCACACGTCGGACAATATTCGGCGGCCTCGGCGCCGTGTACTGCGGTTTCCCGCACGAATCCCCTGCGGGCGCCGGGCAGGCGACCGGGCCGTCCGCCGGATGGGATCGGGCCGCCGCCGTCCGTACCGTTTCGAAACGTGCCGACGGGCAGCGGACGCAGCAGCCCCTGCCCGGTCGACAACTCTCTGGGGCGGCCTGTCGACCTGTCGATTCGCCGACGGACCGATTCGCGGACGGACCGATTCGCCGACCCGCCCACGCTCGCGGCCCGATGCCGGCGAGCGCCCACATCGCATCCCATGGAGTCGCCACGTGTCCGTGCTCACGCCCCTGACCGCCGCCGCACCGGAAGAGGGAGGGCTCGTCTCCTGGGTCGTCTCGCTGATGGAGACCCTCGGCGGCCCCGGAGCGGCGATCGCCATCGCCCTGGAGAACATCTTCCCGCCGATCCCCAGCGAGGTGATCCTGCCGCTCGCCGGGTTCACCGCCAGCCAGGGGAACATGGACCTCGCGGGAGCCATCGCGTGGACGACCACCGGGTCGGTAGTCGGCGCGCTGGTGCTGTACGGCCTCGGGGCGCTGCTGGGCCGCGACCGGATGCGCGCCATCGCCACGTGGATGCCGCTGGTGAAGGTGTCCGACGTCGACCGGTCGGAGGCGTGGTTCCGGCGGCACGGGGTGAAGGCGGTGTTCTTCGGGCGGATGGTGCCGATCTTCCGCAGCTTCATCTCCATCCCGGCGGGCATCGAGCGGATGCGGCTGAGCACGTTCCTGCTGTTCACCACTCTGGGCAGCCTGATCTGGAACACGGTGTTCGTGCTGGCCGGATACCTGCTGGGCGAGAGCTGGTGGCTGGTCGAGGAGTACGTCGGGGTCTTCTCCAAGGGGGTCGCGGCCGTCATCGTCCTGGCGGTGGCCGTGTTCGTCGCGGTACGAGTGCGGGCCCTGTGGCGCACGCGCCGGGAACGCCGGGGCGGGCACCGGGCGTCCTGAGAGGGGCGCGCCGGCGCCGGGGACCGTCGTCGGCCGCGCCTAGCATGACCGCATGCCACTCGCCCTGTTCGCCGGAATCTACGTCCGCGACTACGAGGCCGCCCGAGCCTGGTACGCGCGTCTGCTGGGCGCGGAACCCACCTTCCTCGCCTCCGACACGGAGGCGGTGTGGGAGCTCGACGAGCGCCGGTACCTGTACATCCAGCAGAACGCCGAGCACGCCGGCCACGCGGTCCAGACCGTCTTCGTCGACGACCTCGATGGCGTCGTCGCCCGGATCTCCGAGAGCGGAATCGACCCCGTCGCCCGGGAGACCTACCCGAACGGCGTGCGCAAGGTGTGCTACCGCGATGCCGACGGCAACGAGATCGGGTTCGGAGGTCCCTCGTTCTAGGGATCCGTACTGGGCCCCCTTCCCGGCGCGGACGGCACCCGCACGGCGGCCCGGCCGACGGTCGGCGGCGCCGGATCACCATGGGCATCCGGCGGAATCCCCTCAGAGCACCACCGCGCGCGGTTCCGACGGCCCCAGGCGCAGCCGCTCACGGCAGGAGGCGATCCGGCTCCGCGCCCACGCCCTGACGGCGTCGCCGTCGGATACCACACCGGCCAGGTCCCGCGCGGCCCGCTGGGCCTCCTCCATCCAGGGCGCGACGGCCTCCTCGGCAAGGACGTCGGCGAACCGCTCCCGGGCCAGTGCGGCGTCCCCGACCAGCGCCGCGGCGACCCCGGCGTTCCATGGCTCCCAGAACCGGCCGCGCCCGGCCGGCTGAGCGGTCAGGTGGCCCGCCACGGCCGCGAGGTCGGGGAACCGGCGGCGCAGTCGCTCCACCCGCGTGCGCGCCCGGCCGGCAAGGTCGTCCGCCACCCGCGCGAACTGTTCGTCGCCGCGGTAATCCTCGGTCACGCTCAGCCGCTCCCCGATGTTGAACGCGATGTGGCCGAGGTCCTGCCACAGCCACATCGCCCCCACCCGCAATCCGCTGCCCTGGCTCCACCCGGGCGACGGGAACTCCACGAGCCCCAGCCACCAGCCATGGTCGTCCACCCACAGGCGAGACCGGCCACGCTGCCGCAAGCCGAGCGGACGGAGGTGCGTCCTGGCGGCCGCGGCCACCAGCCGCGACGCCGGAGATGTCGGTGCCATGGGGGCATTCTCGGCCACGGTTCCTAGGGTGGGGGGCATGACTCCGCAGGCCCCGACCGCCATCCGCTACGACTTTCCGTCCGGCGGTCTCGACCCGTTCGACGTGGCCGAGTCCCGGACGCAGTGGGTGATCGAGGCCCGCGGCTGGGCACGGGCCTGGGTGCCGGACGACCCCGCTGCCGCCGCCGACCCCTATGTGCTGCGGGTCGCCGGGGAGTCGCCGTTCGACGGGATCCCCATGGGCTACCGCTACCTGGCGGTGCTGGAGAAGCTCGCGGTCGTGGTCGCGGGCGAACCGGTACGGGAATGGCCGGAGGCCGCACCGGACACGCGGGCGCGTGACGTCTCCGTCGCTTTCGACCGCGGCGCCCGGCCGGGGGAGCCGCTGGACGACGCGGCGATCCGCCGCTATCTGGGCAACGACCGCCCCTGGCCATGGTGGGCGCTCCCGTACCGGGTGCTGCCGCAGACCTCGCGCGAACCGTGGCCGGACGGCACGGTCGCGCCCGGCCACCATGGATACCCGCAGGCCCTGTCCACTGCCCGCGCCGTCGGCTCCGCCGAGCCCGTGATGGTCGCCCGGGTTCTCGCCCACGCGAGCTGGCACTGACGGCGCCGCACCGGAGACACGCCCTACCGCCGCGCGTACCCCCGCGTCGACGGCCTCGTCCCAGTCCAGGTAACCGTCGTGCTGGACGAAGATCTCCAGGATGTTGCCGTCGTCGAACCACGCCCGACGCTCGGCCCGGAAGTCGGCACGCCCCAGCAGCCACTCCATCGGCACCCCCGGAAAGTGCGCGTACAGCCGTCCGCCGCACGCCGAGTACGATGCGCCGCTCGACCGGGCGGTTCCGCAAGGCGCCACCGGGCGCAGCCGGTGGCCGGGGCGACCGGACGAGCGGACGCTCGATCGCGTGCGAGACCCTGCCGGGGCACGGCCGTACCCCGGCGTGGAGGGTCAGGTACCCGGCGACGCGTGTCCGGATGCTGGAACTCACTCACAGCGAGCCTTCATCCGTATTGGTCGTACCGGCGAACGAGGAGGAACGTGGGCGCCGGCTGACCTGGCCATCGGCGAACGTCGCATCTGTCGATCGGCAGATGCCCACGCCTGTCGAACGGTGGCACGCTGGGGCAGCACCGGCACAACGACTGGAGGTCCGATGGAGAACGGCACTGCCACCGCGCGGCGCTCCCGCCGGACGCTCATGCTCGACGTCCTGCTGTGGGCGGCGCTCACGGCGCTGCCCGTCGTCCTGGCCGCGTCCGCCGTCGCCAGCGGGCGGGGGTACGGGGCGTGGGCGGAGGCGGCGGTCGCGGCGGTGGTGCTCGGCGGCGCGGTCGCGCTGGCCCGTGCCCGGCCGGTGGCGGCGGTGTGCGTCGTCGTCGCGACGGCGCTGGTGCAGCTCGCCCTGCAGGGACCGCTGGAGACGGGCTTCCCGTTCGGCTGGCCGCTGGTCGCCACGGCGGTCTTCGGATACCTCACCGGCCGCCGGGTGGCCGATGCACGGCCGGTGCTGCTCGCCGGAGTGGGGTACGCCGGCGTCGCCGTGCTGGGCGCGGTCGGACAGCAGGCCGGCCTACGCGGCGCGTTCGGGGTACTGGCCGGGCTCCACGATGGGCTGCTGCTCGCCCTCGTGCTGCTGGTCGCGATCGGGGTACCTTGGCTGGCGGGCCGGTACCGGCGGCAGCGTATCGAGCTCGCCGCGGCCGGGTGGCAGCGCGCCGCACTGCTGGAGCGGCAGCAGCGGACCGCCGCCGAGCAGGCGCGGCTGCGGGAGCGGGCCCGTATCGCCCAAGACATGCACGACTCGCTCGGCCACGAGCTGAGCCTCGTCGCATTGCGGGCCGCCGCTCTGCAGGTCGACCCCGGCCTTGACGAACGGCACCGGGCGGCGGTCCGCGAATTGCGGACCGGGATCGCCGACGCCACCGAACGGCTCCGGGACATCATCGGCGTGCTCCGGCCGGACGGCGACCCGTCGACGGCGCTGACCGCGCCGGGGGACCTCGACGCACTGGTCGACCGCGCGCGGTCGTCGGGCCTGGCCGTCGAACTGCGCCGCACGGGCGCGGCCGACGCACTGCCGCCGACGGTACTGCGCGCCGTCCACCGCGTCGTCCAGGAGGGAATGACCAACGCCGCGAAACACGCCCCCGGTGCGTCCGTCCAGGTCGTCGTGGCGCACACGGCCGCGGAGACCACGGTGACCGTGGCCAACGGACCATCGGGCGGTCCCGCGGCGGAGCCCGGCGGCGGGCGGCAGGGACTGGCCGGCCTGCACGAGCGCGTCCACCTCGCGGGCGGAACGCTACGGGCCGGGCCACGTGACGGCGGGTTCGAACTGACCGCGGTGCTGCCGCACGGCGGCTCAGAAGGGGCGGCGGCGGAATCGAGGGAGCCGGACGCCGTGTTCTGGGACGCTCCCGCGCTCGTGGGGCCCCCGCCCGGCCGGGAGGAGTCGCGGCGGCGGATGAACCGCGGCCTCCGCGCGGGCGCCATCGGCCTGGTACTGGCCACCGCCGCGGCCGGCGGGGCGGTGTTCGGCGTCGCCGGACTGACCGGGGCGGGCGGGCGGCTGGACGCCGACGACTACGATCGGCTCCGGGTGGGACAGCAGCGCGCCACGGTGGAACGGCGGCTCCCACCGCTGGAGGTCGTGGACGTGTACCCGGTCGCCGAGCCGGCGGCACCGTTCGGCGCCACCTGCCGCTACTACTGGCCGCGCCACCCCGACGGCGTCACCCTGTACTACCGGCTCTGCTTCGACGCGGACCTGCTGGTCGCCAAGGACGCGGTGCCGCATGCCGTCCTGTCGCACCCGCCGGCCGCGGTACGGCCCGCCGGGAACCGCCCTGCCGACCCCGCCCACGAGGACGACGCCCGGTGATCCGGGTACTTCTGGCCGACGACGAACCGCTGATTCGCGCCGGGGTCCGCGCCATCCTCCAGGCCGACCCGGAGGTCGACGTGGTGGCGGAGGCCGCCGACGGCCGGACGGCGGTCGAGTCGGCGCGGTCGCACCGGCCGGACGTCGCGCTGCTCGACATCGTCATGCCCGGCCTGGACGGCCTGGCGGCCGCCGCCGAGATCCGCCGGCTGCTCCCCGGAACCGCCGTCATCATGCTGACCACCTTCTCCGAAGACGAGTACATCGCCCGCGCCCTGAGCGGCGGCGCGAGCGGCTTCCTCCTCAAGACCGGCGATCCGCAGGAGCTCCTAGCCGGCCTGCGCGCGGTGACGGAAGGCGCGGCGTACCTGTCGCCGCGGATCGCCAAGCGGGTGATCACCGAGTTCTCCGGCGGCACCGGCGACCGCATGTCGGCCCACGCCCGCGCTCGGGACCGGGTCGCCGCGCTCACCGCCCGGGAACGTGAGGTGCTGGCGCTCGTCGGACGGGGGATGTCCAACGCCGAGATCGGGCGGCGGCTGCACGTGGTGGAGGGGACGGTGAAGGTGTTCGTGAGCACCATCCTGCGGCGGCTGGAGGTCCGCAACCGGGTGCAGGCCGCGATCATCGCCTACCAGGCCGGACTGGTCGAAGAGTTCTGACGCACCAGGGCGGCCATGCCGTTCGGCATAGCCGGTCCGACGCTTTCGGCGGATGTCCGGCTCCCGCGTCCCCGCGAAGACTGGGGCCATGTCAGCTCGAATTCCGCACTCCCGCCGCCGGGCCGCCGTCGCCGCGTCGGCCGCCGCCCTCGTGACCGCCGCCGCGGCGCTGCTGGCGCCGCCCGCCACCGCCCGCGCCGACGACGCACTGCGCACCGTCACACCGACCCTGCCCGAACCCTCCGGCCCCCACCGGTTGGGCACCTTCGAGATGCACCTGGTCGACGCGGACCGCACCGACCCGTGGGCGCCGGACGGCGGCCCCCGCGAGGTGATGGTGAACATCTGGTACCCGGCCGCCCCGCACGCCCGCGGCCCGCGGACGCCGTACATGTCGCACGACCTGGCGTCCTACCACGAACAATCGGTGGAAAGCCTCGGCGCCCCCGCCGACAGCGTCGACTTCACCGGTATCCGCACCCACGCCCGCACCGGCGTCCCCGCGGCGCCCGGAGCCACCGACCTGCCCGTGCTGGTGTACTCGCCGGGCGGCGGTCTGTCGCGGACGATGGGCACCACCCTGGTGGAGGACCTGGCCAGCCGCGGCCACATTGTCGTGACGGTGGACCACACCTACCAGGCCCCCGTGGAACTGCCGGACGGGATGGAATTCCCCGCATCCGGAGTGGACATGTCCCAGGCCCTCCGCGAGCGGGTGCGTGACATCACCTTCGTGCTCGACGAACTCGCGGACCTCCGCTCGGGCGCGAACCCCGACACCCTCGACCGCCCGATCCCGGACGGTGTCGCCGCCGCCCTCGATCTCACCCGCGTCGGCATGTTCGGCCACTCGATGGGCGGGTTCGCCAGCGCCGAGACGATGCTCACCGACCCGCGCATCGACGCGGGCGTCAACATGGACGGCAGCATGCCGCCCCGCTACGGCCAGGCCGCCGAGACCGGCGTCGACCGCCCCTTCCTCCTCATGGGCGCCGGCACCAGCGGCGACGACGGCCGCCCGCACCACCACCTGGACACCCCGGAGTGGCGAACCTTCTGGGACCGCTCCACCGGCTGGCGGCGCGACGTGTACATGGCGGACGGCGAACACATGAGCTTCACCGACCACCAGGTCCTGCTCCCACAGCTCGCCGACGCCCTAGAGCTGGAAGAGGAAGAGCGGCTGCTGACCGAGGCGATCGGCACAGTGCCTCATGAGCAGAGCCTCGCGGCGCAGCGCGCCTACCTGTCGGCGTTCTTCGACCTGCACCTGCGCGGAGGTTCCGGATCGCTGTTCGAGGAGCCATCTCCGGAGCATCCGGCGGTGGAGCTCATCGAGTAGCCGGCGAACGAATCAGGCCGCACGGCGCCGTGACCGGGGCGGCGGGCGCCCGGGCTGTCACCCCGTACTGGTACACACAGGGACGTCCCACCCCTTCTCTGTGCAAGGTGGTTCGTGATGTCACGCCCTGCTCTGCCCGCCGTCCCGCGATCCGATACGGGGGAGGAGATCCCGGGCTTTCTCCTGGTGCGGACCGGCTTCGGTGATGAGGACGCCTGGCAGGCCACCTTCGCGCGGCTGGCCGGCCTGCCCGGGGTGCGCCGGTGTCCGGTGGGGCCGCGGGTGGGGCATGAGGCCGTGGCGCCTGTACTCGCGCACGCTCCGAAACAGCTGGTCGTGGTGGACGACCTCGCATGGCGGGGCGCCACCACCGCCGAGGTGTGTCGGGCGGTGCAGCACGCCGGGTCCTGGCGGCCCGAACTGGTGCTGCTCGCCGATGACCGCACCATGGCCGATCCTGTGCACCGTCCCCTGCTGGCCTTCACCTTCGCGCCGGGGATCTTCGACGGCCAGGGCGGGGCTCCCTTCGTCGCCCATGAGCGTGTCCTGCGGATCGGCGCCCGCCAGACGGCCATGCTGTACCTGGTGTTTCAGGCCGAGGTCACGGACATGAGCGAGTACAAGACCTCCCTGCCCGCCGAACCCGACGACATCTTCGGCGCGGATCTGGACTTGCCGGCCGACCCGCCGCGCTATCGGCACGCGGCGACGCGCATGCGTCCTCTGCCGCACACCGAATCCGCGCTGATCGTGCGCACCGACCACTCCGACGACGAGGTCTGGGCCCAGGTCGTCCAGGCGGTCAAGGCCCCTTCGGAGCGGGACGGCTTCCTGGCGCACGTCGACCTTCTCGACGATCCCGCCTATGCCGGGGCGACGATGGAACAGGTCATGGCCCTGGTCCCCTCGGGCTACCAGCGCGGTTTCCTCATGATCGCGGACGAACAGACCATCCAGGACACACGGCGGCCCCTCCTCCTCGTGGACCTGTACTCGGACCCCGGCCTGACCTTCCGGGCCACACCGGGCGCGATCCAGTCGATCGAGATCAACCTGTCCATCGGGAACATGGACTTCCGGGACTTCCACGTTCCGGAGGGCGAGATCTTCGCCGGTTTCTGATCCACAACGGGCGGCGAGCAGCAAAAAGGCCACTTCCCGTTTTGGGGAGTGGCCTATGGATCGGGGTGGGCGTACCAGGACTTGAACCTGGGGCCTCATCCTTATCAGGGATGCGCTCTAACCGACTGAGCTATACGCCCGCGTTCCTCTGGGACTTTACCGCACTCCGGCTACCGGGGCGAACCGGTTCGCCGAGGTGGGAGTCCCTCGGTGGGAGGGGAGGGCTCTCGCGTGGATGTCCTCTCCAATACCGATTCTAGCGCCATCCGCGCAGTACTCGGGCCCCCGTCGGGAGTGGCGGGGGCCCGGGGTGGGGCTGGTTACTCGGACTCGCTGAGCGTGATGTCGATGCCTCCGACGAGGTCGGCGGCGAGGTTGTACAGGATCGCGCCCACGAAGGCCAGTGCGGTGATCACCATGATGTTCAGGGCGCCGAACAGGCCGGTGTAGCCGAGGACCCGGGCCGCGGAGAACCAGGACTCCGGGTTCAGGGCGAGTTCGTCGCCCTCACCGCCGTCGGTGAGGGAGGTGATGAGCTCGGTCACCGCGTCGAAGACGCCCAGCATCGACAGGACGAAGTAGATCACGGCGACCGCGACGAACAGGATGACGAAGCACACCAGCGAGATGACGAAGCTGAACTTCATCACCGACCACGGCTCGACCCGGCTGACCGTCAGGTGGGCCTTGCGCATGGTGCCCGAACTCTTCGTCGCCGGGCGGACCGGTTTCGGGGAGGGGGTGTTCCCCTGCTCGGCGCCGCTGGTGGGCGGCGTGTCCCCTGTGGGGCGGTCGGTGTTCGGGTCGGGTTCCGTCTTGGCCTGGTCCTGGGCGGTGGAATCCCGTTGTGCATTGTCAGACATAGCCACGTTACCGCTGGACTTTCCATCTACGGGTCGGTCCGGGAGAGCCGTGAGGCGGGCCGGACTCCACCGGTGGGTTGGCAGGTACTGCTTTGGGGGTTGTGCCCCGGACCGGGGCCGGGTGCGGCTCGCCGGTTGTCCGGGACCGGCCGCCGACGGACCCGTGGGGTCCGTCGGCGGCGGGCGGGGCGCTATTCGGCGTTGTCCTCAGGGGCGGCCGCCTCAGCCGGCTGAACCGCTCCGGCACCGTCCCCGTCGGCGTCCTCGACGTCCTCCTCCATCGCCTCGGCGTTGCGGGCGATGGCGACCACGTGGTTGCCCTCGTCGAGGTTCATCAGACGCACCCCCATGGTGGCACGTCCCGACTGCTTGATCTCCGCACTGCGGGTGCGGATGACTCCGCCGCCCGAGGTGATGGCGAAGACCTCGTCCTCCTCCGGGCGCACCATGAGCGCGCCCACCAGCTTGCCACGCGCCTCGACGATCTTGGCCGTGAGAACGCCCTTGCCACCGCGGTTCTGCAGCGGGTACTGGTCGGACGGTGTGCGCTTGGCGTAGCCGCCCTCGGTGGCCACGAGCACGTCCGTGGGGCCGTCGGTCTCCCGGATGACGTCCATGCTGAGCAGGTAGTCGCCGTCGAGGAACCGCATCCCGATGACGCCGCTGGTGGCCCGCCCCATGGGGCGCAGCGACTCGTCGGAGGCCGGGAACCGGATGGCCTGCGCGTTGCTGCTGATCAGCAGCAGGTCGTCGGTCGGGAACACCAGCCGTGCCGCGATGAGCTCGTCGTCCTCGCGGAGGTTGATGGCGATGATCCCGGCCGCGCGCGCGGAGTCGAACTCCGCCAGGCGGGACTTCTTCACCAGCCCCGACCGGGTGGCCAGCACCAGGTACGGCGCGGCCTCGTAGTCGCGCAGCGTCATGACCTGCGCGATCTCCTCGTCCGGCAGGAACGGCACCAGGTTCGCGACGTGCTGGCCGCGGGCGTCGCGGGCCGCCTCGGGCAGCTCGTACGCCTTGGTGCGGTACACGCGGCCCTTGTTCGTGAAGAACAGCACCCAGTTGTGCGTGGTGGTCACGAAGAAGTGCTGGATGATGTCGTCCTGCTTGAGCTGCGCGCCGCGCACCCCCTTGCCGCCGCGCTTCTGCGCCCGGTAGTTGTCGATCCGGGTCCGCTTGGCGTAGCCGCCGCGGCTGATCGTGACGACGATCTCCTCTTCGGCGATGAAGTCCTCCATACGCATGTCGCCCTCGAACGGGACGATGTGCGTACGGCGGTCGTCGCCGTACTTCTCGACGATCTCGGCCAGCTCATCGCGGACGATGGAGCGCTGACGCGGCAGCGAGCCGAGGATGTCGTTGTAGTCGGCGATCTGCGCCATGAGCTCGTTGTACTCGTCGGTGAGCTGCCGGCGCTCCAGCGCGGCCAGCTTGCGGAGCTGCATGTCGAGAATGGCGCGGGCCTGGACGTCATCGATCTCCAGGAGCCCCATGAGGCCGGTCTTCGCCTCGTCGGCAGAGGCGCTGCCACGGATCAGCGCGATGACGTCGTCAATGCGGTCGATCGCCTTCAGCAGCGCGCGCAGGATGTGGGCCCGCTCCTCGGCCTTGCGGAGCAGGTACCGGGTGCGCCGGACGATGACCTCGATCTGGTGCTCGACCCAGTACCGGATGAGCTGGTCCAGCCGCAGCGTGCGCGGCACGCCGTCGACCAGGGCCAGCATGTTGGCGCCGAAGGTCTCCTGGAGCTGGGTGTGCTTGTACAGGTTGTTCAGCACGACCTTGGCGACGGCGTCGCGCTTGAGCACGATGACCAGCCGCCGCCCGGTGCGCCCGCTCGACTCGTCCCTGACGTCGGCGATCCCGGTGATCTTGCCGTCCTTGACCAGCTCGGCGACCTTCAGCGCGAGATTGTCCGGGTTCACCTGGTAGGGCAGCTCGGTGACGACCAGGCACTGCCGGCCGCGCTTGTCCTCCTCGACCTCCACCACGGCGCGCATGGTGATGGAGCCGCGGCCGGTGCGGTAGGCGTCTTCGATGCCCCGCTTGCCGACGATCAGCCCGCTGGTCGGGAAGTCTGGGCCCTTGATCCGCTCGATCAGGGCGTCGAGCAGTTCCTCGTCGGAGACATCGGGGTGCTCCAGGTACCACTTGACGCCGTCGGCCACCTCGCGCAGGTTGTGCGGCGGGATGTTCGTGGCCATGCCCACCGCGATACCGGCCGAGCCGTTCACCAGCAGGTTGGGGAACCGGGCCGGCAGGACGATGGGCTCCTGCGAGCGGCCGTCGTAGTTCGGCCGGAAGTCGACGGTGTCCTTGTCGATGTCCCGCAGCATCTCCATGGCAAGCGGCGCGAGCTTGCACTCGGTGTACCGCATGGCCGCGGCGGGGTCGTTGCCCGGCGAGCCGAAGTTGCCGTTGCCGTCGACCAGCGGCATCCGCATGGACCAGGTCTGGGCGAGCCGCACGAGGGTGTCGTAGATGGGTGAGTCGCCGTGCGGGTGGTAGTTACCCATCACGTCACCGACGACGCGGGCGCACTTGAAGTAACCGCGGTCCGGGCGGTAGCCGCCGTCGTACATGGCGTACAGCACCCGCTGGTGCACCGGCTTGAGGCCGTCGCGCACGTCGGGCAGCGCACGGCCGACGATGACGGACATCGCGTAGTCAAGGTAGCTACGCTGCATCTCGACCTGGATGTCGACCGGTTCGACGCGGTGGTGCCGGTTCGCTTCCTCGGGAGCTTCCGGGGTGTTCGCATCCGTCACGGGATGTCGATCCTTTTCTGGTGAGTCGTTCGCTGCCGTCGAGGTGCCTCGCTGGGGCCGCTAGATGTCAAGGAAGCGGACGTCCCGGGCGTTGCGCTGGATGAAGGAGCGCCGCGCCTCGACGTCCTCGCCCATGAGCACGCTGAACATCTCGTCGGCCTGGGCGGCGTCGTCCAGCGACACCTGCAGCAGGATGCGCCGGGCCGGGTCCATGGTGGTGTCCCACAGCTCGTTCGCGTTCATCTCGCCCAGACCCTTGAAGCGCTGGACGAGGTCGCGCGGCCGCGGGTCGCGCTTGCCGGCGGCCACCCCGGCGGCGATGACCTCGTCACGCTCACGGTCGGAGTACACGTAGTCGACGTCGTTGCCGCGCGGATCCCACTTGATCTTGTACAGCGGCGGCTGGGCGAGGTAGACGTGCCCGGCCTCGATCAGCGGCTTCATGAACCGGAACAGCAGGGTGAGCAGCAGCGTGCGGATGTGCTGACCGTCGACGTCGGCGTCGGCCATCAAGATGATCTTGTGGTACCGCAGCTTCTCGATGTCGAAGTCGTCGTGCACGCCGGTGCCGAGCGCCGTGATGATCGCCTGAACCTCGTTGTTCTTGAGGATGCGGTCGATCCGGGCCTTCTCGACGTTGAGGATCTTGCCGCGGATGGGCAGGATCGCCTGGTAGTGCGGATCCCGGCCGCCCTTGGCCGAGCCGCCCGCCGAGTCGCCCTCGACGATGTAGAGCTCGCACTCCTGCGACTCGGTCGACTGGCAGTCCGACAGCTTGCCGGGCAGCGACGTGGACTCCAGCAGCGTCTTGCGCCGGGTCAGGTCGCGCGCCTGGCGGGCCGCGATGCGGGCCCGGGCCGCCTGACCGGCCTTGCTGATGATGTCCTTGGCCTCGCCGGGGTTGCGATCGAACCAGTCGCGCAGGTGCTCGTTGCACACCTTCTGCACGAACGACTTGGCCTCGGTGTTGCCGAGCTTGGTTTTGGTCTGGCCCTCGAACTGCGGGTCGGCCACCTTCACGGAGATGATGGCGGTGAGCCCCTCCCGGACGTCGTCGCCCGTGAGGTTGTCGTCCTTCTCGCGGAGCAGCTTCTGGTCGCGCGCGTACCGGTTGACGATCGACGTCAGCGCCGAACGGAACCCTTCCTCGTGCGTGCCGCCCTCCGCCGTATTGATCGTGTTGGCGAAGGTGTGCACCGAGGAGGTGTAGGACTGGTTCCACTGCATCGCGATCTCGACCGAGATGCCGTCGCCCTCCTCCTCGAAGTCGATCACCGAGGCGTGCGCGGCCTCCTTCGTCGCGTTGATGTGCCGCACGAAGTCGGAGATGCCGCCCTCGTAGTGGAAGGTCTGCACCACGGGAGCGTCGGCCACGAATTCCGGCCGCTCGTCGCGGATGGTGATGGACAGCCCCTTGTTGAGGAACGCCATCTCCTGCAGCCGCCGCGCCAGCGTCTCGAAGCTGTAGGTCGTGGTCTCGAAGATGGTGGGGTCGGCCCAGAAGGTGATCTGGGTGCCGGTCTCCTCGGTGTCCTCACCCCTGGCGAGGTCGGCGGTGGGGCGGGCCATGTCGTAGCTCTGCCGCCACACGCTGCCGTCAACGCGGACCTCGACGTCGAGCCGGGTGGACAGCGCGTTGACGACGGACGCGCCGACGCCGTGCAGACCACCGGAGACGGCGTAGGACTTGCCGTCGAACTTGCCGCCCGCGTGCAGCGTGGTGAAGACGAGTTCGACGGCCGGCCGCTTCTCCACCGGGTGGAGGCCGACCGGGATACCGCGGCCGTTGTCGGAGACGCGCACCCCTCCGTCGGCCAGCAGGACCACCTCGATCGCGCTGGCGTATCCGGCGAGGGCCTCGTCCACGGAGTTGTCCACGATCTCTTGGACCAGGTGGTGCAGACCCCGCTCACCGGTGGATCCGATGTACATGCCGGGGCGCTTGCGAACCGCCTCGAGCCCTTCAAGAACAGTGATTGATCGAGCGTCGTAGGCCAAGTGTGAACACCCTCCTGCTGGGGACGCCTACCAGCCTCTCAGGGCATCTGGTCAGTGAGCACGATGACCGGGAGGCGTTCAGAACCGGATGACCGCCCCCGCCTGGCACCGCGCACTTCGCCCAGATCCTGCCCCCCGCTCTTGGGGCGGGCTTTGCCGGCGGAAGCGTCCGAAGAACCGGTTTCATGATACCGCGCGCATCACCGGAACGTGGCATTCGCGGCGCTGTGCTGCCCGACAGCGGCTGAATACGCCGGGACGCAACTCCCCACACACGCCCACCCCTGCCGACAAATTCCCGCGCCGTTCAGTGGCCGCTGCGCGGCTTTCCACCCCTGAAACGCGTCATCTCCGGGTCACGGCCACCCCGCAGGACGGTCAGCTCTCCCGCGGACGCGGATCGCCGTCAGCGAACCCGCAGCGGCCCGGCCGAGCGGCCGCGGCCCGGGCCCTGGATCCGGATCGATCGAACGGTGCCGTGCCCCAGTTCTTCGTTGAGCCGTCGCAGCAGGTCACGCTGCATGGCCCGGGCGTGCGCGGCCATGGTGGCGGAGTCCGCGGCGATGGCCAGCTCGCCGTCTTCATAGCTGACGGGGCGCAGGTGCTGGGCGTTGAACTCGCCCACGATCTCGGTCCACCGGCCGAACACCCCGCCGATCGCCACCTGCTCCTGCCAGCCGTGCTCGATCAGCCAGGCCCGGACGGCATCGCCGAAGAGCTGCGGTTCGCGCCGGGACCGGACCGGGGCGCGGCGGACCCGCCGGGGAGCGGCGGTGCGGGACGCGCCGCGCTCCTTGGCCGCCGCACGCGCCTGGGCGAGCGCCTGGCGCGCGAGCTCGATCCCGGTCGGCGCCGCAGCGCCGTCCTCCGCCCGCTCCGCAGCCGCTCGGCCCGATACCCGCTCCGCAGCCGCTCGGGCTGGCCCTTCTCGATCAGCACCGCTGGGGGAATCCGCCGCACCGCCCGGACCCGGTGCGCCGCTACTCACGCTCCACCCGGCCGCCGCCCACCCGGAACCGGGTGCCCATGAGCTCGTCGGGGATGTCGCCGGGCACCGCCGCGCTCACCAGCACCTGCTCGGCCGTGCGGACGTGCTCGGCGAGACGGCGCCGGCGCTCGGCGTCGAGTTCAGCGAAGACGTCGTCGAGGATCAGGACGGGGTCGTCGCCGTCGGCCCGGAGCAGCTCGAAGCCCGAGAGCCGCAGTGCGAGCGCGTAGGACCACGACTCGCCCTGGCTGGCGTACCCCTTCGCCGGCAGGTCGGCCAGCCGCAGCTGGAGGTCGTCGCGGTGTGGACCGACCAGGCTGACGCCGCGCTGCAGCTCCTGAGGGCGGGCGTCCGTGAGCGCAGCGCGCAGCAGGTCGACCAGGGCGGCGCGTTCAGCGGGCAGGTGGCCGGTGTCGGGAGCCGCAGAGCTGCGGTAGTGGAGGGCGGGCGGCCCGCCCGAGGACGTCAGCTCGCCGTAGGACTTCGCCACGAGCGGCTGCAGCTCGGCGACGAGGGCGAGCCGGGCCGCCATCAGTTCCGCCCCGGCGGCGGCCAGGTGCTCGTCCCAGACGTCCAGCGTGGAGAGATCGGGTTCGGTGCGCTGCCGGAAGAACCGGGCGGAGGCCGACTTCAGCAGTGCGTTGCGCTGTTTGAGCACCCGCTCGTAGTCGGAGCGAACGCCGGCGAACCGGGGCGCCCGGGCGACCAGCAACTCGTCCAGGAAGCGGCGGCGTTCCCCCGGATCGCCCTTGACGAGGGAAAGGTCCTCCGGCGCGAACAGCACGGTGCGCAGGATGCCGAGGACCTCGCGGGGCCGCGACACCGGGGAGCGGTTGAGGCGGGCGCGGTTGGCGCGGCCGGGCGTGATCTCCAGCTCGACCAGAGCCCGCCGGTCACCCCGGACCACCGCCGCGCGGATGACGGCGCGATCGGCCCCCTGACGGACCAGCGGAGCGTCGGTGGCCACTCGGTGGCTGCCGAGCGTGGCGACGTAGCCGATGGCCTCGACGAGGTTCGTCTTGCCCTGGCCGTTGGGCCCGACGAACGTGCTGATCCCGGGATCCATCGCCAGCTGGACGGACTCGTAGGACCGGTAGTCGGCCAGTTGCAGGTGCGAAACGTACATCTGGCCTCTCCCATCGTCGGCAGGTCGGGGGTTCCGGTGCGGGTGCGGCGCTGACAACCAATCACCCCGTGCCGGGCGGTGTCCTTGGTTTCACGTGAAACCGAAAACACCGCCCGGCACGGGGTCCGAGTCTCTGGCGCCCGGGTGCGGGCGAAGCGCCGCCCGGTGCCCGGCTACGCCGGGTCGCCGGCGCTCTTGGTCACCGCGTGGCCGCCGAACTGGTTGCGCAGCGCCGCGACCACCTTCATGGCCGGACTGTCGTCCTGGCGGGAGGCGAACCGGGCGAACAGCGCCGCGGTGATCACCGGTGCCGGGACCGCGTGGTCGACGGCGGCCTGCACGGTCCAGCGCCCCTCACCGGAGTCCTGGGCGTAGCCGCGGATTCCCTTGAGTTCGGGGTCCTCCTCCAGGGCCCGCACGAGCAGGTCGAGAAGCCAGGAGCGCACGACCGTGCCCTCGCGCCAGCTGTCGAAGGTGCCGACGACGTCGTCGACGACGTCCGAGGCGGCCATGAGCTCGTAGCCCTCCGCGAAGGCCTGCATCATGCCGTACTCGATGCCGTTGTGCACCATCTTCACGAAGTGCCCGGCGCCGACCCCGCCGGCGTGCACGTAACCGCCGCCGGAGTCGGGGGTGAGGGCGTCGAAGATGGGCTTGGCGTGCGCGACGTCCTCGGCCGCGCCGCCGACCATGATCCCGTAGCCGTTCTGCCGGCCCCAGACCCCACCGCTGACGCCCGCGTCGACGTAGCGGATGCCCTTGGCGCTGAGCTCATCGGCGTGCCGGCGGTCGTCCACGTAGTGCGAGTTGCCGCCCTCGATGATGAGGTCGCCCGGCGCCAGCAGTTCGGAGAGTTCGGCGATGGTGTTCGTCGTGGGACCACCGGCCGGGACCATCAGCCACACGGTCCGTGGGGCGGCCAGCCGGTCGACGAGCTCGGCGAGGGAGGCGACGTCGCGCTGGTCCGGAGAGCGGTCGTAGCCGACCACCTCGTGCCCCTTCTCGCGGAGCCGCGCGGCCATGTTGCCGCCCATCTTGCCGAGGCCGATCAAACCCAGTTGCATGCTCGTCACTCCCCCTGTGCGACCCGTGGCTTTGTGGACAAATCTACGTGGCGACCTGTCGCCGGATCGACTCAGCTCGACAGCCGGACCGGCATGATCAGGTACCGGTAGTCGGAGCTCGCGCCGTCCTCCACGGGCTTGCCGGTGATGATCGCCGGCTTGGTCGAGGTGGTGAACTGCAGGCGGGCGATGTCGGAGTCGATCGCGTTCAGACCGTCCAGCAGGAACGCGGAGTTGAAGGCGATCTGAATGTCGTCGCCCTCAAGTCCGGCGTCGAGCACCTCCACGGCCTGGGCCTCGTCGCCGGTGCCCGCCTCCAGGACCAGCTGGCCGTCGCTGAAGGCCAGGCGCAGCGGGGTGTTGCGTTCGGCGACCAGCGAGACGCGCTTGACCGCCTCCACGAACTCCGACTTCTGCACCTCGGCGACCGAGTTGAAGCTGTCCGGCAGCAGCGCCCGGTACTTGGGGAAGTCGCCGTCCAGGAGGCGCGTGGTGGTCCGGCGGCCACCGCCGGAGAAGCCGATCATGCCCTCGGCGGTCTTGGCGGTAGAGAGCGCGATGGAGACCTCGGCGCCGGTCGTGAGCGACTTGGCGGTGTCGGCGAGCGTCTTGGCCGGAACCAGGGCGACCGCGGAGAGGTCGGGGTTCTCCGGCTTCCAGGTGAGCTCACGAACCGCGAGCCGGTAGCGGTCCGTGGAGGCCAGCGTGACGGTGTCGCCCTCGATCTCGACGCGTACGCCGGTGAGCATCGGCAGCGTGTCGTCCCGCCCGGCCGCGATGGCCACCTGGCCGACGGCGGCGGCGAACACGTCGCTGCCGACCGAGCCGGTGAGCTGCGGCATGTCCGGAAGCGTGGGGTAGTCCTCGACGGGCAGCGTCAGCAGCGTGAATTTGGCGGACCCGCAGGCGACGACGACCTTGGCGCCGTCGGTGCTGATCTCCACCGTCTGCGGCGGCAGGTTGCGGGTGATCTCGGCCAGCAGCCGGCCCGAGACGAGGGTCGTGCCCGGTTCCTCGACGTCGATCTCGACCGACACCTGGGCGGAGACCTCGTAGTCGAAACTGGAGAGCTTCAGCCGCTGCTGACCGTCGTGCTCGCCGGCGTCCAGCAGCATCCCGGCCAGAACGGGGACGGAAGGCCGGACCGGCAGGGTACGAGCGGTCCAGGCGACGGCGTCGGCGAGCACGTCACGTTCGACCCGGAACTTCACTATCCGACTCTCTTTCCTCAAGGACGACAGGGCCGGAGGGCACGGCATACCCCCACGTCATCGCTGGACACACAGGGTGTGTACGGGTCGCGGCCCGATGGTGTGCGGTCCCGGGGTCGGGTTCCGCCACCGGATGCATCAGGGGGACAGGTCCCCACGGTACCCGGATTCCGGGGGCGGCGCTGCCCACCACACCCGATTGGCCGGTACGGAAACCCGCGAGCGGGGCGGGAACACCCGCAGGTGACCCGGGATGGCACCGAGGCGGCCACCGTGGACGCGGAGACCGGTGGCGCGTCGTCGTGCTCGGTGCCGATGTCCCCAAGGAGAGCCAACGGTTCCCCGTCGAGTCATCGGGTTGTCCACAGAAAGGGCCCAACCCTGATTTCCACGCGTCATCGGTCTATCTAAGGGGCGTCGTAGTAGTAGGGGCTGTGGATAATGTGGATAACCAGTGTTTCCGCAGGTCACCCCCTAGATTTTTGTCCACTGCCCCTGTGGGTGACGGCTGGGGACAACTCGTCCCGCTGTGGACGGCGGAGTTGTCCCCACAGTGGATCCACAGGTTATCCCCTGGTTATCCACCGGTTATCCACCGCCAATACACAGAGGTGGTGATCGGGTGATCGGATCTCCGGCCTGTCGGTCCACACCCTGTCCACAGGTTTCCCACAGCTTCGACGCGGTTATCCGCAGGGTTGTCCACCGGTTATCCACAGGGGTGGGGACAGTGGAACGCGCCTTCCCCCGGTGGAAAGGCGCGTTCGGCGCGGGATTCCGCACCCCTCCCGGCGCGGCGTGCGGGCCGCGGAACGGCGGCCCGCACGGGTCATACGTCCCGCGACTGCTGCTTGATGCGGTTGGTGAGTTCGGTGACCTGGTTGTATATCGACCGGCGTTCGGCCATGAGGGAGCGGATCTTGCGGTCGGCGTGCATGACGGTGGTGTGGTCCCGCCCGAACTGCTGACCGATCTTCGGCAGCGACAGGTCCGTGAGCTCCCGGCACAGGTACATGGCGATCTGCCGGGCGGTGACCAGCACCCGGGAGCGCGACGTTCCGCACAGGTCGTCGGTGGTCAGGCCGAAGTACGACGCGGTCTGCGCCATGATCGCCGAGGCGGTGATCTCCGGTCCCTCGTCGTCGGGGATCAGGTCCTTCAGCACGATCCCGGTCAGATGGAGATCCACCGATTGCCGGTTCAGGCTGGCGAACGCGGTGACCCGGATGAGCGCGCCCTCCAGCTCCCGGATGTTGGTGGAGATCTTGCTCGCGATGAACTCCAGTACCTCCGGCGGTGCGGCGAGACCTTCCTGGGCCGCCTTCTTGCGCAGGATGGCGATCCGCGTCTCCAGTTCGGGCGGCTGGACGTCGGTGATCAGGCCCCACTCGAACCGGTTGCGCAACCGGTCCTCCAGGGTGACCAGCTGCTTGGGAGGCCGGTCGCTGGAGATGACGATCTGCTTGTTGGAGTTGTGCAGGGTGTTGAAGGTGTGGAAGAACTCCTCCTGCGTCTGCTCCTTGTTCTCCAGGAACTGGATGTCGTCCACCAGGAGGACGTCGATGTCCCGGTAGCGCCGCCGGAAGCCATCGGCCTTTCCGTCGCGGATCGAGTTGATGAACTCGTTGGTGAACTCCTCGGAGCTGACGTAGCGCACCCGCGCGCCGTCGTAGAGGCGCTGGGTGTAGTGGCCGATGGCGTGCAGCAGGTGCGTTTTTCCCAGGCCGGACCCGCCGTAGACGAACAGCGGGTTGTACGCCTTCGCCGGCGCCTCGGCCACCGCGACCGCCGCGGCGTGCGCGAACCGGTTGCTGGAGCCGATGACGAACGTGTCGAAGGTGTACTTCGGGTTCAGCCGGGCCGGTTCGGTGGACGTCGGCTGCTGACCGGTGTCGGCGCCGTCACCGGTGAGAGGGCCGGGCGGCAGCGCCGTGCCGTCGGCCGGATCGGCGTCGCCCCAGCTTTCCGCCCCCGCTCTCTGGCCGGATCGGGGCGCACCACCGGAGCCGCCGGAGTTCGGCTGTTCCCAGGCCGGGGTCTCCCACCGGTTCGGCGCGTCCCACCGCGGCGGCTCGGTCCACCCGCGGTAGCGGGGATCCTGCGACTGCTGCGACTCGTGGCGCCGCTCATCGGCGAACCATCCGCTGCTCCCGTGCACTGCGGGGTCGGTGAGCCGCTGCGGGCTGGTGTCGGACGGGCCGGCGAGGAGGTCGTCGCCGCGGCGGTGCGCCGGGTAGCCCCCGGTGCCCAGCCGTGGGCCGGGGCCGGTGGCGTCGTTCCGCGGCTCGCGGTGGGAGCCGCCCTGCGGGTCCGGCTGACCGAACTGGCCGTCCGGCAGCGCCTCGGCGGCGGCGGAGAGGTCCGGAACGTCTTCGGACGCGATCGCGGGCTGCTGCCACCCGCGGGCGGGCGTGCCGGGGTCGTCGCCCTGGTCGTGGCCGCGGGTGGGGTCCGGCTCCGGACGGCGCATGGCGGGGGAGGGGCCGGTACGGGCGTAACCCGGCTGCGCCCCTGACGGTTCCGCGCCGGGGAGGCGGTGCGCCCCGGTGTCGGATCGAGGTGCCGGCTGCCCGGTGGCCGGCGTGGCCGGGCCGTAGCTCGATGGCGGCGGCGCGGGCTGGACAGCGGTGGGGTCGACGGTGACCGCGACCCGGATGTCCCGGCCGAGCGCGGCGGAGAGCGCCTGGCTGATGGCCGGGCGCAGGCGGGTCTCCAGGATCTCCTTGGCGAACTCGTTGGGGGCGGCCAGCAGGGCGGTGTCCTCGATCAACCCCAGCGGCCTGGTCTGCGGCAGCCAGGCCCGTTGTTGCGGAGGCAGCGTGCTGTTGTCCAGGGTCTCCAGCACGCTCGTCCACACCATTGCGAGGTTGACCGGTGCCTCAGACACGGTGACCTGCCATGGTTCGCCCCCTTCGTACGTTCTGCTGGTGCTGTTGGCCGCACGCCGACGTGTCGGCCGGCCGGGCCGACACGGTCACGGGACCGCGCTCCGTCCCCGCGTCCAGCGCCATGTGGGCCAGTGGAACCGATCGGCGCCGCTCACGCGGTCGCGGCACGGCCCGGCGTCCCATTCTCCCCGCATTCGCGGCGGGGGGACACGCTTCGGCCGCCCGGGTGGGGCGCACCGCGGGCGCCCTGTGGATGGCCAAGGGTATTTCTGTGGAGAGCATGTGCATGACCAATCAGCGTCGGCAGGGGACGATGTGCCGGGACCCCACTCGGATGTCCACAGGTTCGGGGCTTGTTCCACATGTTTTCCACGGGGTTGTGCACAGCCTCGCAGATCTGCCGCCGACCCGGTTCAGTTATCCACAAGTCGCAGGTCAGGGCGGTTATGGCCTGGGGGTAACCGGCGGAGGAGCGAGCGGTCGCCGCCGACGGTCCGGCCGTCGGTCGACTTCGAGGTTATCCACAGCCGGGGTGTTGCCGCTGCAAGCTCACCGCCTGTGGACAATGCGTTTCCTGCTTGTCCACAGGTCGCGTTCGCCTCCTCGCTCCGCTCCACCGGCGCCGCGGGAGGGGCCTGCGGCAGGGGGCGGCGCCGCCTGCGCTCGCTCGTCGGCTCACCGCTCCGTTGCCCACAGGTCGCGTTGCATCCACCAGAAGACGGAGGGGGACGGCGAACCGGCGAGGCGGAGCGAGGTGCGGGAACAGGTCGGCGCATGGGGCCCGAACCGCGCGGGGAGAGTGGGCCGGACGGGCGCGATCCCCGGTACCGTGGCGGGACCGCTCTGGTGCGTCGGCGCGTCGGCGCGGATTTGACCGGGCCCCAGGCAGCCCGTATGTTCTTTATGCTTAAGTCGCTATCTCTCTGTGCGGCCCTGGAGCGCGTGGCCATCGAGTCCCGCCCGGCAAGGACACGGAGACGGCGACCCGAGCGGGCGATGTTCCAGCTGAGCGTCCCCGCGACAGCAGCAGGAACAGGGTCCCGCCTCGGTGGGGCCGCAGTCGGTAGTACTTCACTCAACGCCCTGGAGCCCAGCAGTGAGCAAGCGTACCTTCCAGCCGAACAACCGGCGTCGCGCGAAGACCCACGGTTTCCGGTTGCGCATGCGCACCCGCGCGGGGCGCGCGATCATCGCCGCGCGCCGGCGCAAGGGGCGCGAGCAGCTGACCGTGAGCCACTAGTCGCTACGAGTCGATCGTCACAACGGACCGGTCTGCCCCTCCCGGCAGCCGGTCCGCTTGTTGTGTTCGAGGACTGATCCGATGTTGTCCCCTCAGCACCGCATGCGGCACAGCGCCGAGTTCGCCCTTGTGCTGCGCCGTGGCCGCCGTGCGGGGCGGGACGCGCTCGTCGTCGGATACCTGCCGCCGCGTGACGACGCCGGCGCCGGCGCCCCCCGGGTGGGGTTCGTCGTGAGCAAGGCGGTCGGCGGGGCGGTGGTCCGCAAACGGGTGCAGCGTCGGCTACGGCACCTGATGCGGGAACGGATCGGGCGACTTCCGGCAGGTAGCCTGCTAGTAGTGCGGGCGAAACCCTTGTCCGCCGACGTAGGGCACACCACGCTGGCCGCGCAGCTCGACAGCGCCCTGGACTCCGTCCTTCGCGCCCGCAGTGGCGGGACGCGCCGTCGCCGGGACCGGCGGGACCAGGAACGCCGTACGTCCGAGAGATCGTCGGACGGAGCGACCCGGCCCGGCGCCACCGAACCGGCCCCGGCCGCCGGGCGGCGGGACCCCGGAGGGCGAGCGAGACCATGACCGACGGCAGACCGACTCTCGCGGCGCGTGCGCTGATTCTGCCCATCCGTGGCTATCAGCGGTTCATCAGCCCGCTCTTCCCACCGGTCTGCCGGTTCTATCCCTCGTGCAGCGCGTACGCGGTTGAGGCACTGCGAGTGCACGGCGCGCTCCGGGGACTGTGGCTCGCCGCCCGCAGGATCGGGCGGTGCCACCCCTTCCACCCCGGGGGCATCGATCCGGTGCCGCCTCGTAAGGGCGAGAGCGCCCGGAAAGCGAACGACTCGGGACCCGGGACGGGCGGGTCAGCCCGAGCGGCTGCGGAGCGGGAGAATTCAGCCCGAGCGGCTGCGGAGCGGGAAGATAACCCTCCCGGCCCATCAGGCCTGTAGCTGGACTGAAGTAGAGGGAGTTGGCCGGTGCTGGACTGGCTGTACAACATCGTCGCGTGGGTCCTGATCCAGATCCACTCGGGTCTGACCTTCCTGGGACTGGATCCCGACAGCGGCTGGGCGTGGGGCCTGTCCATCGTCACGCTGACAGTGCTCATGCGGCTGATCATGGTTCCGCTGTTCGTGAAGCAGATGCACACGCAGCGGAAGATGCAGGAAATTCAGCCGCAGATGCTGAAGGTGCGTGAGCGCTACAAGAACGACAAGCAGCGCCAGCAGCAGGAGCTGATGAAGCTCTACCAGGAGAGCGGCACCAATCCGGTCATGGGCTGCCTCCCGTTGCTGCTGCAGATGCCGGTGTTCTTCGCACTGTTCAGCGTGCTGCGCAGCGTCGCCCAGGGCAACGCGCAGTACGGCTTCACCGAGGAGCTGGTCCACAGCGCGCAGGGCGCGCTCATCTTCCACGCGCCGATCGCCGCTCAGTTCACCAGCTCGGCGGCCGAGCTGGAGCAGTACGGCGCCGCGGACCCGATCATGGCGAAGATCGTCATCGCGATCGCCTGCGTGATCATGGGCACCACCACCTTCATCACCATGCGGCAGAGCATCAAGCGCAGCGCGGCGCAGATGGCCACCATGCCGGACAACCCCATGGTGCAGTCGCAGAAGATCATGATGTACATGGCGCCCGCGTTCGGCCTCTTCGGCCTGGGGATGCCGATCGGTGTGCTGATCTACTGGGTGAGCTCCAACATCTGGACCATGGGCCAGCAGCACTTCCTGTACAAGAGGATCCCGGCGCCGGGGGACGAGCCCGCGGCCGCCAGTGCGTCCAAGCGGGGACTCGGCCGGGCGAAGGATACGCAGCCGGAGCCGGGGGAACAGCCTAAGATCGAGCGTAAGCAGCCGAAGAAGCAGCCGCGGTCGAAGCGCAGCGGCGGTAACCCGCAGAATCGGCAGTAGAGACCACTGATCACGGGAATCACCCTGCGGGGGTCGGTGCGCAGGCGTTCGCCCCGGACGCGTACCGGCCGCAGGATCGCGACCGAAGGAGACATCCGCCTGTGAGCGACAGCAAGACCGACAGCGTGGCGGAGAGCCGCGCCAGCGTCGCCGTGGTCGACGCCCCCGAGTCGGATGACCCGGCCGAGCCCGGCACCGACATCGAGGCGCTGGAACAGGAAGGCGACATCGCGGCCGACTACATCGAGGGCCTGCTGGACATCGCGGACTTCGACGGCGACATCGACATGGATGTCGAAGGCGACCGTGCGATGGTCTCCGTGGTGGGCGCCACGTTGGACGAGTTGATCGGCGAGCGCGGCGAGGTCCTGGAGGCCCTGCAGGAACTGACGCGGCTGGCCGTGCACCGGACGACGGGCACCCGCAGCCGGCTGATGCTGGACATCGGAGGTTTCCGGGAGCAGCGTCGCAAGACGCTCACCCGGATCGGCGCGGACGCGGCCGAGGAGGTCAAGAAGACCGGTGAGGTCAAGCCGCTGCAGCCGATGACGCCGTTCGAGCGCAAGGTCGTGCACGACGCCGTCGCCGCGGCCGGTCTGCGGAGCGAGTCCGAAGGGGAAGAGCCGAACCGCTTCGTGGTGGTGTACCCCGCCGACTGACCCCGAGGCCGTCCACAGCCGCGGTTTCACGTGAAACATTCGGCGCCCCTCACGCATAGGATCGTGAGGGGCGCCGTTCCATGTATTGCGACGGTCGCCCGACGAACGCAGTTCCCGTGGCAGCAGGCGGATTTCCGGAGCCGCCTCGGCGACTCGGCCACGAGTCGACCTGTTGACATGGCGATCAGACGACCTGCGGATCTGGCGATGTGCACATCAGTCGATCTGGAACGAAAGGGCCTGGGTGGTAGTCGATGACCGCTCGTCGAGACTTCGCCGCGCGAGATCTCGGGGTGGGGCCGCACCACCGGGGGGACGAGAAAGCCGGCCAAGAGAACGTATCCGCGGGGGAAGACCGGCCCGGCGACGCGGCCCGGCCCGTCGAGAGCACCCCGGAGGGTGAGCCGCAGTCCGGCGCGGGGCCCGCGCCGGAGGCGGCGCGTGGGCTGTTCGGCGCGGCGCTGCCGCTCGCGGAGCGCTACACCGAACTGCTCGCCGACGCCGGGGTGCAGCGCGGCCTGATCGGACCGCGCGAGGTGCCGCGCCTCTGGGAACGGCACGTGATGAACTGCGCGGTCGTGACCGAGTTGGTCCCCGAGGGAGCGGACGTCATCGACATCGGGTCGGGCGCCGGTCTTCCGGGGGTGGTCCTGGGGCTGCTGCGCCCTGATCTCTCCATCACACTGCTGGAGCCGTTGCTGCGCCGCACCGTTTTTCTGGAGGAGTGCGTCTCGCTGCTCGGCCTGGAGAACGTCGCCGTGCGGCGCGGCCGGGCTGAGGACGTACGCAAGGAGTTGCGAGCGGATGTGGTGACCGCTCGCGCGGTGGCCCCGTTGCCGCGGCTGGCGGGGTGGGCGCTGCCGCTGCTGCGGACCGGTGGCAGCCTGCTGGCGCTCAAGGGGGAGCAGGCGGAGGCGGAACTCGCGGCCGCCCGGGCAGATTTGGCCGAACAGCGTCCTTGCGTCGCCGATGTGATTCGGGTGGGGCACGGTAAAGTCGTTCCGGCTACCACGGTCGTTCGTGTCACGGTGACCACCGCGAGCGATCCGGCCGCCTCACCCAGGACGCGGCGTGCGCCGGGTGGGAGGAAGAAGCGCGGACGGAAGAGGTGAACTCATTCGTGCCCCAGAACCAGTCCGATGGCGCCTATGTTTCACGTGAAACCAGCCCGGTTTCACGTGCGGAATTCTCACTGGGGTCACCTCCGGACCCCTATGTTTCACGTGAAACATCCAACTGGGATGGTGCGCCCTCGGTCGAGGTTTCACGTGAAACCGTCGTCGAGAACGGCGGCGGTGCCCCGGAATCGGGGTACAGCGGAGAGCTTGACACCCCCATCGCGCGGGCGGCTCGTGCCGCAATGTCGGTTCGGGGGCGTGGCGAGGAGTCGTGGCCGCGTCCCGATCGCTGCCGCATCGTCAGCGTCGCCAACCAGAAGGGCGGCGTGGGGAAGACCACGACGACGGTGAATCTCGCCGCGTCGCTGGCCATGCACGGTAACCGAGTGCTCGTGGTGGACCTGGACCCGCAGGGCAATGCCTCCACCGCGCTGGGGATGGAGCGCGGTACCGACGCGCGTTCCATCTACCACTGCCTGGTAGAGGACGAGGAGCTGCGCGATCTCGCCCGGCCGGTCCCCGACATCCCGAACCTGTGGTGCGTGCCGGCCACCATCGACCTCGCCGGTGCGGAGATCGAGCTGGTCTCCCTGGTAGCCCGGGAATCCCGGCTGAAGCGGGCGTTCGCTGCGTACGACTACAGCGACCTCGACTACATCTTCATCGACTGCCCGCCCTCGCTGGGGCTGCTGACCGTGAACGCGATGGTCGCCTGTGAAGAGGTGCTGATCCCTATCCAGTGCGAGTACTACGCTCTGGAAGGGCTCGGCCAGCTGCTGCGCAACGTGGAGCTGGTGAAGTCGCACCTGAACCCGCACCTCACCATCTCCACCATCCTGCTCACGATGTACGACGGACGGACCCGGCTGGCTTCACAGGTCGCCGATGAGGTTCGGTCGCACTTCGGCGACCTCGTGCTGAGCACGATGGTGCCGCGCAGTGTCCGGGTGTCGGAGGCGCCTAGCTATGGGCAGTCGGTGATGACGTACGACCCGGGTTCCACCGGTGCCGTCGCCTACATGGAGGCGGCACGTGAGATCGCCTTCCGCGCGAAGGCGGTCGTCGGAAGCTGATGTTGCCTCGTGAAGGGAGTCGGTGGTGAGCCAGCAGCGGCGCGGTCTGGGTAAGGGACTGGGCGCGCTTATCCCCCAAGGGCCGGTGAACGGAAACGGAGCCGGGCCGACGCCGCCTGGGCCGCAGCCCGTGGCGGCTCCAGAACCGGTCGACGGCGCGTATCTGGAGGAGATCGCGCTCAGCTCGGTCACCCCCAACCCGCGTCAGCCACGCCAGCACTTCGATGAGGAGGCGCTCGCCGAGCTGACCGCCTCCATTACCGAGGTCGGGCTGCTCCAGCCGATCGTGGTGCGCAAGCTGGACGGCGGCCGCTACGAACTCATCATGGGGGAGCGGCGCTGGCGGGCCAGCCAAGCGGCCGGCCTGCGGCAGATCCCGGCCATCGTGCGGGAGACCAGTGACGACGACCTGCTTCGGGACGCGCTGCTGGAGAACCTGCACCGCCAGCAGCTCAACCCGCTGGAGGAGGCGGCGGCCTACCAGCAACTGCTCGACGACTTCGGCGCGACGCACGACGAGCTCGCGAAGCGGATCGGCCGGTCGCGTCCGCACATCACCAACACCCTGCGGCTGCTCAACCTCTCGCCGGCGGTGCAGCGTCGAGTGGCGGCGGGCGTCATCAGCGCCGGCCACGCGCGGGCGCTGCTATCGGTCGACGACACCGAGGCCCAGGACCGCTTGGCGCAACGGATCGTCGCCGAAGGTCTCTCCGTTCGGGCGGTGGAGGACATCATCACGGTGGGGGACGACACCCCCGCGCCGACCGATCGGCGGAAGCCGGTGCGACAGGAGACTTCTCCGCAGATCGAGGAGTTGGCAAGTCGACTTTCCGACGTCTTCGACACCCGGGTGAAGGTCAACATGGGCCGGACGAAGGGCAAGATCGTGGTCGAATTCGCCACGATGGAGGACCTGGAGCGCATCATCGCCACCATGGCTCCGCCGACCCAGGAGGACTGACGAGGCACGACCGGTGGCGCCGTCGGCACGGTGACCTGTCGACACGGCGACATGTCATTGCGCCGTCCGGCGCAGCGTCGGCCTGAGCAGGCGGATGAGGGAGGGGCACCACCGCAACGACGCGGTGGTGCCCCTCCCTCATCCGCCCACCGAATGGCCGGAGCCGGTCGTGTAGCCGAACCGTCACTTTGCACTGCCATTCTCGGCAGCGGCTCCTGGCTCGGCCGGAGCCGCTGCGCGGGACCGCCGCCGGGGCGGTGCTCGGGCAGCCTCCGCTCTACCCCAACAGAACGGACGGGCGATGCGACGACGACAGTTCATGACCCTCGGGGCGGCGGCAACGGTGCTCACGGTCGGTGGCGGACTCGACCTGGCGGCACCTGCTCCCGTCGCGGCCGGAAGCGGTCGCACCTTTCCGCGGACCGTGACGGAACGCCAGGGCGCGGCCTCCGGCCGGGTCCGGCCGGAAGCCGCGTTCGACCACGTGGCGGTTCGGGCCGACCCGGCCCTGCACGGCGGGCGGATCAGGTTCGACCAGGCGAACGGGGACGCGGAGTGGCGTCCGCTGCATTTCGCCGACCACGCGCGCGACGACCGCCCGGCCGAGCCGGTCGCCTTGGTGGCGGCTCCGGCGGGAGCGGTGGCCTACGAGGTCCGGCTGCCGGACGGTGCACCGGCCGAGACGCTGGCGATCAACACCCGGGACGGTGCCGCGCTGCGTGTGAGTGGAGAAGCGACCGGACGGCTGTCCGCCACCGGTGGTGGGGACGGCCGGGCGGGTTTCCGTTACCTCTCCCGCGCCGGCTGGGGCGCCGACGAGTCGCTGCGGTACGACGAGTCGGGTCAGGAACTGTGGCCCCGGGAGTACTACCCGGTGCAGGCGCTGACCGTGCACCACGCCGCCATGCCGGTGGCCGCTGATCCCCGTGAGTCGGTGCGGGCGATCTACCACCTGCACGCGGTGGAGCAGGCATGGGGCGATATCGGATACCACCTGCTGATCGACCCGGCCGGCACGGTCTATGAAGGCCGCTACACGAGGGAAGGCGGGTTGCCGATCTTCGACACCTTCCCGGTGCCGGGCCGGGCCCGGTCGGTGACCGCCGGGCACGTCGGTGGCTACAACAGCGGGAACATCGGCGTCTGTCTGCTGGGCGATTTCACCGACTCGTTGCCGACTCCCGCGGCTCAGGACAGTCTGGTACTGGTGCTCCGGACCCTCGCGGGCCTCACCGGGGTGGACCCGGTGGCGCAGATCGAGTACGTCAACCCGGTGAACGGGGCCACCCGCACGGTGCAGGGTCTCTCGCGGCACCGCGACTGGCTGACGACGGAATGTCCCGGCAACACCTTCGCGGAGGAGTTCGAGGCGATCCGGGACCGGGTCGCCGGCTGACCGCCGATTCGCGCGTCAGCTGGGCGACGTGCGAGTGGGGACGCCCACCGATGTTTCACGTGAAACGGCGACCTGTCGGTGAGTCGACTCACCGATCTGACGATCCGTCGCCGGTCAGGCGATGAACTCTTCGAGTGCCTTCAGGAGCTGCCGCTTGGGGTGCGCGCCGGTGATCTGCTTGACCACCTGACCGTTCTGGTACACGTTCATGGTGGGGATCTGCATGATCCCGTACTCTCGCGTCACGTTCGGCTGCTGGTCGGTGTTCAGCTTGACGATGGTCAGCTTGTCGCCGTGCTCGGCGGCGATCTCCTCAAGGATGGGGGTGACCATCCGGCACGGCCCGCACCACTCGGCCCAGAAGTCGACCAGGACGGGCTTGTCGCTCTTCAGGACATCGGCGGCGAAGCTGTCGTCGGTGACCTCTTTGAGGTTGGCCACGGAAACTCCTTACAAACGGGTGGACATGGAACAGCGGTGACGTCCCCACCGGCCGCACCGACGGTCGACCCGAGCGGCTGCGGTGCGGGAGGGACGTCCGGACATGTCAGTCGGTGAGTTCGGCGAGGTACCGCTCGGCGTCGATCGCGGCGGCGCACCCGGTGCCGGCGGCGGTGATGGCCTGCCGGTAGCGGTGGTCCACGACGTCGCCGCAGGCGAACACTCCCGGAATCTTGGTGTGCGTGGTGGGAGAGGCGACGGCCAGGTAGCCCTCGTCATCGAGATCGAGCTGGCCCTGGAACAGCTCCACCCGAGGGTCGTGCCCGACCGCGATGAAGAGGCCGGTGATGTCCAGCGTGCTCACCTCGCCGGTGACGCGGTTGCGCACGCGGACTCCGGAGACCTTCTTGTCGCCCAGGACCTCGACGACCTCGCTGTTCCAGAGGAACGAGATCTTGTCGTTGCTCATGGCGCGGTCCTGCATGATCTTGCTGGCGCGCAGTTCGTCACGGCGGTGGATGACGGTCACGGAGCGGGCGAACCGGGTGAGGAACGTGGCCTCCTCCATAGCGGTGTCACCACCGCCGACCACGGCGATGTCCTGGTCGCGGAAGAAGAATCCGTCGCAGGTGGCGCACCACGAGGTGCCCCGGCCGGAGAACTCGTCCTCGCCCGGGACACCGAGCTTGCGGTGCTGCGAACCGGTGGCGACGATCACGGACCTGGCGAGGTAGGTTTCGTCGCCGACCTTCACCACCTTCGGGTCGGCGGTGAGGTCGACCTCGGTGACGTCGTCGGCCCGCAGTTCGGCGCCGAACCGCTCGGCCTGCTTGCGCATGTTGTCCATGAGGTCGGGACCCATGACGCCGTCCGGGAAACCGGGGAAGTTCTCCACGTCGGTGGTGTTCATCAGCGCGCCGCCAGCGGTGACCGAGCCCTCGAACACGAGCGGCCGCAGTTCGGCGCGCGCGGCGTAGACGGCTGCTGTGTACCCTGCCGGCCCCGACCCGATGATGATCACGTTTCGGACGTCGCTCACGTGCGCAGGCCCCTCACTCGTACGGTCGCTCGGCAGAGCGACGGGAAAGTCGTTCACTTCCAACAGATGGTAGGTCCCGGCCATTCCCGTGGTGGTGGGGCCTGGAAGAACACCACCGATCGGTGCGGCCCGGGTCCGGCCGATCGCCGGACCCGGGCCGTGACGCGACGCGATTCCGTCGTGTCCCGCCCCGGGCACACGCGAGAAGTCGCGCCCGGCGCCCTCAGTAGCGCTGTGCCGGACCGGGAGCCGGACGGGGAGCCCGTGTGACCGCTGACGGGGATGGGGTTGCCGCAGCGGCGCTCTCAGGAGCTCCAGGCCGGTCAGGTCAGGAGACCGGGACGGTGGCCTCGGCGAGCACGGCGTCGTCGGCTCCGCCCGCGGTACCGCACTCCGGCGCGACCACCCGCACGGTGTACTCGTGCGGCGTCCCGGTGCCGTCCGGCGGTGTGCCGAAGACCATGATCCACGCGGGGGCGCCCTCGTAGCTGGCCAGATCGATCACCTTGGGACGCTGCTGGCCGTCGACGTCGATGCGGTGGACGCACGCCGAGAGGTCGGAGGGCAACGCGGTCGGGGACGGCAGCGGATCCGTACCCGGCGCGCCGCCGGTGCCGCTCTCGTCCGCGGCGCCCTGCACGCCCGCGCGCTGGATCAGCACGCCGCCCTGGTCGGCGAGCGTGGCGGCGGTGTAGTCGGTGCCGGTGCTGACGACAATGGGATAGTAGGCGAGCGCGGCGTCGGGCCCGGTACTGCTTCCGGGTTGCGGTGCGGACAGCGGGGCGTTGGCGGAGTCGGGTGTCATGACTTCCCGCAGGACCGCGGTTCCGCCCCCGATGACGAACACCGCGGCGGCGGCCGCCGCCAGGTAGGGCAGCCACCTCGTGGGACCGCTCCGGCGGCGCAGCGGGACGACGGGGGCGATGTCCTGGGCCGGCGGTGCCGCCTCGTCCGGCGGAGCGGCCGCGCCGCGGTTCTCGGCCTCGGCGCGGAGCGCGTCGTCGATCCGGGCCACGACGGCATCGGGAAGTGGCGTCGCCGGCACCTCCGCCAGCACTCGTGAAACGTCGGCGAGCGCGGTCAATTCGTCGGCGCACCGCTCGCATTCGCCCACGTGAGCCTGAACGGAGTCCTCCTCGTCACCCTCCAGCAGTCCTTCGGCCAGTAGGGCGAGGGTCTCCGTGTCGACATGAGACGTCACGATTTCCTGCCACCTCCTCTCGGAGATGTGACGTCTTGCGGCGGCTCTGGGTTCCTCAGGTGGACGAGAAGTGGCAGAAGCCGCGCCCGTCCGCGGGCGCATCTGCTCTTCACGGTGCCGGCGGCGACCTCCAGGATCTCGGCCGCCTCGTCGACCCGGTAGCCCAGCATGTCGACCAGGACGAGGGCCAGGCGCTGTTCGGTGGGCAGCCGCTCCAGGGCGGCGTGCACGTCCAGCGCGGCGTCGGTGCGGCTCGTGGGATCGGGTGAGGTGCCCTTGTAGCGCTCGTTGGACAGAACGTCGAGGTTCGCGTCGTCGGTGGGGATGGCGGGGCGCACCATCTTGCGGCGCATGCGGTCGTGGCAGGCGTTGACGACGATGCGGTGCAGCCAGGTGCTCACCTGGGCTTCGCCGCGGAACCGGTGCGCACCGCGGAACGCGGACAGGAAGGCGTCCTGCAGGGCGTCCGACGCCTCCTCGGGATCTCCCAGGACGCGGATCGCCACGGCCCACATGCGTTCGCGATGACGGCGCACGAGCTCGCCGAACGCCTGGTCATCGCCTTGAGCATGTCTGGACAACAGCTCCTTGTCGGGGAGCTCCTGAACCGCGTCCATCACCGTTGTCACGTATTCCCGCGCAGCTCGACCTCGTTGATAGTGCCCCGGTACGCGCCGCCGCCGTCGGGGGGTAGCTCATTAGTGAACCACACCACCACATACCGTGCCGTAGTGGGCTCGGCCAGCTTAACGGTAACCTCGCCCGACGCCCCACTCTGTTCTGCCGCGGGAGTGAGCGCGCTCTGCTCGGGCTGGTCTCCCATCAGGATCTCGAAATCGTAGGGTCCACCCCCGAAGTCGATGGTGGCCTCGTGGACCTCCACGGGGTCGCCCATGTCGAGAATGAGACCGACTCCACTCTTGAGGCCGCCGAAGTCGGCCCGCATGTAGCCGGTGGTGTTCCATCGGGTGCTCGGGTCGCCGTCGATGGCGTTGGGGGCCTTGTCGGAGTGCTCGTCGTCGCCGGTCTCGGGATTGAATCCGGCCGCGCCCGCGGGTTCGAGCACGGTGAGTTCGACGTCGCCGTCGGTCGACGCCTGCTGTTCCTCCTCGTCCTGCGGCGTGGTGCCGGCCTCGTTGCCGCCGCTGCTCATCACGCTGCCCAGGGTCCACGCCCCGAGCACCACCGCGACGAACACCAGGAGCGCGACGACACCGACCAGCGCCTTGGTGATCCGGGAGGACGACGGGCTGGGGCGCAACGCGGCCCGGCGGGAGCCGGCCGGCCGTGCCGCGGGACGCGGGGGCGCCGGCTCGCCCACCTCACGGGCGGCGGCCTGTTCGCGGGGCGCGGGCGCGGGGCCCGCAGCGGGCGTCGTGGGCATGGGGACCAGCCGCGGCACATCGGCGAGGGCGTCGGCGATGGCCTGTGCGCTGCTCAGCGGTCCGCCCCGGCCGTGCGTCTGGAACGCGGCACGGCAGCTGACGTCGTTCAGGCGGCCGGGGATGCCGGCCCGGATCTGGCTGGGCTCGCAGGGACGGCCGGAGATGACCGGTGCCGGCCGCAGCCCACTCTGTTCACCGCCCGGCCAACGGGCGGTGAGGGCGGCGTACATGAGGCGGCCCAGTCCCTGGGCGTCGGCGAGACCGGGCTGCTGCGCGGTGATGCCGCGCAGAGCGGCGTCCACGCCGATACCGGTGACCTTCACCGCGCCGCCGGCACTCCACATGAGATTGCTCGGGGAGAGGCTCAGGTGGTAGATGCCGGTGGCGTTGGCCGCCGCGACCGCTTCGGCGGCCTCGGCGATCAGCCCCGCCGCACGCTCGGGCTCCAGTGGCCCCTGCGCGAGCAGTTCGGTGAGTGACTGGCCGACGACCCACTCCTCGACCACGTAGGCGGTGGGGCCGGAGTCGTCGGCGTCGAAGACCTGGGTGACGCGGGCGTCCGCGACGCGGCTGGCCGCACGGGCGGCGCGCACCACTTCACCGGTCCGGGGGAATCCCTCGGCGAACGTCCAGACCGCGACCAGGCGGGCCAGCGTCTCGTCGGTCGCCTTCCACAGCGTGGCGCCGCTGGTCTCGCTCACCAACTCGTCGAGTCGGTAGCGGCCGGCCAACCGCGCACCTGGCTCAATCATGAAGGTGCTCATACCGGGAGTGACGGACGCGAGGGCTGGGCAGCATGGGTGGGAGGTACGGCGGGGTGCATCGTGCCGACCGCCATGCACTGCTCAGCCATGTCGCCTGTCCCCAACCTCCCTTCGGGCAGCTCAGAAAAATGGGGGCGATGCGGCAGAGAATTGCCGTTCCATGCTAGGACGCTTGACGCACGCCTCCGGAGGACAAACGATTCCGACTTCACCTGCACGGCCATCCTTTCGCTGGTTACCCACGGTCATGCGTTCCTGGTGATCAGCGGCGTAGCAGCCGGGTGCGGACCATGTCAAGGAAGGTTGTGACTTCCGTCACACCACAACGTTTGGCGACCAGGATGAACAGCACCGCACCTCCGGCGCCGCCGACCGCCATTGAGAGCAGCGACGACCACACGACTCCGGGAAGCAGATCGAACGCCAGCACCATCGCGATGCCGAAGAGCGCACTCGGGATCGTAGCCACGTGCAGCAGGACCAGGGTGCGCAGGGTGCGGCGGCCGTCCAGGCCGTTCAGCGGCCGGCGCAGCATCCACCAGGCGAGGATCGCGCCGACGATGTAGTACAGGCCGTACGCCACCGGAAGGCCGATCACGACCCGCTCCGGCGGCGCCAGGAACAGCAGCGCGATCGCCGTCACCGCGTGCGCGACCTCCGCCGGGATCGCGATCAGCGACGGGGTGCGGGTGTCACCGAGCGCGTAGAAGACCCGCATGAGCAACTGGAACAGCGTGAACGGGATGAGCATCACGGCGAAGACCATGAGAATGAGCCCGATGCCGCGCGCGTCCTCCACCGACGTGCTGCCTCGCGCGTAGACCAGCACGCAGAACGGGATGGCGAACACCATCAGCGCGATCGAGATCGGCACGATGAGCACCGCGGACAGCCGGAATCCGCGGGAGAAGTCCGAGCGGACCAGGTCCTTGCGCCCTTCGGCCACGTGCGCGCTCATCCGCGGCAACAGCGCGGTGATCACCGAGACGGCGATGATCGCGTACGGGAGCTGGAACAGCTGTGAGGCGTACTGGTAGGCGGTGATGCCCGCGCCCGACGCCGACCCGCCGATCTCGGCCGCGCGGACCCCGGCGCGGGTCGCCACGTTGGTGGTCACCAGCAGCCCCGCCTGCGCGATGCCGATGTAGACCATCATCCACGAGGCCGTGCGCAGCGCCTCGCCGAGGCCGGAGCCGCGCAGGTCCAGCCGCGGCCGCCACCGGAACCCGGCCGCCGCCAGCGACCAGACCAGCACCGCGCACTGCGCGAGCTGCCCGGCGGTGGTGCCCAGGCCCAGCAGCGTCAGATCCGACCGGGTGACCGAGTCCGGGGTGCTGCCCGGCCCGGCCACCACCAGGAAGAGCACACCGACCGAGATGATGGCGATGTTGTTGAGCACCGGGGCCCACATCGGCGCGCCGAATCGGTTCCGGCTGTTCAGCATCGCGCTGGCGATGCCGCTCACCCCGATGAAGAAGATCTGAGCCAGCAGGAAGCGGGCGAGCGTCACCGCCACCTCGTGCTGGGCGGTGGCGAACTCGCCGGCGTACAGCCGGATCAGCCACTCCGCCGCCAGAATCGCCACCACGCTGAGCAGGAAGAGCGCCACGACGACGACGGTGAACAGGCGCTGCTCGGTGGCGGCGCCACCGTCGGGGTCGAGCTTCTTGCGCTTGACCAGGAAGGGCACGAACACGCTGGCCAGCAGCCCGCCGATCAGCAGGTCGTAGACGGCGAACGGCACCATGTTCGCGGTCTGATAGGCGTCGCCGAGCAGCTGCGTGCCCAGCGCCGCGGCCAGCACCACGGTCCGGATGAAGCCGGTGGCGCGCGAGACGACGGTGCCGACCGCCATGATGGCGCTGGACCGCATGAGGTCGGCCGGCGCGCTGTGGGCGGCCCCGCCGATCTCGTTGCCCTCTTCGCCCGGGCGGTCGGCGGTGCCGAGGTCCCCGACGTCACTGGGGTCCCGGCGCGGGACGAGGCCGGGCTCGGGGGCGCCGGGCGGCTCGGCGCGCTCGACGGCGTCCAGCACCTCCTCGGGCATGAGGAGGCGCCGCGGGCGGCGAGGGGCGGCGGCCGGGTCGGCGGTGGCGGAGTCGGCGGTGGGACGGGGGGTCCGGGGATGGTTCGACACCGTGTGCATCTTCCTCTTGTGGCCCACGGCGCCGTGTCGCGGGGGCAGGGAGGATCAACGGCGCCGATGTCGGCGGGGCCCGGAACGGCCCGGGTGCTGCGGAGCGGGTGGAATCGTTCAGCTGCTGGCCGCCGGTGGCGGGTGCGCCATGCTACGGCGCACCCGCGTTCGCCTGAGGTGCCGGACGACGCGGAGAACCGCTAGCCGCGCCGCAGCACGCGGGCGCGCACGAGGTCCGTCACCGACCGCAGCTCCTGGATCCGCAGCAGCCACGCGAAGAGCACGAACAGCAGCGCGCCCGCCAGGCAGCCGACGACCGGGGCGCCGATGTTCGTGACCAGCCCGTCACCGAACCGGCCCGTGAAGAACCACAGAATCCCGGCACCGGCGACGGCGCTCGGAACCGCGGCCAAGTGCAGCCGCAACAATGTGCCAACGACCCGCCGCCCGTCAAGCCCGCCGAGGCGGCGGCTGAGCACGAAGCCCGCGATGAGCAGGCCCGAAACGTATGACGTCATGAAGCCGGCCGCGACGCCGACCACCACCTGGTCGGGCGGCAGCAGCAGGTAGGCGGTGGCGGCCAGCAGGCCGTGCACCGCGACGTTGGCGATGCTGATCAGCGCCGGGGTGCGGGTGTCGCTCATGGCGTAGAACACCCGGAGCATGAGCTGGAAGATGGTGAACGGCACCAGGCCGAGCGCCATCACCGCGAGCACCACGCCGATGTTGCGGGCGTCATCGACCGAGGTGTTGCCACGGGCGAACACCAGCACCGACAACTGGGTGGCGTACAGCGCGATCGCCACCGCCAGCGGCACCAGCACCAGGGCCGACACCCGGAGCGTGCGCGAGAAGCCGTCACGGACCTCGTCCCAGCGGCCGTCGGCGGCATGCCCGCTCATCTGCGGCAGCAGCACGGTGATGAGCGAGACCGCGATGATCGCGTACGGCAACTGGAAGAGCTGGTAGGCGTAGTTGTAGGCGGTGATGCCCGCGCCCACGGCGGCGCCGCTCTCGACGCTGGCCACACCGGCGCGGGTGGCGATGTTCGTGGTGATGAGGAAGCCGAGCTGCGTCATGCAGGTGTAGAGGAACATCCAGCCGGCGGTGCGCAGCGCCTCGCCGAGGCCGGAGCCGCGCAGGTCCAGCCGCGGCCGCCACCGGAACCCGGAGCGCCACAGCGAGCCCAGCAGCACCACGGTCTGCAGCACCATGCCGCCGGTGGTGCCGAGCCCGAGCAGCGTCAGCTCGCCCTGCGAGACGGTGTCGGGCGTGCGGCCGGGACCGGCCACCCACAGGAAGGTGGCGCCGACCCCGATGATCACCAGGTTGTTCAGCACGGGCGCCCACACCGGCGAGCCGAACCGGTCACGGGTGTTCAGCATGGCGCTGACCAGCCCGCTCAGCCCGACGAAGAAGATCTGGGCGAGCAGGAAGCGGGCGAGGTAGACGGCCACCTCGGCCTGGGACGGGGCGAACTGTCCCGCGTACATCCGGATCAGCAACTCGGCCGCGGCGATCGCGACGACGGTCATCGCGCCGAGCAGCAGCACCGCGCCGGTGAACAGCCGGTTCTCGGTGGCCCGCCCGCCGTCGGCGTCGCGCTTGCGGCGCTTGACCAGGAACGGGACGATCACGCTCGCCATCAACCCGCCGATGAGCAGGTCGTTGATGATGAACGGGATCGTGTTGGCCGTGTTGTAGGCGTCGCCGAGCAACTGGGTGCCCAGCGCCGCGGCCAGCACGATGGTCCGCACGAAGCCGGTCACCCGGGAGACCATGGTGCCGACCGCCATGACGGCGCTGGACCGCAGCATTCCGCCGGCGGAACGCCGCGAGGTGGCGGCGGGAGCCGGCTCGCCGCTCGGGCGCGGCGGACTCGCCGGGCCGGCGCCCTGGTCGCTGCCGTCCGTGGTGTCGGTCGCCACCGGCATCGGCTCCTCTCGGATTCGGTTGCGTCCGCTGGCGCCTTCGCCGCCTACGCCTGGGGGTGAGGTCATGCGTCGTCCGTCTCGCTCATGGCCCCGCGGTCGGCCGGTGGGCACGGGGCGGGGGCGCGTCTCGGGCGGCGAACGCGAGGCCGGGAACGACTCAGGTCCGGGGGCCGTCCGCGGCGTCGCCGTCGGTGCGGCCCTGGTCCGAGTCGGCGCCGACCGGTTCGCCGGGCCCTCCGGCATCGGTGCGGCCGGTGGTCGCATCGCCGGTGGAGTCGGCGGGGCCGCTCTGCCACTCGCCGGACGGGCCACTGCCATTCTGCTGCATCCGGCCCCGTGCGGCGTCCCGGCCGGTGACGATGATGGTCGCGGCGTGGTACTCGGCGGGCTCGGCGTCGTCGCCGGCCGCGGCGGAATCGCCGGACGCCGCGCCGGTCTCGGCGCCGGGAGCGTCGCCGGCCTGCTCCGCCCGGCGGCGGGCCCACTTGCGCAGCGCACGGGGCGCCAGGGCGACGACCAGCACCAGAGCGGCGGCGCCGCTGATGAGCAGCGCGGTGGTGCCCATGCCGGTGACATTGACCGGGGTCAGGGTCTCCTGGGCGCTGATGGGCTCGCCGTCGGCGTTGTGCACGCTCATGTGCAGCACGGTGCGGCCGTTGACCCGGGCCGAGAGCGGGACGTAGACCGTGGTCTTGCCGCCCGGGCCGATCTCGAAGGTCTCGCGTTCGTCGTCAACGGAGAGACGTTCGGAGTTCTCGGAGAAGATCGACAGGCGCACGGTGACCGAGTGGTCCGGCAGGTCGTTGGCGACCAGGATGCCGAGCGTGCCGCTCTTACTGGCCAGAGTGACCGGTTCGCCGGGCATGACGCGCACCAGGGCGGTGGTCTCCTCCACCGCGGTCGCCAGCCGCTCACGTGCCCGGGCGATCTGGGACTCGTCGCGCCAGGCCGCCGACTCCACGCGCAGGACCGCCGGCCGGAACGGGTCGTCGTTCTCGGTGAGCACGCTGTTGAACAGCCGGATGTCCCGCCGGACCGCCTGCAGCTCGTCAAGGTGGCCGCCGGTGACCAGCGACCCGGTGCCGCGGTCGGGGAAGGTGAGACCGCGCCGCTCGTCCGCGGCGTCGGAGTCGGCCTCGACCTCGCCCAGCGCCACGGGGTCCAGCCAGGCCAGGCTGTCGGTGGCCTCCAGCAGGGATTGCGCGAGCTCCGGGCTGGGGTCCCAGTCCCGTGGCGGCGTGACGACGAGCGTCCGGTCGCCGCCGGGCTGCTCGGCGGCGATGAGCGCGGTCTCGGCGACGAACCGCTGCTGGGCGAGCGTTGCCGCGCCGGGGGCCCAGCTGTCGGTGTCGAGCGCGCGGGTGAGCCTGCTGTCCGTGAGCAGCGCGGTGCCGTTCTCGTCGTCGGGGAGCGCCAGCGGCGCGGCTCCGGTGGGCGTGTGCGTGACGTGCGCCTGTGCCGGCATCGCGGCGTCGCTGAGCAGGAAGTTCGTGGCGCCGTGCTCGGCGAGCAGGTCGCGGGTGGGGTCGTTCATGACGCCGGCGGCCGGCCAGGCGTAGTCGGGGTCGGCCGTGCGGCCGAGCGCCCGCTCGATCGTCTCGTCGCCGAGGGTCAGGGCGGCCTCGGCGTCCTTGCCGAGGTCCGCCGCGAGCAGGGCGGGCAGGTCGGCGTCGGCGTAGGGGGTGGCGATCAGGTGGGCGTCCTCGTTGCCGAGGACGGTGCGGGCCTGCGTCAGCCACGCCTGCGCGTCGGTGCTCGCCTCGCGGTCCACCAGGGCGTCCGCGGAGACGTCGGAGCCGGCCGTGTCGGGGTCGGGCAGTACCTGGTAACCGCCCTCGGCCGTGAGCCGTTCGACGTCGTCGAGCAGGGCGGGGTCCACCGCCCAGGTGATGGGCACGGCGTCGTCGGAGGGAGTGGGCGCCGCGCTGGGCTCGGCGTCGGGCTCGTCGGGGCGGCCGGCCTGCCGGACGTCGCCGGTCTGCACACCGGCCCACAGGAGGCGGCTCAGGCGGCCGTCCGTGGCGACGTCCTCGGCGAGCCCGTCGTCGACGAAGGTGTCGTCGTCGATCCGCTGCGGCTGGTCCATGAGCGGCCAGACCCAGGCGATGCGCAGCGGATCGACGTCACGCGACTGGGCCGCGTAGGGAAGGAAGGTGTGCTGGACGCCCACGCGCGAGCCCGCGCCGTCCACGGCGTCGACGGTCAGCGGGTAGACGCCGAATCCGCCCAGCCCCAGGTCCTCGGCCGGCACCTTCAGTTCGTATTCGGCCGAGGCGCCCGGAGCGAGGTCCTCCTCAAGCGTGATGGTGGGGCCGAAGGTGCGCGGCTCGCCGCCGTCGCCCTCGGCGTAGGCGGCGAGATCCGACCGGGAGGTGAAGGGCATGGTGGAGTACCGGAACCGGACGGTCACCTCCGAGAGCGGCCGTTCGGTGGTGTTGGTGATGCGGCCGGTCACCCGGACCGTGCTGCGCGTGCCGACGGCCTGAGGAGTGATCTCCTCGATGATGAGGGGCGCGGCACCGGACGGTCCGGTGGCCGCCGAGGGGTCGGCGGCGATGCTGCTCGCCGGCGCGGCGGCGGCCGCGGACTGGGCGGAAGGGCACGCGGCCAGTGCCGGTGCCAGTGCTACGGCCGTGGCCACGACCGCGCCAACATGAGCAAATCGACGCACGCCTCTGGGCTTCCGGGTCGGGTTCGACGATGGTCAGCCGCCGGCACACGGGATGACGACACGGTTCATCCCGAGCACACGGTCGACGGTCCGCAGAATACGGACACCGCCATAAGACCGCTGTGAGCCGCGGGCGAGCCGGACGGGACGGTCGTCGGCTGGACATCGCGTTCGAGTGGACAGGGCGGCACGTCGGGCCTCTCCCACGGGGACCGGACGAGCACCGCGTCGGCGTGCCACCGCCGAGGACGATCGCCGTCCGGAGAACACCGCGGGCCGATCGCGCCGGCCACGTCCGACGATACCGCTTCGGCCGCCGTCTTCCGAAGAGTTCTCGATTCGGCGGGTAGCGGTTCCGTGTCGATTCGCGCGACGAGCGGCGGCCGGAACCGCGGATGCGTCGGATCCCGGCCGGGCCGCGCGGCGGCCGATTCGCACGAGACCGCCCGGCCACCTAACCTCAGTGCCTGTGCCGAACAGTGTGTTTTCCGGGCAGGAGCCCGGCCGTTCCACCGGTGCCGCGGGCGCCGGGGCCGAGCTGACCGACGACCAGCGCACGGCGATCGGGGCGCTGCTGAGCGCGGTCGACTCCGTCACCGGCGAGTTGGGGGAGCGGTTCGCCGCCAGCGGGCACGAGCTGGCCATCGTGGGCGGACCGGTCCGCGACGCCCTGCTCGGCCGGCCGTCGCAGGACCTGGACCTCACCACCGACGCCGTCCCGCAGCGCATCCTGGAGATCGTGGACGGCTGGGCGGACGCCGTCTGGACCGTCGGGATCGACTTCGGCACCGTGGGGTTGCGCAAGGGCGGTCACCAACTGGAGATCACCACCTACCGCAGCGAGTCCTACCAGCCGAAGTCGCGCAAGCCCGAGGTGAGCTACGGCCATTCCCTGCACGCCGACCTGGAGCGCCGCGACTTCACCGTCAACGCCATGGCCGCGCGGCTGCCGGGGCACGAGTTCGTCGACCCGTTCGGTGGCCTGGCCGACCTCAGGGCCGGGCTGCTGCGCACCCCCGGACGCCCCGAGGACTCCTTCAATGACGACCCGCTGCGCATCATGCGCGCGGTGCGGTTCGCCGCCCAGCTCGGATTCACCCTCGCGCCCGAGGTCCGGGAGGCGGCGGCCGGGATGGCCGACCGGCTCACGATCGTGTCCGCCGAGCGCGTCCGTGACGAACTCACCAAGCTCATGCTCAGCCCGAACCCGCGCGTCGGCATCGAGCTCATGGTCGACCTGGGCATCGCGCGGCACGTGCTGCCCGAGGTTCCGAAACTGCGGCTGGAGATCGACGAGCACCACCGGCACAAGGACGTCTACGAGCACTCGCTGACCGTCCTGGACCAGGCCGTCGACCTGGAGCGGGCGCGCGGGATGGCGCCGGATCTCGTGCTGCGCCTGGCGGCGCTGCTGCACGACGTCGGCAAGCCCAAGACCCGCGCGTTCGAGGAGGGCGGCCGGGTCACCTTCCATCACCACGAGGTGGTGGGCGCCTCCATGAGCCGCAGCCGGCTCGGCGCCCTGCGGTTCCCCAAGGACGTGGTGACCGACGTAGGCAAGCTGGTCGCCCTGCACCTGCGGTTCCATGGGTACGGCAAGGGCGAGTGGACCGACTCCGCGGTGCGCCGGTACGCACGCGACGCGGGGCCGCTGCTGGAGCGGCTGCACGTCCTCACCCGGGCCGACTGCACCACCCGCAATCGCCGCAAGGCGGCGGCTCTGGCACGCGCCTACGACGACATCGAGCGGCGCATCGAGCGGCTGGCCGAGGAGGAGGAGCTTAACCGGATCCGGCCTGACCTCGACGGCAACGAGATCCAGGAGATCCTCGGCATCCCGCCCGGTCCGCTGGTCGGCAGGGCGTGGCGGTTCCTGCTGGAACTGCGCCTGGAGAACGGACCGATGGAGAAGGACGCCGCGGCGGAGGAGCTGCGCCGCTGGGCCCGGGAGCACGTGAAGTAGCGGCTGCGCCCGGCGCGGACGGTTCCGTCTGCCCCGGGCGGGAACCGGCCGGGGCACCGCCGCGTCTCAGGCATGCGGGCGCGGACGCGGCCCGCGTGGGCGCGGCCCGCCGGCGCGTGCCCACCGCTCACCTTCGGCAGAGAGGCAGGCAGCGCGATGGCGGACGACGGCCCCACGATCCGGACGGCTGCTCCGGGAGGCGCGAAAGCGGCGCCGGCCCCGGCTTCCCCGAAGGGACGCCCGCCCGGGCAGGGCACAGCGGCGGCCCGTTCCAGCGCGCGCCTGACCGCGGCCCGGATGCGCGCCCACCAGGCGGCCCGGCGCCGTCAGGGCCGAGGCCGGATCTGAGCTGATCCATGAACCGGGTCGCAGACCCGCAGGAGAGGCACCGGTGCACGAGAACGCGGACGAGACCAGAGACCACGGACTGCGCTTCGGGGTGATCGCCCATCGCACGGTGGCGGCCGGCGAGCAGCCGGTGCGCGGCGTGCTGCACGATCACGACGGCAGCTGGATCCTGCTGGACCACATCGACGCCGGATGACCCGGCGACACTGGTCCTCTGCCAGGCGGCGGCCTTGGTGGCCGCCGATCCGGCCCTGGGTGAGGTGTTCCGCCTTCCGGCCGGACACTACCTCGCGCGGGAGCACCCCGGGGCGCGGTGGACCTTCGGACGGCTCACTCCCACCGAGTGACCGACCGGCGGCGTCCGGAGCGGGCGCCGTACGACCGCCGCCCGTGACCGGTGAGACCGTACAGCGCACCGCGAGAACGGTATGGCGCCGAATCGATACGTCGGCGCGGCGCCATGTCGACCCGGGAAGTCGACCCGGGAATAGGTCAGGCCCGACGTCCGGTGACGGCGAACTGGGCGCCCAGGCCGATCATCACGGCCCCGGAGACGGCCCCGGTCACGGCCATCCGGCGCGGCACCCGGACGAACCACCGCCGCACGGTACCGGCCAGCAGCCCGTAGCAGGTGTCGGTGAGCACCCCGATGGTGACGGCGAGGGTGCCCAGCGCCAGCATCTGGACCGGGACCTGCCCGGCCCCCGGGTCGACGAACTGCGGGAGCACCGCCAGGAAGAACACCAGCGTCTTGGGATTCGTCGCCCCGACTACGAACCCGTCCCAGAAGGCGCGGCGCGGCCGACCGGCGGTTTCCGGCGCGGCGTCCAGCGACTCCGCCAGCCGGTGGCGGTGCCGGATCGCCTGAACTCCGAGGTAGATCAGGTACGCCGCTCCCACGAGTTTGACGGCGACGAAGAGCGGTGCGAACCGGGTGACGAGCGTGCCGAGGCCCACCGCGACCACGAGGACGGTGACCATCCCGCCGAGACCGTTGCCCAGCGCCGTCCGCACCGCCGTGCGGCGGCCCGCCACGAGGGCGCGGCTGACGACGAACAGCACGCTCGGTCCCGGGATCAGGACGATCACGAACACGGCCGCCACGAAGGCCAGTAGCGTGGTCGGTGTGGGCATGATCCCTCCTCGGTGACGCACGGAGCATAGCGAGGGGACAGCGGCCCGCGGCGCGCGGTATGTCGCTTGGCCTGCCTGCCGACACGTCGACATGACGCCACAGCGCCACGGCACCACGTCGACCTGACCGCAGGTCGCCACTCGGCTGGAGCGTGGACGTCGGCACGGTGGTGGCCGTGCTGACCAGGGCCAGGTACATGTCCGAAATCCGCCAGTACCACCCCGGGTGGATGGGTCAGGATGGGAGGCGTGATGGACGACGAGCACTGCTACCGCGCGATGAGCAGCAAGGACGGCAGGTTCGACGGCTGGTTCTACGTCGCGGTCACGAGCACCGGGATCTACTGCCGCCCGAGCTGCCCGGCGGTCACGCCCAAGCGAGAGAACACCCGCTTCTTCCCCACGGCCGCTGCGGCCCAGTCCGCCGGGTTCCGGGCCTGCAAGCGATGCCGGCCCGACGCCACGCCGGGCTCGCCGGAGTGGAACGTCCGCGCCGATGTCGTGGGCCGGGCCATGCGGATGATCGCCGACGGAGCCGTCGACCGGGACGGTGTGAGCGGCCTGGCGGCGGCGCTCGGCTACAGCGAGCGCCAGCTCCACCGGCTGCTCGTCGCGGAGGTCGGCGCGGGGCCGCTCGCGCTCGCCCGCGCGCGGCGGGCCCAGACCGCGCGGGTGCTCCTGGAGACCACCGACCTGCCGGTCTCGGAGGTCGCGTTCGGCGCGGGCTTCGCCAGCATCCGGCAGTTCAACGACACGGTGCGGGAGGTGTTCGCGCACAGCCCGACCGATCTGCGCCGGCGCGCCGGCCGGCACCGCACGGCCGGGCCGACCGGCGGGATCACGCTGCGGCTGCCATTCCGCCCGCCGATCGATCTGGACCTCATGTTCGGCTACCTGGCCGCCCGCGCCGTGCCCGGCGTGGAGGAGTACACCGACGGCCGGTACCGCCGCGTGCTCGCGCTCCCGCACTGCACCGGCGTCGTGGAGCTGTCCGGCGGGTCCGGCGCCCACGTCTGGTGCACGCTGCGGCTGGACGACATGCGAGACCTCGGCGCCGCCGTCCAGCGGTGCCGGCGGCTCCTGGACCTGGACGCCGATCCCGTGGCCGTCGACGAGCGGCTGGGCGGCCGCCCGGAGCTCGCGCCGCTCGTGGCCGCGGGCCCGGGGCGGCGGGTGCCCGGCGCCGCCGATCCCGCCGAGCTCGCGGTCCGGGCGGTGCTCGGCCAGCAGATCTCGGTCGCCGGCGCGCGTACGGTCGCTGGGCGGCTCAGCGCACGGTTCGGCAAGCCGCTGACGGCGCCCGCCGGATCGCTGACGCACGCGTTCCCGACGGCCACGGAGCTGGCCGCGGCCGATCCCGGCGACCTGCCGATGCCGGCCGCGCGGGGGAGCGCCCTGCTGGCCCTCGCCGAGGCGCTCGCCATCGGCGCCGTCGATCTCGGCCCCGGCGCGGACCGGGACGAGAGCGAGGCGCGGCTCCGCGAACTCCCCGGGATCGGCCCGTGGACCTCCGGCTACATCCGAATGCGCGCGCTGGGGGACCCCGACGTCTTTCTGCCGACCGACCTCGGCATCCGCCGCGGCCTGGAGCGGCTCGGCCTCGACGGCGCGCCCGCGGCGGCCACCGCGCTCGCCGAGTCGTGGCGACCGTGGCGGTCCTACGCCATGCAGCACGTCTGGGCGGTGCCGCGGCCGGACGCCCCCGCCGCGGCCGCCCGAGTACCAGCGACGAGGAGTTGACCGAGATGTCCACCCACGCCTACCCGTCCGCAGCGGTTCAGGACGCGCTGCCGCTACCCGTGCCGGAAACCGAGGAGGTGCCGGCGGTGGAGTTCGCCGCCCCGGCGCCGGGACCGGTCCGCTACACGCTGGAGCCGTCGCCCGTCGGCGAACTGCTGCTCACCGGCGACGGCGCCGCCCTGACCGGCCTGTACATGCGCCCCGAGAAGGGATGGGCACCGCCTCCGCCGGACTGGCGGCGCGACGACGCCCTCTTCGCCGAGACGAGGCGGCAGCTCGCCGCCTACTTCGCGGGCGAGCTGCGAGAGTTCTCGCTGCCGCTCGCCCCGAGCGGAACCCCGTTCCAGCTTCGGGTCTGGCGGGCGCTGACGACGATCCCGTACGGCCGGACCACGAGCTACGGCGAGATCGCGACCCGACTCGGCCGGCCCACCGCTTCGCGCGCCGTGGGCATGGCGAACGGCCGCAACCCGATCTCGATCATCGTGCCGTGCCACCGGGTGATCGGCGCCAATGGCTCCCTCACCGGCTACGGCGGTGGGCTGCCGCGCAAGGAGCGACTGCTCCGCCTGGAGCGCTCGCGGCACGACGCGGCGTCCGGCACCGTCGGCCGCTGACGGACGCGTCGGCACGGACCGGTCCAGCGGGCGGGCCGGCCCGGCCCCGCTCCGTCAGCGCTGGGGCGCCGCCGCTTCGCCGTGAACACTGCGACCACACGTTTCCCCGCTCTCCTGGCCCCGGGTGGACCACGGGCCGCGGCGGCCGCCATGACCGTGTCCGGTGGACGGCCACACCCGATGGGCATGGGTCCACTGTGCTCCTGGGCGGGAGAGTTTCCAGATCCACCCCAGGCGGCGCAGGCCCAGGCGGGCGGCGACCCGCTGGGAGGACGTGTTCTCCGCGGACGTGCTGTAGAACAGTCGGCGCCGGTCCTCGGCGAACTCGGTGGCCCAGTGCGCGGTCACGGACGCGGCGTGCCCACGGCCCCGGTGGCCCGGATCCACGTGGTCATCGCCGCGACTCGCCAGGTCGAGCACCTGGTCGGCGAGGGCGGGGGGCACCTCTTCGCCGACCGCGGTGGTCCGTCCGTCCTCGGCCACCCCCATGACCAGGTGGTGGCCCCCGCGAAGCCGCCCCTGCCGGTCGGTGTCCCACAGCGTCGCCATCTCGACGCGGAGGAGGTCGACGTCGCGGGGCTGCGTGCCGTGGTCCGTCTGCATGGCGGCCGAGAGTACCGAACCGGTCCACGACCGGCGATCCGCGTCCCGGGGACGGGCGCGTCCGGTCCGGCGCACTGCGCCCCGCTACCCGGCGTCCGCCGCCCTGACCGGATGGGTGGTCCGCGCGGCCCGGGCGGGCCGCAGCCACGCGGCGCTGAGGACCGCATACCCGGCCGCCATGGCGACCGCCACCGCCGCAGAGACCCCCGAAGGCGGCACCACGAGGGCGGCCACCGCGGCGGCGGCCACGAACATGGCGTTGAAGAGCATGTCGTAGCAGGAGAAGACGCGTCCCCGGTAGGCGTCGTCGACATGTCGCTGGACCAGTGTGTCGACCGAGACCTTGACCCCCTGCGCGACGATCCCGAGAGCACAGCCGGCCACCGGGAACAGCACCGGGGAGAACGGCAGCCCGAACAGCAGCAGCGCGGCGCAGCCGAACGCCAGCAGGCCGCCGATCCAGGTCTCGGTGCGGATCCGCGCGGTGGCCCACGGCGTGGCCACGGCACCGATGGCGTAGCCGGCCGCCGAGGTCGCCAGCGTGACCGAGAAACCGGCGAGACCGGCCACGCCGCCGGCCGTGAACGTGTTGTTGTACAGCAGCAGCGTCATGATGGTCGAGACGCCATAGAGGAACCGGTGCCCGCCGATGGTGGCGAGCGCCCCGGCGGCGGTCCGGCGGGCCCAGATGTGCCGGACACCGTCGGCCAAACCGGCGAGCACACCGCGGACGGCCTCGCGAACCTCGGGCGGCTCCGCGGTGAGGTCGGGGCCGAGTTCCGCGCGGCGCAGCGTCATAGCGAGCAGACCCGCCGCGGCGAAGCCGCCGCCGGCCGCCAGCAGGATCAGCGCGGTGCCTCCCGCCCCGTCGCCGCCCAGGATCCGCAGACCGGCGCCGATCCCCGCGCCGGCGAAGGCGGCGAAGGTCCCGCAACTCGGGGTGACCGCGTTGGCCATCATCAGCCGGTCCCCGGGGACCACGTGCGGCAGCGCGGCCGACAGGGCGGCGAGGAAGAACCGGTTGACACTGAGCAGGCAGAGCGCCGCGAGCAGGAACAATGGGCCGTCCGCGCCGGTGCCGACCATGACGGCGGTGAGCGCCGCGAGCACGGCCTTGACGAGCGCGGCCACCAGGAGCACCTGCCGCCGGGACCAGCGGTCGATGAAGACTCCGGCGAACGGTCCGACGACGGAGAACGGCAGCAGCAGCGCCGCGAACGCCCCGGCCACCGCCCCGGCGGTGGTGTGCTGCTCGGGGCTGAAGAAAACGTAGCCGGCCAGCCCGGCCTGGTACATCCCGTCGGCGCACTGCGAGACCAGGCGGGTGCCGAACAACCGGCGGAACCGCGGCCCCTTCAGGACGGCACGGAGATCTCCGTAGAAGGACACCCGGTAAGGGTAGGTCGGCGCGGCCGTCCTCGTCTCCGCTGGGGTTTCACGTGAAACGTGCGGGAGCTGAGACGCCGGTGCCGGCGCGGAACCCCCACCGCGCCGGCACCGGACGGCCGCACTCCGCCGCGATGACCCGCCGACGTATCGGCAGGCCGCCGGATCGGCGGTGCGATAGGGCGACGTGTCGACCGGCCGCCCCGCGATTCAGCTCTCGACCTCGCCGGCGATGAACCGCTCGACGAGGTCGTGCGCCTCGCTGTCGCTGTACTGGCGCGGCGGCGACTTCATGAAGTAGGAGGAGGCCGAGAGGATGGGGCCGCCGATTCCGCGGTCCTTCGCGATCTTGGCGGCCCGGATGGCGTCGATGATGATCCCGGCGGAGTTGGGGGAGTCCCACACCTCCAGCTTGTACTCCAGGTTCAGCGGCACGTCGCCGAACGCGCGCCCTTCCAGGCGGACGTAGGCCCACTTGCGGTCGTCCAGCCACGGCACGTGGTCGGAGGGGCCGATGTGCACGGAGCCGGCGTTCAGTTCGTGCGGGATCTGGGAGGTGACGGACTGGGTCTTGGAGACCTTCTTGGACTCCAGTCGCTCCCGCTCCAGCATGTTCTTGAAGTCCATGTTGCCGCCGAAGTTCAGCTGGTAGGTGCGGTCCACGATGACCCCGCGGTCCTCGAACAGCTTGGACAGCACTCGGTGCGTGATCGTCGCGCCGACCTGGGACTTGATGTCGTCGCCGACGATCGGCACCCCGGCGTCGGTGAACTTCCGCGCCCACTCCGGGTCGGAGGCGATGAACACCGGCAGGGCGTTCACGAAGGCGACGCCGGCGTCGATCGCGCACTGGGCGTAGAAGCGGTCGGCCTCCTCCGAGCCGACCGGGAGATAGCTCACCAGCACGTCGGCCTTCGCGGCCTTGAGGACGGCCACGACGTCCACCGCGTCCTCCGCCGACTCCTCGATCGTCTCGCGGTAGTAGCGTCCCAGACCGTCGAAGGTGGGGCCGCGCAGCACGGTGACGCCGGTGGGCGGTACGTCGCAGATGGTGACGGTGTTGTTCTCGCTGGCGGCGATCGCGTCGGCGAGGTCCTGGCCCACCTTCTTGGCGTCGACGTCGAAGGCGGCGACGAACTCGACGTCGCGCACATGGTAGGGGCCGAACTCCACGTGCATCAGCCCCGGAACACGCGCGCCGGGATCGGCGTCCCGGTAGTAGTGCACGCCCTGCACGAGTGAGGCCGCGCAGTTTCCCACGCCCACGACGGCTACGCGTACCGAACCCATTGGCCCAGCTCCTTTTCGTCTGCTGACTTCACCTGTACGGCGCGGCCGGCTGGCGCGCGCCGCGGCCGGTCAGGACGCAGGCGCGGGTCACGACGCAACCGGCCGGCCGGGGTGCCGTCGGGACACCCGGTGGGCGAAGCGTGGTGATTGCATACGGTTTGTAGGTTGTTGTACGACGTTGTACGTCGTGCACCTTATCGAAGCGGTTCTTCGCGTCCGGGGATTCCCTCGCCGACCACTCCGCCCGGACATTCGGAAGGGTGACCTCGATCACGCCCGCGTGAGCTGGTGGGACGCGCATCCGTCCGAACTTCCCCGCGACCGACGCCCGGCGGCCAGCCGACACGCCGTACGCTGGCCCAGTGGGTTCGCGGTCATCGACACGGAACGAGGGCGCCGCGCCTGCCGGTACGCTCGCGCTGGGTTGTGCTATAAGGCGGGACCGCCCTAACGTAACGATCGTTTTCGTCGCGGGCCCCACCCCCGGTGCCCCGGTGTGAACCGGGGCGCGTCGCCCTGCCGCGGCCGGCGGGTCCGTCGTACGGCGGACCGATCCAGGAGGGAGCGACGGCGAGGTAACCACGCCGGATGGTGACCTACCCCCACGGAGAATCCCGCATACCTGGCCGTCGACCCGGCGGTGCGGGGCGGGTGACGGTTCTCTCACCACACCCGGTGTGGAGCCGGCGTATCGACCAGTCCATCGACCATGGGGCCGAGAACAACGAGGAGGCACGAGGAGCAGCCGCTTCGGCGGCACGAACAGCGAGGAGCACCAGCGTGCAGCAGTGGGGGACCACTCCCACTCGCAAGGAAAACCCCCAGAGTGCGTGAGGCGTCTTTACAACGCCTGGACTCCCCACCCCCGGGGCATTCTGGCTGCATCGCCGCATTGTTCATCAATGGTCGGATCTGTGCCACCCGGGGCAACCACTTGCCCCGCCCCCGCAGTCGAAAGGCCGATCGGCCGTATCACTAGGTAACGAGGACGCGTGAGTACCGAAAGACGACGGAGCGCTGGCGGTCGCCGCCGGGCCGATGGCCCGGCCGGGGACCCGCGCGGCAACGGCGGCAGGCGCGGCTCGGGTAGCCGCGTCGAGGACGAGCGCGCTGCCGGTCGCCGCAGGGCCAGGGAAGACGACGGTTTCTGGGACGACGACCGAGAGCGTCGCCCACGCCGTGCACGTGACGATCACGACGACCACCGGGAGCGCCCGCGCCGCCGGGCCGCGGCGGCGGCCGGTGCGGCCGCCGCGGCCGAGGGGGTCCGGCGGCGTCCCCGCGACGACGAGGACGACCTCGGCCCCCGCCGGTCGCGCCGGGCCCAGGAGGAGCGCGGCGGCCGGCGCCGCGCCGGGGCGCACGGGGCCAGGTCCGAAGGGGCCCGCCGGGCCGCCGGCGGCCGCCGGCGCGCCGACCACGACGATGAGGAGCACGACGAGCGCGGCCCGGTCCGCCGGTTCTTCGCCAAGGTGTGGAAGCCGGCGCTCATCGTGTGCGGTGTCGGTTTCGTCGCGGCGGTGGTGGCCTTCGGCGTCGCCTACGCGCAGATGCCCGACGCCACCGAGATGGAGGCCCAGGCCAGCGTCCGGACCGCGTCCAGCTCGATCCGGTACGCCGACGAGGAAGAGGCCACCACTTTCGGTGAGGTCAACCGGTTCCTGGTGACCCGGGAGCAGATTCCGGAGACCGTCGTCAACGGTGTGCTCGGCTCCGAGCAGCGCACCTTCTACGAGGACCCCGCCATCTCCCCGGTCGGTCTGGGCCGCGCCGTGCTGTCCGGCGGCTCGGCCGGTGGTGGTTCCACCATCACCCAGCAGATGGCGCGGAACTACTACGACGGCCTGTCCCAGGAACGCTCCTACCTGCGCAAGATCAAGGAGATCCTGATCTCGCTCAAGGTGGAGCAGTCCCTGAGCAAGGACCAGATCCTCACCCAGTACCTCAACACCATCTACTTCGGCCGGAACGCCCACGGAATCCAGGCCGCCGCGCAGGCGTACTTCGGCAAGAACGTCGAGGACCTCGACGCCGCGGAGGGCGCCTTCATCGGCGCCATCATCCAGCAGCCGAGCAACTTCCAGAACGTGCAGCCGGGCTCCGAAATGGAGGACGTCCTGCGCGAACGCTGGGAGTACTCGGTCAACGGCATGGTCGTCATGCACGAGGACAACCCCGAGCGCGGGATCTCCCAGGAGGAGGCCGACCAGCTCGAATTCCCGGAGGTCCTCCCCTACGAGCCCGGTGACAACTACGCGGGCTACAACGGCTACATCATCGAGGCCGTGAAGCGCGAGTTGCGGGTGCGCTACGACCTCACCGACGAACAGATGGCGGGTAACGGCTACACCATCAGCACATCGCTGGAGCAGAAGTACATGGACGCCGCCGTGCAGGCCGTCCAGGAGGAGGTCCCCGAGGGCACGCCCGAGGAGACCAACTTCGGTCTGGCCGCGGTCGTCCCGCAGACCGGCGAGATCAAGGGCTTCTACGGCGGCGATAACGCGCTCACCGACACCGACAACTCGCTGATCCAGCGCGGGCAGGCGGGTTCGGCGTTCAAGCCGTACGTGCTCGCCACCGGGCTCGCACAGGGCATCGGCCTGCGGAGCACCTTCGACGGCGACTCCCCGCAGGAGTTCCCCGGCGTCGGCGAACCCATCCAGAACGACAGCAACGAGTCGCACGGCACCGTCGACCTCATCTACTCCACGGCACGCTCGGTCAACACCAGCTTCGTGGAGCTGGCCATCCGGGTCGGGCCGGAGAACGTGGTGGAGACCGCGCGGGCCGCCGGCATCCCGGACGCGCAGTTCGAGACCGCCGAGCTCGGCCCGAACATCGCACTGGGCACCTACCAGGTCACCGCGCTGGACCAGGCGGCCGGCTTCGCCACCTTCGCCAACGAAGGCGTGCACGTCCCGCAGCACATGGTCACCGAGGTCCGCAACAGCGAGGGCGAGGTGATCGAACCGAACGACGCCGACCAGCTCGATGGTGAACGCGCCTTCGACGCCGACGTCGCGGCCGACGCCACGTACGCCATGCAGCAGGTGGTCTCGGAGGAGGGCGGTGCCTCCAGCGCCGCGCTGCCCGGCCGTCCGGTGGCCGGCAAGACCGGTACCTCCAACGAGGCGCGCTCCGCGTGGTTCGTCGGATTCACCCCGCAGCTCTCCACCGCGGTCGGCCTGCACCGCAGCGACGGACAGCAGCTGGTGATCCCCGGCGTGCAGGACGTCTACGGTAGCCGGACACCCGCGGCCATCTGGAAGAACTTCATGCTGCAGGTGATGGAGGGCGAACCGGTCGAGCAGTTCCCGGAGCCGGCCTGGGTGGGCGACCCGCAGAACTTCGCGCCCACGCCATCGCCGGACCCGACGCCGTCGAACACGCCGGACACGACCCCGTCGAACACGCCGGACCCGACGCCGTCGAACACGCCGGACACGACCCCGTCGAACGAGGAGACGCCGCCGTGCATGCCGTTCGGTGGGGAGAACTGTGAGGAGGAGACCCCGGAGTCCCCGTCGCCGCCGGACGACAACGGCAACGGCAACGAAGGGGATCCGCCCTGGTTCACCGGCTCCAACAACGCCGACGAGCGGTTGGCGCGTAACGAGAACGAGTGACAGTGGTTCCTGACGAACCGGCGGGTGCCGGCGACGATGTCGCCGGCACCTCGCGTATGAGCGCCGGCACGCCCCGCTCCGCGGCGGCTCGGGCCGTCGTCCCCTGGCTGCCGCTCATCGGCCTCGCCCTGCTCGGCGCGGTGCTCGGCTACCTGGCCAAGTACCCGTGCCGGTTCGGCGAGGGCTGGGTGAACGGCACCCAGTTCCAGTACGGGTGCTACAGCGACGTGTTCCCGCTGTACTTCCGGGATGAGCTCGACACCGGCGTCGTCCCCTACCTGGACCGCGCGGTGGAGTACCCGGTGCTCACCGGCGCGCTCATGTACCTCCTGGCCGGTGCGGTCTCCTGGCTGCCGGACCCCATGGCGCGCGGCCTCGGATACTTCGACGCCACCGCGGTCGTCCTGGGCATCTGCCTGGCGGCGGGGGTGCTCGGCGTCGGGTACCTGGCCGGGCGCCGCGGCGGCGGCGCGTTCGACCGCCGGGCGGCGCTCGCGGCGGGGGCGTTCGTGGCGCTGACCCCGCCCGCCCTGCTCACGGCGTTCATCAACTGGGACCTGCTGGCGGTGGCGCTGGCCACCGGGGGACTGGCCGCGCACGCGCGCGGCCGGCACGGGTGGGCCGGTGTCCTGATCGGCCTCGCGGTCGCCGCCAAGTTCTACCCGTTGCTCTTCCTCGGTCCGCTCCTGGTACTGGCCGTGCGCGATCTGGTGCGGGACCGCGACACCGGCGGCCTGCGGGCGTTCGGGCGCACGCTCGGCGCCGCGGTGCTGGCCTGGGCGGTGGTGAACGCCCCGGTGGCGGTGGCCGCGCCGGAGGGGTGGGCGACGTTCTTCCGGTTCAGCCAGGAGCGCGGCGCGGACTGGGGGTCGGTCTACTACCTGCTGGGCATGGCCGGTCTGATGCCGAGCGGCGACCTGGACCTGCTGAACCGGGTGGGCACCGGCGTGCTGCTGCTGGCCTGCGTGGGCGTGGCGCTGCTCGGCGTGTTCGCGCGGCGCCGGCCGCCGGTGGAGCAGCTCGTCTTCCTGGTGGTCGCGGCGTTCCTCATCACGAACAAGGTCTGGTCGCCGCAGTTCGTGCTGTGGCTGCTTCCGCTCGCCGCGCTCGCCTGGCCGCGGGCGGTGCCGCCGCTGCCCGCGCTCGTGGTGTTCGGACTGTGGCAGCTCGCCGAAATCGGGTACGTCCTGGGAGTGTGGCAGTACCTGCTGTTCGTCACCCAGCCGGACGGGGCGACCGCTCCCGGGATCGAGGCGGGGACGTACGCGGTGCTGTCCCTCGGCCGGCTGTCGACGCTGGTCATGATGTGCGCGCTCATCGTTGTGGATTGCCGGAGAAGCGGCCATTTCCGTCCTTGACGGCTGGTAGCCTTTGCTTTCGTCTGGCTCAATGCCCTCCTGCCATGGAAAGACCATGGCCGCGACAGTCCAGAGGAGGTACGAACGCCTATGCGTCGTTACGAAGTCATGGTCATCCTCGACCCCAGCCTCGACGAGCGCACGGTCTCCCCGTCGCTGGAGCAGTTCCTCGGAGTCGTCCGCAACGACGGCGGCTCGGTCGAGAAGGTCGACGTCTGGGGCAAGCGTCGGCTCGCCTACGACATCGCCAAGAACTCCGAGGGGATCTACGCGGTGATCGACCTCACCGCCACGCCCGCCACGGTCAAGGAGCTGGACCGCCAGCTCAACCTCACTGAGGCCGTCCTGCGCACCAAGGTCCTCCGCCCCGAGGTGCACTGACGCCCGCGGCGTCGCACCCCGCACACGCCTTCCGACTCACCAACCGGAGCTAGCCATGGCAGGCGAAACTCAGATCACGCTCGTCGGCAACCTCGTCGACGACCCGGAGCTGCGGTTCACCCCCAGCGGTGCCGCGGTCGCGAACTTCCGCGTCGCCTCCACCCCGCGGCAGTTCGATCGCCAGAGCGGGGAGTGGAGGGACGGCGAGTCCATGTTCCTCAGCTGCTCCGTCTGGCGGCAGTACGCGGAGAACGTGGCCGAGAGCCTGCAGCGCGGCATGCGCGTCATCGTGCAGGGCCGGCTCAAGCAGCGGTCGTACGAGACCAAGGAAGGTGAGAAGCGCACCGTCTTCGAGGTCGACGTCGAGGAGGTCGGCCCCGCGCTGCGCAGCGCCACCGCCAAGGTGACCAAGACGCAGCGCCAGGGCGGTCCCGGCGGCGGCTTCGGCGGTGGCGGCGGTGGTTTCGGTGGCGGCGGTGGCGGCTACGGCAACCAGGGCGGCGGCTTCGGCGGCCCGCAGGGCGGCCGTTCCGGCCCGCCCGCGGACGACCCCTGGGCCACCGGCGGCGGTGGCGGCGGTGGTTTCGGCGGTGGCGGTGGCGGCTACTCCGACGAGCCGCCCTTCTGACCCCGCCGGTCCGCGCAACTCGTTCAACTGTCCGAATTGACCATCCCCGGATGATCCGGGGCTCTTGCGAAGGAGCACCACGATGGCGAAGCCGGCAGCGCGCAAGCCCAAGAAGAAGGTTTGCCTGTTCTGCCAGGAGAAGCTGTCCTACATCGACTACAAGGACGCGATCCTGCTGCGCAAGTTCATCTCCGACCGCGGCAAGATCCGCGCGCGTCGGGTGACCGGCAACTGCACCCAGCACCAGCGCGACGTCGCCACGGCGATCAAGAACGCCCGCGAGATGGCGCTGCTGCCCTACACCAGCACCGCACGCTGACCGGGATCCGAGGGAGGTAATCGTGAAGCTGATTCTGACCCACGAGGTCAATGGCCTCGGTGCCCCGGGCGACGTGGTCGAGGTGAAGGACGGCTACGGCCGCAACTACCTGCTGCCGCGCGGGTTCGCCATCCGGTGGACGCGCGGCGGGCAGAAGCAGATCGACTCGATCCGCCGCGCCCGTGCCGCCCGCGAGATCCGGAACCTGGACGACGCCAAGCAGATCGCCGGCCAGCTCGGCGGGCTCAAGGTCAAGCTGGTGCAGCGCGCCGGCGAGAGCGGCCGGCTGTTCGGCTCGGTCACCGCGGCCGACGTCGCCGAGGCGGTCAAGAGCTCCGGCGGCCCGCAGGTCGACAAGCGCCGGATCGAGATCCGCAACCCGATCAAGTCGGTGGGCCAGCACAAGGTCGAGGTGCGGCTGCACCCCGAGGTGAGCGCCACCATCGCGCTGGAGGTCGTCGGTAGCTGACCGCCGGGCGGCTCCGCTTCCAACACCGGGACGGTCCCGGTTCCCCTTGAGGGAACCGGGACCGTCCGCGTTCCGGCGGCTTCCGCGAACCCCGGCGGACATCCCCGGGGACACGCCCAGTCGCGGTACGTAATCATTTAATCACCGTTTGTCACTTATCTTGACCAGTGGGGTTGTTACTCACTGGAAGGATGAGGCCGGATGTCCACTCATGAGCAACCTGCGGCGCCCGGACAGTGCAGCAGAAGGAGCGTGGTCCGCGGCACGGTGGCGGTGGCCGGTGGTGTCCTCCTCGGAGGCGCCGTCGACCTCGGCCTGGCCGCGCCGGTCCACGCCGGCCCCGCCGGCTTCCCGGTGTACAACCGGAAGGAGTGGGGTGCGCGGCCCTACCGGCGCCGCGCCCAGGTGCTCGACAACGGGCCCACCCACATCGTCGTGCACCACACGGCCACGGCGAACAGCACCAACTACTCCAAGGAACACGCCTTCGAGCTGTCCCGGTCGATCCAGCGGTACCACATGCGGGCCAACCGCTGGGACGACACCGGGCAGCACCTGACCATCAGCCGGGGCGGCGTCGTCATGGAGGGACGCAACGGCACACTGCCGGCCATCCGGCGCGGCGGACACGTGCTGGGGGCGCACACCGCCAACCACAACTCGCACACCATCGGCATCGAGAACGAGGGCACGTACACCAGCGCGCTGCCGACCACCGAACTGCTCAACGCCCTCGTCGAGACCTGCGCCTGGCTGTGCGTGGCCTACGGCCTCAACCCGTCGCTGGCCATCGTGGGGCATCGTGACTACAACGCCACGGCCTGCCCCGGCGACCAGCTGTACGCGATGCTGCCCCAGTTGCGCACCGATGTCGGCGCCCGGCTCGCCCGGCTGGAGACCCGGCTCGCCCAGCTCGGCGCCGAGGACATCGCCGAGGAGCAGTGGCCGTCCTACCCCGATGTCCCCACCGGGGAGCGCAGCGTACCGTTCGAGCACGGACCGGGCATCGGTCACGACGATCTGACGTTGTGACGCCGGCCCCGCCCAACGTCGCGTTCACGGGCGCGTGGCGCCGGTGACCAGCCACGCGCCCCCACGCGCCCGCAGGCCCAACGTGAGGCCGCGGGCGAGCATCCACATCCCGAACGCCAGCCACAGGCCGACCAGGCCGGGCAGCGCGGTGTGCTCGGCGGTCCAGGGCAGCACCAGCACGAACGGGATGAACGCGAGCATCGCCCAGAAGCTCGCCCACGCGAGGTATCGCTGGTCACCGGCGCCCATGAGGATGCCGTCCAGCACCATCACCACACCGCTGACCGGCTGTAGCACCGCCACCACCACGAGGACGCCGGCCAGCAGGGCGGCGACTTGCGGGTCGGTGGTGAACGGCACGGCGGCCCATGGCCGGACCAGCAGCACGAGCAGGGTGAAGACGGCGCCCAGCATGACGCCCCACTCGACCATGCGCCGGGTCGCCGCGCGGGTCCCCGCGATGTCGGACGAGCCGAGATGGCGTCCGATGATCGCCTGTCCCGCGATGGCGATGGCGTCCATCGAGAACACCAGCAGCGACCAGAGCTGGAACGCCACCTGGTGCGCCGCGATCTCCGCATCGCCGAGCCGGGCCGCCACCGCCGTGGTCATCACCAGCACCACCCGCAGGGAGACGGTGCGGACGAACAACGCGAACCCCGCGGTGGCCGCCGTGTGCAGGCCCGCCAGGCTGGGGCGCAGCGTCACCGCGTGCCGGCGTGCCGCGCGGGCCACCACGACCACGTACACGAGGGCTCCCGCCGACTGGGCGATGACCGTCGCCCACGCGGCCCCGGCGACACCCCAGCCGAAGCCGAGGACGAAGGTCAGGCACAGCACGATGTTGGCCAGGTTCGAGCTCACCGCGACGAGGAGCGGAGTCCGTGCGTCCTGCAGGCCGCGCAGCACCCCGGTCCCGGCCATGACGATGAGCAGCGCGGGGATGCTCAGCAGGCTGACGCGCAGGTAGACGAGCGCGTACGGCGCGACGGCCGGCGACGCGCCGAGCCACTCGACCAGCCAGGGCGCCATGGGCCAGCCCGCGGCGACGATGGCCGTGCCGATCAGCACCGCGAGCCACAGCCCGTCGACGCCGTGCCGGACACCGGCCGGAACGTCCCCGGCACCGAATCTGCGGGCGACCGCCGAGGTGGTTCCGTAGGCAAGGAACACGCACAGGTTGGCGAGCGTCATCAGGACCTGGCTGGCGACCCCGAGACCCCCGAGTGGTGCGGTGCCGAGGTGCCCCACCACGGCGGAGTCGGTGAGCAGGAACAGCGGCTCGGAGACGAGCGCGAAGAAGGTGGGCACGGCGAGCCGGACGATCTCGCGGTCGTGGGCGTGCCGGAACGGTGCGGCGGACAGCAGACGGGGCATGACGCAGCAACGGTACCCGGTACCCCGCCGGGGCACCGGACCGGGGCCACGCCCCTGTGGACAGGCTGTGGAAAACTATCCGCGAACTTTCTTTCGTGCACAGCTGTGGGGGGCTGTTTTTGCAGGTGAAACGGCATATGGCAGGGGGGTGCACAAGTTATCCACAGGCGTTGTGCACAAGCTATCCGCAGGAATTCGCCAGTCATGCACAGGCTGTCCCCAGAGTTATCCACAGGCTGCTTTGCGCGGGACGCTCGCTAGCCTTCACACTGGTGCGACGAGAGTGGCTGATCGGCCGGGCCGACGGGCCGAAGCAGCCTTCGACGACTGGCGCGACGCCATCCCGTGCACGCCGCTCGACGTTCGTCCCCCAGCTGATTTCGGGCTGACCGGCTTCGCGGCCCCGCGTCGCTCGTCGCTGGTGGGTACTACTGGCCGGGGTCGGCCGCGGCCATAGGGGGAGAGTCTGTGAGCGTCGCTGAACATGCGCCGCAGGAGGGCGGGTTCGAACGCACGCCACCGCACGACATCATGGCCGAGCAGTGCGTGCTGGGGGGAATGCTGCTGTCCAAGGAGGCCATCAGCCAGGTCGTCGAGATCGTCCGATCCGCCGACTTCTACCGGCCGGCCCACCAGACCATCTACGACACGGTCATCGACCTGTTCTCCCGTGGCGAGCCGGTCGACGCCGTCTCGGTCAACGCCGAACTCACCAAGCGCGGTGAGATCACCCGCGTCGGCGGCGCACCGTACCTGCACACCCTCACGGAGGCCGTCCCCACCGCGGCGAACGCCGGCTACTACGCCCGCATCGTCGCCGACCGCGCCGTCCTGCGCCGCCTGGTCGAGGCCGGGACCCGCATCGCCCAGATCGGCTACTCCGGCGACGGCGAGGTCGACGACCTGGTCGACCGCGCACAGGCCGAGATCTACCGTGTGGCCGAGAAGCGCACCGGCGAGGACTACCTCCCGCTGAGCGAGGTCATGCCGGGCGCTCTCGACGAGATCGAGGCCATCTCGTCGCACGACGGCTCGATGACGGGCGTGCCCACTGGTTTCACCGACTTCGACCAGCTATCGAACGGGCTGCACCCCGGACAGATGATCATCATCGCGGCGAGGCCGGCGGTGGGCAAATCAACGCTCGCACTGGATTTCGCCCGGGCCGCGTCGATCAAGCACCAATTGACCAGTGTGTTCTTCAGTCTGGAGATGGGCCGCAACGAGATCGTCATGCGACTGCTCTCGGCCGAGGCCCGGGTTCCACTGCACACGATGCGCTCCGGGCTCATGACCGACGATGACTGGACCCGGCTGGCGCGACGCATGGGCGAGGTGGCCAGTGCGCCGCTGTTCATCGATGATTCTCCGAACCTGTCGATGATGGAGATCCGGGCGAAGTGCCGGCGGCTGAAACAGCAGCACGACCTGAAGCTGGTCATCGTCGACTACCTGCAGCTGATGAGCTCCGGCGGGCGGGCCGAGAGCCGGCAGCAGGAGGTCTCGGAGATGTCCCGGTCGCTGAAGCTGCTCGCCAAGGAACTGGAGGTTCCGGTCATCGCGCTGTCCCAGCTCAACCGAGGACCGGAACAGCGAACCGACAAGAAGCCCCAGGTGAGCGATCTACGTGAATCGGGCAGCATCGAGCAGGACGCCGACATGGTCATCCTGCTGTACCGAGAGGACGTGCACGAGAAGGAGTCGCCGCGTGCGGGGGAGGCCGACCTCATCGTCGCCAAGCACCGCAATGGCCCCACGGCGACGGTCACCGTGGCCTTCCAGGGGCACTACAGCCGGTTCGTCGACATGGCGCCGGGGTGACATGGCGCCGAACCGGCATGTCGCCGGGTCGGCAGGTCGACACGGCCAGCGGGTACGGCCGGCCACCTCTCTTCAGGTGGCCGGCCGTACCCGTTCGGTCGTGGCCGTCAGCTCCAGTGCGCCTCGGGGCGGGTACGGCCGTCGGGGCCGGTGGTCAGCACCCAGGACAGCAGCGGGCGGTCGAGCTCGGACGGTTGCGGTGTCGGCGCGGCCACCGGGCGGGGCTCCGAGGCGACCGGGCGGACCGGGACGCGGGCGGCGCCACGGCGGAAGGCGGGTGTGCGCCGACGGCGGGATGGAGCGGAGCGGGTGGACTGCGGCGCCTCGCTCAGCTTGCGAGCCATGGCGGCACCCCCTTTGTTGACGTTGTCAGACGCTAAGTTAACCTTCCGTTCACCTTTGAGTCAACTAAATTCCACTTTAAGGTCGTTGATATCCCGCCGCGCCGTCAGGCCGGAACAACGAAAAGCGCCCGCTCAGGCGGGCGCTTCCTCTCTCGTGAGATCGCGGATGTCGTGTGCGTCACCCGTCCCCGGGGAAGATGAGACCCACGACCTCCAGGTAAAGCTGTTCGGGGTAGGGAACGAAGTTGATCCGGCTGAGGGCCTGGTCCTGACCCGCGGACTCCATGACGAACGTGCCGTATCCGAGCAGCCGGCCCATGAGCGACCGTTCGAACCGCATGTCGGTCACCTTGCCCAGCGGCATCATGTTCACCTGACGGGTGATCAGGCCGTTGGTGGCCAGCAGTCGCGCCGAGGTGATCACGAAGTAGTCGACGGACCACTCGGCGACCCGCCAGACGAACCAGACGAGGACCAGCAACCAGACCCACCAGATCACGGCGAGCGCGGTGGCGTTGGCCGCGATGGTCGTGTTGCTGAGGATTCCGGCGAAGATCAGACTGCCCAGCACCAGGCCGACCGGCCCCAGCAGGATCGCGGGATGCCGGCGGATGGTGATGACCTGCTGCTCGTGCGGCAGCAGGTACCGGTTGACGGACGCGGGTGCGGCATCGCCCGGGGTGACGAGCTTCATGCTGGGCATGACCTGGTCAGACCGCGACCGCGTTGACGAAGCGGGACAGGGAATCGGCGGCGGACATCAGGCCGCCGAGGCCGGCCTGGATGACACCCGCAGCGGATTCGGGCTGAGTGAGTAGATAGAAGGCGACGAAGGCGATAAGCGCATATTTCAGCCATTGTTTCAACTTCGCCATGATCGACTCCCCAAGAATGCAACTGACCCACTAACCCATGCTGATTGTGGCATCGGGAATCGTCTTCGTAAAGACGACAGCCCGATATCGGCGTGCCGCCCCAGTTCAGGGGGGTGTGGCGCTGATCACGGTGGTGTGCCGTGCTGTGTGGCGGGAAGGGGTCATCCGTTCTCGGCGAAGGCCAGCGCGAGTACCCGCAGGTGCTGGCGGGCGATCCGCTCGACCAGGTCGGCGGTCGCGCTCCCGGTGACCTCCAGGGCACCCTGCCGCGCGGCCTGTACGCACCGCTGGACCGTCTCCTCGCGATGGACGCCCTCGAACTCGGTCCGCAGCCGTCGGATCACGGAGGAGAGCTCGCGTGGTGCGACGTCGGTGTTCTGGGACATGTCACTCCTCGGGGCGTTGGACGTACATGGGAGCGCGGGCCCGGTCCCCACTGCGGGTGGCGAGGGCGAGGAGCGGCGGGCTGCTGGAGGGGAGGGCGACGGGGGATACGGGCCGTAGGAAAACCGGGGGCGGCGGTGTTCGGTCGTGGGCTGTTTCGGTCGGGTTGTGGAGCGGAGTTAGGGGGCGCCTGCAACCAGGATCACTCTAATGTGTCACATCTTCATCTCGGGACGAATTCGGCTCGCACAAAAAAATGTCGCAAGGGTCCGTTTCGTGACAAGATGGTGCGGTGCTGTTCCGGTGATCGTTGCAATCCGGACATGTATTTACCGGTAATCGCGACGGGCCGTTCCGCCTCCATAACACACCGGCTGACCTGCGGTAACGCGACAGCGCCCGGTCGGTGGACCGACCGGGCGCTGGAGGGGCGAGGTTCCGTGCCGTCACACGCACCCGTACAGCCGGTCACCGGCGTCGCCCAGGCCGGGGACGATGAACCCGTGCTCGTTCAGCCGCTCGTCCACGGCCGCCGTGACGACGCGCAGGGTGGCGCCGTTGTCGTCGCCGAGGCTCTCGGCGAGCCGCTTCTCGACCGCGCGCAGGCCCTCCGGGGCGGCGAGCAGGCAGATGGCGGTGATGTGGTCCGCCCCGCGCTCCACCAGCAGCCGCATCGACGCGGCGAGCGTGCCCCCGGTCGCCAGCATCGGGTCGAGGACGTAGCACTGCCGCCCGGAGAGGTCCTGCGGCAGGCGGTCGGCGTAGGTCGCCGGTTGGAGGGTCCGCTCGTCGCGGGCCATGCCGAGGAAGCCGACCTCGGCGGTCGGCAGCAACCGGGTCATGCCGTCCAGCATGCCCAGCCCGGCGCGCAGGATCGGGATGACGAGCGGGGTCGGCCGCGTCAGTTGCACGCCGGGGGCCGGGGCCACCGGGGTCTCCACCGTGACGTCGGCGACCCGCACGTCCCGCGTGGCCTCGTAGGCGAGCAGGGTGACCAGCTCGTCGGTCAGCCGGCGGAACGTCGGGGAGTCGGTGCGCACGTCGCGCAGCGTGGTGAGCTTGTGCGCGACCAGCGGGTGGTCGACGACGTGGATCTCCATCACAAGGACACACTCTCTGATGAGCTGGGGAAACGGGGTGAATTCCGGCGCCGAGTCTAACGGCGGGCCCGCGTCCGGGGTCGGCCCGGTCCTGGGGGTGCGCCCGGGAGCGGTGCGGCGGGCGGACCCCGGCCGATGTGTCGCACGCGGGTGCGGCGAATTCCAGCTTTCGAAGGAAAGCACGATTTGTTCACCCAGTGCGATCGGGGTGTAGCGCTGCGCGTACACGACCAGCGGCTTTGCGATGAGCGGCCGTCCGGAAGGTGTCGCCCCGCGTCACCCCGGTGGGAATGCGGCGGGTGCGAACGACGACGAACTTCGCGATCGCGTTCTGTTCAGGACGGGGCGTCCGTTCTAATAGGACGTGTGAGCGCGGACTTCTATCACGGAGACGGGTCCCCCTGGGGAGACCGAGTCACGGGCGAGAGCGGCCGTTACGGTGACGCGACCCCGAACGATCTGCGATCCTGGCCCGGCCAGATCCATCCGGGCGGGGTGACGATGACGGGACTCGAAGACGATGACGACGGCTCCAGCGACTTCGCCGCCGTCGCCTATCGCGAAGAGGACTACTGGGACGTCGACCTGCTCCCGGTCGCCCTGACGGAGGACCTCAAGGGGCTACTGCACGCCCTGCGGCAGCAGCCGAGCATCAGCGGGGCCATCGGCCTGGTGGCGATCGGCGACGACTTCTTCATCGTCGCGCGGGTGTACGGCCGCGACGATGTCAGTCTCTTCCTCTCCGACGTCACCGCCTCCGTCGACTGGCCGGTGGCGCGCCAGGTCCTGGAGTACCTTGACATCGACGTACCCGAGGACGAGGACCTCGACCAGGTGCTGCCGGCCGGCGACCTGTCGATCCTGGCCGACCTGGGGCTGGACGAGATGGAGCTCGGCGCGCTCGCGGGCGACCTCGACCTCTACCCGGACGAGGTGCTGGCGAGCATCTCGGAACGGCTCGGGTTCCAGCAGGCATTCCAGCGGGCACTGGACGCAATGGGCTAGCAGGAACGGCGCGGGACTCCCCCCGCCTGACGCCCCGAAGAGAGGACGGGAAGCCACGGTGTCGATCTTCTCAGCGGTCTTCTCCCACTCCGACGGCGAATGGAGGGGGACCGAGGTCGACCTGGCGGATGTCGGCGGTATCGACGACGTCGCGGATCTCATGCGCGACGTCGTCGGGTCGTGGGACCCCGCCGCGGTCGCCGGCACCATGCTGCTGGTGCTGGAGGCCGATGACGAATGGTTCGGGATCGTGCGGGTCGACGACCACGCCGACCCCCGGGTCTTCCTCTCCGACCGCAGGGTGGTGCACGGCTATCCGGTGGTGGCGCTGCTGCTGGAGACCGCCGACCCCGACGTCGCGGAGGACGTCGAGGGGACCGGGCAGACACCGTATCCCGAGCCGGTGGGCGACCCGGAGGTGCTCGCCGAACTCGGTACCCCCGGCGCGGATCTTCTGACGCTCACCCACCGCGAAGGGGTGCTGCCGGCCGACGCGCTCGCGATTCTGGCCGAACGGGCGGGCTTCGCCGAATCGCTCGACACGCTGAGGGGGTGACCGCGGCGGCCATGACCTCCCCGGGAACCCGGGCCGGGCACGACGCCGCGCTGCGGCTGGCCCTGGAGCAGGCCCGCACGACGGAGGCCACCGGCGACGTTCCGGTCGGCGCGGTGGTCCTGGACGCGTCCGGCACCGTCATCGGCACCGGCCGCAACGAACGGGAGGCCACCGGCGACCCGACCGCGCACGCCGAGATCGTGGCCCTGCGCGCGGCCGCGGCGCACGTGGGAGAGTGGCGGCTGACCGGCTGCACGCTGGCCGTCACGCTGGAACCCTGCACGATGTGCGCCGGAGCGATCGTGCTGGCCCGCATCGACCGGCTCGTCTACGGCGCCCGCGACACCAAGGCCGGAGCGGTGGGCTCCCTGTGGGACGTGGTCCGCGACCGCCGCCTGAACCACCGCCCCGAGGTGATCCCCCCGGACCTGGTCGCCCCCGACCTCGCGACCGCCTGCGGTGAGGTGCTTATCCGGTTCTTCGCACGCCGCCGTCTCCGGTAGAGTGACTCCCGGTGGAGTCGCCTAGCGGCCGAGGGCGCTCGCCTCGAAAGCGAGTGAAGGGCAACCTTCCGTGGGTTCAAATCCCACCTCCACCGCCAGCGACGGGCGTTCACCTGGGTGAACGCCCGTTTCTCATTCCCGGGGGCATCGCCGTGCCCTCTGCCGGCACGGATTCCGTGCACATGCCTGGGGCCGTCGTCGCGTCCACGCCGATGGCGGCGTCCCTCCGCGCGACGCGGCCGAGGGACACGTTGGTGCACGGGACGGCGGGCCGGTCACCTCGGCCCGGCATGACCCTGCTCAGCGGCGTGAGTCGGTGGTGTCCCCGATCGCGATCCACGCGGCCTTCCACTGGGCGATGTAGGCCCGGCCGGCGGGGCCGTGCGCGTCGAGGAGCAGGGCGATCAGGCAGGCGGTGACGAAACCCTCCAGAGTCTTCCAGGACGGGAGCTTCCGGGCGTCCTTCCCCGGGTTGGTGACCCCGTGCAGGGAGCCGGCCGAAGGGGCTCCCTGCACGTAGGAGGAGAGCTTCTCGTACGGGACGTCGCCGGTACGCCGGCGCAGGCGGCGGGCGATGAAGCGCAGCTCCGCGACGCCCTCGGCCGCGCGGGGGTCCGGGAGCTGGCGATAGTCGACGGCCGTGGTCACGGCGGCGATGAGACCCGGGTGGGCGATGTTGGCCTCCGCCAGGACGCGGACCGCCTCGTCGGTGCCGGCCGGATGGGCGAGCATGCGGCACAGCAGGATGGCCAGGTGCTGGGCGTCCCGTGAGACGGCGAGGGACGGGCAGCACCGGCAGTGCGCGGAGTGCGGCGTCGGCGGCATGGCGAGGTCGCGTTGCGGATTCTCGCCCACGGTTCAGTGCTCCGCACGGTGCGCGGTCCGGGACGCGTCCCGGACCGGGTCGGCGACCCCGGACGGGCGGGAGCCGTGCACGGCGTGCGGCCGCGTCGCGCGGGGGAGAGGGCGGCGTTCGACAGGGGGCATTGCGTGCGTTCCTCGGCGGATCGATGTCGGTTCTGGCGTACACGTCCCGGGACATGGCCTCCCCGGGGGCGGCGGCCCGGCTTGGCGCGGCAGCGGTCGCGACGCAATGTGCGCCGTGCCAGCCGGATGGGCCCTTCCGGGGAGGAGATTTTCTCTAAGTTACCCGCATCTGTAATCAAAATCCGAGGAGTTCGGGATCGGAGGCGGAAGGGTGGTAAGTGATGGTCGTGGGGCACAAAGAACCTTGTGCTGATTCAATGATGTTCAGCGTTGTTTATGGCATCTGTGCAGGTCAAATGATGTTCGATGGGGTGTGTCGCTGGGGGGTCCGCACTTCTTCAGAAATCTTCACCGATCTTTGAATATCGCCAAGTATTTCGGTCGGCGTCGGTTCGCCGGGCTGGTAGCCGGTCACTGGGATGTTTCATGAAAAAGGGCGGTTTGGCGGCCGGTGATTTCCGGTGTCCCGTCTGGGAGGGTTGTCGGGGAGGCCGCCACGGGAGAACTTTGATGGAAGTAACTGCCGCGACAGTGGTTGTAAGTGCAGTCACATGTTAGCTTTGCGGAGTCCCCGGCCGAGCCCCGTCGGGTGCGCAGCCGCGGGGTCCGGCACCACCCCCGTGGTCCCGGACGACCGCGGACCGACGCCCCGGAGCGGCACGTGTGGAACGACGCCCCCTCAGCCGCCCCCGCACCGCATGACGCAGACGGCGGGTGGCCTCCGAGACCCGGCAGCACGACAGAAGCCCGACCGCAGGCCCCGGCTCCGGCTCCATCCTTCGACGACGGACGGGCCGTCGTGTTCCGCGGCGCGACCGTCGTCACGGGCGATCCGGTCCTCGGAGTGCGGCCGGAGACCGACGTACTGGTCGCGGGCCCGGTCATCCGCGCCGTCGGCCGGAACCTGAGCGTCCCCGACGACGCCGCCGTCATCCACGCGCGCGGCTCGATCCTGATGCCCGGCATGATCGACACCCACCGCCACATGTGGCAGACCGTGCTTCGCGGGGTCGGAGCCGAGTGGACCCTCCACAACTACCTGCACTGGATCTACCAGGAGTGGGCGCGGCACTGGCGGCCCGAGGACGTGTACGCCGGCAACTACCTGTCCATGGTGGAGGCCATCGACAGCGGTGTGACGACGAGCCTCGACTGGTCGCACGGCCTGCGCACACCGGACCACGCCGACGCCGCCGTGGACGCCCTCGTCGACTCCGGCGGCCGCGCGCGGCTCGCCTACGGCAACATCTTCGCCGCTCCGCAGGACTGGGTGACCGGCGGCGACGTCGACCGGTTGCTCCGTGAGCGGTTCCCGTCCCGGGACCGGCTGGTGACACTGCAGCTCGCCTGGGACGGCGGCGGCTCCGACCCGGCGTTCCCCGAAGGCCCCGCGTGGGAGTTCGCGCGGGACCGCGACCTCCCGGTGACGCTGCACGCCGGTGTGTGGGGCCATCCGCGCGACGTCGCGATCAAGAACCTGCACGACAACGGTTGCCTGCTGCCCACCAACACCTACGTGCACGCCGCGTCGCTCGCCGACGAGTCGTACCGGATGATCGCCGACAGCGGCGGCAACGTGTCGATCGCCCCCGAGAGCGAGCTCAACGCTGGCCAGGGGTACCCGCCCACCGGCCGCGTCCGGGCGCACGGCATCCCCGTCTCGCTCTCCACGGACACCAGCGTGTGGTGGAGCGCCGACATGTTCGCCGCCATGCGGGCCGCCCTCAACGCCGACCGCGCCATGGGCCACCTGATGGCCCACCGCGCGGGCCGCACCGTCATCAACAACGATCTGCGGACCGAAGACGTCGTCCACCAGGCCACCCAGGCCGGCGCCGACGCCCTGGGCCTGGGCGACCGCCTGGGATCCATCACCCCCGGAAAACTCGCCGACCTGGTCCTGCTCCGCACCGACACCCCGTCGATGGTCCCGCTCAGCGACCCCCACCACCAGATCGTCTTCCAGGCGACCCGCGCGGAGGTCGACACGGTGATGGTCAACGGCCGCGTCCTGAAACACGCCGGCCGCCTCCGCACCCCGAACGCCACCCGAGCCCGCCACTTGGCGGAGGCGGCCCGCGACCACATCCGCGCCGCGGTCGGCGAGGAACAGTGGACACGAGCGCTGGAACCGCCGGGGTACGAGGTGGAGTGAGGCGCTCTTCGGGCCGCCGAGGACCGACGCCCGCTGGCGCGGCGACCCGGTCCCCATGTTCGCCGAGGAGCGGGCGACTACTTCATGGCGGCGATCTGGATCAGGTTGCCGCAGGTGTCGTCGAAGACGGCGGTGACCACCGGACCCATGTCGGTCGCGTCCTGGGTGAACTCGACTCCCAGGCCCTTCAGCCGCTCCACCTCGGCGTACACGTCGTCGACGGCGAACTGGGTGAACGGGATGCCGTCCGCGACCAGCGCCTCCTTGAACGAGCGCGCCGCCGGGTGGCCGGTCGGTTCCAGCAGGAGCTCGACGCCGTCCGGGGCGGCGGGGGAGACCACGGTGAGCCAGCGGGCACCGCCGGCGGGAACGTCGGTCTTCTTGATGAAGCCGAGTTTCTCCGTGTAGAAGGCGAGCGCCTTGGCCTGGTCGTCGACGTACACGCTGGTGATGTTGATACGGATCACGGGTTCGGTTCCTCTCGGTGTGTGGGCCACCGCTCGGCGATCGAGCGCAGCGGGCTCGTGTCGATGTGGTGGAACTTGTACCGGCCCTGCCGCCGGGTATGCACCAGGCCGGCCTGTTCGAGCACCGCGAGGTGCTGCGATATGGCCTGGCGCGTGGAGGACAGGCCGTGCTTCATGGTGAGCCGTCCGCAGATCTCGAACAGCGTCTGACCGTCCTTGTCGGTCAGCTCGTCCAAGATGGCGCGGCGCGTCGCGTCGCCGATGGCCTTGAACAGGTCGGGGTTCGCGTCCACATGGCCAGTTATAGGCAAGTGGTCACTTGCGTGTCAAGGTGAGTCGTCGGCATGCGGAGTCGGTCGATCGAGTCGGTGGCTCGTCCGGTCCGTGACGAGGTGCGCGATCCGCAGCGCCTGGGAGCAGGTGGCCGTGTCAGTCGGCGGGAATGAGCCGATTCGCTACGGTCTCGCAGGCGAGACGCGCCACGGCCCGCAGTTCGGCGTCCGATGCGCCGGCGCGGCTGAGCACGGCGAGGGCCTGGTTGACCGCGACGATGTAGGTGGCGAGGTCGTCGAGCATCGCTGGATCGGCGTGCGGATCGTCGAGCGCGGCCCGGATCCGCGCGTGCTGGAGGTCGAGCAGGCCGCGGACGTGGGCGGCGCTGTTGGAGGTCAGCACGGCCGCCTGAGCCGCCGATTGGGCGATGAGGCATCCCTTCGGTACGGCAGGGTCGTCGATCCTGGCCAGGATGACTTCGAAGAACGCTTCGATGGCGCGGACCGGGTCGCCAGGGTGTGCGGTGAGCGCGTGCTCGTAACGGGCGCCGTACGTCGCGGAATAGCGGTCCAGCGCCCGGCGGAACAGCTCGTCCTTGCTGCCGAAAGCACCGTAGAGGGAGCCCCGGCCGAGGCCGGTGGCCGTGCCGAGCACATCGAGCGAGGCGTCGGCGTATCCACGCTGCCAGAACACCGCCATGGCCTTGTCCACGGCTTCGTCGACATCGAACTGCTTGCGGCCCGACACGCCGTGCCTCCCGTCCTCGCCGACTCGGTGTGAGCCTACCTACTTCTTGGAACGAACGGTACAAGAATCATGGACTGATCGGTCAAAGATGACCTACGGTCGACGCATGTCCGTTGTCGATGACGCGTCAGCTGCCGTCTCCAGGCGCGCGAAGCGGGGTTTCCGGCTTGTGGCCTCGGTGTACGTGCTCGCCGGTTCGCGTCCTGCTTTCTGGCCGCCTATGCGGGAACGATCGGCCCGCCGCTCGCCCTCGGCCTCCTCGACCAAGTGATCGATCAGAACGTCGCGACGCTCCTGCTGGCCGTCGGCGTCGGTGCGATCGCCCTGGCCACCACGTTCACTCGCTCCACGACAACCGGCCGGGCAGCCGGCCCTGACCGAATCAGCCGTCAGCCACGATCTGGAAGGACGTGCTATGACAGACCAAGAGAACACCCCGGCCGAGCCCGCGGGCCGCGGCTCGGTGCGCGGCGCCCCCGGGCTGTCCGACGCTTTCACCGACACGTTCCGCAGCCGCTGGGTGCACGTCGGCGACCTGCGCCTGCACGCCGTGACCGGCGGCGACGGACCGCCGTTGTTGTTGCTCGCTGGCTGGCCGCAGACCTGGTACGCGTGGCGCGAGCTGATGCCCGCGCTGGCACGGGATTTCTCGATCGTCGCCCCTGACCCTCGGGGCGTGGGCCTGTCCGGAAAACCGGACGACGGCTACGACACCGGAACCCTCGCCGCCGACATGGTGGGCCTGATGAGCGCGCTGGGCCACGATCGTTTCGCGATGGTCGGGCACGACGTCGGCATGTGGACCGGCTACGCGCTGGCCGCAGACCATCCGGAGCGCCTGGACCGCCTGGCGCTCGCCGAAGCCGTGATCCCCGGCCTGGCCCCCTCTCCACCGCTCTTCGCGCCACAGGAGACCATCGACCGACTGTGGCACTTCGGGTTCAACCGACTCGGCTCGCTGAACGAGCACCTCGTCGAAGGCCGGGAACGACTGTTCTTCGGGCACCAGTTCGCGACCAAAGCGGCTCGGCCGTTGCCGCGGCACGCGGTCGACCTCTACGTCGAGACCCTGGCTTGCGACCGCGACGCGCTGCGCGCCAGTTTCGAGGTCTACCGCGCGATCGACACCACCATTGAGCAGAACCACCGGCGCCGGCAACGAAAGCTCACGATGCCCGTGCTGACCATCGCCGGCGCCCGTTCCGTGGGCGAACTGGTCGGCAGCAGCCTGGCACCGGCCGCCGAAGACGTCACCGCCATCGTCCTTCCCGACTGCGGACATTACCCAGCCGAGGAAGCCCCACAGGACATGCTCGCCATCCTGACCGACTTCCTGGCCCCATATCGCGGGACGCCGGAACGGCATCAGGACCTGGAGGTCCGCACCGACGTGGCCGATCGAGTCGGCGGGCTCAGCTGGAAGGCGCCGGACGGCGACGATCAGCCCGCGGAAAAGACCGACTGAGACTAAAACTGAGACCGGAGAACGACGTAGCCCCCGACCGGACTCCGGTCGGGGGCTACGTTCTGCCTGGTCAGTGCCAGCGGAGGATACGAGATTCGAACTCGTGAGGGGTTGCCCCCAACACGCTTTCCAAGCGTGCGCCCTAGGCCACTAGGCGAATCCTCCGCGACCAACTGTACAGGGCGGCGCGCTGTGGTTCGAACGGTTTCGGGACGGTCCGGGCAGCGGCTACACTGGCACGCAGACCCCTCGTGTGGCGTCATCTTACGAACCTCCCCAGGGCCGGAAGGCAGCAAGGATAAGTAAGCTCTGGCGGGTGCGCGGGGGGTCCCTTGTTTTTCGGGGACCAGGGGGAAGGTGGCGCGCGCTGTCCTTCGTACGGGGTTGAATGGGGGCGTGGACACCGGGGTCGGTCCGCGGAGGGAGCAGTGAGCGCGCCGTGAGCATCGCGCTGTATCGCAAGTACCGGCCGGCGACGTTCGCCGAGGTGCGCGGTCAGGAGCACGTCACCGAGCCGTTGCGCCAGGCGCTGCGCAACGGGCGGATCAATCACGCCTACCTGTTCAGCGGGCCCCGGGGGTGCGGTAAGACATCGAGCGCACGCATCCTGGCGCGGTCGCTGAACTGTGAGAAGGGGCCCACGCCCGATCCGTGCGGGGTGTGCGACTCCTGCGTGGCGCTCGCGCCCGACGGGGCCGGCAGCATCGACGTCATCGAGATCGACGCCGCCTCGCACGGTGGCGTGGACGACGCCCGTGACCTGCGGGAACGCGCGTTCTTCGCGCCGGTGAACTCGCGCTACAAGGTCTACATCATCGACGAGGCGCACATGGTGACCCGCGAGGGGTTCAACGCGCTGCTGAAACTCGTCGAGGAGCCGCCGCCGCACCTGAAGTTCGTCTTCGCCACCACCGAGCCCGAGAAGGTCATCGGGACGATCCGGTCCCGGACCCACCACTACCCCTTCCGGCTGATCCCGCCGAGCACGCTGCGCGAACTGATGGAGCAGATCCTCACCGAGGAGAAGGTGCCCTTCGACCCCGCCGCGCTGCCGCTGGTGGTGCGGGCCGGTGCCGGTTCGGCGCGGGATTCGCTGTCCATCCTCGACCAGTTGCTCGCCGGTTCCGACGAGCACGGCATCACCCGCGAGGGGGCGGTGGCCCTGCTCGGGTACACCGACTCCGGGCTGCTCAGTGAGATGATCGACGCCCTCGGGGCCCGGGACGGTGCGGCCGTGTTCGGGCTCATCGACCGGGTGGTCGAGGGAGGTCACGACCCGCGGCGGTTCACCGCCGACCTCCTGGAGCGCACCCGCGACCTCGTGGTGCTCGCCGCGGTTCCGGACGCTTTGGACAAGGGGCTGATCAACGTTCCGCCGGACGCCGTGGAGCACATGCGCGAGCAGGCGGAACGGCTCGGCCCGGCCACGCTCACCCGGGCGGCCGACATCCTGAACTCCGGACTGACCGAAATGCGTGGTGCGACCGCGCCACGGCTGCTCCTGGAGCTGCTGTGCGCCCGGGTGCTGCTGCCCGGTACCGACACCGCTGGCGAGGGCCCGGCGATGCTGGCCCGCCTGGAGCAACTGGAACGGCGGGTCGCGGCCGGCCCCGTGGCGGCTCCGCAACCGCCTGTCCCGCGGCACGCCCCCGCGGTTCCGGCGGCCGATGTGCCACCGGCGCCCGACCCCGGTCCCCCTCCGCGCCCCGCCGACCCCGCGCCGCCTCCGGTGCGGCGGCCCGACCCCGAGCCCCGGCCCGGGCCCGCCGCCGACGACTGGCCGGACGCCGCCCGCCCGGGACAGGCCGGAGCGGGATCCGCTCCACGGCCGGAGCCGCAGCCATCGGCGCCCCAGCCGGCCGCCGCGCCCGCCGGGGGCGGCAGGGCCGAGGCCGGTGCCATCCACGCAGCCTGGCCGCAGGTGCTGGAGGCGGTCAAACGCCGCCGCCGCTTCACCTGGATGATCCTCACCGGCAACGACGTCCAGGTGGTCGGGATGGACGGCGCCACCGTCCAGCTCGGCTTCGCGCGGGCCAACGACGCCAAGGGCTTCTCCAACAGCGGCAGCGACCAGGTGGTCCAGGCCGCCATCCAGCAGGTGCTCGGCGTCGAGGTCCGGGTGGCGGCCGTCGCCCGGAACGGCGCCACGCCGCCGGCGCCGCAGCGGCCCGCTTCGCCGCCTTCCGAGCCCTCGGGGTGGGCCGAGAGCCCACGCCCGGCCGATTCCCGCTCGGCGGCCACCCGCGCCGAGCCCGCGGAACCACCGCGAGACGACTCCGGACCGCAGCGCCCCGCCGCGCCGCCCCCGCCCGCCCACGGCGATTCCCGCTCCCCCCATCCTGCTCCGCCGCCGGAGCCGGAACCCGACGTCCCGGACCCCGAGAACGACCTCGACGCCGACGACGCCCCGGCGCCATCCGGTTTCTCGCTGATCGAAAGCGAACTCGGCGGCAAGATCATCGAGGAGATCGACCACAACGGGTAGCCGCCCGTCACCCGGGTCTCCCAAAGACGGCCGGGCCCGGGCGGTCCAGGCCGTGGTGGGGGAGGTGCGCCGTGACCGACTACGCTCGACAGCACGGAGTGCCGTAGTCACCGGCAACACGGGCAAGGAGAGGCGCCATGAACCCTGGCGGTGGAATGGACATGCAGGCGATCCTGCAGCAGGCGCAGCAGATGCAGCAGCAGCTGCTCGCGGCCCAGCAGGAGCTGGACGAGACGAAGGTGACCGGTACCTCGGGCGGCGGCCTGGTCTCCGCCACGGTGAGCGGGCGCGGCCAGGTGGTCGACATCTCGATCGACGTCAAGGCCGTCGACACCGACGACCTCGCCGACAGCGTGCAGACGATCGCCGACCTGGTGCTCGCGGCCATCCGCGACGCCGAGCGCGAGGTCGAGAAGCTCCAGCAGGAGAAGATGGGCCCGCTGGCCGAGGGCCTGGGCGGCGGCCCGGGCGGACTGCCCGGCCTGCCCGGCTTCTAGACCGGCCGGGCGCCGTCGCCCCACGGTCACCGGCGCCGCCCGCAAGGGCGGGCGCCCGGCGGCGGGCGCCCGCGTGGAACCGGCCGGCGAGCCGCCTCCACTACCGTGGAGGGTGACGAGAGACACCAGAGTAGGTAGGCGATGTACGAGGGTGCGGTCCAGAACCTGATCGACGAGCTCGGGCGGCTGCCCGGCGTCGGTCCGAAGAGCGCGCAACGCATCGCCTTCCACCTGCTCGCCGCCGAGACCGCCGACGTCAAACGGCTGGTGCACGCGCTCACCGAGGTCAAGGAGCGCGTGCGGTTCTGCGCCGTCTGCGGCAACGTCGCGGAGGAGGAGCGGTGTCGTATCTGCCGCGACCCCCGGCGGGACGCGGCCGTGATCTGCGTGGTCGAGGAGTCGAAGGACGTCGTGGCCATCGAGCGGACCCGCGAGTTCCGCGGCCGTTACCACGTCCTGGGCGGCGCCATCAGCCCCATTGAGGGTGTCGGCCCCGACGACCTGCGCATCCGCGAGCTGATGACGCGGCTCTCCGACGGTCAGGTCACCGAGCTGATCCTCGCCACCGACCCCAACCTGGAGGGCGAGGCGACCGCCACCTACCTGGCCCGCCTGGTCAAACCCATGGGCCTTAAGGTCACCCGCCTGGCCAGCGGGCTGCCCGTCGGCGGCGACCTGGAGTACGCCGACGAAGTCACGCTGGGCCGCGCCTTCGAGGGCCGCCGCAGCCTGGAGTTCTGACCGCCGTCCGGACCGGCCGGGCCGTCGCGGAGCCGAGGGCCGGCCGCACACCCCTGCCCGGTTCGCCGTCCCGCCGCGGTTTCGTTCGGGCCCGCCCGCGACGTTCGGCGAGCTGACGGCCCTTTTCCGGCGGTCGTGGATAGCCGTGGCCGTCCGGGGTAAGCATCCGCTCCGGTGGCCTCCGCCGCAGGTGGCACGGCTGCCGCCGAAACCGAATCGCTACACTTCTGGTTGATTGCCTTGATCCCACATCCTCAGGAGCGCCGACCGTGGCTCTAATCGTGCAGAAGTACGGTGGGTCTTCCGTTGCCGACGCGGAAGCCATCAAGCGGGTCGCCCAACGGATCGTCGCCCAGAAAAAAGCGGGATACGACGTCGTCGTGGTCGTCTCGGCGATGGGCGACACCACGGACGAACTCCTCGACCTCGCCGAGCAGGTCACGCCGCTGCCCCCCGGCCGTGAGCTCGACATGCTGCTGACCGCGGGCGAGCGGATGTCGATGGCGCTGGTCGCGATGGCCGTCGGCAACCTCGGGTACGAGGCACGCTCGTTCACCGGCTCCCAGGCCGGGGTCATCACGACCTCCCTGCACGGCAACGCCAAGATCATCGACGTCACGCCGGGCCGCATCCGGGAGGCGCTCGACGACGGCGCCATCTGCATCGTCGCCGGCTTCCAGGGCGTTTCGCAGGACAGCAAGGACATCACCACGCTGGGACGCGGCGGCTCGGACACCACGGCCGTGGCGCTCGCCGCCGCGCTGGACGCCGACGCCTGCGAGATCTACAGCGACGTCGACGGCGTGTTCACCGCCGACCCGCGGATCGTCCCCACGGCCCGCCGCATCCCCAAGATCTCCTACGAGGAGATGCTGGAGCTGGCGGCCTGCGGCAGCAAGATCCTGCACCTGCGCTGCGTGGAGTACGCGCGGCGGTACAACATCCCGCTGCACGTCCGCTCGTCGTTCAGTCAGAAGCCCGGAACCTGGGTCGTCTCGGAAGTTGAGGAAACCGAAGGCATGGAACAACCGATCATCTCCGGGGTCGCGCATGACCGGAGCGAGGCCAAGATCACCGTGGTGGGGGTGCCGGACCAGGTCGGCGAGGCCGCGACGCTCTTCACGGTCCTCGCCGAGGCCGAGATCAACATCGACATGATCGTGCAGAACGTGTCGGCGGCCTCCACCGCGCGCACCGACATCTCCTTCACGCTGCCGGCCAACTCCGGGCAGACCGCGCTGGCCGCGCTGAAGAAGGTGCAGGAGAAGGTCGGCTTCGAGTCGCTGCGCTACGACGACCAGATCGGCAAGGTCTCCCTGGTGGGCGCCGGCATGCGCTCCTACCCGGGCGTCACCGCGCGGTTCTTCGACGCCATCGCCCGCAACGGCATCAACATCGAGATGATCTCCACCTCGGAGATCCGGCTCTCGGTCATCGTCGCGCAGGACGACGTGGACACCGCGGTCGCGGCCGCGCACAGCGAGTTCGAGCTCGATGCCGACCAGGTCGAGGCGGTCGTGTACGGAGGTACCGGACGATGAGCGAGCGACTTCCCACCCTGGCCGTCGTCGGTGCGACCGGCGCCGTGGGCACCGTGATGCTGGACATCCTGTCCACCAGAAAGAACGTGTGGGGGGAGATCCGCCTGGTGGCTTCGCCGCGATCGGCCGGGCGCCGGCTCACCGTCCGCGGTGAGGAGGTGGAGGTCCAGGCGCTGGCCCCCGAGGTCTTCGACGGCGTGGACGTCGCCATGTTCGACGTGCCCGACGAGGTCTCCAAGGAGTGGGCGCCCATCGCCGCCGCTCGCGGCGCGGTCGCCGTGGACAACTCCGGCGCGTTCCGCATGGATCCCGACGTCCCGCTGGTGGTGCCCGAGGTCAACGCCGAGAAGACCCGGGACCGGCCCCGGGGCATCATCAGCAACCCGAACTGCACCACGCTGTCGATGATCGTCGCGCTGGGCGCGCTGCACCGTGCGTACGGCCTGAGCGAGCTGGTGGTCGCCTCCTACCAGGCCGCCTCCGGTGCGGGCCAGGAGGGCATCGACACGCTCCGCGACCAGATCGAGAAGGTCGGCGGCGACCGCACGCTCGGCGAGCGGGCGGGTGACGTCCGCGCCGCCGTGGGCGAGCTGGGCCCGTTCCCCGCCCCGCTGGCCATGAACGTGGTGCCGTGGGCGGGTTCCCTCAAGGACGACGGCTGGTCCTCGGAGGAGCTCAAGGTCCGCAACGAGTCCCGTAAGATCCTCGGGCTGCCGGACCTGCGGGTCTCCGCCACCTGCGTGCGAGTGCCGGTGATCACCACGCACGCGCTCGCCGTGCACGCCACGTTCGAGCGCGAGGTCGACGCCTCGGCCGCGCGGGAACTGCTCGCCGCGGCGCCGGGCGTGGTGGTCCAGGACGACCCGGCCAACGCCGAGTTCCCGACGCCGGCCGACGTGGTGGGGACCGACCCCACGTGGGTCGGCCGGATCCGCCGTTCGATCGACGACCCGCGTTCCCTCGACCTCTTCCTGTGCGGTGACAACCTGCGCAAGGGGGCGGCGCTGAACACGGCCCAGATCGCTGAGGTGGTGGCCCAGGAGTTCACCGGGGCCTGATCTCTGCGGCAGGCCGGCGACGGCCCTTCGGCATCATCGGCGCGGTGGTCCTCCCCTTCGGGAGGACCACCGCGCCGTGTTCGGGCGGCGTCCCCGGGATCCGTCCTCCCGGGGACGCCGCAGCCGCCCGACCGCCGTGGCGGACGCAGCCGTCGCGGCGACGGACGGACAACAGGCGGCGAGCCGCCGCACGGTGGGTGCCGCCGCGGTCCGTGACTCGGGCCGCCCGGCGATCACGGGGGCCGGCCCACCGTCTCGGGGCGGGCCCGAGCCGGACGTTCGTGGGGATGTGGGCGCCGGGGCGGTACCGACTGACGTGCCGAATCCGGCTCCGCGCCCGAACTTAGTATGCCGTACGGAGTATTTCTGACACTACACCGTACGCCGTACCGGATTTTCGGCCGGGCCAGAATAGCGGTATGACGACCGAGTACAGCGGCAGCGGTGACCCGGTGCGCAGCATGGAGCTGTTGTGGGGGACCCGCGAACAGCCCAGCCGGGGCCCCAAACCGCGGCTGACCGTCGAGCGGATCGTGACGGCGGCGATCCAGGTGGCCGACACGGAGGGCATCGCCGCGCTGTCGATGCGCCGCGTCGCGCGGCGGCTCGGCGTCGGCACGATGTCGCTCTACACCTACGTGCCGGGGAAGGCGGAGCTGCTCGACATCATGCTGGACGCGGTGGCGGGGGAGTCGCCGCCGCTCGGCGAGGTCCCCGGGGACTGGCGGGCCAAGGTGGAGGCGTCGGCCCGGGAGGCGTGGGCGCGCTACCACCGCCATCCGTGGGTGCTCCAGGTCGCCACCAGCCACCCCGGTTTCGGGCCCAATGACGTGGCCCGGACGGAGTCCGCGCTTTCCGCGCTCACCGGTGTCGGGCTGACCGACCGCGAGGTCGTGGCCCTGCTCAACGCGGTCGACGGGTACGTGCGGGGGGTCGCGCGCGCCTCGATCGAGGCGGCGCAGGTGGAGAGGCGCACCGGCGTCGCCGACGAACGGTGGCTCGCCGAGCGCGCCCCGCTGCTCGACAAGCTCATCGAACCCGGTCGTTACCCGACCCTCGTCCGGTTCTGGAGCTCCGGCGTCTACGAGGAACCCGGGGACGACTTCGAGTTCGGCCTGCAGCGGATGCTGGACGGCGTCGAGGCGCTGGTGCGTTCCCGCTCCTCGGGCACCGGGTGACCCGGCCGGCCGTCCGCGACCGATGAGGCGCGCTTGAGGCGGTGTCGACCGCCCGGGATCTAGGGTCGGGATGACGGGTCCCGGCGCCCGGCGCTTCTTGTGCCGCCGGGGATCCGTGGCGGTACGGGAGGGCGTGGACAGCGGAGTAGGGGAGACGATGTCGGCGACGCGGCTGCTGGTGCTGGGTGTGGTACGCGGGCAGGGGCGGGCGCACGGGTACCTGGTGGGCCGCGAGCTGCTGTCCTGGGGCGCCGAGCACTGGGCCAACGTCAAATGGGGCTCGATCTACCACGCGCTGAAGCAGCTCACCAAGGAGGGCAAGCTGCGGGCCGGCGCCGAACCGGGCGACTCCGCGCCCGGCCGGACGGTCTACGAGCTGACGGGCGAGGGCGAAGCGGAGTTCCTTCGGCTGCTGCGCGACGCCCTCAGCAGCGCGGACCACCGGCCGGACGTCCTCGGGGCCGGTCTCGCGATGCTGCCCGCGCTGCCGCGCGCCGAGGCGATCGCACTCCTTCGGCATCGGCTCGACGAGCTGGAGGCGACGCTCGGGCGGCTGTCCGCGATGCTGGACCGCTCCCGTGCCCGGGAGACGCCGCCCCACGTGCCGGAGCTGTACGGCCTGTGGGTCGACACGGCGCGGGGCGGCGCCGAGTGGACGCGTCGGCTCATCGGCCGGCTTGAGGCGGGCGCCTACGCGATGGCCGGGGAAGAGGGCGCGGCCTTCGGCGCGGGCGCGTGGTCCGGCACGGGGTGCGCTACCGCTGGCTCCGGGACAGGCTGAGGCGGTACAGCAGCCGGCAACGGTCGACCGAGGCGACCAGGTCCGAGGTCTCGACGGGACGCTGACCGGTGAAGTGCGTTCGCTCCACCACCAGCACCGTGAGGCCGGGTGTCATCTGCAGGAGCTCGGCCTCGGGTTCGCGCAGCGGGCGGACCGAGACCTCCTCGACCACCCGGTCCACGACGACGCCCGCCCCCGCCAGCCGGTCCAGCACACTGGTGTCCGGGCGGGCGTCCTGCGGGGTGCGGGTGGTGTTGTGCGTGATCAGCGTCGGCTCCCATGAGGAGTGCACCGCGACCGGGGTGCCGTCCGTCCGGCCGACGTAGCGGGTGCGATAGAGGGGCTCGCCCTCCCGGATCAGCAGGCGGCGGGCCAGCTGCTCGCACGCGGGCATGGTCACCGTGCCGATGTACTCCTCGTCCAGCGGGCGCACGCCGGAGCCGGACGAGCGGTCGGTCCGCGGGAACCGGACGGACTCCCGGGCCCCGCGCACGTAGTATCCCGAGCCCGGCCGGCTCTCGACCAGCCCCTCGGTGACCAGCAGCCGCAGGGCGTGCCGGGACACCTGCTCGCTGACGTCGTAGTGCCGGGCGAGCTGGGCCCGCGAGGGCAGCCGGCTACCGGCCGGCAGCTCCCCGCTGAGGATGGGCTTACGCAGCAGTTCCGCCACCCACAGGTAGCGTGGTTGCCCGCCCACGGTCACGTGTGCGTGGGAGGGGACTCCTTCATCTGGACGCCGGTGTTTCTGAGCGCGAAGTCGAGCTCGGCCGCCATGTGCCGGATGCGTTCCTCCACCACGTAGGAGCCGTGCCCGGCGTCGAACCGGTACACCTCGTGCGGCTTGCCGAGTTCGGCGAGCCGGGCGACGTAGTTGTCGATCTGGCGGATGGGGCAGCGCGGATCGTTCTCGCCCGCGAGGATGAGCACCGGCGCGGCGACCTGTTCCACGTAGCTGATCGGCGACGACTGCCGGTAGCGCTCGGGCACCTCGTCGGGTGATCCGCCGAACAACGAGCGGTCGAAGGCGCGCAGCGCCTCCATCTCGTCCTGATAGGCGGCCACGTAATCGGCGACCGGGACCGCCGCGATGCCGGCGGCCCAGTCGCCCGGGTACAGCCCCAGGCCGAGCAGCGTCAGATAGCCGCCCCAGGAGCCGCCCTCCAGAACCAGACGGTCGGGGTCGGCGAGGCCGGTGTGCACCGCCCAGTCGCGGACCGCCTTGATGTCCTCCAGTTCGGTGAGCCCCACCCGGCCCTCCAGCGCGTCGCGCCAGGCGCTGCCGTAACCGGTGGACCCGCGGTAGTTCACCCGCACCACGGCGAACCCGTGATCCACCCATGCGGCGACGTCCGGGGCGAAGGAGTCGAAGTCCTGGGCCTGCGGCCCGCCGTGCACCACGAAGACCGTCGGATAGGGGGCGGCGCCCCCCTCCGGGGTGCTGACCAGCGCGTGGATGTCACCGCCGCGGCCGGGGACGGTGGCGTCGGTCACCGGCACCGATGCGGGCGCCGCCGCACCCGGCGGGGTGCGGACCACGGCGCCGGCGGTGTCACGGATGACCGGTGGCCGGGCCGAACTCGACCAGGCGTACTCCACGGTGCCGTCCGGGCGGGCCGCGGCCGCCGCCACCAGGCCGCGCGGGATCTCCAGCGAAACGAGATCGCCGGTGGCGAGGTCGTAGCGGTAGAGCTGGGACCGCGCCTGGTGGTCCTGGCAGATCAGCAGTGAACGGCCGTCGGGGTACCAGCTGGCCGACAGCTCGCCGGGCAGGTCGAGCGGGATGTCGCGTTCGGTGCCGGTGACCGGATCCCAGATGAGCGGTTCGGTCCGGCCGCGGCGTTCGTGCAGCACGAGCAGCCGGTGATCGTGGGGAGCGAAGGCGACGGGGGCCAGGCCGAGCCGGGGGCCGTCCCACAGGTCGGCCACGGTGGCACCGTCGCCGCCGGGACCGAGGCGCAGCACCCGCACGGCCATGTGGCGACTGTCACCGTGCTCGCTGTGCGCGATGGCGAACAGCGACTCGTCCCGGGAGAGGGCGGCGAGCCAGCCCTCCTGGCGGTGCTGGTAGACGGTGCGCGGCGGGGTGGCGTCCGGACCGGCGGTCGCGGCGTGCACGCTGAATCCCTCGTCGGTGGACCGGCCGACCAGCGCCCTGCCCGACGCGCCGAGCGCGAGCCCGCCCTCATAAGACGGGGGGAGGCCGGGGACGGCCTCCTCGTCGTCACCACCCCCGAAGGGCTGCCGGCGCCACACGCCGAACTCGTCGCCGTCGGTGTCGTCGAACCACCAGATCCACTCGCCGGTCGGGTCGAGGACGCCGGACATCGTGCCCTGGTGCCGCTTGGTCACCTGGCGCTGCTCACCGCTCGTCCGGTCCCAGGCGTAGATCTCCCACGTGCCGCTGGCATTGCTGCGGAACAGCGAGTGATCCGGGGCTTCCCGTGCCCACGACGGGAGACTCATCCTGGCCGCACGGAACCGATCCTGCCAACGCTCGCCCATGATCTCCAGTAAAGCAGCGGGTTCGCACCGTATGGGGTCGAACGGCGGAGTCCGCTTGGCCACTAGCGGCCGACGTCGCACGTCACCGCCGTCGTACCGGAAAACCCGTGGCCGATTGTCCCCCCGGATCATCACAATGGCCCCATGGGGGATATGCCGCCGATGACGATCGAGGAGCTGCGCGAACGGTCGGCGCGCGGCGACCGGCTGAAGTACCTCTTCTTCTGGGGGCATCGGCCCACGCGCGACGGCTCCGTCGGGGCCGGATGCCTGAGCCAGTGGTGGCCGGCGCCGTTCACCGTGGCCGGGACGGTGTACCCGACCGCCGAGCACTGGATGATGGCAGAGAAGGCCCGGCTGTTCGAAGACACCGAGACGGCCGCGCGGATCATCGCGGCCCCGCACCCGAGGGCCGCCAAGGCGCTGGGACGCCGGGTCCGCGGCTTCGACGAGGCGGTGTGGCGGGCGAGCCGGTTCGGCATCGTCGTGCGCGGATCCACCGAGAAGTTCGGCCAGCACCCCGACCTGGGCGAGTACCTGATCGGCAGCGGGAACCGGGTGCTCGTCGAGGCGAGTCCGGTGGACCGGATCTGGGGCATCGGGCTGGCGGCCGACGACGAGCGTGCCGCCGACCCGCACGCCTGGCGAGGGGAGAACCTGCTCGGTTTCGCGCTCATGCGGGCGCGGGCGGAACTGGCGCGGCGGTGACCGGCGCGACGGGCGACGGCAGCGGGGGCGCCGTCGTCCTGCGGCCGGTGATCGAGGCGGTGGTCCCGGCCGAGGACGCGCCGTGGCCCACCGCGTCCCGGCCCGCCGACGGCTTTCTCCGGCCGCGCGCCGGGATGCCGGCGGCTGAGGTGGGCCTGGCGGTGTACCGGCTGGCCGAGGGGACCGGGCCGGGGGACCCGTTCACCGCCGGACCGCGCTCCGCGGTGGTGGCGCTCCTGGAAACGGACCGGCTCGCCGTGCCCGGCGGGATCGAGGTCGTCGACCGCGTGTCCGGCGTCCGGGTCCGTCCGGGTTGCTGTTGCGGCCTGGAGGACTGGCGCGAGTGGCTGACGGTGCCCGACGGCGGCGAGCCGTGGCTGGGGCACGGCCCCGGCCCGCGGGTGGAGAGGGCCGGCGATGACGTGCGCATCTGGCCGGACGCCGGCCGCGGGGAGTCTCCGGCGGGCGGGCACGTGCGGCTGCGGTCGGCCGCGGTCCGGCGGCTGCTGCGCGCGGTGCACGCCGACCTGTGCGGATTCCGCCTGGCCGTGCGCACCTGGGCCGCCGACGTGGTTCCCGACCTGGCCGACGCGCTCACGAACCGGATCGACCGGGACCTGCGGATCGGCCCGCGGCTGCTGTGACCCCCCGGGCGCGGCCACGCCCCCTGGTCACCGCCGCCGCTATCCCGTGCGCCGCTCCCAGGGTGACCGGAGGCCACACGAACTCCGGGCCTCGGGATGGCACCAGGCGCCGCCGCGCGCTCCGGCCCCACCGGACATGGTGCGCGGCTCCTCGGTGTCGTGCCCGGCCCAGGCGGCGAACAAGCCCCAGGTCACCGTGGCGGGTACGGCGGGGAGCGGACGGCGACGGGGCATGGCCGGTCCCCGGGTTCTCGTGGTCGTTGCAGCACCCCTCTTGAAGGGGTGGGATGGACGACTTCGAGATCCGGGACCGCGGGGAGCCCCAAGGCCCGAGGAAGCCGACCCGCGAGGACTTGGCGGCGGTGGCCGCCGAGCTCAACGCACGGCCGCGAAAGGCGCTCGGCCGGGATACCCCGGCCGAGCGCCTCGCTGAGCTTCTAGCAGCGCACGGCAATGAGCAGCGGTGGTGCAACGACCCCTCGAATTCGCCGTCATGGGGGCCTTCGTGGATTCGCGCCTGGGGACGAGCCTGCCCTCGCTCCGGGTTCGGTGTCCGGGCAGCGGCCCGCACGGGGGAGGCGACGTCGTCGGTGTCCCGAGCGTACGCCCGGCCGAAGCGCGCGCTCGCGGTGGACCTGGCCCCGTGCCGTCCGTGACGTCGCCGTTCGCCGCCTCGCCGCGGGCGCGCTGCCGGAGGGCGCCGCTGGCCGTGCCCGCACGGCCAGCGGCGGCGGGTCACGGCGCTGTCGAGACGCCCTGGTAGTCCATGCGCACCCCGTCGGCGGCGAGCAGCCGTTCGATCAGCTCCGGGTCATAGTCGCCGATACCGGCGTCGTTGAGGATGCGCATGTCGGTCGGGTGCGGCAGCAGCTCGTCCGGGCGCACCTGGGCGACGTCGGAGACCTCCATCGGGTCCATGACGAAGTCCGGCGCGATGGTGGCGGGCTCCAGGGCGCGGAAGACATGCAGCCGGAACCCGTACGGCTCCCCGTCGTGTTCGCCGCGGATGTCGTAGACACCGACCGGGACGAGTTCCCCGGCCACCACGCCCGCCTCCTCGGCCGCCTCGCGGCGGGCGGCGTCCTCCGCCGTCTCGCCCGGATCGATGTGCCCGCCGGGCAGCAGCCAGTGGCCCGCGTAGGCGCCGCAGTTCTGCAGCACGAACGTCACGGTGTCCTCTGGACCGGGCACGATGGCCACGGCGGTCATGATGAGGTCCGTCTCGGTCGGTTGGTTGGCGGCGATCGTCATCGAGTCGTCTCCAGATCCGTGGTGGATTGTCGGTCGCGCGGGCCCGGCCGGTGGCTGCGGGCGGGGGGCGAGGAGGAGCCCGCGAGCGGCCGCGCCCCGCGGCGCGGCGGGCCGGCCGGTGTCCGCCCTGGTCAGGGCGCCGTGCTGAGGCCGGTGGGCCGCCCGTTCCGGTAGGCGTCCGGCTGCAGCGCGTACAGACCCGCGTAGAGCCCACCCTGTCGCATGAGCTCCTCGTGCGTGCCCTGTTCCACCACATGACCGTGGTCGAGTACGTAGATCCGGTGCGCCAGCCGGACGGACGCCAGGCGGTGCGTGATGAGCACCACGGTGCGGCCGGCCGCGTCGGCATGTGCGCGGATGGACTCGAACAGCCGGTGCTCGGCGCGCGCGTCGAGGGCTATCTATAGCCGTCAAGTGTCGGTCCGAGCTGGATGGCCTGATCGTCTCTAGGCACGTAAGGCACGTTCTGAGCTGCGTTCGACCGCTGCACCGTGCCGGGATGACGCACACGGTGCAGCGGATCGGGAATCAGCGGCCCGCTGTCTCAAGTTCAGCCCAGCCCGCAGCGATCGAGTGCAGTGCGAACGTTGTTGAGCCCCGCCACTCTCCAGTGGTCCCGGTCAGGCATCTGGTCGTCTCGGCGCCAGCGCCAGGCCGAGAACATCGCCCAGTTCAGGGCGCGGCACTGGTGAATCAGGCGGTGGTCAGCTCCCTCATAGTGCTTCGCTACTTCTTCGGGGGCATGGGCGAGGTCGAACTCGATCGGCCCGCGGCAGCACGTAGCGAGGTCTACGAAGAGCGGCCCTCTTCGCGTGTTGAGGAGGTTGCCCGAATGCGGCTCGCCATGCAACAGCTGGTCTCTGGCCTGCTCGGTGCTGATTACGGCGCTCAGTCCACTGAGCGTGTCGCTGAGGAGTTCCCGGTCAGACCCGGGCAGCTCGGGGGACTTCTCCCGGTCGTTCACCTCTACGAGTGCCACGGCGACTCGATCGGTGAAATGCGGTGCGTCCAGATCGATCCGGCGCAGGGCGGCATGGTGCCGCAGGAACGCGGCTGCGTACTCGGCCGGCGTGATCTCTGATTCCGCAGGTTCGTAGTAGGTCCAGAGCGAGATGGCGAACGCATCACGTAAAAAGACTTGCGGCCCCACCCGGGGATCGAGCTCGGCCACCGGAGCGTCGACGTCGGCAAGACGGCGAGCAACCTCTACTTCGAACTCGGAATCAGCCAGGTGCCCCAAAGGTGCAACCCGCGCCAGAACATCACAAGGGATCAGGCGCAGCGCGACGCGATCCGAGTTGTGGACGACGGCCACATCGTCGACGTGAAGTCCCAGCTCAGAAGCGGTCGCCCGTCCTGCCTCAACTGCGCGGCGGAGTTCCAGTGGCTCCATGCTGTCCTCCCTCATTTTGGCCAGTGTGGTCTTGCCCGATCCGTTCTCGCCCATGAGCGCGACGATCTCGCCGCGCCGGATGACCACCGACACGTCGTCCAGCGCCGGGACCTCCTTGCCGGGGTGGCGGAAGACGACACCCTCGACCGTGATGCGCTCGAAGGCGGGCGGCGCGGCGGACAGCGCGGCCGGTGGCAGGTGGCCGGCCGTGGAGGCGCAGAACTCCAGGTAGTCCTCGAAGCACCGGCCGGACCACGGACTTGGCCTCGTCGAATCCCCGCAGGTTCGCGCGATCCGGCGCGTCGTGGAACTCGGGGTCATCGAACGCCACCAGGTCGATCTCGACGGCGAGCCGCAGCAACCGTAGTTCGGCGATCCGCTCCACCTGCGGCGACAGCCGGGACTGCGCCCAGCCCGCTCCGGCCGACAGGGCGCCGCGCAGCAGCGCCGCCCCGCCGACCACTAGCAGGGCCTGCAGCGCGGCGCGGACACGGTCGGGCGTGGCACCGCCCGCGAACAGTTCGTCCAGCACCCCGGCGGTGGCCACCAGGCCCACGGCGGTGCACCGGTGTCCCGATCGTGCGCCCGAGGAGTGACAACCCGGGGGTGGGGAGGAGCGGGTGGAATTCCAGCTGTCCGGGACCGGCCGAACCGGCACGTGGTTTCACGTGGAACATGGCCGGTGAGCACTGCGGCACGGTCCCGGCCGGGCTACCCCTCGCGGGGCTCGCGGAGCATGCACCAGGTGACGGGGGCGCCGTCGGGCAGCCGTACCTCGGCCGTGACGGTGAATCCGAGCCGTCGGTAGAAGCGCACGTTGCGCGGCTCGGAGGTCTCCAGGAACGCCGGCCGGCCGCTCTCGTCCGCGGCGCGTAGTCCAGGTGCGATGACCCGGCCGCCGAGCCCGCGTCCCTGGACGTCGCCGCGGACGCCGACGGTCGCCAGGAACCAGCACGGCTCGGCGGGGCGGTGCGGGGCGAGCAGTTCGTCCGCCCGGGCCACGGCCGCGGCGCGATCGCCGTAGAGGCCGATGAGCTCGGGAGCGGCGAAGAGATCCGCCGGCACCTCGATGTCCGGACACGTCCATACCGCCGCCGCGGAGACGTCGTCCGTCACCCAGATCCGGCCGTGCGGCAGTCCGATGCGCTCGATGAAGTACAGCTGCATCGCGCGCAGCCGCCCGTGGTAGTCGTCCTCCGGCAGCGCCCAGCGGGTCCAGCCGTAGTCGGCGAACGCGTCCGCCAGGGCGTCGGCGATCGCGGCCGCGTCCTCCGGCACGGCGGGCCGGACCTCTTCGGCCGGGTGCGCGGGCGGCTGGTGGTCGGTCATGGGATCCCTCCTCGGGGGCGGCCGGAACGGTCGGGCCGGGCGGCGGGGCTCGGCCCGTTCCGTCCAACGATGCCGGACCCCACGGCGTGCCCGCGGCGGCGCCCTCGCACACCGGTGCGGTCGGTGCACTCCCGGAACGGCCGAACGCCCGCGGTCCGGCGTGGGCCGGGACGCGGGCGTTCAGCTGGACGAGCGGACTACAGGATGATCCGCATCGGCTCCTCCAGGACCTCCGCCAGGTCCTTGAGGAAGGCGGCACCGACCGCGCCGTCGACCGCGCGGTGGTCGACGGACAGTTCCAGCGCGATGGTATGCCGGGCGACGATCTCGCCGTCACGGACCACCGGAACCTGCCGCATCGCGCCGACGGCGAGGATGGCCGCCTCCGGCGGGTTGATGACGGCCGCGAAGCTGTCGATCCCCATCATGCCCATGTTGCTGACGCTGAACGTGCCGCCGCTCATCTCCTGCGGCTTGAGCTTGCCATCACGCGCCTTGCCGGCCAGCTCGCGGGAACGCCGCGCCAGCTCCGACAGTGGGGTCTTGTCGGCGTCGTGCACGACCGGTACCACCAGGCCGGCCTCGACCGCCACGGCGATGCCGACGTTGATCCGGTTGTGCCGGAGCAGCTTGTCGCCCACCCACGAGGAGTTGACGGCGGGGTGACGGCGCAGCACGGTGGCGGCCGCCTTGACGATCAGGTCGTTGACGCTGACCTTGCCGCCGGTGCTCGCCAGCTGCTCGTTGACCTGGACCCGGAACGCCTTCAGCGCCTCGGCGTCGATGGTGCGGCGCAGGTAGAAGTGCGGCGCCTCCTGCTTGCTCTGCACCAGCCGGCGCGCGATGACCTTGCGCACATTGCTGATCGCGACCTCTTCGGAGTCGCGGCCGTCGTCGAACTCCGGCTGCGCGGCCGGCGCCGGAGCGGCGGCGGGCGCTGCGGCGGGCGCGGCGGGCTGCGCCGGGCGCTGTTTCGCCGCCGCCTCGATGTCGGCGCGCACCACGCGGCCCTTCGGGCCCGACCCCGGGATCTGGTCGATGTCGAGACCGTACTCCTTGGCCAGCCGCCGGGCGAGCGGCGAGGTGCGGGTCCGCGGCGCACCGGCCCCGGCCGGTGCGGCCTCGGCGGGAGCGGCCGTCTCGGCGGGAGCGGGCGCCTCGCCCGCGGGAGCCTCCTCGGCGGCGGGCTCCTCGGCGGGCGCCGGACCACCGGCCTCCTCGGGGGCGGCGTCGGGGGTGGCGCCCAGGATGCCGATCACGGCGCCGATGGGCACCGTCTCACCCTCCTGGACCGACTGCTTGACGAGGAAGCCCTCCTCGTAGGCCTCGTACTCCATGACGGCCTTGTCGGTCTCGATCTCGACCAGGACGTCGCCGGGGGAGACCTTGTCGCCCACCTGCTTCTGCCAGGAGCTGATGACCCCCTCCTCCATGGTGTCGGAGAGGCGCGGCATGTGGATCTCAGTCATCGTGGTGTTCTTCCCCTTCAGCCGACCCGCCGACCGACGGCGCGGAGGGTTTCGTGGACGGCGGTGATCAGCGACTCCGGCGACGGAAGGGCCGCGGTCTCCAGCGGCTTGGCGTACGGCATGGGGACCTCGGCCATGGCGACCCGGCGCACCGGGGCGTCCAGCCAGTCGAACGCGCCCTCCTGGATGGAGGCGGCGATCTCGGCGCCGATGCCGTAGGTCAGCCAGTCGTCCTCGGCGACCACGGCGCACCCGGTCTTGCGCACCGACTCCACGATCGTCTCACGGTCCAGCGGACGGAGACTGCGCAGGTCGACGACCTCGACGCTGATCCCCTCCTCGGCGAGCTTCTCCGCCACCTGGCCGGCCACCATGGCCATCCGGGAGTAGCCGATCAGCGTGATGTCGGTGCCCTCACGGGTGACGGCGGCCCGGCCGATCTCCGCCACGGTGTCGTCGTCCTCCGGCACCTCGCCCTTGGTGTTGTACAGGCCGAGGTTCTCCAGGAACAGCACCGGGTCATCGTCGCGGATGGCCGCGCGCAGCATGGACGCGGCCTCGGCGGGGGTGCTCGGAGCGAGCACCTTCAGCCCGGGAATGAAGGAGTAGAACAGCTCGATGTTCTGCGAGTGCGTGGCGCCCAGCTGCTGGCCGCCGCCGCCGGGGGTGCGGATGACCATGGGGACACTGGTCTGACCGCCGAACATGCCGTAGATCTTCGCCGCGTGGTTGATGATCTGGTCGATGGCGATCAGGGAGAAGTTGATCGTCATGACCTCGACGACCGGGCGCAGGCCGAGCATAGCGGCGCCGACCGCCGCGCCCACGAAGCCCTCCTCGGCGATGGGGGTGTCGCGGACCCGGCGTTCGCCGAACTCCTTGAGCAGCCCCTCGGTGATCTTGTAGGAGCCCTCGAAGATCCCGATCTCCTCGCCCATGAGGAAAACGTTCTCGTCGCGGTGCATCTCCGCGCGCAGGGTGTCGCGCAGCGCCTGCCGATAGGTGATCACAGACAAGATTCCGGCTCCTTATCTAGTCGGCGAACACCGGGTCGGCGGGCATGCGGCGCGACTCGTTCGCCACGGGGGTGGCGTAGGTGTAGTCGAACAGGGTCGACACCTCGGGGTGGGGGCTGTTCTCGGCGAAGTCCGCGGCGTCGGTCACCTCGTCGCGCACGGAATCGGCGATCTCCTGCTTCAGCTCGTCGGTCAGCACGCCGGCCTCGACGAGCTGGGCCTCGAACGCGGTCACCGGGTCGTTGGCCCGCGCCTCCTCGACCTGCTCGGCGGTCCGGTACTTGGCGGGGTCGACCACCGAGTGCCCCTTGAGCCGGTAGCTCAGCGTCTCCAGCAGGAAGGGACGCTGCTCGGAACGCGCGCGTTCGACCAGGTCGCTCGCCGCGTCGCGCACCGCGAGCACGTCCTGGCCGTCGACGCGGACGCCCTCGATGCGGAAGGCGGAGCCGCGCTTGTACAGCTCGGGCTCGGCGGAGGACTTCTCCACCGTGGTGCCCATGCCGGTGTAGTTGTTGATCACCACGAAGACGATCGGCAGGTTCCACAGCGACGCGATGTTCAGCGACTCGTGCCAGGCGCCGATGTTCGTGGTGCCGTCGCCCATCTGGCACATGACGACCTCGTCACCGCCCCGGTAGGAGACGGCGAGGGCCGCTCCGGTGGCCAGCGGGAGCTGCCCGCCCACGATGCCGTAGCCCCCGAGCAGCCGGGTCTCGGTGTCGAACATGTGCATGGAGCCGCCCCAGCCCTTGGACACGCCGGTGCTGCGGCCGTACAGTTCGGCCATGACACGCCGCGGGCTGATCCCCTTGCCGATCGCGTAGCCGTGCTCGCGGTAGTTGGTGAAGAGGTAGTCGCGCTCCTGGAGCGCGGTCATGAGGCCGACGATGGTGGCCTCCTCACCCAGGTTCAGGTGACAGTAGCCTCCGATCCGGGCCTGGGTGTACGCCTGCGCGGTCCGCTCCTCGAAGCGGCGGATCAGCAGCATCTGCCGGTAGTACTCCAGCAGCGTCTTCGGCTGCTCGTCGGCGACGCTCGGCGCCGACTCCTTCCGGCTCCGCCGGCGGCCGCCCGTGCTCCTGGCGGTGCCGCCGCCCTTCGGCTTGGCCGTGTCAGCCATGCTGGTGCCTTTCTACGTGCGTGGCGGCCGGCTCCGGGCCGGTGGGCTCGAAGCAGACCGGGTCCGCGACCCCGGAGTGCCGGGTGGCCACGGACCCCGCGCCGGCGCCGGGCTCAACGGCGGGCGCGCGAGAGTGGCTGTGCGGTGTGACGTTCGTCGCGCACACTCTACGTACTGATCGATGATCGATCAATACGACTTTAGGGGAGATCCGCGACTATTCGTACGTAACGGGCGAGCTGGGAGCGGGCCGATCGGCGAGCGCGCTGGTCACGCTACCCCACCGCGTCGCGCGACTTCAGCGCCGCCTCGACGTAGTTCAGGACGTGGTCGCTGAGCATCCGCCCGACCTTGGGATCCCGGCGCCGGAACGCCTCGGTGATCTGCCGGTGGTCGGCCGCCTTGGCGTGCAGCTCCATGTGCAGCCACCGGACCGAGAGCGCCGTCCACACCTCGACGCCCAGCGATTCCCAGGTGTGCAACAGCACGCTGTTGTCGGCGGCGCGGACGATCTCGCGGTGGAACTCCACGCTGTGCCGGATCTGCCCGTCGACGTCGCCGACCGCCGTGGCCCGCCGCAGCGCCTCGACCTCGCGCTCCAGGGGGCGGATGTCCTCGGTCAGGCGGTCCGCCGCCAGTTCGGCCGCGACCAGTTCCAGCCCGGCCCGCACCGGGTAGATCTCGGCCATGTCCGCGACTCCGAAGTCGCGGACCCGTGCCCCCTTGTTCGGGACGGACTCGATCAGCCGCAGGGTCGCCAGCTCCCGTAACGCCTCCCGCACCGGAGCCTGGCTCACGTTGAGCTCCGCCGCGATCCGCCGCTCGACGATGCGCTCGCCCGGCTGCCACCGGCCGGACAGCAGCCCGTCGACGAGGACGCGGCGAATCTGCTCCCGCAGCGGATTACGGGCCAAGCGGGAGGCGTCCTCCGGACTCTCAGGGAGGTCGACCATCAACGGCCTTTCTGTTGGTGCTCGAAGCGGGCCTGGGCCCCTCAGAAGGGTGCCACACGGCCGGCACGCCGAGCGGACGCGCGGTGCGGATGTGCGTGACACACGGCATCCGGATGCCACCATGGTGAACAATCCGCCCTCGCCGCCTTACCCGCAGGCAAAGTGCGAGGTAGGACGATCGTAGTCAACAGGGCTTCGCGTGGACCGGCACTGCGGCGCGCTATGCTCTCCTGTCGGAAATGTTCTGAAAACTGGTTACCGTGGCCAGAGGACTCGTTCCCAGCGGGGCTCTCGGACCCACGGTGCGGCCCTGCGGCCCCCCGCGTCGCCGCCCCCCGGCGGCGGGCCTCACGACCGGTTCGCGGAACACCGACTGCCCGGCTGAGTGGGCGTGTCATCAGGCGCGTCCGACCGGCCATGACCCGACAACCAGATCCAGCGGCGAGCCCGTCCCCCTTACGCACGACCGTGCCGCAGGCCAGCCCACACCTCGTGAGACAGCACTGAGCACATGATGCATACATTGCGGATCCGGCCGAAGCCGCTGCATCGAGCCGGGATTCCCTCCTACCTCCAGAGAACCGCCCGTGACGAGGCGTTCGCCCGCCGAAGGCCCGTGACCGGCCGGTTCGCCGATCGGCGCCGGCCGACGCCGACGGTGACATGGCCGAGTTGGGGCGAGATCCTCTGGGGCCTGGCGTCCGACAAGATCGCCATCGGCCTGGCCGTGGCGCTGATCACCATGACGGTGCTCGCGGCCGGTCCGCTCAACCCGATCGACAACCTCATCAACACCCTTCCGCGCCCCTACTGGTCCGAGGTGCGGGTCTTCCTCATCCTCTGGCCGGACACGATCGCCTCGCGAGCCGTGGCGCTGCCGGTTCTCACGCTCGTCGCCTTCCAACTCGCCTACTGGCACCGTTCATGGCGCCCGATCATCCTCGGCGCGACCGGTGTCTTCGGCATGATCTGCCTGGTCGCCGCGATGAAGCTGCTCCTGGCGCGCAACCATCCGCGAACGCTCGACCCCTCGTTCTTCTCCGACAACGGTGGAGTGTCGTTCCCGTCGGGGCACGGAGCCAACGCCATCTGCATCTACGGCCTCGTGCTGTTCCTCATCATCCGGTACCGCGCCGCGCGCCCGCACATCATCCACCGGCTCTTCTACGCCATCGTCTCGATCGCCGTCATCCAGTCAGCCGTATCGGCTTTCCTGCACTTTCACTGGTTCACCGACCTGGTGGCCGGGATGATCGCGGGTGGCCTCGCGCTGCGGCTCATGATCCGGCTGGACCGGATGATCCCCGAAGGGCGGACCGCGACATGGTGGCCATGGCGGGGCCGCGAATTGTGGTCGGGCCGAGAGCGCGAACGCTTCCTGGCCGGAAAACGATAACACGTCCGATTCCCTGTTTTCGGGTCCAAACGGCGGTCGGCGCACTGAATTTTCGGCGCGGCGGCCGCCGTTCTCATCGCGACACCGGCGCGGCCCCTGCGGCCGGCCGCGGTGGGCGGACACCCGGCCAGAAGCCCGGGGCGGCGGGCGGAGAGATCCGCCGTAGCGCTCAACTCGTCCCGCTGCGCTGAGGGCCGCACAGAGCCCGGGCGCCGCCCGAGGGCGGGGGTCAGTCCGGCGGTCCGCTCAGGAACCGCCGCACGCGTTCCAGCGGCCAGGTGTTGAGCACGTCGTCGGCGCTGAGCCAGCCGCGTTGCGCGGTGCCGACGCCGTAACGCAGGAAGTCCAGGTGCGGGGTGGCGTGCGCGTCACTGTCGATGGTGAAGACGATCCCGTGCCGCCGGGCCAGCCGGATGTGCTCCGCCGCGAGGTCGAGCCGGTCCGGGCTCGCGTCGATCTCCACCGCGGTACCGGTGCGGGCGCAGGCCTGGAACACCGCGTCGAGGTCGGCGTCGATCGGCGGGCGGCGGCCGATGAGCCGCGCGGTGGGATGCCCGAGGATGTGCACGTGCGGATTTTCACAGGCGCGGATCAACCGGCGGGTCATGGCGTCGCGCGGCTGGGTGAAGTGAGAGTGCACCGAGGCGACGCACAGGTCGAACCCGGCAAGGAAGTCACCGGGCCAGTCCACCCCGCCCTCGGGGTCGATGTTGAGTTCGGTGCCGTGCAGCAGCCGCAGGCCCCGATACGTCCCGTCCAGCTCGCGGAGCCGGGACCGCTGGGCGAGCATCTTCTCGTCCGAGGTCCGGTGCATGTACAGGTTGGGCGCGTGGTCGGTCACCGCGTAGTAGGCGTACCCGCGGTCCGCCGCCGCGGCGGCCATCTCCTCCAGGGAGGCCAGCCCGTCGCTGAGATCGGTGTGGGTGTGCAGGTCGCCGCGGATGTCGTCCTCGGTGACCAGGTCGGGGAGTTCCCCGCGCAGCGCCGCCTCGATCTCCCCGTTGTCCTCGCGCAGCTGCGGCGGGATCCACGGCAGGCCGAGCCGCGCGTAGACCTCCTCCTCGGTACGGGAGACGATCTTGGCGCCGCTCTTGCCGCCGTCGGCGACCTCGAACAGCCCGTACTCCGACAGCTTGAGCCCGGCGCGCACCGCGATCTCGCGGGTGCGGATGTTGTGGGCCTTGGAGCCGGTGAAGTACTGGAGGGCGGCTCCCCAGTCGTCGGGCGGTACCACCCGCAGATCGACCTGGATCCCCTTGGTGGTGCGGATCGACGTCTTGGTGGGACCACTGGCGATGACCTCCTCCACCATGGGCAGTCCGGAGAACGCCGCCATCAGGTCGGCCGGGCGCGCGGAGGTGGCGAGGATGTCGACGTCGCCGATGGTGTCCCGCATGCGGCGCAGTGAACCCGCGTAGCCGCATCGCTCGCAGCCGGGAACGTCCGACAGCTCGGCCACGATCGACTCCGCAAGCTCCAGGGCGTCCCCGAGCGTGCTGCGCCGGCCGGCGGTGCGGACGAGTTCGATGCCGTGCAGCAGGTTCTCCTCGGTCTTCGGTCCGAACCCGTGCAGGTCGTGCAGCGCGCCCTCTTCGATCGCCGCCGCCAGTTGCTCCACCGAGGAGATGCCGAGCTCCTCGTACAGCAGCATCGCCCTGCGTGGCCCGAGCGTCGGAATGCGGGTCAGCCGCCGCACGCCGGCCGGGATGCGGCCGCGCATCTCCTCGACCTGGTGGATGGCCCCCGTACGCAGGTACTCCTCGATCTTGAGCGCGATCGACTTTCCCACGTTCGGGATGCCGCGCAGCCCGGCCGCATCGAGGGTGCTGATGTCCTCGGGGTGACCGGCCACCGACCGGGCGGCCTTCTCGTAGACCCGGACCTTGAACGCGTCACCGCCCGTGATGGCGATCAGGTCGGCGTACTCCTCCAGTAGCTCCGCCACCTCGTCGTTCGCGCGCATTCGTCCGCTCCGTCAGCCCGGGACGTGGTCCCGCAGGCCCTTGGCTCCCTCGGACACGGCGCACGAGACGCAGCAGAAGACCTGGTCGCCGGCCTGCACGCCGTGGCCCACGACCTGGACGCGGCAGTGCCCGCAGGACGGGGCGAGCCGGTGGATCGCGCACTCGAAGCTGTCGAACGTGTAGGAGTGTCCGTCCATGCGCACCTCGAAGGTGCGGTCGTACTGGTTGCCGCAGACGTCACAGGTGCTCATCAGAACCTCCAGCGGGAGTCCCCCGCGGTCGGCGCTTCGGCTTCCAATTACCACTGTGCGTGCCGCCCCGCCCCCCGTCGACAGTGTCAAAGGTCCCGGACGGGCCGGCCGTGCCGCCACGGGGGCACGGGCGGCCCTTGACCCGCGGAACCGGTGCCCTCCGGCCAGATTCACATTCAGTGCCAAAAGTGATCTAACGCGACACTAGCCTCTTTAGACCCCCAATAGCCGCGTACTGTTTGGATTTGGGGCAAATCGGTACAACCTGGATCCATGGCTCCGGGGATTCCGCGGACAGCGAAATCGCTGACGCGGCCCCGTCTCAGTGAGCCGGGCCTGGCACGGTGCCAGGTCCTCTGCACAGGAGGAACCGACTCTATGAAGAAGACCCTGCGTCGAATCGTGGTCGCCGGTGTCGTCGCACCGGCTCTGGCCCTTGGCGCTCCGGCTATGGCGCTGGCCGACACCTCGTTCTTCAACGCTTCGAAGACCTTCGCCGGTCCGTTCGGGGCGGGGACGTCGCACATCAACTCGTTCGCCCACACGCGGCCGTTCTTCGGTGGCTTCGGCCCCTTCGGCGGCTTCGGTGGCTTCGGCGGCTTCGGCGGCTTCGGGTTCTAGCCGTCACCACGCCATAGCCAGAACGACAGGACCGACCCTTTCGGATGCGCAAGGGGCGCCCGTCACGGTTCCGACCGTGGCGGGCGTCGTTTTGTCGCTCTGTGGATCTGTCGCCCGATCGCTCTGTCGTCATGTCCAGCCGATCCGCTCGCCGGCCGGTGGGACGGCCGGTCCGCCGCCCGGTTCTCCGGGGGCTCCGGCCGCGGTGCGACCCGGTGCCGGTGTGGCTGCCGGGTGCCGAAAAAGCGACAGTCGCTGACGAATATCGACAAGATCCCCCAGAGAACGTGAACAGTGTTCTTTCTGGTGGGGTGCTCATCGTCTCGCTTCAGCCCTGAATCGCCGCGATCCGCATCATCCCCGGTTTGTCGCGAAAAACGACGTGTACGGGCAGTCCGGTGTTTTTCTGCCACGAAATGGATGTTCTGTAGTGCTGCTCCCTGAAAAATTCCTGAATTCCATGTTTGCCGGTCAAGGGCGAGGGGGATCCAGACTCCGGTGTCCAGTGCGGCACCGCGTCTCGCCAGTGGAGACGGGCTGCCTTGAGGGGAACCGGTGTGGTCGGTTCCATTCGTTCCGGCCGCCCGTCGACGGTGAACCACGCGAAATGTAAAGCGGCGACCGGCGGTCGGTTCCGGCCGTTCTCCCGCCCGATGCCGTCCCCCCGACAGTTCGTCCGGCACCCGGAGCCAGGAATCCAGAGAAAGTCGTCCATGATAAGTGAATACGTCGATATTCGCGGTCCCCTCGACCGGAATGCGTTCGACCGCGCGCTGCGCGCCGCCACCACGGAGTTCGCCGCGGCACGGCCGGACGGTCCCGGGCGGAACGGGAGCGGCCGGCCGGCACCGCCGCGCTGGATCGACGTCAGCGGCGCCCCGGATCCGGTCGCCGCGGCCGAGGGCTGGGCCGCTCGTGCGCTCGAAGCGGCGGACCGGCGCCCCCCGGCCCCCGAGACCGCGGTGCTGCGGCTCGCCCCCGAACTGCACCGCTGGATACAACTCGCACCGGCGGGCGGGCGGCCCGGCCCGGACCGGCTCCGGCGGCGGGCCGCAGAGCTCTACACCGCCTACACCACCGGGACCGCCGTTCCTCCGGCCGGCCGGCCCGGGGTGAGGGACGGCGAATCCGGGGCCGGAGCACCGGCGGACGCCGACCGCGCGTTCTGGAACGCGCACGCCGCCGACCTCACCGCGTGCGCGGTGGTGGACGAGGACGTCGCGCACCTTCCGCCGCACCGGCACGAGCTCGCGCTGCGGTCCACGACCCCCACCGCCTGCCGGCGGACCGCCGAAGCCCTGGGAGTCCGGCCGTTCGACGTCGTGCTGGCGGCCGTCGCGCTGTTCGGCCACCGGCTGGACTCCACGCGCCCGGCCGTGCTCACGGTCGACGGCGCTGAGGACGCCTCGCCGCTGCCGCCGCTCGGCCTGCCCGTCCACGCCGGAGAGACCGCCGCGGACTTCGTCCGGCGGTGCGCGCGGACGTGGGATACGGCGCGGCGGCACGGCGGGTACCGCCTGGCCGACCTGTGTCGCGACCAGGGCCTCGATGGGCGGCGCCGGACGGCACCGGTGGTGGCGCTCGCCGACCAGCCCGCCGTGCGGTTCGCCGGTCTGACGGCGGTCACCCGCACCCGGTGCCCCGGCCCCGTGGCGGCCCTGGCCGTCGGCGTGCGGCTGGCCGACCCGGAGCCCGCGATCGAGATGTTCGCCGCCCCCGGCAGCCATGACACCGGTGACCTCGCCGACCTCGCCTGCCGCTTCGCCGGCGTCCTGGACGTCCTCGCGGCGGAACCGGACCGGCCGGTCGCCTCGATCGGCCTGCTGCTCCCCGAGGAGCGGCACCGGATCATCGAGAAGTGGAACGACACCGAACGGCCGCTCCCCGAACGCACGCTCTCCGCACTGTTCGGCGAACAGGCCCGGCGGGTGCCCGACGCGGTGGCGGTCGTCCAGGGGACGGCCCGCCTCGACTACGCGGGCCTTGAGCGGCGTGCCAACCTGCTCGCACACCGCCTCGTCGCGCTCGGTGTCCGGCGGGACGAGCCCGTCGGCATCCTGCTGGACCGCAGCCCCGACGCCGTGGTGGCGGTGCTCGGCGTGATCCGGGCCGGCGGCTGCTACGTGCCGCTCGACCCGCGGCAGCCGGGCGCGCGGCTCCGGCCGGTCATCGAGGAGACCGGGACGCGGGTGGCCATCACCGGCACCGCGGCGCCGCGCTCCACCGTGCTCGACGGGCTCACCCTCGTCGACCCCGCGACCGAGCCCGACGCCGTGGATCCCGGGCCGCCGGCCGTCGCCGGCCACCCGGACGACCTCGCCTACATCATGTACACCTCCGGCACCACCGGAACGCCGAAGGGCATCGGGGTGCCGCACCGCGCCGTCGCGGCGCTCGCCGCGGACCACCGCTGGGACGGCGGCGGCCATGAGCGGGTGCTCGCGCACTCGCCGCAGGCGTTCGACGCCGCCACCTACGAACTGTGGGTGCCGCTGCTGCGCGGCGGACGGATCGTCCTGGCCCCGCCGGGCGAACTCGACCCCGGCACGCTGGAGCGCGTGCTGCGCGAGGAGCGGGTCACCGGCCTGTTCCTCACCGCCGCGCTGTTCCACCTGGTGGCCGAAGAGCGCCCGGAGTGCCTGCGCTCGGTGCGCGAGGTGTGGGTGGGCGGGGAGCGCGTCGACCCGGCCGCCGTGCGGCGCGCGCTCGGCGCCTGCCCGGGCATCGCGGTGGTCGACGTGTACGGGCCCACCGAGACCACCACGTTCGCCACCTGCCACCCGGTGCAGCGTCCGCCCGACGGCGAGATCCCGATCGGCCGGCCGATGGACGAGACCCGCGGCTACGTGCTCGACGGCCACCTGCAGCCAACCCCGCCCGGCGTCCCCGGCGAGCTGTACCTCGCCGGCCGCGGCCTGGCGCGCGGCTACCTGGGCCGTCCCGCGGCCACCGCGGAGCGCTTCGTCGCCTGCCCCTTCGGGCCGCCCGGTTCCCGGATGTACCGCACCGGCGACCTGGTGCGCTGGACGGACGACGGCGAGCTGGAGTTCCTGGGCCGGGTGGACGACCAGGTGAAGATCCGGGGGTTCCGGATCGAGCCGCGCGAGGTCGAGCACGTGCTGGCCGGCCACCCCGGGGTGGCGGCCGCGGCGGTGACGGTGCGCGAGGACCGCCCGGGCGAGCGGCAGCTGGTCGGCTACCTGGTCGCCGCCGACCGGTCCGCGGAGGGCGGCGGCACCGCCGAGACCCAGGTACGGGAGTGGAGACAGATCTACGACTCGCTCTACGCCGGATCGGCGCCCGGGAACGCCACGGACGCCCCAGAACACCCGGACGCGGACTTCTCCGGGTGGAACAGCAGCTACGACGGCCGCCCGATCCCGCTCCCCGAGATGAGCGAGTGGCGCGCCGCCACGGTTCGGCGGATCCGGGAGCTGCGGCCGCGCCGCGTCCTGGAGATCGGCGTGGGCACCGGCCTGCTGCTCTCCGCGCTCGCGCCGGACTGCGCCGAGTACTGGGGCACCGACTTCTCCGCCCCCGTCGTCGAGCGGCTGCGCCGCACGGTCGCGTCGGACCCGCGGCTGGCCGGCCGCGTCCGGCTGCGCGTCCAGCCCGCGGTGTCGGTCGACGGACTGCCCGCCGGCCACTTCGACGCCGTCGTCGTCAACTCGGTCAGCCAGTACTTTCCGAACGGCGGCTACCTGGCCGACGTCGTCGCCGCGGCGGTGTCCCGCCTGGCCCCGGGCGGTGCCGTGTTCGTCGGTGACGTCCGCGACCTGCGCCTGTCCCGGCTGTTCCAGACCGAGGTCGTACTGCGGCGCGGAACCGGCGACCCGGCCGGCCCGGGCGCCGTGCCGGTCGCGAGCGCCGCCGAGGCCCGCGCGGCGGTCGAGCGGCACCTCGTCGCAGAGCAGGAGCTCCTGGTCGCCCCGGACTTCTTCCTCGCGTTAGGTGAGCGGCTGCCGGAAATCCGGTCGGTCGACATCCGGGTCAAGCGCGGCCGGGCGCACAACGAGATGTCGCAGTACCGCTACGACGCGGTGCTGCGGACCGCGCCGGAGCGGCCGGACGCCGACGGCGTCGAGGACGTCGAGGACATCGAGACGGTCTGGGAGGACGGCCGCACCGGCCTGCACGATGTGCGGCGCCGCCTGCTGGAGGCCGGGCCGAGCGCCCGCGTCCGGGTGCGCGGCGTGCCCAACGCCCGGGTCCAGCCCGCCGTGCGCGCGGCCCGCGCCCTCGCCGAGGACGACCTCGAAACGGCGCTGTCCCGGCTTCGCGAGGCCCCGACCGCGCCGGATCCCGAGGAACTGCACGCGCTGGGCGACGAACTCGGCTTCCGGGTCGAGATCAGCTGGTGCGCCGACGGGCCCGCCGCCGCCGACGGCGCCCTGGACGTGTGCTTCCTGCGCGGCGGCGCGACCGCCAAGGGCCTGTACGACCGGCCGGTGGCGGGCGATCCGACCCGGCACACCAACAGCCCGGCGGCCTCCCGGGAGACCGGCGCGCTCCTGGACGAGGTCCGCCGCCACCTGCGCGAACGCCTGCCCGAGTACATGGTGCCGACGCACCTGGTCGTCCTGCACCGGCTGCCGCTCACCGCCAACGGCAAACTGGACCGCCGCGCGCTTCCCGCCCCGGGGGTGGGCTCGCGCGGCGGCCGGGGGCCGCGCACGTCGCTCGAAGGCGGTCTGTGCGCGATCTTCGCGGAGGTCCTCGGCGTCTCACCGGTCTCGATCGACGACGATTTCTTCGAGCTGGGCGGGCACTCCCTGTCGGCCACCCGCCTGGTCGGCCGCATCCGCGCGGCGCTCGGGCCGGAGGTGCCCGTCCGTACCGTGTTCGAGGCCCCCACGGTGGTGGAGCTGGCCCGCCGCCTCGGCGGCAGCACCGGTTCCGTGGCCGCGCCGGCGCCGCGGGAGCGGCCAGCCGAGCTCCCGCTCTCCCCGGCGCAGCGCCGGCTCTGGTTCCTGCACACCCTTGACGGCGCGGCCGCCGGATCGGTCGCGTACAACGTCGCGCTGCGGGTGCGGCTGCGCGGGCCGCTGGACCGCGACGCGCTGCGCGCGGCGCTCGCCGACGTCGTCGAGCGGCACGAGAGCCTGCGCACCGTCTTCGCCGAGCGGGACGGTTCCCCGTACCAGCGGGTGCTGGACGGCGTCGCCCCCGACTGCCCGGTGGCCCGCTGCGATGCGGCCGAGCTGGACGCCCGCCTGCGGTCGTCGGCGGTCCGCCCCTTCGACCTGACCGCCGACATTCCGCTGCGCGCCGAACTGTTCGAGACCGGCCCCGGCGACGGCACCGATCACGTACTGCTGCTCGTGCTGCACCACATCGCGTGCGACGGCTGGTCGCTGGCACCGCTGTGGCGCGACCTCGGCGCCGCCTACACGGCCCGCACGGCGGGCCGGCCGCCGGACCTGCGGCCGCTGCCGGTCCAGTACGCCGACTTCGCACTGTGGCAGCACGACCGGCTGGACCGGCTCACCGCGGACGGCGGCGCCGACGGGCCGCAACATCCGCACCTGCGCTACTGGACCGAGACGCTGGCGGGCCTGCCGGAGCTGGTCCCCCTTCCGCTGGACCGCCCGCACCCCCCGGCGGCGACGCAGCGCGGCGGCATCGTGCGGTTCGCGGTGCCGCCCGAACTGCACGCCGCGCTCGGGAGGCTGGCCCGGGAGAACGGCGCCAGCCTGTTCATGGCGCTGCACGCCGGGCTCGCCGCGCTGCTCACCCGGGTCGGCGCCGGCGAGGACATCCCCATCGGCAGCCCCATCGCCAACCGCACCGACGGGGTGCTGGAGGACCTGGTGGGGTTCTTCGTCAACACGCTGGTGCTGCGCGCGGACGTCTCCGGCGACCCCACGTTCCGGGAGCTGCTGGGGCGGGTGCGGGAGGTGGACCTCGCGGCGTACGCGCACCAGGACGTGCCGTTCGAGTGGCTGGTCGAGAAGCTTCGCCCCGCACGGTCGCTCTCCCACCACCCGCTGTTCCAGGTCATGCTGGTGCTGCAGAACTCGCCGACCGCCGGAGCGGACCTCCCCGGACTCGCCGCCGAGGCCGAGCACCTGGACATCGGGACCTCCCGGTTCGACCTCACTTTCAGCCTCACCGAGCGGCCCGCGCGGCAGGGCGGCGCGGCGCCGGGGCTGGACGGTGTGGTCGAGTACAACGCCGACGTGTTCGACCCCGAGACCGTGGAGCTGCTCGCCGCCCGGCTGGTGCGGCTGCTGACCGCCGCGACGGCCGATCCGGACCGCCCGGTCAGTGCCCTGGGCATCCTCCATCCGGATGAACGCGAGCACGCCCTCGTGACCTGGAACGCCACCGACCGCGAGGTTCCGGTGGCCCCCGTTCCGGAGCTGTTCGAGCGGTGCGCGGCCCGCGCGGGGGAGGCGCCCGCGGTGGAGTTCGAAGGCGAGACGTGGAGCTACCGGCGGCTGAACGCCGAGGCGAACCGGCTGGCCCGCCTGCTCATCCGGCTGGGAGCCGGCCCCGAGCGGCTGGTCGCGCTCGCGCTGCCGCGTTCGCCGCGGCTCGTGGTCGCCGTGCTCGCCGTGCTCAAGTCGGGCGCCGGGTACCTGGCGCTCGACCCGGAGCACCCGGCCGGGCGGCTGGCGGGCGTCCTCCGGGACGCCACGCCCGCCCTGCTGGTGTGCACGGAGTCGGCGGGATCGGCGGTTCCCGACGTCCCCGGCCTGCCGCTCCGCCGGGTGGTCCTCGACGACCCGGTCCTGTCCGCCGACCTGGACGGGCTGGCCGCTCATGATGTCACCGACGCCGAGCGGGCCGAGCCGCTTCGCCCCGAGCATCCGGCCTACGTCGTCCACACCTCCGGTTCGACCGGACGGCCGAAGGGCGTCGTGGTCACCCACACCGGTCTGCCGGGTCTCGCCGAGGTGCAACGCGAACGCTTCGGGATGGCGCCGGACGCCTGCGGCCGGCCCCGTCGCGTCGTTCAGTTCGCCGCACCGACGTTCGACGGCGCGGTCTGGGAGATCTTCGGCGCCCTGCTCACCGGCGCGACGCTGGTGATGGCTCCCGCCCACCGGCTCGCGCCGGGACCGGAACTGACCCGTTTCCTCGCCGAGTCCGAGGTCACGCACGCGGTGCTGCCGCCGGCCGCGCTCGCGGTGCTCGACCCCGCGGACCTGCCCGGGCTGGACTGGCTCATCTCCTCGGGGGAGCGGCTTCCGGGCGAGCTGGCCGGGCGCTGGAGCACCGGCCGGCGGCTGATCAACGGATACGGACCCACCGAGGCCACGGTCTGCGCGACACTGAGCCGGCCGCTCCACGGCGAGCCGGTGCCGCCGATCGGGCGGCCGAGCGTGAACACCCGGGCCTACGTGCTCGACGGCCGGCTGGAGCCGGTCGGCCCCGGCGTGCCCGGCGAGCTCTACGTCGCCGGAGCCGGACTCGCGCGCGGGTACCTCGGCCGCCCGGGAGCGACCGCCGAGCGGTTCGTGGCCTGCCCCTTCGGGCCGCCCGGTTCCCGGATGTACCGCACCGGCGACCTCGTGCGCTGGACCCGTGACGGCGACCTGGAGTTCCTCGGCCGGGCGGACGACCAGGTGAAGCTCCGTGGTTTCCGGGTGGAGCCGGGCGAGGTCGCGGCCGTCCTCGGCGCGGATCCCGACGTCGCGCACGCCGTCGTGGTGGTGCGGGCGGACCGCCCCGGCGACGAACGGCTGGTCGGCTACGTCGTCCCGGCCGCCGGCCGGCCGCGCCCCGACCCCGCCGGGCTGCGCCGCCGCGCCGCCGAGGTGCTGCCCGCCTTCCTGGTGCCGGCGGCGGTCGTGGTGCTGGACGCCCTCCCACTGCTGCCCTCGGGCAAGGTGGACCGGCGGGCGCTTCCGGCGCCCGGCCACGACCGCCCGTCCGGCCGCCCACCGCAGACCCGCGTGCAGCGGACGCTCTGCGACGTCTTCGCCGAAGTGCTCGGGGTGCCGGAGGTCGGCATCGACGACGGGTTCTTCGAGCTGGGCGGGCACTCGCTGCTGGCGCCACGGCTGCTCAGCGAGGTGCGGCGGCGGCTCGGGGCCGACGTCTCGGTCCGCGAGCTGTTCGAGCGGCCGGACGTGGCGGGGCTCGCCGCGGCCATCGAGACCGGTGCGGTGGGCGGACCGGAGCCGGAGACGGGCCCGGCCGGGCAGGCGGACGGCGGCGCGCTGGACCTCGCCGTCACCGAGCTGGACCCGCTGCCGGAGGTCACCGGAGTCGACCCCGGCACGCTCGCCCGTAACGCCGACCCGGCGGAGGTGCTGCTCACCGGCGCCACCGGCTTCCTCGGCTCGTTCCTGCTCCGCGAACTGCTGCGCACCACCCGGGCCCGGGTGCACTGCCTGGTGCGGGCCACCGACGAGGACGCCGCCGTCGGGCGGCTGCGGCGCGCCCTGGAGAGGCACGGCCTGTGGGAACCGGACACCGCCGACCGGATCGTCCCGGTCGTCGGCGACCTCGCCCGGCCGCTGCTCGGACTGGACGAACGCCGCTTCGACGAGCTCGCCGAGCGGCTGGACGCCGTCTACCACAACGGCGCGTGGGTGAGCGCGGTGGAGACCCGGCGGCGGCTGTGGGCGACCAACGTGTCCGGCACGCGGGAGGTGCTGCGCCTGGCGGCGCGGACCCGTCCCGTCCCCGTCCACCACGTGTCGACCGCGGCCGTCGCGGTCGGTACCGCCGGCAACCCCGACGTCCTCGCCGAGGACCGGCTCGCGCCCGCCGCCTCGGTGCTGCCCAGCGGCTACGTCACCGGCAAGTGGCTGGCGGAGCGGCTGGTGTGGTCCGCCGCCGAGCGCGGGCTCCCGGTCACCGTGCACCGCCCGGGCCGGATCGGCGGCGACTCCCGCACCGGCGCCGGCGGCACCGACGACGCGCTCTGGCACCTCGTCCGGGCCATGCTGCTGCTCGGCACCGCGCCGGACGCGGTGCGCGCGCCCGAGGCGGTGGTGGAACTGACCCCGGTGGATCGCGTGGCCGGGGCGGTGGTGCACATCGCGCGCCGGCCCGAGTCCCTGGGACGGGGACACCACCTCACCTGCCCGGCACCGCTGCCGTTCGGGGTACTGCTCGACGTGCTGCACGACGCCGGCCACCCGCTGCGCACCGTCCCGACTCCGGAGTGGACGGCCGCGCTGCGCTCGCGCACCGACCTCGACCTGGCGGCGGCGCAACTGCTCAGCGACAGCGTGCCGGCCCTCCTCGGGCTCGGTGCGCTGCGGTTCGACCACCGCAACACCGGGGAGGCGCTCGCCGCGTCCGGCGTGCCCCGCCCCGACCTCGACGCCGCCCTCCTGCGCAGGTACATCGACCACCTGGCGGGGGTGGGCTTCTTCCCGCCGCCCCCGCCGGCCGGCGGAGCCACCCCGAACGACCCGGAAGCGAAGTGACCCCCGTGCCCAATCCCTTCGAGGACACCGAACAGCCGTACCTCGTCCTGGTCAACGACAGCGGACAGCACTCACTGTGGCCGGCGTTCGCGCCGGTTCCCGCCGGCTGGGCCACCGCACACGGCGCGGACAGCCGCGAGGGCTGCCTCGCCTACGTCGACACCGCCTGGACCGACATGCGCCCGGCGGAACCGGCGCACCAACGGACCGGGGGGTCCTCCGGCGACGGAGCGGGCGGGCCGGCCGGAGGGCCGGACCGGGGCCGGGCCGCACCACCGGAGCCGTACCCGTTCGGCGAGTACGACGGACTCAGGGTCGACCCGCGCTACGCCGAACTGCGCGGCCGCCCCGGACTGCTGCGGGTACGGCCGCCCTACGGGGACGACGCGTGGCTGGTCACCCGCTACCACGACGTCCGCACGGTGTTCGGCGACCCCAGGTTCAGCCGGGCCGCCACCGCACGGCACGACGAGGCGCGGCTCACCCCGGAGCCCGTCCACACCAGCATTCTCGGCACCGACCCGCCGGACCACACCCGGCTGCGGCGGCTGCTCGCGCGGGCCTTCACCGCGCGCCGGATCGAGACGATGCGGCCGCGGATCCGCGCGACCGCCGACGAGCTGATCGACGCCATGGTGCGCACGGGACCGCCCGGCGACATCGTGGAGGACTACAGCCTGCCGCTGACGGGCCTGGTCATCTGCGATTTCCTGGGCGTTCCGTTCGCCGACCGGGACCGCTTCCAGGAGTGGCTGGTGGCGTTCTCCAGCACCACCGCGCTGCCGCCCGACGAGGCGCGCGAACGCACTGCGGCCATGCACGCCTACATCGGCGAACTGATCGAGGAGCGGCGCCGCCGGCCGGACGACGCCCTGATCAGCCAGCTGATCCGGGTCCGCGACGACGACACCCAGAGCTCCCGCCACGGAGGCTCCGGCGGGCTGTCCGAGACCGAACTGGTGGAGCTCGCCACCGTCCTGCTCATCGCCGGTTACGAGACCTCCGCCGCACAGCTCATGAACTCGGTGCACGCGCTGCTGGAGCGGCCGGCGGAACTGGCGCGGCTGCGTGCCGACGGAGTCACCCCCGCAGCGGTCGACGAACTCCTCCGGTTCGTCCCGGTCGACGCGCACGTGGCGTTCGCGCGGTACGCCACGGTGGACATCGAACTGGGCGGCACCCTGGTGCGGGCCGGGGAGGCGGTGCTGCCGGTCCTGCCGTCCGCCAATCGCGATCCCGAGGTGTTCGACGAGCCCGAGACGCTCGACCTCGGCCGGGAGCGCAACCCGCACCTCGGATTCGGGCACGGGATCCATCGCTGCCTGGGCGCCGCGCTGGCCCGCATCGAACTGGAGGAGGGGCTCGGCCGGCTCGTGGCCCGTCTGCCGGACCTGCACGCGGCGGTCCCGCTGGTCGAGACGCCGTGGAAGGCCGGAATGCAGGTGCGCAGCCTGTGGCGGCTGCCGGTCGGCTGGTAGCCCGGCAGGGGCGCCGGCCCACCGGCCGGCGTCCCTGCCCGGTACCGCATCACCGCATCCCCGTGATAGAGCCCGAACCCCAGGAGAACGTGACACCGATGCAGCCCGGTCCTCCCACCACCAGTCCCGCCCCGCCCGCCCGGCCGCCGCTGCGGCCGGTGTCCCGCCGCTACCGCGCGGACCTTCCCCTCACCGAGGCGGCGCTCGACACGGTGCGCCGCTGCTGGGACGCCGCGGCGCTGCCCGCGCCGGAACGCGCCGGGGCGCTCGCCCTGCTGGAGTGGATGTGCCGCTCGTGGGGGCGAACGCCGCTGGGCGGGACGGCGTTCCGCTCCACCGTGGCGATCGACGGGTCGCCGTTCGAGCCCTCGATCGCCTGGCACGGCGACGACGTCGAACTGCGGTGCTCCATCGAGTCCCTGGGCGCGGTGCCCACCGCGGCCGCGGGGCAGACGGCCGGCTGGGAACTCACCCGGCTGCTCGGCGCCGAGTTCGGCGCGCAGGCGGGGCCCTGTCTCGCCCTGGCGGAGCTGTTCACGGTCCCCGAGCCGCGCGGACTGTTCACCATCTGGCACGGGGTCGCGTGGCGGGCGGGAGCCGCGCCGCTCTTCAAGGTGTACCTGGATCCACAGGCCGGCGGCCCGGAGCGGGCCGGACCGGTGCTGGACGAGGCCATGCGCCGCCTGGGCGTCCGGACGGCGTGGCGGAGGCTGGCCGACCACGTCGGCGGAATCGGCGGCCCGGGACGGATTCCAGTGGGGCTCGCGCTCGACCTCGCGGGAGCGGCCTCCCGCGTCAAGGTCTATCTCGGCCACGCGGGCGCGGACGCCGCGGCCATCGACCGGTACGCCGCGGTGGCGCGCGGCCACGTGCCGGGCGCGTTCACGGAGGTGCTGCGCGCGACGGCCGGAGAGGGGCCCCGCTGGCCGAAGCAGCCGGTGACGGTCTACGAGATGACCGCCGGCGCCGAAGCCCCCGCGAACGCCACTCTCTACATCCCGGTGCTCCCGGCGGCGGGGAACGACGCCGTCGCCCGCGACCGCATGAGCGCCTTCATCCGGTCGGTGGGCGGCGACCCCGCGCCGTATGCGGCGTTCCTGGAGACCGTCGCGGACCGGCCGCTGGGCGAGACGGCGCTGCACAACTTCGTCTCCTACCGGCCGGCCCCGCCCGGCGGCCGTCCCCGGTTCGCCGCCTACCTCGCCCCCGGCCTGTTCGGGTGACGGCGTGACTCGGGGGGCGATCGATGGCCGACCGCGTCCACGCCGGTGAGGTCCGCGGTCGGCTCCCAGTGCCGGGCCGCCGTCTCGGGGCCGATCGCCCGCGGCTCGGCCCCACCGCCGATCGCCGGAGGCCCCCGCGCGTCGGCGGTGGAGGGGAGGGAGGCGGGTGAGCGCGCCCATGAACACGAAGCGGTGAGCCGCCGAGCGTCTGGAGCCGTCGATGCCGATCGCCGGAGGCCCCCGCGCGTCGGCGGTGGAGGGGAGGGAGGCGGGTGAGCGCGACCATGAACACGGCGCACCCCTGACGGTCACGGATCGCATACCGTGGGCCATCGCTGCGGACGATCGCCATCCGCGGTCACCGCCCGCCGCCGCGAGGCGCGGTGGCACCTCCAAGGGAAGGACCGGACGTCTGTGCGCCAGGACGGCATCACCGAGGTCGCGACGGGGATCCACCTCGTTCATGGCAGCAACACCAACTGGGTGATCATCACCGAGGGCGACACGGTCACCCTCGTGGACACCGGCTACCCCGGTGACCGCGAGCAGGTACTGGCGTCTCTGGCGTCGGTGGGCCGGCGGCCCGAGGACGTCGCGGCGGTGCTGATCACGCACGCGCACACCGACCACATCGGGGCGGCGAGCCTGCTCGGCGGCGAGTACGGCGTGCCGGTGTACATGCACGAGAAGGAGGCGCCGCACGCCCGGTGGGAGTTCCGGACCCAGGTGACCTTGGGGGAGGTGCTGCGCAACGCCTGGCGGCCCGGCGTGCTGCCGTGGGTGCGGCACGCCGTCCGATCCGGCGGGCTCACGGACGCGCGCGTTCCCATGGCCCGGCCGTTCCCGGTCGAGGGGGCACTGGACCTGCCCGGCCACCCGGTGCCGGTGCACACACCGGGGCACACCGCCGGGCACAGCTGCTACCACCTGCCGCACGCGGGGGTGCTGATCACCGGGGACACGCTCGTGAGCGGCCACCCCACCTCCAGGCTGCGCGGGCCGCAGCTGCTGCCCCGCATGTTCGACCACGACCGCGCGGGGGCGCTGGCGTCCCTGGACGTGCTGGAGCGGATCGAAGCCGACGTGCTGCTGCCCGGGCACGGCCCCGTCCACCGCGGCCCGGCGCGCGAGGCCGCCGCCCTCGCCCGCGAACGCGCGTCCTGACCGCCCGTTCGGCGAACGGCCGGCCCCTGCCCGCCAGGAAGGCCACGGGCAGGGGCCGCGGGCTGCCGCACAGGAGGAGAAGGCAGCCGGCCGCCCGGCGGCCGAGGCCGCCACGCGACGCGCCGAACGCGTAGATCCACGGTAAACGCCTGGTCAGTGCCGTGGAAGGGGGTGGCGGGTCAAGAATCCGGCCGCCCGCGCCCTCCGGGTTTTCCACAGACCGTGGTCGTGGCGTGCGGCCGGTGACGGACGCCCGGTACGGTTCCGTCGGAGAGGCGTTCTTCCGGCGTTCGCCCGGAGTCCGCCTTGTTGTCACGGCACGTTGCACGGAGAGGTCTGCGCCATGCCCGGTGATCCCATCGTGTACGACGAGCCACCCCTGTCCGCGTTCGGCCTGCCGGACCGGGTCGATCCGTACGCCGGAGTGCCCGACACCGTCGTCCACGACGTCTTCCGTGACACCGCCGGGTTCCTGATCGCCGAGTGCGCCCGCCTCGCGCTGCTGGCCACGTCCGAACCCGAGCGGGAGCGGTGGCGGGCGCGGAGCATCGAGGTGCTCGACCAGCGGCGGTACGTGGCAGCCGACGACCGGGCCGAACTCCGCCGGCACATCGAGCGCTGGCAGGCCGAGATCGACGAGCTGCGGGAGCGGTGACCATGGCCCGGCCCGCCGCGTCCACCGAATCCCTCGACGACATCGATCCCCTCGACTTCGCGCTGTCGGAACGGGAACTGAAGCACATCTTCCGGACGGAGGTCATCCCGCGGCTGTTCGAGGGAAGGCAGACGTTCGCCGGGGCCCCGGTGCTGATCCTGGGCGGAGTGCCCGGCTCGGGGAAGAGCACGCTGTTCGCCGTGCTGCAAAGGAGCCATCCCTACGACTTCGTGGTCCTCGACCGCGACTGGTTCCGCCAGTTCCAGACCCACCCGGCGGCGAAGGAATGGATCGCGCGGGATCCGCTGGCCATGCCCTACGTCACCGAGGACGTCGCCGGAAAGCTGCTCAAGATGGCGGCCGACCACGCCATCGCGCACGGCTATCCGCTGGTCGTAGAGAACTCGCTGCGGACCGACTACCCCTTAAAGCTGGTCGACAAGGCCGCGGAGGCCGGCCGCCCGGTGCATCTCGCCACCATGGCCGTGCCGCCCTGGCGGAGCCGCCTGGACGCGCTGACCCGCTTCCTGCTCCCCGGTGTCCCGGCCGCGCGATGGACCCAGCACGACTCCCATGAGAAGTGCATCCCGGAGGTGCCCAAGACGCTGGCGAAGCTGGAGCGGCACCCGAACGTCCGCCGGATCGATCTCTCCGATCGGGCCCGATTCCGGTACCGCAATACTCGCGGCCCTGACGGCGAATGGCGGGCGGACGCCCGGGCCGTCGAGGTCTACCAGGCGACCGTGGCCCGGGAGCCCACCCCGGAAGAGGCGCCCGACTGGCTGCGCCAGTACTGGGCGAACGTCGCCCTGGCCGTCGACCGTGACAAGCTCAGCGCCACCACCCGGCCGCGGTTCGCGCTGCTGCATGCGGACGCCGACCACCTCGCGCGGTACGCCTACCGGGGAGAGCAGGAGTCCCGCGACCTGCGCCGGCATCGCGCCGCGCAGCAGGTCCTCCGCCACATCCTCGACGCCAGCGAGCAGGGGGTGCCGGGCAAACTGCTGCCGGCCTCCCCACTGATGTTCCTGTGCGGCGACGCCGACCTCGCCGGCATGCTCGCCGGCCCCGCCCACGCCCCCGCGCTGCTCGACGCCGCCATCCCGTACCTCAGGCGCGAGCAGGTGCGCCGCACCCAGATCCCCCCGGAACAGGCCGAGGTGGAGCGGCGGGTCCGCGAGGAGTCCAGGTCGCACCTGCGCACCAGCGTGCGAGGCGGCCCGGGCCTCGCGCGGGTGGACTTCCCCCGTCCCGTCTCCCCGGCCGGGACGTCGCCCGCCACGAGCCAGGCGGCCAGACGAGCCCGGCGCCGGGAGCTGCTGGGGAATGTGGCCAAAGACCGCCTGACGGTTCGCGGCGGCGCCACCCGGGCAGGCTGACGTCCGTCCGGCCCGGGGCCGGGCGCCCGGTGTAGCGTGGAACCGAGCGGAGGGACCTCATGCGGGCAGCGTTCATGCCGAGACCCGGGGCGCTGGAGGTCGGCGACTTCGACGTCCCCCGCCTCGCCTCCGGCCAGGTGCTGGTGGAGATGCGGTACGCCTCGATCTGCGGATCGGACGTCCACGTGGTCTTCGACGGATTCCACAACCCCGACCGGCTCGGCCGGCCCGGGTACCCCGGGCACGAGGGGGTCGGGGTCGTGGCCGACACCCGATCCGGCCGGTTCCCCGTCGGCACCCCGGTTCTCACCGTCCCCTCGGGCCGCACGGGCGGGTGCTTCGCGGAGTTCCAGACCGTGCCCGACACCCACCTCGTCGAGCTTCCCCCGGGGTCCGGCCTGCGGAGGTTGCTGCCGGCCCAGCAGTTGGGGACCACCCTGTTCGCCATGCGCAGATTCGTCCCCGACGGTCCCCGGCCCGAGCGGCCGCCGCGGAGCGCGGTGGTCATCGGCGCGGGCTCGGCCGGGCTGTTCTTCCTGCAGTTGCTGCTGCGGCTCGGCTGCCCGGAGATCGTGGTGAGCGACCTCCACCCGCGTCGGCTCGCGGTCGCCGAGCGGCTGGGCGCCACCCAGGTGGTGCACGCACCGATGGAGTCCGTGGTCGAGGCCGTGCTCGACCGCACCGGCGGGGCCGGCGCCGACCTCGTCGTCGAAGCCGCCGGCTACGACCGGTGCCGCCAGGACGCGGTGGCCGCCGCCCGCCACCACGGCACCGTCGGGTTCTTCGGGTACCCCGAGTCCGGCGGCAACGCGCCGTTCCCGGTGCACGAGGCGTTCCGCAGATCGCTGACCACGCAGTGGGTGAGCGGTGCCCAGAGCGAGCCGGGGCTGCGCTCCTTCCGCGAGGCCGTCGACCTCATCCGGGCCGGGGAGGTGGAGGTCGGCCACTGCCTGACCCGCATGTTCCCCCTGGAGGAGACCCCTGCGGCTCTCGCGGCGGCCCGGCGGCAGGGCGACGGCGCCGTCAAGATCGGCATCGACATCTCGGACGGGCTCCGATGAGCACCACCGGCACCGGCGAACGGCTGCGGGCGGCACTCGCGGCCCGGCTCCGCGACCGTGTGCGCGGCGAGGTCGCGGCCGACGCCCGCCGCCGCGCCGAGTACTCCAGCGACGCCTCGAACTACCGGGTGGTCCCCGAGGTCGTCGTGCTGCCCAAAGACGAGGACGATGTCCTCGCGACCCTGGAGACCGCGCGGGAGGAGAACGTCCCGCTCACCTGCCGGGGAGGCGGCACCTCCATCGCCGGTAATGCCGTCGGCCCCGGGATCGTGCTCGACTTCTCCCGGCACATGAACCGCATCCTGTCCCTCGATCCGGGCACCCGCACCGCCGTCGTCCAGCCCGGCGTCATCCTGGCGGACCTGCAGCGCGCCGCCGCCCCGCACGGCCTGCGGTTCGGCCCGGACCCCTCCACCCAGGCGCGCGCCACCATCGCCGGCATGATCGGCAACAACGCCTGCGGGCCGCACGCCGTCGCCTACGGGCGCACCGCCGACAACGTCCGCGCGCTCACCGTGGCCGACGGCACCGGCCGCCGGTTCGTTGCGGGTACCGGCCTGGACCCGGTCCCCGGACTCGACGAACTGGTGCGCGCCGATCTGGCGGTGCTGCGCACCGAACTCGGCCGCTTCCCGCGCCAGGTATCGGGGTACTCCCTGGAGCACTTGCTGCCCGAGCGCGGAAGGTCGCTGGCCCGCGCGCTCGTGGGCACCGAGGGCACCGTCGCGGTCACCCTCGACGCCACGCTGCGGCTGGTCGAGATCTCGCCCGCCCGGGTGCTCGTGGTGCTCGGCTACCCCGACATGCCCACCGCGGCCGACGCCGTGCCGCGGCTGCTCGCCCACCGGCCGCTGGCCGTCGAAGGCCTCGACGCGCGGCTGGTCGACGTGGTGCGCCGCAACCACGGGACGCAGCGCGTCCCCGGCCTGCCCCGCGGCGGCGGCTGGCTCATGGTCGAGATGGGCGGAACCGACACCGACGCCGCAAGGGAGGCGGTCCGGGCCCTGACCGCCGACTCCGGCGCCCTCGACCACGCCGTCCTGCCGGCGGGGCCCGAGGCCGCCGCGATGTGGCGCATCCGAGAGGACGGCGCGGGCCTTGCCGGTCGCTCCCCGGCCGGCCGTCCGGCGTGGCCGGGCTGGGAGGACGCGGCCGTCCCGCCCGAACGGCTGGGCGGTTACCTGCGCGCGTTCGAGGCGCTCATGGCGCGGCACGGCGTCGAGGGAATGCCCTACGGCCACTTCGGCGACGGCTGTCTGCACATCCGCATCGACCTCCCGCTGGAGAAGGACGGTTCGGCGCTGCGGGCCTTCACCCGCGACGCGGCACGGCTCGTCGCCGAGCACGGCGGCTCACTCTCCGGTGAGCACGGCGACGGCCGGGCCCGTGGCGAACTGCTGCCCCACATGTACTCCGACCGCGCCATCAAGCTCTTCGCCGCTTTCAAGGCGCTGCTCGATCCCGATGATCTCCTCAACCCGGGCGTCGTCGTCCGCCCCGACCCGGTCGACGCCCACCTGCGCCGCCCGGCCGCCCGGCCGCTGCCCGCCGCCGGCGGGTTCGCCTTCGCCGATGACGCAGGTGACATCACCCGCGCCGTGCACCGGTGCGTCGGGGTCGGCAAGTGCCGGGCCGACACCAGCGCGGCCGGGGGCTTCATGTGCCCGTCCTACCTCGCGACCCGCGACGAGAAGGACACCACCCGCGGCCGCGCCCGCGTGCTCCAGGACATGGCCAACGGCTCCCTGGTGCGGGACTGGTCCTCGCCCGAGGTCCACGAGTCCCTTGACCTGTGCCTGTCCTGCAAGGCGTGCGGCAGCGACTGCCCGGCGGGAGTGGACATGGCCCGGTACAAGTCCGAGGTCCTGTACCGCGCCTACGCCGGGCGGCGCCGGCCGGCCGCCCACTACAGCCTGGGCCGGCTGCCCACCTGGCTGGAGCTGCTGCACCGGCTGCCCGGCATTGGGCCGGCGGCGGCCAACGCCGCGTTCGCGATCCCGGCGGCACGCCGGCCGCTGCTGGCGCTGGCCGGTGTCGACCCGCGCCGGCGGGCGCCGCGGTTCCCCGCCGTGCCGTTCGGCCGGTGGTGGTGGCGCCGTGGCGGGCGGCGGAACGCGGCGCCGGCCGGTCCGGAGGTCGTCCTCTGGGTCGACTCCTTCGACGAGCACCTCACCCCCGACGTGGCACGGGACGCCGTCGCGGTGCTCACGGCCGCCGGATACCGGGTGATCGTCCCCGACCGGCGCGCCTGCTGCGGCCTCACCTGGATCAGCACCGGCCAGCTCGCCACCGCCCGCGAACGGCTGCGCGAGCTGCTGGGCGTCCTCGACCGATACGCGGTGGCCGGCACGCCCGTCGTCGGCCTGGAACCGTCCTGCACCGCCACGCTCCGGTCCGACTTGGCCGACCTGCTTCCGGACGACCCGCGGTCTCGGCGGGTCGCCGACTCCGTACGCACGCTCGCCGAACTGCTCACCGAGCGCCCCACCCCCGATCCCGCCTGGCGCCCGCCGGACCTCGGCGGGGTCACCGTGGTCGCGCAGCCGCACTGCCACCAGCACTCGGTCATGGGCTACGAGCACGACCTCGCGCTGCTGCGCCGCGCCGGCGCGGCGGTCACCGCCCTGGCGGGCTGCTGCGGACTGGCCGGCAACTTCGGCATGGAACGCGGGCACTACGACGTGTCGGTGGCGGTGGCCGAGAACGCGCTGCTGCCGGCCCTGCGCGCCGCGGCCCCGGGCACCGTGTTCCTGGCGGACGGCTTCTCCTGCCGCACCCAGGCCGACCACCTCGCCGGTGTCCACGGGGTGCATCTGGCCCAGCTGCTCGCGGGCCGTCTGCCCCCGGCCGCCGCCGTGGAGAGAGACGGGGCCGGTGGGTGACCGCGGCGCGGGCAGGTGCCCGCCCCACGTTCTCCGTCAGCTCATGAAACCGGCGACACCCCGACCGGCCGCCACCGCGTCCCGCCACCATCGGGAGCACGACTCGATCGCGCGCAGCACCTCCGCGTCCAGAACGGCGCGCTGTTCGGGAGTGGTCGCCGTCCACTGGGTCAGCGCCTCGCGGCACTCCTCGGCGCTCCACTCGCCGTAGTCGGGCAGGTCTTCGGGCCGCGGCAGCCCGGGCGGCAGGCTCCCGTAGGAGAACTCGGTGACCGCCACCGCCTTGATGCCGAGTTCGGCCAGCCCCGCGTCGACGGTCTGCAGCCAGTCGTCCCGGAAGGGGGAGAAGTCGTTGTTGAAGCACGGCCGCCCGTGGAACTCGCACACCAGCTGGTAGGCGTAGGCGTACTGGAACGCGTAGCGCTCGTCGTAGGGGCCGCCATCGATGACCGCCCGCAGCGCCTCGTACCGGGTGGAAGCGCCCCGCTCGATCTCGTGGGAGAAGTACTCGTCGTCGGCCGCCAGCTGGCGTTTGAACCGGCCGCCGATCATCCGCCGCAGCTTTTCGTCGCGCGATCCGATCGCCGACCGCGCCACTTCCAGGTCGATGACGTACGTGGTCAGTGCGTAGCTCATGCCGACACCGTAGGGGGCATCGCCGACATCGGCGCCGGGCCGGGAGACGCGGATTCCCGGAGCGGGGCGGTCAGGTAGGCTCCCGGCCATGGCGATCGGCAGCCTCTTCCTCTGACGCGCTCTCCGGGAGACGCCCGCGCTCCCGCACCGCGATCCATCCCTCTCTCCAACGCATGAATCCCAACGCACTGAATCGAGCCGTCAGCATGCCCGAGCGCGCCGCTGCCCCTGACCTCTTCGCGACCTGGCTCCGGGACCACGCCACCCGACTCTCCCACCTCGGCCCCGACGCACCGCTGGACGACCTGGAGCCGTTGCGCGACGCGGTCGCCGGGGCCCGCGTCGTCGCGGTCGGGGAGAACTCGCACTTCATCGAGGAGTTCGCCCTTCTGCGCCACCGGGTGCTGCGCTTCCTGGTGGAACGCTGCGGGTTCACCCTGTTCGCCGCCGAGTACGGCTTCAGTGAGGGGTTCCGTCTCGACGAGTGGGCCCGTGGCGCGGGCCACGATGCCGACCTGCACGCGCACACCGCCGCGGCCGTGCCGCTGGGCCTGGAGGAGCCACTGCGCCGGCTGCGCCGCCACAACCGGACGGCGGCCCGGCCGGTCGAGTTCGCCGGCGTCGACATCCCCGCGGCGGGCGGCTCCCTGCTCCCCGCCCTGGAGCCGGTGGCCGCATATCTTCGGGAGGCCGACCCCGAGGCCCTGCCGTTCGTGGAGACGGCGGCCCGGATCGCCGAGCGGTTCGCCGGCCACTCCGCGGCGGTGGGCGCACCCGCATGGGCGCGTCTGGCCCCGGCCGACCAGGACGCGCTGAGCGCCGCACTGCTCCGAGCCGTCATCCGGCTCCGCGCCGTCGAGCCCACGTGCGTCGCCCGAGCCGGCCGTCGCTCCTACGACATCGCGCTGCGCCGCCTGGAGGCGGCCTGCCACGGTGACTACGGCATGCGCGCGATGTCGGACCTGTTCGCGGGCCGTGGGCTGACCGCCGACACCTCGGCCCGGGACGCCTTCATGGCCGAGTCGGTCCGCTGGCACCTGGACCGGGCCGCGCCGGGGACCCGGATGGTGCTCGTGGCGCACAACGCCCACATCCAGCGGACTCCGGTCGTCCATGCCGGCGGCGTGACGACCCTGCCCATGGGCCGGTACCTGCACGAGACCCTGGGCGAGGAGTACTTCGCGCTCGCGCTGACCAGCACGTCCGGACACGCGGCGGAGATGCCCCTGGATCCGGACGCGAAGTTCGGTTTCACCATCGGCGAGACCGAACTGGCACCCCCCGAACCGGGCAGCGTGGAGGCCGCCTTCGCCGCCGCCGGCCTCGGCCTCGCTCTCGCCGACCTCCGCCACGCGCCCCCGGTACCGCCCGGGCACGCCCCCGACCGGATCCGCCTGCAGAGCGGCTACCTGCGCACTCCGGTCCGTACGGCGTTCGACGGCGTCCTCAACGTCCCCGTCTCCACGGTGTCGCGGCACCCCGACCTCTGACCGGAGAGGGCCGCCCGGGAGCCCCTCCCCCGCCTGCTCCCGGGCACCGCCCGTTCAGCCGCCGACCCCTGCTGTTCTGCCGCTGGGACAGGGCGCGCATCATGCGCCGCCGCTTGATCTCGATGCCCAGGCGTATCCGTGCGGGGAACCGGGCGTATCGGTCACGCCTTCACCGGCGACGCGGCCGTGTTCGCCTTCCCGGCACCGCAGTACGCGGGGGTGGCGGTAATGGTCCTGGCCATCGGGCTCCTCGCGAGCACCGTCCCGGCGGCACTGGCAATGCGTGCGCGCCCGCTGGACGCGGTACGGCGGGGGTGAATCTCCGCGGAAGCGGCCCCCCCTTTTCGCCGCCTACCGCGAGCTCATGCGGGACTGAGCCGCCGTGGCGGGAGGCCCGTGACCGGTCGTGGGCGTCCCGCCACGGATTTCATACGAGGAAGGCGAACAGCGGGCTGTCCGGTGAGATGCGTTCGACGCGGTGCGGGGCGGCGTCCATCCGCTTGAGGATGGCTTCCAGGTTCTCGGGGGCGCCGAGTTCCACGCCGACCAGGGCCGGGCCGGTCTCGCGGTTGTTGCGTTTGACGTACTCGAACAGGGTGATGTCGTCGTCCGGTCCCAGCACGTCGTCCAGGAAGCGGCGCAACGCGCCCGGTTCCTGGGGGAAGTCGACGAGGAAGTAGTGCTTGCGGCCCTCGTGGACGAGCGCGCGTTCGACGATCTCGGCGTACCGGCTGACGTCGTTGTTCCCGCCGGACAGCACGCACACCACCGTCGAGCCCTCCGGCAGGTCCAGGCCCGGGCCGAGGGCGGCGGAGGCCAGGGCTCCGGCGGGCTCGCTGATCACGCCGTCGGACTGGTACAGCTCCAGCATTTCGCCGCAGATCCGGCCCTCGGGCACCGTCACCATCCGGGGCCGTCCCGCCGCGGCGATGGCGTGGGTGAGGTCGCCGACCCTGCGCACGGCGGCGCCGTCCACGAACGGGTCGATGTGGTCCAGCTCGACCGGGTGACCGGCGTCGAGGGCGGCGGCCATGCTCGGCGCGCCCAGCGGCTCCGCGCCGATCACGTGGACCTGCGGGTGGGTCTCCCGCAGCCAGGCGAGCGTGCCCGCGAGCAGGCCGCCGCCGCCGACCGGCACGACCACCGTGTCGGGCGCGCGGCCGAGCTGTTCGACGATCTCCTTGACGACGGTGCCCTGGCCGGCGATGGTGCGAGGGTCGTCGAAGGCCGGAAGCAGCGTCATGCCGAGGGCCGCGGCGTCGGCGCGGGCGGCCGTGGCGGCGTCGTCGTAGGTCTCACCGGTCACGATGACGCGCACGCTCTCCCCGCCGAGGCGGGCCACCCGGTCGCGCTTCTGCCGCGGCGTGGTGCGCGGCAGGTACACGCGCGCCTGGATGCCCAGCGACGCGCAGGCGAACGCCACCCCCTGGCCGTGGTTGCCCGCGCTCGCGCACACCACGCCCCGCTCCCGCTGCCGTGCGTCGAGCGAACGCACGAAGTTCAGCGCCCCGCGCCCCTTGTAGGAGCGGACGGTGTTGAGGTCCTCGCGTTTCAGCCAGACGTCCAGCCCGTGCTGGGCGGAGAGGCGATCGTTGCGCTGCAGCGGGGTGGGCGGGATCACCCCGGCGAACCGGGAGGCCGCCGCGGCCACGTCGGCCGCTGTCACCGTCTCGGGTGTCGTGCCCGCGTCCGAGGCGTTCTCAGTCAACGCCGTCCTTCTTTCCGTGCGGTCGAAGAGCGCCCGCGCCACGGGCGGGGCCGCCGCTCTCCTGTCGTATGTTCAACGGTATGAGGAGCCGCGAGGAGAACGGGCGTGACCCCGGCCGTACGGGCGGAGGGTCCGGGCAGGCACCGCTGCTCGTGCTCGGGAAGATCACCGAGATCCTGAACGCCTTCACGCTGCACCGGCCGTCGCTGACCCTGCGGGAGATCCAGCAGAGCACCGGCCTGCCCGCCTCGACGGTACAGCGTCTGGTGACGAACCTGGTCGCGCACGGGTTCCTGGATCGGTCCGACGACCGCATCCGCATCGGGGCCCGCATGGCTTACTGGGCCGCGGCCGGCACGAAGGATCTCGACGTCCTGGCGGTGGTCAACCCGGTGCTCAAGGATCTGCGCGATCTGACCGGGGAGACCGCCTGCTTCTTTCGCGCGGAGGGAGAGCACCGGGTGTGCATCGCCGTCGCGGAGACCCGCCACGCACTGCGGCGGGAGATGGCGGTGGGCAGGATCGCGCCGGTGACGGTGGGCTCCTCGGGCCGGGTCATCCTGGCCTGGACGCCCGACCTCGCCGAGCGGGTGCTGCAGCGCGAACTCCCGCAGCTCACCGAGAGCACCGTCACCGACCGGGACGAGCTGCGCCGCCTCATCCGGCGAACGCAGAGCGACGGGTATGCGATCACCGTGGGAGAACGCGTCGACGGCGCCTCGGGGCTCGCGGCTCCGGCCTTCGACTCCGCCGCCGACCTCGTCGGGGCGCTGACGATTCAGGGGCCGACGCTGCGGATGCCCCACGAGAAGTGCCTGGAGTGGGTCGATGTTCTCGTGGAGCACGCCGAGCGGATCACCCGGGCGCTCGGCGGCCGGTACCCCGCCTGAGCGCCCGCGGCGGCGCTCGGTCACGCCCGCTCCGGTACCCCGACGGCCGCCGCCCACGGGAACGCGGTGGCGCTGGAGTGCGCCCCCTGGACGGCGCGGGAGCGGTTGGGCTCGTCCAGGTCGGCGAGCAGGCCGTCGGTCAGCCGCACCAGCGCCGCGAACACCTCGGGGGTGAGCCAGTCCGGCCGCAGCGCGAACAGCAGGTCCTCGGTCGCGGCGTTGCCGCTCGCCCCCGGCGCGAACGGGCAGCCGCCGAGTCCGCCCAGCGAGCCGTCGACCTCGGCGGCACCGGCGGCGACCGCCGCCAGCGAGTTCGCGACGCCGAGCCCCCACGTGTCGTGCCCGTGGTAGACGATCCGCCGGGGCGGCGTGCGCGCGGCGACCTTCTCCACCAGGCTGGTGACCTGCGCGGGGACCGCCTGCCCGAGCGTGTCGCACAGCACGATGTCCTCGGCACCGTGGGCGCGCTCGTCCGCGGCGATGGCGAGGACCCGCTCCTCGGGAACCGCCCCTTCGAACGGGCAGGTGAACGAGGTGGCGATGCACAGCTGGATGCGGCCCCCGACGGCCGCCGCGTGCGCCACGGCCTCGGGCATGGCCGCCAGGCTGGCCTCGGTGGTGCGGCCGATGTTGGCCTGGTTGTGCGCGTCGGAGGCCGACAGGCAGTACTGGAAGTTCACCGCGCCCGCCGCCGCGGCCTTCTCCACGTGCCGCGGCGTCGCGACCCAGACCCAGCAACGGGCCAGTTCCTCGGGGGTGAGCCGCTCGACCACATCAAGCGTGTTCGCCATGGACGGCACCAGGTCGGGCCGGGCGAGCGAGCCGACCTCCACCGCGGGGACGCCGAGCGCGAGCAGCTTCCGCACCACCGCCACCTTGCGGTCGGTCGGCAGCGGTTTGCCGGTGAGCTGCAGGCCGTCCCGCAGCGTCACGTCCCGCAGCGTCGCCTGCGGCCGGAACGTCAGGGGCGCCGTGGCGGTCATGCGCGTACCTCCGGGTGGGTGGTGATGTCGTCGATCTCCTCGTCGGTGCGGCCGAGCACGGTCGCCAGTACCTCGCGGGTGTGCGCGCCGAGGTCCGGGCCCACCGAGCGCACCGGCAGCGAGGTGCGGCCGATGACCGGCACGATCCCGGGGAAGCCCACCTCGACGGGTGCGCCGGCGCCGGTGTCGACCGCCAGCGGCTGGATCATGTCGCGGGCGTGGTACTGCGGGTCGCCGCAGATGTCCGCGGCCGTGTAGATCGGGCCGGCCGGCACGCCCGCCTCCTCCAGCGCGGCCAGCACCTCGTCTCGGGAGAGCGCCCGGGTCCAGTCCCCGATCACCTCGTCGAGCTCGTCCCGCCGTTCCCAGCGCTGGGCGTTGCTCGCCAGTCCGGGGTCGTCGGCGAGGTCGGGCCGGCCGACGGCCGCCATGAGGCGGCGGAAGATCGAGTCGCCGTTGCCGGCGATCACCACGCTGGCCCCGTCCGCGCACTCGTAGGCGTTGGTGGGCGCGATGCCCTCCATCCGGCCGCCGACGCGCTGCCGTTCCACGCCGTAGGCGAGGTGGTCGGGCACCAGCGACTCCATCATCGAGAAGACGGCCTCGTGCAGCGCGACGTCGACGGTCCGCTCGGCGAGCGGCCGGGACCGCCCGCCCGCCGCCGGGGCCGCCCGCCGCTCGAACAGCGCGACCATGACGCCGAACGCCGCGTACAGCCCCGCGATGGAGTCCCCGATGGACACGCCCACGCGGGAGGGCGGCCGGTCGGCCTCGCCGACCAGGTGCCGCAGCCCGCCCATGGCCTCGGCGACGGCCGCGAACCCCGGGCGGTCCGCCAGCGGACCGGTCTGCCCGAACGCGGAGATGCGCGCGAGCACGATGCCGGGGTTGACCGCCTCCAGCTCGTCGGGGCCGAGCCCCCACTTCTCCAGCGTGCCCGGACGGAAGTTCTCGATGACGACGTCGCAGTGCCGGGCGAGGTCGAGCACCGTGGAGCGGCCCAGCGGGGACCGCAGGTCGAGCGCGATGGACTTCTTGTTGCGATTGACGGTCCGGAAGAGCATGGACACGTCACCGGCGTAGAGCCGCCAGTTGCGCAGCTCGTCGCCGCGGCCCGGCCGCTCCACCTTGATCACTTCGGCGCCGAAGTCGGCGAGCATCCGCCCCGCGGTGGGACCGGCGATGTAGTTGCCGAGTTCGAGGACCCGGACGCCCTCCAGTGGCAGCCGTGTCGGCTCGTCGCGCATGCGTTCTCGTTCTCCCATCGATTCGGGGGCGTGCGGCGCCGTCACAGGAAGAGACTCAGCAGAAGGATCGGTCCCAGGGCGACCACCGACGCCACGGAGACGCCCACCGAGCAGGTCTTGAGGGTGCCGCGCGTGGTCTGGCCCAGGAGCGACTGGAGCAGCCAGAAGGTGTTGCTGGTCAGGTGGACCAGGAACAGTGAACCCGCGCCGGCCGCCAGGGCGATGAGGACCGGGTCGATGCCCAGCGACGAGGCCACCGGCGCGAGCAGACCCGCGGCCGTGATGGCCGAGATCGTCACCGAGCCGACCGCGATGTGCAGCACCGCGGCGATCGCCCACACCACGAGGAGCGGTGCCCACGAGCCGGCCGAGAGGTAGCCGCCCAGGATCTCGCCGAGCCCGACGGCCTCGATGGTGGCGGCGAGGGAGCCGCCGACCCCGCTGAGCAGCAGGATCTGGCCGCTCTGCCGCACCCCGCTCTCCAGGGACTCCTCGACCTTCGGCTGTCCCATGTACCGGCGGCCGAGCAGGCAGGTGCCGACCAGGCCGATGAGCAGCGCGACCGCGGGTGTCGACAGCAGCGCCACCACGGGGTTGTGCCATTCGACGGCCTCGGTGACGGCGCCGGTGGCCACCAGCAGCAGGGCGGCGATCAGCGGGGCGAACAGCAGGATCAGCGGGGGCTCGGTGGCGGGCGGGGCCGGTTCGGGCCGGGCGCCGGCCGCGTCGCCACCGCCGGTCGCGATCGTGGCGGAGCCTCCGGCGCCGGCGTCCGTGGACCCGCCGGCCGCGGCGGAGCGGCCGCCGCTCCCGGCGACGGCACCGGCCGCACCGGCGGTGTCGGCGGTGTCGGCCGCCACCGCCGCGGTGACCGGTTCCAGCTCGTCCAGTTCCGGCTTCCACCACCCGCGGTTGAACAGGAAGGTCATGATCGTGGTCGCGATGGCCACGGTCGGGATCACGACGATGAGCCCGTACACCAGGTAGGTGCTCAGCGGTACATCGAGCAGCCCGGCGAGGGCCAGCGCGCCGACGCCGGGGACCGTGAAGACGATCCCGCACTCCAGACCGATCGCCAGGGCCGTGGCCATACGGGCGGTGCCGTACCGCCCGAGCCGCGGGGCGACCGCCCGCGCCAGCGGCGCGGAGATCACCAGCAGCACGTCGAGGAAGATCGACTGCAGGAAGGTGGCGAGCGTCAGCCCCATGGCGTGCGGGAGCCGCTGGGGGCCGACGGTGCGCAGCAGCCCCTCGACCAGGCGGCGGATCGCCCCCATGTCGCTGAGCAGCGCGCCCATGAGCACGCCGAAGGCGATGAGCAGACCGATCTCGCCGAGGATGTTGCCGAATCCGGTGGTCACGGTCGTCAGCGTCTCCTCGACGCCGAGCCCGGCCGCGAGCCCCAGGTAGCACGACCCCACCACGAGGGCGATGATCGGATTGAGCTTGAACCGGACGATCAGCACCACGATGGCGACGACCGCCACGGCCGTGTTGATCAGTACCGCTGTGTCAGACATGGGGGGTCCTGTTCGCCGAAGATCACATCGAATCGTGCCGCGAATCACACCTTTTCTGGCAGATGGCCTAGATTATGAGCACAGAACCACGATGTGAGTCAACGGGTGGTTGTGAGGCACGTCATGACCGGTGATCAAGGGCGGCGCCGGGCGCGGTCGCCGGGATGGGGGCGTCAGCGGCTGGGGCGGCTCCGGCTCTGCGGCGCGCGCCATGGCGCATCGCGGCGGAACTCGCCCGCGGGTCGGGCCTGCCGGAAAGCGCACCGGGCCGGCCGGTGGTCACCCCGATCCGGTCGGCCCGGCGCCGCTCAGCGTGCGTTCGGCCGGTTCGCCGCCAGCCCGTGGAGCGCGATGTCGATCCCGCGGCGCATCGCCGCCCAGAGCTCCTCCTCCGGGTCGCCCCGCTCCATGCTGGTGAGCGAGGCCCCCAATGCGGCGCCCCACGTGGCGCCGACGACCGCGGCGGCGCTGACCGCGTCGAGTTCGTCCGGATAGGCCGCGAGGAGCGCCGCGGCGATGTCGCGCTGCACGTCGAACGCCACGTGCAGCGCCTTGGCCTGCAGTGCGGGGGCGCTCATCACCAGCCGGACGTAGGTCTCCATGAGCGCGCGCTCGCGCCCGTTGGCGAGGTAGTCGGCCAGCATCGCGTTGTAGGTCCGGGTCAGCAGGTCCGCGACGCTCTCGCCGGGCCGCCGGTCGGCGATCACCTCCAGCGCGAGCGCGCCGCGTTCCCCGTTGGCGGCGAAAAGTACCTCGTCCTTGCTCGAAAAGTGGTTGAAGAACGTCTTCGTGGCCACGTCGGCGGCGGCCGCGATCTGGGCGACGGTGGTCTGCTCGTACCCCTGCTCGCTGAAGAGGCGGATCGCGGTCTCCGTGAGCAGCTGCCGCGTCTGCCGCTTCTTGCGCTCCCGCCGGGACTCCTGCATGCGCCGATCTTACATTCGAATGACAGATACACGCGTTGTATTTTTACACTCAATGTAATTAAATGCGGGTGCGGCCGCGCGCGGGATCCACGGCGACCGTTCCACGGAGCTTCGACAGAGAGCACGGGTGGCCCGCGCCGCGCGGACCGCCCAGAAGGGCAAGACGATGACGAGTGAACCCCTGACGGTCCCCTTCACCCGCACCAGCCTGTTCGACCCGCCCCAGGAGATCCTGGACCTGCGCGCCGAGCGCCCGATCGCGCGGGTGCGCTTCATGGACGGCCGGGAGGGCTGGCTGGTCACCAGGCGCTCCACCATCCGCGAGGTCCTGGCCGATCCCCGGTTCAGCGCCCGGCAGGAGCTGCGCAACAGCGCGTTCGCGACCACCACCGACATCCCGCCCGCGCGGCCCGGCCAGTTCATCAGCATGGACCCGCCCGATCACACCCGCTACCGGCATCTGCTCGCCGGCCAGTTCACCGTCCGGCGGATGCGCCGGCTCGCCGCACACATCGAGGAGATCGCCGAGGAGCATCTCGACCGGATGGCCGCGGCCGAGCCGCCGGTCGACCTTGTGCTGGCGTACGCCGCGCCGATCCCCGCCTTGGTGATCAGCGACCTGCTCGGCGTCCCGCGCGACTACCGTGAGCGGTTCACCCAGGAGATCGTCGGCATGTCGCGCGTCGACGCCTCGCCGGAGGAGAAGGTGCAGGCGCAGGCGAACGTGGCCGGGTACCTCGGCGAACTGGTACGGCGCAAGCGGGCCGAGCCGGCCGACGACCTGCTCGGCGGACTGCTCTCCGACAGCGACCTCACTGACGAGGAGGTCACCAACATCGGGTTCCTCCTCCTCGGTGGCGGGTTCGACACCACCGCCAACGTGCTCGGGCTCGGCGTCCTCGCGCTGCTGCTCGACCCCGCACAGATCCCCGTGATCACCGACCCGGAGACCGTGGAGAACGCCGTGGAGGAGCTCCTGCGCTACCTGCCCATCGCCCCGGGCACGGTGCGCGCCGCGCTGGAGGACGTCGAGATCGAGGGGGTCCGGGTGCGGGCCGGCGAGAGCGTCATGGTCTCGATCCCCGAGGGCAACCGCGATCCCGGGCGGTTCGCCGACCCCGACACGCTCGACCTCACCCGGTCCGCCGCCGGACACATCTCGTTCGGCCACGGGGTGCATCAGTGCATCGGGCAGCAGCTCGCCCGGGTGGAGCTGCGGGTCGGCTTCCCCGCCCTGTTCCGGCGGTTCCCCACGCTGCGGCTGGCGGTGCCACCGGAGGAGGTCCCGTTGCGCGACGACATGGTCATCTACGGAGTCCGCGAACTCCCCGTCACCTGGTCGGCCCGATGACCCGGCTGCACGTCGACCGCGAGCGGTGCGCGGGTGCGGGCATGTGCGTCCTGACCGTGCCGGAGGTCTTCGACCAGGACGACCGCGACGGCCGGGTGGTCGTGCGGCCGGACACGGCGTCGGCGGACCCCACCGCACTGCGCGACGCGGTGATGCTCTGCCCGTCACGCGCCCTCTCGCTGCGCGACGACCCGTGACGCCCACCGCCCGCCGTGTTCCCGCCGCCGGTCGCCCCGGCGGCGGGCGCGGGCGAAGTCCAGCTGGGCATGGCCGCCTTGCTCGCGACGTGCGCGGCGCCCGCGCCGGCGCCGCGGCGCCGGACCGGGCGGTGGCCGGTCCGCCCGCGACCCCGTGTTACCCGAAGGACCCCTGTGCGTCCTCGCCGCCGGTCCACCACACGCCGAGCCGCTGCCTGGTCACGAGCCAGCCGTCCGGGCCCCGGCGGAACTCCCAGTCGTAGGGACCGCCCATGGAGTAGGGGGCGTCCGTTCTCCCCGGCGCGGTGACGGCCACGAACCACATGTAGCCGACCCCGGCCGCCCGGTCGCCCATCACCTCGAAATGCAGGTTGAGGAGGTGATGCTGCATGCTCGGGTACGGAGCCTCCGCCTCCTCCACCTTCGCCCGGATCGCCGCGCTTCCCCGGATCTCTCCCCACGGCCCGAACTCCAGCACGGCGTCCTCGGCCCAGCAGCCGATCCAGGTCCGCCAGTCCTTGCGGTCCAGCGCCCGCCACCCGCGGATCATGAGGGCGCGCAGCGCCTCCTTGTCCTCCAGGAGGCGCGGCCGGCGGGCCAGGTCGTCGTGGCCGGTGGTGGTGTCCGGCATGCCGGATCGTCCCGGAGAGCTCACTGGGCGCTCGCGGCGGGACGGACGACGATCTCGTTGACGTCGACCTGCGGCGGCTGGGCGACGGCGTAGGCGATGGCGTCCGCGATGGCGGAGGCGGGGATCGCCACGGCGCGGTAGGCCCGCATGGCCTCCCTGGCGACGGGGTCGGAGATGCCGTCGGCGAGCTCGGACTCGGTCACCCCAGGGGAGACGAGGGTGACGCGGATGTCCCCGGCGGACTCCTGGCGGAGTCCTTCGGAGATCGCCCGGACGGCGAACTTGGTGGCGCAGTAGACGGCGGCGGTGGGAACGACCTCGTACGCGCCGACGGAAGCGACGTTCACGAAGTGCCCACCGCCCTGGGCGCGCATCACGGGCAGGGCGGCGGCGATGGCGTGCAGAACTCCCCGCACGTTGACGTCGATCATGCGGTCCCACTCGTCGACTCTCAGCGCTTCCAGCGGCGAGAGCGGCATCACCCCGGCGTTGCCGACCACCACGTCCACCCGGCCGTAGCGCTCGCGGGCGGCGGCCACGAAGGACCGGACGTCCGCCGCGTCCGTCACGTCCAGCCGCTGGAAGGCCGCCGTGCCGCCCGCGGCCCCGATCTCCTCGGTGAGCGCGGCGAGCCGGTCGGTGCGCCGCGCTCCGAGGAACAGCCGGTGGCCGTCGGCGGCGAGCCGGCGCGCGGTCGCCGCTCCGATCCCGCTGCTCGCTCCGGTGATCGCCACCACTCTGGTCATGTCCGTCATGCCTGCCGTCCCTCCCGGTAGAGCACGAGGTGCTCGTGGTAGAGCACACCGTCGCGAATGTCACCTGTCGCGGTGAACCCGGTGTCATCGACGTAGTCGATGTGGTCGCCGGTCACCGTGTAGCGGCCCGTGTAGGCACTGCGCCGGCCGCCACGGGCCTCGTCGTACCGGCCGTCGGCCCGTAATTCCTGGCGGATGTGACCGTCCGCGGTCACCCACATGCCGACCACGTCGGCATCGCCCTCGTCCGTGTTGCCCGTCATGCGGACTCCCTTGTTCACCTGTTCACCGGTGCGGGATCGGTTCCCGCACCACCGAGTCTGGGCAGGCCGGGCGGCACCGGCCAGGACGCGTGCTCCCTGGGTGCGGCACACCCAGGGAGCACGCCGCCCCGCGACCTAGGCTGAGGACATGACCGACAACCATCTGGGAGAGTTCCTGCGTGCCCGCAGGGCCGGGTTGCGGCCGCAGGACGTCGGCATGGCGAGCCACGGCGTGCGCCGGGTGTCCGGCCTGCGCAGAGAGGAGGTCGCGGTCCTGGCCGGGGTGAACGTGGACTACTACACCCGCCTGGAGCAGGGGCGGGAACGTCACCCCTCGACCCAGGTCCTCGACGCGCTCGGCCGTGCGCTACGGCTGGATTCCGACGCCCACGCGCACCTGCACCACCTGGCCGGAACGGCGCCGAGCCACTGGTTCGGCCACACCACGGACCGGGTGAGTCCCGCCCTTCGGCAGCTCATGGACGGCTATCCGGGCGCCCCGGCGTTCGTCATCAACCGGACCCTGGACATTCTGGCGGCCAACGCCCTGGCCGAGGCGCTGCACTCACCCTTCGATCGCGCGGATAACCTGGCCCGCATGGCCTTCCTCGACCCGGCGGGCCGCCGGTTCTACACCCGGTGGAGTGACACGGCGCAGGCCAACGTCGGCCACCTGCGCCAGGCGGCCGGGCTCGATCCGGACGACCCGCGACTGCGGGAGCTCGTCGGCGTTCTCACCGAACACAGCGCCGACTTCGCCCGGCTGTGGGACACCCACGCCGTGCGCGGCAAGACCCAGGACGCCAAGCACCTCCTCCACCCGGACGTCGGGCCGCTGACCGTCACGTACCACGCCTTCGACGTCCGCGACGCCCCGGGCCAGCAGCTCGTCATCTACCAGGCCGAACCCGGCAGCCCGAGCGCCGAGGCGCTGAGCCTGCTCGGCTCCATCCACGCCACCTCGCACCAGGCCGCCACGTAACCGCGGCTCGACGGCCGGACGCCGCCTCAGCCGGCCGTTCCGTGCGCGAAGGTCCTTCCGGCCGCCCGTACGGTGGACCCCGGTAAAGCGAGTGCACGGCCGGTGCGCGCCTCCTTGGGACGGCCGGGACGGCGTGCGAGCATGGCCTCCGCGCCGGTGACCATCGGGGCGCGGTCGGTGAGCGGTCGGCCATCCACTCCTCGACCGAACAACGACCCAGCGGAGGACACCGCAATGCCCGACGACCGCGACCGCCGCGACACCGGAGTCCAGCCCGACATGGACGCGGGCTTCCGACACCGCCCCGCACCCAATCCCGGGGACACCACGACCGGCTCCCAGCCCGGTACCGTCGTGCCGGGCCAGCGCATGGCGCCGGACGTCGTGCACAACTTCCCGCTGTCCCGTTCCGAGGCGAGGGCCTTCGATGGCGGCCGGCTCCAGGGCGCCCACGGCGAGAACTGGCCGATCCTCGTCGACCAGCAGGCCGCCGTCTACCTCATCACGCTGGAACCGGGCGGCATCCGCGAACCGCACTGGCACCCCAGCGCCTGGGAGGTCAACTACGTCATCTCCGGCACCGTCCGCTGGACCTTTGTCGGGCCCGACCAGACCCAGGAAGCCTTCGAGGCCGGCACAGGTGACGTGGTGTTCGCTCCGCAGGGCCACTTCCACTACTTCGAGAACGCCAGCGATACCGAGGACCTCCAAGTCCTCGTGGTCTTCAACTCCTCCGCGCCCGAACCCGACGACGACATCGGGATCGTGCACTCGCTCAGCGCGATGCCACGGCACGTGCTGGCCTCGGTCTTCGGCACCGCGCCGGAGGTCTTCGACGCGATCCCGAAGCGCCTCGGGCGCGTTGTCATCTCCCGGCGCACAGGGTCGGCCGACCAGGGCCCGACGCCGGAAGGCAGGTGATCCGGAACGGGCGAGCTCGCCGGGCATGGGCCGCGTGGAACCGTCGCGTGCCGGTGCCGGTGCCGGTGCCGGTGCGGAGCGGACCGCGCGCGGTTCGTCCTGTTCGTCGCCATGGTGCACCGGTCGGGCACCGTCATGGAGCGCCGGGAACGCGTTGCCGCTGCCGTCGGCGCCATTTCGGCAACGGAGACGGTCTTATTCCGGCCGTCCTGAACCCCTAGGACTCGGCCAGACCGATGCGGGCGTGCAGGGCACGGAGCGGGCGCGGCGCCCACCAGGTCAGACTCCCGGACACGCGCATGAAGAACGGCAGGAGGAGGCCGCGCACCAGCGTGGCGTCCACCAGAACGGCCACGGCCATGCCGATCCCGAGCTGCTGCAGGAACACCACGCCACCGGTGGCGTAGACGAGGAAGGAGGCGGCGAGCGTGATCGCGGCGGCGGTGACCAGCGGTCCCGACCGGGCGATGCCGCGCGGTACGGACGCGGTGACGTCGCCGGTGGCGGCGACCTCCTCCCTGATCCGCGCCAGCAGGAAGACGGCGTAGTCCATCGACAGGCCGTAGGCGATGCAGAACATGAGGATCGGGATGCTCGGCTCGATGGAACCGGTCGGCGTGAAGCCCATCAGGGGGCTCAGCCCGCCCTCCTGGAAGCCCCAGACCAGAACCGCGACCATGACGGCCATGCTCAGCAGATTGAGCACGGTCGCCTGGAGTGGGACCACGATCGAACCCGTCATCAGGAACAGGACGGCGAAGGTCACGACCACGATCAGGCCGCCGACGAGCGGGAGCCAGGCGGTGACCCCGTCCCGGTAGTCCACGAGCTCGGCCGGGTATCCGCCCACGAGAACGTCCGCGGGGGCCGGGACATCGCGGACCGCGCCGACCAGCCCCGTCACGTCCTCGGTGAGCGCCACCGACGACGGCGTCAGCGACAGCCAGGTACCGCTGTCGCTCGCCAGCCGCTCGACCGGTGCGTCCCCGGCCCGCTCGCCGGCGGCGAAGGCCCCGATCGCCGTGTCCACGCGGAGCACTCCGTCGACCAGTGACAGTTCCTCCGCGTAGGAGGCCAGGGCGGCCTCGTCGAGCTCCGCGGGCGTGACCACCAGCAGCGCGTCGGAGTCCTGGCCGGCGAACGCCGCGCGTTCGATGTCGTACGCACCGCGCACATCCGCCGACGCGGGGAGAACCCGATCGTCGGGCAGGCCGAAACGCACTCCCAGCACGGGCGCCGCCAGTGCCAGCACCACCAGGAGGCCTGCGCCGCCCAGCAGGACCGGCCGTCGCATGACGGCCGCCGGGAGCCGGAACCACACTCGCCGTTCCACGGCCGGTTCGGGCCCGCCGCGACGCAGCACCGTCCGGCCGAGAACGGCGAGGGCCGCGGGCAGGGCCACCAGCGCGAGCAGGGCGGCGACGAGCACGACGGCGACACCGGCGTAGGCGAAGGAGCGGAGGAACGGGTAGGGGAACACGAACAGCACCGATAGCGCGGCGGCCACGGTGGCCGCTGAGAACAGCACGGTCCGGCCGGCACCGCGCGTCGTCGCGGCGATGGCGGACGGGACGTCGCGGTGCCGCGCCAGTTCTTCCCGGAAACGGAACACCACGAACAGGCCGTAGTCCACCCCGAGCCCGATTCCGAGCACCAGCACCACGTTCGAGGCGAACGTCGAGACCTCGGTGAGAGCGGTGACCGGACGCAGCAGGGCGAGGCCGCCGACCACGGCACCGACACCGAGGCCCAGGGTGAGCAGAGCGGCACGGAACCGCCGGTAGACGACCCAGAGCAGGCCGAGCACGAGCGGAAGAACGATGATCTCCGCACGGAGGAAATCGGCCCGCGCCTGCTCCGACACCTGCCGGAACACCTCGTCCGCACCGGCGACCACCACCCTCGCCGTGGCGTCGGCGCCGCCGAACTCCTCCGCGAGGCCGGGAAGCACCTCGGTCCGTACCGTGTCGGCGTCTCCGGGCACGTGCGCGAAGACCCACGCCGCCGACCCGTCCCCGGCACGCATCGTCGCGGCGTCCTCGGTCCAGTACGACCAGGCCGAGGCGACCCCCGGCCACCGTTGGAGTCGCGTGGTGAGATCGCGGCCGAGAGCCGCGGCGGACTCGTCGTCGACGTTCCCCGACGCCGGGATCACCATCAGCGCGACGTTCGGGCTCCCGGTTCCGGACATTTCCGCGAGCTGGGCGGAGGCGCGGTCCGACTCCGACCCCGGCACGGCGAACCTGCTCAGCGAGAGCCGTTCCAGCGTTCCCGCCGCCGCGGGCGCGCAGGCCGCGACGATCAGGATCGTGGCCACGAGGACCCACCACCGTCGGCGCACCAGGAGATCCGGCCACCCACCGCTACGCACACGAACCTCCTATATGAGTGATTACTCGTGAAACGCAGAGTACGAGTGATTGCTCGTAAAAACAAGGCGCACTAGGGTGGCGGACGTGAGTACGACGGGGAATGACGCGGAAACACGACGCCGACCGGTGCGGCGGCGGGCGCGCGGCCTCGCCAGGATCGAGCTGATCCTCGACGCGGCGGCCACCGAATTCGCGGCGGCCGGATACGAGCGTGCGACCACGAACAGCATCGCGGCGCGTGCCGGCATCTCCCCGGGGTCGCTCTACCAGTACTTCGCCGACAAGGAGGCCATCGCGCACGCCCTCGCGAGCCGCTACGCGGAAGACGTCATCAGCAGTCAGCGCGGCGCGGCGGCCGACGACGTCGTCTCCGCTCCGCTGCCGGCGCTCGTCGACCAGATCATCGACCCGCTCGTCGAGTTCAACGTCGAGAACCCCGCCTTCCTCGCCCTGTTCGCCCGCCCCGACGTACCCGGCGTGCTGGCCAACCCGATCGAGCCCATCGAATCGACGTTCGCCGAACGCTTGGCGGCCATCCTCACCGCCCGCAACCCCGAGGTCCCCGGCGGCGACATCGCGCTGTCGACCCAGACCCTGATCCTCATGTTCCGCGGGCTGATGCTCGGCGTATCCTCCCTGGCCCCCGACCAGCGCGCGCTGCGCGTCCGCGAGACCAAGGCCGCGATCCTCGGCTACCTGCGGCACCGGGAACTCCGCTGACCCCCGCCCCACACCTCCGGCACGGCGAACCCCGGCCGGTCGTGATGCCCACGGCAGGCCATGGCCGTTGAGCACGTTTCCCGCAGGACCCCCGGTCGCGCCGCCGGCCCGCTACGGATTCCGAACGGCAGCCGACACGAAAAAGGCGCCCTCTCCGAGGAGAGAACGCCCAGTTCAGAGCCCATCCGGCTGGCGCACCCGGGAGGATTCGAACCCCCCAACCTTCTGGTCTACCGGGTGTCCTGGGTGATCACCGCAGATCCGGGATGAGCACTTGTGACCGGGTCCGTTCGTCCTCACGGCTTCCCGCCGTTTCCGGCACTCTCCCGACGCCATGTGCATCAAATGTGCATCGGCTCCGCCGAGTCGTCGCAGCTCCTAGGCCCTGAAACGCGTCCTGCTTCTCGATGCACTGACGCGGATCCAAGACGCTCAGCCACCGCTTCCGCCGCGCATTCGCAGCTACGTTGCATCCCACCCGCAGCACCACCGCTGTGAGCGACCACGGTATCGGGGCCGCGTGGGTTCCGGCGCGGGCGGTCTGCACCATGTGCACGTCCAGTGTCGCGCCGGGTTCCACGTGGCGATCGTCCGAGGGGTCCAGGGGGCGAGTAGCCCCCTGGTACTACCAGTCCGCAACCAACAGCCGCACACCTTCGTGGGCCTCGCTTCGTGAACCAGGTTCCGTAGCGACGGCGCATGCCCGAAGCGGCCAGATGCGGACAGGCGACGGCCACCATCGCGCACCCCGGCCGACGGCCGCGCGCTCGGGACCGGGCGGCAGCCCGCAGCCCGAGCGTGCAGGCCGCACGGCCGCGACGGCGCGGAAGCGCCGTCGCCCTTGATCCCATACAGCCCAATTCGGCAATTGATCGCCGTGCGGTTCACGACCCGTGCGGAGTGGCCGCCTGCCAGGTGCGTTCGAAGCTCTGAAGGTAAAGATCAGCCATGTCGTTACCGGTCTGGCTGTCGATGTACAGGACCGGCGTCATCGAAGCCGGGGCGCCATAGATGTGCTGGTTGATCAGCAACCGGTCGTCGGCCCGGTAGATCGAGTTGTACAGGACCGTGCTGTGCAGCCGGAGTTCGATGCCGGTGACGCTGAGCAGGGGCCGGTACAAGACCAGGGCGTTCCGGATCTTGGCGGGCATCGCGTCCCCGATCTCCTCCTCTTCCCCTCGCTGCCGCACCTGTGGGCTGTCCGGGTCGCCAAGCAGGATCCGCACTGACACCCCGGCACGTGCCTTCTCTTCGAAGATCCGCAGGATGCCCGGGTCGTCGGGGAGGAACAGGCCGGCGTACACCAAGACACCGATTTCCCGTTCGGCTGAGGCGAACAGTTCGCGTTACGCCTCGTGAGGCACCGCCCAGCGGTGCGGGTGTAGCCGTGCGGGGTCCTCGGGGAACGGGGCGGCTCCGGCGCCTCGGCCTCCGGCCAGAGTCGCCGCTCCGGTACCCCCAACAGGTCAGCGACCGCCCAGCGGTGGCGCGGGTAGGGCGTCTTGCCGGCCAACCAGCGGCGGACGGTTTTCGGGTCTACGCCGACCCGTGCCGCAACGTCAGCGTCGGTGAGTCGTGATGCGGCAAGCGCCTGGCGAAGAGCGTCGTTCAGTCGTCGTCCTCCGGAGCGGGGCCTCCGACGATAACAGAAGACGTCCCAAGACGTCCCTGCAAGAAGTCCGATACGAGGTACACATGTCCGGCCGGTCCGGCGAGGGTTTCCGCAGGTAGCAAGGACCCCCGCGAGTGGCGTTAACACTCCGGGGCGGGGTCCCAACCTGAAGAAGCAAGTGGAACAGGCGGAACCCTCGCGCGGTTTCGACCGAATCCCCGTACGGCACGGCCCTGGCTTCGTTCGGCGAATCCGGCGATCGCTTTCACGATGCCGCCTCGGACTATCCGGTGCCGCCGCGAGCGGCGATGGTGCGGCCCTACATCGTGCACTTGGAGCACCAGCGACAGCAGCAGCGGACCGACCGCAGTCGGCTCGGCCTCGCCGTGCTCCTGGACCTCGCGCGGCCGGTGGGAGTCGCTGCATGACCGCCGACGCAGACGACGCCATCTTGAGGCTGCTGCAACGCGTCTACCAGGGCCAGTGGCGCATCCGACGCACGACTCATCTGTGGATCGCCACCGCAGAGGCCTACTTGGCCGAGCACGCACCCACCATCGTTGAGACGGACCTCAACACCTTCGTCCGGCAGTTGGAGAATCCGCCGCCCAGCGCGGGACGGTCGCTCCTCTCGCGTCCCGCATTCCGGGATCGCCTCGACCAGGTCAGCCCCGATGGGGTGTATCGCCAGGTGAACCCGCCGACGACCTGACAGACCCCGCGCGGCCGATGGTTCCGCCGCTTCCTTCGCCCTTCATCGGCCGCGCGGCTTCACAGCCGTGGATGAGTAGCGGGAAGCGCTGCGCAGGTACGCAGCAGACCGTGCGAAGCTGTGCGAAGTCGTTGACGAAGAATCGGAGGGAATTGGCGTGAACCCGCGCCCTACCCCGTGGGGGACGTACACGCAGATCGCGGACGTGCTGCGCCGTCGCGTCACCGATGGCGAACTCCCTGCCGGCACCCCGCTGCCCTCCGAGTCGGCCTTGGGCGAAGAGTTCCACGTGGCCCGGAGCACCATCCGCCGCGCCCTGGCCGCCCTCGAAGCGGATGGACTCATCCACACGCTTCCCGGGCGGGGCCGCGTCGTCAGCGGTCCGGATGACGAACGCGACGTCACGCCCCAGTACCGCCGGATCGCTGACGAGCTGCGCGCGTCGATCGCGAGCGGTGCCCTGTCTCCTGGTGCTCCGCTCCCGAGTGAGTCGGCCATCACCCAGCGGTACGGCGTCTCCCGAGGGACGGCGCGACAGGCGCTCTCCGAACTGGAGGGCTCCGGGCTCATCGTGGCCGTTCACGGAAAAGGGCGCTTCGTCCGGGGATCTGACACTTCCGGCTAGTTAGCCTCGGACATGCGCGACATGTACCTTGGGCGCGGGATCTCGCGCAACGTCTCCTGGCCGAACCGCTGCCCCGCAGGTGGGCACACACAAGGCGTGGCCGACCAAGCCGCGACCCTGTCGACTGTCCTCAGCGCTGACGCCGACCTAGTGGTCGCCTCCGCGTGGCTGCACGATATCGGGTACTCGCCGTCACTGGTGAGCATCGGCTTTCACCCACTCGACGGTGCCCGTTACCTGCGCGATGTCGAGCACGCCGACGGACCGCTGTGCCGCCTGGTCGCGCACCACACCGGCGCCTTGGTCGAAGCCGAGGAAGCGGGTTGCGTGATGAGCTGGCCGGCGAATTCGCTCTGCCGCCCGAACCCCTGCTCGAGGCGCTCACCTACTTCGACCTGACGACCGGTCCCGACGGCAGTCGTCTCACCGTGGAAGAGCGGCTTTCCGAGATCCTCGACCGGTACGGGCCTGACGACCTGGGGCACCACGCCATTCACCCGATCTTCGCCCGCGCTGCTGGGCACTGTGCGGGCTGTCGAGAAACGGCGGTCCTCCACCACGTAGAACGGTCGGCTACCCGATGTGCGGCGCTCCGGCTGCCAGGAAGTTTTCGATGCGCAGTCGCATGGACCGGTCCATGCGCAAGTCGGCCAGCTCTGCCTTCGGCACCCAGCGGACCTGGCGTGACTCGTCGCTGGGCGTGGGCTCGCCTGACACCGGCCGCGCTATGAGCACGATCGAGAACTCCTGCCGGGCCTCACTGTCGCTCGTGTAGAAGATGACGTGCTTGGGGTCGCTGTAGATACCTGAGATACCGGTGATCTCGCAGGTGATCCCCGTCTCCTCAACGGTCTCCCGGACCGCCGCCTCCGGTACGGACTCCCCAAGGTCGATCGCGCCCCCGGGCACCGCCCAGTTGCCGTTGTCCGATCGGCGGATGAGCAAGACCTCATCGCGGTCGTTGACGGCCACGACGTTCACGGAGGGCACCAAGCTGTTCGCGGCCGGCGCATTCGGGTCGTCGTAGTAGTCGATCCGCTTGCCCACTGGCCTTCCCTCAATCGAGTGGAGTCGCCCTGTCCCAGACCTTCTCGAAGCTGTCGAGGTAGGTGTTCACCATGCTGCCACCCGGTATCTTTCGCAGGTGAAAGACCGGCGCATAGGACGTCGGAGCGCCGTAGACATGGGTGTTGACGAGCATCTGATCATCGGCACGGTAGATCGAGTTGTACAGGATCGTGCCGTGCAGCCGGAACTCGACGCCGTCGACGGCGCGCAGTGGCTTGTACAGCACGATCACGTTCCGGATCTTGGCCGCCATGGAGTCGTCAATGCCCTCGTCGGCCCCTCGCTGGGCAACGGCTTCGCTGTCGGGGGCACCCAGCAGGATGCGCACGCGGACTCCGGCACGGGCCTTCTCGGCGAGCAACCGATGCATGCTGGCATCCTCGGCGAGGAAGAACCCGCTGAACACCAGGATCGAGATCTCCCGTTCGGCGGACTCGAACAGCCGCTTCCACGCGTCGCGCGGGACCGTCCACCGGTGCGGGTGGACCTCGATGATCTCGCTGCCGGAAGCCGCGGTGCTCTGCTCAGCCGATAGGGCCTTGGGCCACAGGTACGTCTCATCAACGCCGAGTCGCGCCGCAGCGGCGTACCGATGCCGCCGGTAGGGAGTGCGGTCAAGACTGATCCAGCGCTCGACACTCTTCGTGTCGACGCCGACCGCGTCGGCCAGATCAGCGGGTGTCATTCCGCGTTCCAGCAGCGCGGCGCGCAACCTCTCGTTCGGCATCTGCCCCGTTCTCAGGACGTCCAAGGACGCGCTCACATTATCGAGACGTCCTGAACACGTCCAGCCATGTAGTGATCTCGTCCCACCGTGATCATCGATTGTGGTGATCACCCGCAAGAGGTGCGGGGGCGCCGGGAGCGGCCAGCGCAGATGACGACGGCTGACGCTGAATGGTGGCCACCAAAGTTCGATACATGCTATACATGTATCGAACTTGCCGAGGGGTCCTCCCAGCGGCGCGGACTCGCACGTACATGACCAACGAAAGGCGTATGCGACATGGCGATTCAGGGTGCTCTGCCGGTGGAGTTCGGAGTCGTGTTCCCGCACGGGGCCTACGCGCTCGGGGTGGAGGCGATCACGAACTTCGAGACGAAGCGGCCTGAGGTGGACAAGGACACGGGTCTGCCCATGTGGGCGGTGGACGTGATCGATGCCGACCCCGAGGCGCGGGGCAAGGCGAAGTCGGTGAAGGTGAAGATCGCCGCTGAGGTGTGCCCGACGCTGCCCGATGAGGCGCCCGGCCTGCCGTTTCGTCCCGTGGAGTTCGAGGGGATGGCGGTGCGGCCCTACATCGAGGAGGTGGGGCGTGGCCGGAACCGGATCGCTTACTCGCTGCGGGCGCGTGGGGTGAAGGCTCCCGGCGCCACCGGCCGTCGTGCGGCCTCCGCCAAGGACGCTGCCTGACCATACGAAGTGGGGCGGCTGGTGCGCCAACATCAGCCGCCCCCTTGGGGCCAACGGATGCTCCAACATCCCCGGCCCGCCGTCTCTCCTCGTTTCCGCCTCCCAGCGAAGAACAGAAGAGGTCTGTTGATTATGTCTGATCGCCGTTCCCGCGTCACGATCCGCGAGATCCGTGACCTGCTCCAGATGATCCGTGACCGTCACAACGCGGCCAAACCGCTGTCCCCGGCTGAGGAAGTCGCGCTCCTCCGGCGTAAGGCCGAAGTTCTGTCCCGGATCGCCGCTGACTCCGATGATCTGGCCGCGCATGAGGCCGCCCGGGAAGCCTGCGCCGAGCTCGGCGCCGCGATCAAGCGTCACCTGTCCGGGGGTGCGGCCTGATGATCCGCGACAACAAGCCCGGCCCGGCTCAGGTACAGCAACCGACCGCCCCCGTTCCCGCGCAGACGTTCCGGTTCTCCACACCCGTGGTGGAGACGCCCGCGATCTTCGTCATCGGCGGGTGGATCGCCCGCCTCCTCGGGTTCCTGGTCCGGCTGCCGTTCCGCTTCCCCGTCCTGGTCACCGCCCTCGCGAGCTCGGCCGCTGTCGCCTACTGGTTCGGGTGGCTTCCCCTGCTCGTGGTCCTGGTGCTCGCCGGTGGGGGACTGGCGGGCTGGTGGTGGCGCTGGCCTGCGTCGTTCCACCGGTTCGTGACGCTGCGGGTGCTGGCTGGGTGGCGGTGGGTGTGGGTGTACCACCGGCACTGGCAACCCGTCCTCGTGGTCGCTGGCCTGGCGGAGTCCTACCTTGAACGCCAGTACCTTCCCCGTATCCGCCGGGTGACGTGCTCGGACTGGTCCGATCGTGTCCGCGTCCGCCTGGTGGCCGGCACGTCTCCGGCCGACTTCGAGGCACGCGTTACCGAGCTGGCGCACGGCTTCGGTGCCCCGTCCTGCCGGGTCACCGTCCGGGGTCCGCGTGACATCGTCTTGGAGTTTCCGCGCCGGGACATGCTCGCCGACACGATCCCGGCATTGCCCGTCCCTGAGCAGGTGGACTTGAAGGCGCTGCCGATGGGGACCTGTGAGGACGGCTCGGCGTGGCTGCTGCGCCTGCACGGAACCCACGTCCTCACCGTGGGCGTGACCGGTGCTGGTAAGGGGTCGGTGATCTGGTCGGCGGTGCGGGCGATGACCCCGGCGATCCAGGCCGGGACGGTCCGGGTGTGGGCGGTCGACCCGAAGCGGATGGAGTTGTCCTACGGCCGGTCGATGTTCGCGCGCTACGCCGATGACGGGGAAGCCGCTGTTGAGCTGCTTGAGAGAGCGGTGGCCGCGATGCAGGACCGCGCGGCGCGCTATGCCGGCAAGCAGCGCACCCACATCCCCACCTCCGATGACCCGTTCCTCGTCATCGTCGTGGACGAGGTGGCGTTCCTCACGGCGTACCACCCGGATCGGGATGTTCGGCGGCGGGCTGAGAACGCTCTCGCGACACTGACCAGTCAGGGCCGTTCGGTCGGTGTCGCGGTGCTGGCTGCTCTTCAAGACCCGCGCAAGGAAGTCCTGAACCTGCGCAACCTCTTCCCCGACAAGATCGCGCTGCGGCTGGATGAAGCCTCCCAGGTGGACATGGTCCTTGGTGAGGGTGCCCGGGACCGGGGTGCGAACGCGCACCTGATCGACCCCGACCTTCCCGGCGTCGCCTACGTCCGCCTCGAAGGCTCCTCCATCCCCGTCCGTGTCCGGGCGGCCTATGTCTCCGATGAGGACATCACCGCCATGGCCACCGACATGGAAGAGGTGGCCTGATGCCCACCCCGACCGGAAAGACGACGCGGGCTGAGCGGATGGCACAGCCACTCGCCCGTGAGGTCGCCGAGCGGATCGCGGTCGACAAGGGCGTGTGCATCCGGCCCGTGGCCCTGCGCCGCACCGACCTGGCCACCGGCAAGACGGAGATCGTTGATGTGCCGTGCGGCTCCACCCTTGAGAGCCGCTGCCCGGCCTGCGCCCGGCGGAAGCGGTCCCTTCGCCGCACCCAGTGCGAGGAAGGATGGCACCTCACCCAAGAACCGACCGTGACGCCGAACCCGCCGACCGAGGATCAGACGCGGTGGGTCGAGTGGCGCGCCCGGGTCACCGCCGAGCGGGACGCCCTGGCCGCTTCCGGCACCGCCGATGCCGATGACCTCGCGGAGCTGGATGAGGTCATCGCGGAACTGGACGAAGAGATCACCGCGTCCGGTCTTCGCGGCAAGGTCGCCCCGGCCCCAGACCGGCAGCGGGCACGCCGTGTCCGCTCCACTCGGCGCCGTCAGGACGCCCCCGACCTCCCCCGCCGGCCGATGACCCGCCGCACCGTCGGCCAGACCTTCGAAGACCCCGCGTCGGGCAAGGTGTTCCGGCCGTCGCTGTTCATCACGCTCACCTGCGACACCTACGGGCGCGTGCGCTCCGACGGCACACCCGTGGACCCGGCCACGTATGACTACCGGCGGGCGGCGCGGGACGCGCTGCACTTCTCCAAGCTGATCGACCGGTTCGTTCAGAACCTCCGCCGCGTCGCGGGCTTCGACGTCCAGTACTTCGCCACCGTCGAACCGCAACGCCGGTTGGCGCCGCATCTGCACATGGCCACCCGGGGCACCATCCCCCGCGCGAAGCTGCGCCAGATCGCTGCCGCGACCTACCACCAGGTGTGGTGGCCCGCTGCGGACACGGTGGTGTTCCAGGGCGAGCACCTGCCGGTGTGGGATGGCGCCACGGGGAACTACGTCGACCCCCTGACGGGGGAGCTGCTGCCCACGTGGGATGAGGCGCTGGACGCGCTGGATGCCGCCCCTGATGCCGAACCTATGCACGTGGTCCGCTTCGGCCCCCAGGTCGACGCGAAAGGCGTCCTCGCGGGGTCCCCGGATGCTGAGCGGTGCGTTCGGTATCTGGCGAAGTACCTGACCAAGGACATCGCCGAATGCCACACCGTCGAAACCAATGCTCAGCAGCGGCACGTGGACCGTCTGGTTGAGGCCCTGCGGTTCGAACCCTGCTCCCCGCGCTGCTCCAACTGGCTGCGCTACGGCATCCAGCCCCAAGACGCCAAAGACGGCCTCCGGCCCGGCTTCTGCCGCTCCAAAGCGCACAAGCGTGAGCATCTGGGCTATGCCGGCCGTCGCGTCCTGGTCTCGCGGAAGTGGTCGGGCAAGACCCTCGCGGATCACAAGGCGGACCGTCTGGCCTGGGTCCTGCAACAGCTCGGCGTCGACCCGTCCCGCGACGACCAGGGCGCGAACGGCTCTGCCTGGCTGGTCCCGGTTGCTTCCAGCGATCACGCCTGGGAACTCGCCCGACCCACCGACCCAGATGTAGCACCCCGCGAACACCGGCTCTTGCGCGCGGTCGGCGAAGCGCTGAAACGCCGCGCCCGACTCGACCACGCACGACAGATCAGTCTTTCGGCAACCACGGAAAGGGCCGCATGAGTACAGCGACGGCGACCGTTTCGGAACCCCCGAGCGGAATCCTCCCTCTGGTCGGTCGAGGACGCCGCTGGCTATTTGGGTGTACCGCCCAAGACGCTCTACGAGTGGCGCTACAAGGGCGACGGTCCGCCCTCCCACCGCATCGGCCGCTACGTGCGCTACGTGCCCGCCGAAGTCCGCGCATGGGTCCGAAGCCAGTAACACCCAGAGGAGATCGCAGATGGCCCGTGCGTGGATCTACGACCGCATGAACGACAAGACGTACGTCGAAGCGGTGGCACCCCGCCCGCCCGGTGGATGGTCCGCTACTACGACCCAGCGGGGCGACTCAAGAGCGGCGGCACCTTCAAGAAGAAGCCCGACGCTGAGAAGCGGCAGACCGAGATCGAGGCCAGCCTTCACGAAGGCACATACCGCAACCCCCAGGATGCCAAGGCGACCCTCGAAGAAATGGCTGAGAAGTGGCTGAGTACGCGGACCGACATCAAGCGGTCCACCTGGTGGAAGTACCGGAGCCTCCTCGATAACCACGTACTTCCCCGCTGGGGCGATCTTCCCTTGAGCGCCATCCACGCTGAGGACATCGCCGTGTGGGTGGCCGAGCTACAGAAGCCGCGTGAAGAAGGCGGCGCCAACCTCGGGGCCTCGCAGACCCGCCGGGCACATGGGGTCCTGTCCATGGTGCTCGGCTGGTGTGTACCGCGCCGGATCCCACACAATCCCGCCAAGGGCGTGCCGCTTCCGAAACCGAGTGAGGAGGAACACGTCTACCTGGACTATGCGCAGGTGGAAGCCCTGGCGGATGCCGCCGCGTCGCTGCGCACCAAATACGGGCAGGTTGCGGCAACTGCACACGTCAACCGAGCCCTCATCGTTCTGCTCGCCTACACGGGTCTGCGGTGGAACGAAGCGGCGGCGCTGCGGGTCGGCCGGGTCGATCTGGCCGGTCGGAGGATCCGGGTCGTGACCGCGTTCGCTGAGGTGAATGGGGAGCTGATCGAGCAGACGCCGAAGAGCGGGAAGAGCCGCACGGTTCCGGTGCCACCGTCGCTGGTCGGCGAGTGAAGCCGTTGGTCGAGGGGCGTCCGGATGATGCCCTGCTGTTCACCACACAGCGGGGCGCCCGGATCCGGCTGCGCAACTGGCGCAACCGCGAGTTCGGGCGGGCGGTGAAGGCTGCCGGCCTGGGTGGGCTCGGACTGACCCCGCACAAGCTGCGGCACACGGCGGCGTCGCTGGCCATCGCGGCGGGCGCGGACGTGAAGGTGGTGCAAACCATGTTGGGCCATGCGACGGCGACCATGACCCTTGACTTGTACGGGCACCTGTTCCCGGACCGCCTGGATGAGGTCGCCGAAGCGATGGACGCCGCGCGGGTCAAGGCGATCGCCGCCTAACCGGTCAAGGCGGGCGGGCCGACGAGTGTGCACCGAATGTGCATCGGGGCCTGGTTCAGCGACTCTCCGCCAACCCTCAACACAGTGAAGCCCGGCCTGTTCTCGCAGGTCGGGCTTGGTGTTGCCTTCGTAGGCTGGCGCACCCGGGAGGATTCGAACCCCCAACCTTCTGATCCGTAGTCAGACGCTCTATCCATTGAGCTACGGGTGCCGGTCTTCGCTTGTGGCGCCCCGGAAGTGCTGTCGGCTTCCCGGGAACGAGTAGAACTCTACCACGCCGCCCGAAGGGGTTTGCGCGTGATCATTCTCCGCCCTGGTCAGCGAGTAGGTGGCTCCGGCGTGGGTCTCCAGGATGATGCTGGTCGGGGTGACGCGGCGGAATCGGGGGCTCTCGAGGGGCGCGGTGGTGACCGTGAACGGCTCCTGGAAGAGGGTGCTGCGGACGTGCACGGTGCCGTTGCGGGCCGTGTGCAGCGTGACCGTGGTGGGGTGTCCGTCGGTCCAGGAGATGTCCACGGTGATGTCGCCACGGGCGCGCAGGCCGGTGGCCGTGCCCGTGGGCCAGGTGCGGGGGAGGGCGGGGAGGACGTCGACCGCGTCCAGGTGGCTCTGCAGCAGCATCTCGGCGATGCCGGCGGTGGCGCCGAGGTTGCCGTCGAGCTGGAACGGGGGGTGGGTGTCCCACAGGTTCGGCAGCGTCGACTCGCGGAGCTGGCCGGCGAGGACGCGGTGGGCGTGGTCGCCGTCGTGGAGGCGGGCCCAGTGGTTGATCTTCCAGGCGCGGCTCCAGCCGGTGCCGCCGTCGCCGCGGGCGGTCAGGGAGACGCGCGCGGCGGCGGACTCGGGCGTGCCGGGGTGGATCCGCGAGCCCGGGTGCAGCGCGAACAGGTGGGAGACGTGGCGGTGGGTGTCGTGGGGATCGTCCAGGTCGGCCCGCCACTCCTGGAGGTGCCGCCACCCGCCGATCCGCAGGCCGGGGTCGAGGCGGGCCAGTGCGGCGCCGAGGTCGGCGCGCAGGCCGGGGTCGGTGTCGAGGGTTTCGGCCGCTCGCAGGGTGGCGTCGAGCAGTTCCCCGACGATCTGCTGTGACATCGCCGCGCCCGCCGTGACGTCCCCGTGCTCGGGGGAGTAGCTGGGGGAGACCACTAGCGTGCCGTCGCGGGGATCGGGGTGCAGGTTGGCCAGCCAGAATTCGCCCGCCTCCCGGAGTGCCGGGTAGACGGTGCGGCGCAGGTGTTCCCGGTCGAGGCCGAACCGGTAGCGGTCCCACAGCATCAGGGCCAGCCAGGCCGCGGCCTCCGGGAACCAGAAGGCGGTCGGGTAGTCGTGCACTCCGGTGAACCCGAAGGCGTTCGTCTCGTTGAACACCACCCAGCCGGGCGACCCGAAGATCCGTGCCGCGGTGCGGCGGCCGGGCACCCGCAGGGCGGTCACGAAGTCGTCCAGCGGCTCGGCGGTCTCCGGCAGGTTGGTGGTCTCGGCCGGCCAGTAGGCCATCTGCAGGTTGATGTTGGTGTGGTAGTCCGCCGACCATGGCGGCGACGTGGAGTCGTTCCACACCCCCTGCAGGTGGGCCGGCAGGGTGCCCGGCCGCGACGACGCGATCAGCAGGTAGCGGCCGTACTGGAAGTAGAGGCGCTCCAGCGCGCGCTCGGCCGGTCCGCCGGTGCCGCGGTAGCCGGCGAGCAGTTCGTCGGTCGGCCGGTCCGGGACATGGTGGTCGAGGTCCAGCCGCACGCGGTGGAACAGGCCACGGTGGTCGGCGACGTGCTCGGCGCGCAGCGCGGCGGGATCGCGCCGCACCGCGCGGTCGACGGCGTCGGTGACCGCGCGGTGCGGGTCGGCTCCGCGGTAGCCCGGGTACCGCGGCGCGTAGTCGGTGCCCGCCGCGAGGACGATGAGCACGCTGTCCGCGCCGGTGACGGTCAGCCGCGTGCCGTCATCGGTGACCGTGCCGCTCTCCGCCATCACGTGAACCTGCGCCTCGAAGACCAGGCCGTTGTCGGTGAGCGCCCCGCGCACCATGAGCCGCCCGGAATCGGCCGTGACGCGGACGCCGGGATGTGGCGTCCGAAACCCCACGGTCACCGTCACGGCGCCGGCCCGGTCGGCGGACAGCCGTCCCACGACGACGCCGGCCGGATGACTGGCGAAGTACTCGCGCCGGTGCGCGACACCCCGGTGCCGGTAGCGGATGGTGGCCACGGCGTCGTCGAGGTCGAGAGCACGCCGGTAGCCCGCGGGGATGCCGTCCGGGGCGTCGGGGAAGTCCAGCAGAAGATCGCCGAACGTCTGCTGCGCCCCGTACCCGCGCCGGGGGCGGCCGAGCCGGCGTGCGAGTTCCTCCGGGGAGACCCGCCCGCGCTGGTCGATCCGCCGCCGGAGCTCCTCGATCACGGTGGTCCTCGGCTCCGGCCAGTCGCCGTGGTCGTACCCCTCACGGGATCCGGGGCCGCCGGTCCAGAGCGTCTTCTCGGTGAACTGCAGCCGTTCGTGGCGGACGCCCCCGAAGACGCCGACCCCCAGGGCGCCGTTGCCGATGGGCAGGCATTCGCCCTCCCAGACGGTCGCCGGTCGGCGGTACCAGAGCACCAGTTCGGAGGGCGAGGTGCGGCCGTCCGGCGCGGTGGGCCGGGGGGACGGGGGCATCGGACTCCCTTCGGTCACGAACCTCGGCGGCGCGGGCTCATGGGAGCAGGCGGTCCAGCCCGTACCAGCGCACCGCGGTGCCGCCGAACACCGCCGCGCGCTCCGGTCCGGAGAGCCCGTCCGTGATCGTCTCGGCGATGTCGAGGACCTGGCGGTAATCGGCCGCCAGCGTGCACACCGGCCAGTCGGACCCGTACATCAGCCGGTGCGGGCCGAACAGGTCCAGCGCGCGCCGCCCGAACGGCATGAGCTGCTGCGGCGTCCACGTCCGCCGGTCCGCCTCGGTCACCAGGCCGGACAGCTTGGCGGTGACGTTGGGCGCGGCGGCGAGCGCGGCCAGCCCCTGGGACCACCCGTCGTCGCCGTCGGCTCCCCGGGAGGCCGAAGGCGAAATCCGCGGTTTGCCCAGGTGGTCCAGGACGAAGCGGACCTCCGGGTGCGCGTGGACCGTCGCCACCGCCGCCGCGAACTGCGGCGGGCGGACCAACAGGTCGTAACGGAGCCCGGCTCGTCCCACCGCGGCGATGCCGCGCCGTACGTCCGGCCGGAGCAGCCACCCGGGGTCGGGTTCGTCCTGCACCGGATGCCGTACACCGACGAGCCGTTCGCCGGCCGGCCCGGTCCGCAGTCCGGCGAGGACGTCGGCGACGTCGGGGGCGGTGAGGTCGACCCAGCCCACGACCGCGCGCACGACGGGGTCCACGGACGCGACCGCGAGCAGCTCGCGCGTCTCGGCGGGATCGGTCGCGGCCTGCACGACCACCGACGCCGAGATCCCCCGTTCCGCAGTGGCCTGGGCGTACCGGTGCGCGTCGAATCTTCCGTGCAGCGGATCGGCCCACGGGCCGTCCATCCACGGCAGGTTCCGTCGGGCGGTGTCCCAGAGGTGGTGATGCGCGTCGACGCGGGGCACGGTGTCCGGGGTTTCGGTCATCGGGTGCCCCGGGTTCCGGGCCTGGGGAGTGGGTCGGCCGGCCGGTGGCCGACGGCGGACGCGGTGCCTCCGGTGGACAGCGGGCGACGTGGCCGGGGTGGGCCGGAGGCCGACGGGAACGGGGGCGGCGTGCGCGTCATCCGGCTCCTCGCGGCGGATCGGTACCGAGGGGGATCGGGAGCGGACGAGACGGGGAGGTGCCGGCCACTCCGGGACGGTCGGGCGATCTGTTCGGACCTTATCCCGAGCGCCGCCCGGCCGCCAGACGCTCGTGATGGAGGCCCAGGTCGGTGACGCATTGGCCAGACCACATTGCCGGGGTGCGGCGAGGGGAGTGCGTACGTCCGCGTTGGACTTCTGCGAAGGTCGCGGTGGCAGCGGCCCGGTCCCGCCCGGCGGCGGACCCGCCGTCCGGCCGGTGTGAACGCTCGTGGGGACCGGCGCGACGGCATCGCCACGGCCCGGCCGGATCGCGATTCCGATGGCGTACTCGGCCGGGGACACGACGCGGTCCGCCGCCGCCCGGTGGCCGACGGCGTGCCCGCCGCCTTCCCGGGCGCGCCAGGAGGAGGCTCTCCGGCCACGGACATGGTCCCGCACGCGCTCGGAGGCGAGATCCGGAGCGAGCCGCTGGATTCCGTCACCGTCCGGCCCGAGCGCGGGCCGTGCCGGTCGCCCCGTGAGCCGGGCTTCGGGACGGTTCCGCAAGGCGTCCCGTGTCCGGGGCGCAGGTTATCCACAGGCTGGGGATTCCGTCTGGACGTGGGCGTCCTGGCCGGGTGATATGGGGAAGCGGGGGCGCGGACCGCCTGGTCCGGGCCCTGGCCGCGCAAGGTTCCGCAGCGCGGTCCCGCCGCTCGACGTTCGAACCGGAGGAGCCCCAATGAGGTCGTCGATCTTGCGTGGTGACCGGCGTCCAGACCACCACGGACGGCCGTGCGGCGGGCGAGGCCAGGAAGGTCCGCCCGGCGCACGGCACAGCCCACGGCGCATCCACCCTGCGCCCGGCCGGTGCGGGGCACGACCCGCACATGGCGGCCGCCCGCCGCGCGCTTGCATTCCCGGAAGGACTTCGCAGAGTAACGGCGCCGATGGCGATCCGGGCGGACATACCGAAAACCCGCGTCAGGCGGTGGCTGTGACACCGTGGCCGGTACGGGAAGCCGGTGATCCCGCCCGGCTCCCGCAGAGCCGGTACGGCCCCCGCGACACCTGCCGGCCGGTCGGTGCTGCCGAAAGCGGCCACGCCGCCGCCGGTGGCGCGGTGAACTCCGCTCCGAGCGGGTCCGATGCCATCCGTCCACGGACACCATCGGGCGCAGGTCGCGGCGCATTCGGTGTCGGCGATGACGAAGGCGTCTTCGGCGACGCTCCGCTAGGCCGAATCGATCACCCGATCGTGCCGCGCGCCCTGGTGGTCCGAGTCGTTAAGTCGATGAAGATATGCGGTGTTGGTCGGGAAGATCGCTGCGGCGGTCGTGGTCCACACGACGGGGCGAGGATTCTCGTCCCGGTTTCCGATCCCTACCTGAAGCGCGTTTTCGAGGTCATTGACCGAGGTGGAGCCGCCGACCGGCGCCGCATCGGGCGGGTCTTTCCAAGGTGGTGGTGATGACTTCTCCGGCCGTTTCATCGGTGATCTTGCGGGGCCGGCCCGGGCGATCCGTGTCGGAGAGCGCCTCCAGACCGCCGTCGATGACCCGGTTGCGCCGGATCGCCGCGTTGCGGGAACGGATGTGCTCGCGGGTGCGTGGCCAGCGCCCTTCCGGGGTGCCTCGCGTGAGACCAGGCGTTTCCGGCGGCCGACGATCTCCGGCCCGGCCTTTTCCCTCAACCGTGCCACGGAATGCGTGAGTGCCCGCCCCCGAGCGGCTCAGTCGAGGAGGCCGGCGGTCGGCGTTCAGCGGTCCGGGGCGCTTCCCCGCCCCTCGCTCGGTTGAACCGGTGACCGTTCGTCCTCCCAGAGCCGGCGGATGCGGGCGACTCACGCACGTGCGCGAAGCAGCGTCCGTGGCGCCGCGCGCGCGTCTCCCCGTGCCGGGAGCCGTTCCGCGCTCGCGCGGTGCTCGGCAGCGGGCCTTGACACCGTGGCCGCCCGGAACGTACTAGTGGTCGGACCAATTCGTGCGATGTCGGCCCCTGCCCCTCTCCTCGGCCCCCTCCGATCCCGCGTTCCCCGCACCCGAGATGACGTCCGTCCGGTCCGCCGCGTGTGACCCCCGTCGACCGTGGTGGCGAGAGATTCGGAGTGTCCAGTTGGCGACGATCACCGCGGTCGAAACCCACGACATCCGGTTCCCTACCTCGCGGGAGCTGCACGGCTCCGACGCGATGAATCCCGACCCCGACTACTCCGCCGCCTACGTCGTGCTCCGCACCGACGAGGGACCCGACGGCCACGGCTTCACGTTCACGATCGGACGCGGCAACGACCTGTGCGTGGCGGCCATCCAGGCGCACGCGCCGCTCGTCGTCGGTCTCGACGTCGACGCCATGGCCGCCGACCTCGGCGGGTTCGCCCGCCGGCTCGTCGGCGACTCCCAGCTCCGCTGGCTGGGCCCGGAGAAGGGCGTGTTGCATCTGGCGGCCGGTGCCATCGTCAACGCCGCGTTCGATCTCGTCGCGAAACGGGCCGGTCTGCCCGTGTGGCGGCTGCTCGCCGAGATGTCGCCGGAGCAGATCGTCGACCTGGTGGACTGGCGCTATCTGTCCGACGCCCTCACTCGCGAGGAGGCGCTGCGCCTCCTGCGCGACGCCGCACCCGGCCGCCGGGACCGCACCGAACGACTGCTGGCGCACGGCTACCCCGCCTACACCACGACCCCGGGCTGGCTCGGGTACTCCGACGAGCGTCTGGTCCAGCTCGCCCGGGCGGCCGTCGCCGAGGGGTTCACCCAGATCAAGCTCAAGGTGGGTGCCGACCTCGCCGACGACCTGCGCCGCCTGCGCCTGGCGCGCGAGGCCGTCGGCCCGGACGTCCGGATCGCCGTCGACGCCAACCAGCGCTGGGACGTCGCCGAGGCGGTGGCGTGGATGCGCGAGCTGGCGCCGTTCGATCCCTACTGGATCGAGGAACCCACCTCGCCCGACGACGTGCTCGGGCACGCCGCCATCCGGGCGGCCGTCCGCCCGATCCGGGTGGCCACCGGCGAGCACGCGCAGAACCGTGTCGTCGTGAAGCAGTTCCTGGCGGCCGGTGCCGTGGACGTGGTGCAGCTCGACGCCTGCCGCGTTGCCGGGGTCACCGAGAACGTCGCCATCCTGCTGCTCGCCGCCAAGTTCGGGGTGCCGGTCTGTCCGCACGCCGGGGGCGTGGGATTGTGCGAGGTCGTCCAGCACCTGGCCATGTTCGACTATGTCGCGGTGAGCGGTAGCCTGACCGGCCGCGCCATCGAGTACGTCGACCACCTGCACGAGCACTTCGCCGACCCGGTGCAGGTGCGCGCCGGCCACTATCGGGTGCCGCTGCGGGCGGGGATCGGGGCGCAACTGCGCGAGGAGACGCTCCGCGACTTCGCTTACCCGCATGGTGCGGCCTGGGTCGACCCCGATCCGCGACCGGCACCCGCCGGACCCGAGGCCGGGGCGGCGCGGTGACCCCGGTCGGCGTCGAGCCACGGTGTCCGCACGCCCGGCCGGGGCCCCGGCCCCGGCCGGGCGGCGGACTGCGCGGGCCGGAGGGTTCCCGGTCCGGGGATCCCGGGCGGCCCGGTCGTCCACAGCCTGGGGATCACGGTGGCGGGACGCGCACCCGCACGGACACCATGGGGCGCCGGGGGTTTCCCGGTTGCCGCCCGAAGTCACCACCGACCGTTGCCGCGAGAGTCGCCGCCATCGCCCCGCCCGCCTGGCCGAGGTGGGCCGGTGCCAGGCGGAGGGGCTTGCGGCACCCACACGACCGGATCGGCCGCCGAGAAGGTCGGCCTCGACGTGGTGCCGCCCGATCGCCGGACGCCGTGCGGGCCGGCCGTTCAAGCAGGCTCCCACCCGGAGCCCCTTGGGTCGGCCGGTTCGCAGGAAGGCCCCCCGATCGACCTCGCCCGTACGGCTCCCGGACATGACCGCGTCCGTACCCCCTGCGGTGGGCATGGTCGCGCGGGCGCCGATCGATCGCCGAGAAAGGAGGTCCTCTATGTGGTGCCGGCGTTCCGCTCCCTGGCCGTCTGTCCAGGGCATGGCCGAGTGCCCGGGAGCACGGGTCCGCTGTTCGGCCGCTCGCGCCGGACCCGTTGGCATGACGGCGTCCGCTCCGCCGAGGTGGGTGACGGCCGCGGTGGCGAGGCCATGGCAGCCGTGCGGCCGGATCGGGCGTCGGGCCAACGTCTTGTTCGCGATGCTCCGCGACGGAACCCGCTACGAACCGCAGCCGTCGGTCGCGGTCAGCTGACCTGAGGATCAGCGAGGAGAACGATGCGATCAGCCTCGACGTCGAAGCCGGGCACCGGATGGCCGAAGTCGCTTTCCGGGTCCATCAGCACCGGCTTGCCCAGCCGCCGCCCGAGCTCCCGAAGGAAGCCGCGGAACGCGTCAAGCCGCTCCTGGCCCTGCAACTCCCGCACGTCGATGTCGAAGTCGACTTCATCGTCGGCATGGAACCGGAAGATCGCCAACACATCGGCAGTCGGCCAGACTCGCAGCACAGGGCAGTCAGCATCCGCCGGACGGGACGGCACGGTCTTCGCACGGGGCACCGGAAGCACCGTGTCTCCCTCGGAGTACCGGCACTTCCCCCCTTCTCCGCGACGAGATCGAGGACCGCCGGCCAGTCCTCCGCCGAGGTATCCGGCACACGCACGTCCGGCAGCGACCCCATCAAGTCAGGGTCGAAGAAACAGCTCACGTCATCCCACAGCGGATCGGCCACCGCGCCACGCTGCCTGACTCACTGGCCCGACGCACCCCGTTTCCCATGACCGAAGACATAGGGGTACCCGCCCCGACGTCCCCTCCCTCCCCCGACGTTCAGGAAGGCAGGACCTCGCCATGTCATCCCACACCCGCTCCGTGACCGACCGCCGTGCCCGCGCCCTCTCGCGTGCTGTGATGTGGGCCCGATGAGCGCGGACGGCGGAGGCGCCCATGACCTGTCCGGCCTGCGGGTACTCGTCACCGGCGGTGCGTCCGGGATCGGTCTCGCCACCGCTCGGGCGTTCGCCGCCCGCGCGGCCACCGTGGTCTGCCTGGACCGCGACATCGACGCTCCGGCCGGGGCGGTGTCGGCCGGGCCGGAGGGAGACGGACGGCTCGCCGGGGTGCGAGCCGACGTCACCGACGATCCGCAGGTCCGTGCGGCCGTCGCCGCCGCGGCCGGCCACGCCGGTGGGCTCGACGTCCTGGTGAACAACGCCGGTATCGGCGCCCAGGGCACCGTGGCCGACAACGACGACGCCGAGTGGGCCAGGGTGCTCGACGTCAACGTGGTGGGTATCGCGCGGGTCAGCCGTGCCGCCCTGCCCCACCTGCGCGCCTCCTCCCGGGCGGCCATCGTCAACACCTGCTCCATCGCGGCCACGGCCGGCCTTCCGCAGCGCGCGCTGTACTCGGCGAGCAAGGGGGCGGTCCTCTCGCTCACGCTGGCCATGGCCACCGACCACGTCCGTGAGGGCATCCGCGTCAACTGCGTCAACCCGGGCACCGTCGACACCCCGTGGATCGGCCGGCTGCTCGACGCCGCTCCCGATCCGGCGGCCGAGCGCGCCGCCCTGGAGGCGCGACAGCCCACCGGCCGCCTGGTCGCCGCGTGGGAGGTCGCCGAAGCCATCGTCTACCTGGGAAGTCCGGCGTCCGGCGCCGTCACCGGCACCGCGCTCGCGGTCGACGGCGGCATGCAGGGCCTGCGGCCGCGCAGATGAGCATTCCCGCATCGGGCGGCCCGAGCCGGCCCGTGGCCCGCAACCGGCTGGGCCGCAGCGACGTGCTGGTCAGCGCGCTGGCGCTCGGCGGCGCCCCGCTGGCCGGGCTCTACCGGCCGGTGCCCGAGCCGGTGGCCACGGCCACCGTGCGCGCCGCCTGGGAGACCGGGCTGCACTACGTCGATACCGCACCGCACTACGGGCTCGGCCGCTCCGAGCAGCTGGTCGGCTCGGTCCTGCGCGAGTTGCCACGCGACTCGTTCACGCTGTCCACGAAGGTCGGCCGGCGGCTGCGCCCGCTGGCCCCGGGAGAGGCCGTCGACCCCCAGGGGTTCGCCAACGCGCCGCCGCGGCGGCGCTACTGGGACTTCACCGCCGCCGGAATCCGGTCGGCCCTGCTGGAGAGCCTCGACCGCCTCGGCCTGGACCGCGTCGACATCGTCCTCCTGCACGACCCCGACGACCACGAGGAGGAGGCGATCGGCACGGCGTTCCCGGCCCTCGCCCGGCTGCGGGACGAGGGCGTGGTCGGCGCCATCGGCGCCGGCATGAACCAGACCGCGATGCTCACCCGCTTCGTGGACCGCTTCGACCTCGACGTCGTGCTGTGCGCCGGCCGGTACACCCTGCTGGACCGGTCCGCGCTGGCCGACCTGTTCCCGGCGTGCGAACGGCGCGGGACCTCGGTGGTCATCGGCGGCGTGTACAACTCCGGCCTGCTCGCCGACCCCCGCCCGGGAGCCAGGTTCGACTACGCGCCCGCCCCCGAGCCGACGCTGCGCCTGGCCCAGGAGACCGCCCGGCTGTGCGCCGAGCACGACGTCCCGGTCCGCGCCGCCGCCCTGCGGTTCGCCGCGGCCCACCCCGTGGTGGCCGCGGTGCTGGTGGGGTGCCGAAGCCCGGCGGAAGTGGCCGACAACCGTGCGATGTGGGAGCACCCGATCCCGGCGGAACTCTGGGACCGGTTACCCCTTGAGCCGGACCCACGGCCGGTCCGGAAGCGCGCGCATCCGGGGTGACTTGTGGGGCGAGGGCGCGCGAACCCGGCCGCGTGACCGCGGTGACCAGCCGGCGCCCGCGAGCGCGCGGATCGTTCCATGACCGTCCGCCGCGACCGGCGCGGCCCATGGGTCCCGGTGCCGCACGAGCCGGACCGGAACGTCGGCCAGTCGCGGCTCCGGGACCCGGGCCGGCGGTCCCGCCGCGATGTGCGGGGCGACGGGCGACCGGCCGGGAGATCTCCCTGGTCGGTCGCTGTTCGCGATGGTCCGGATCGACGGCCATCGGTTGATCTGATGTCCGCGGCTGCGGCAGTCTCTTTCGCATGGACGTGCAACGTTTCGCCGCCTTTTCCGACGCCCCCGGGGGCGGCAACCCGGCCGGTGTCGTGCTCGACGCCGCAGGCAGGACCGATGCCGAGATGCTCGCGGTCGCCACCGAGGTGGGGTACTCCGAGACCGCCTTCATCACCGGCCGCGACGAGCACACCGGCGCGTACCGCGTGCGGTACTTCAGCCCGGCCGCCGAGGTGGCTTTCTGCGGACACGCCACGGTGGCCACGGCCGTGGCACTGGCGGAACGCGACGGCCCCGGAGGCTTGGTCTTCGACACCAACGCCGGCGCGGTGCCGGTACAGACCACGCCCACGGAGTCCGGGTTCGCGGCGACGCTGACCAGCGTCGCCACGCGATCCCGGCCCACCGACGGCGCCGAACTGGACGCCGCGCTGGCCGCGCTGCACTGGGACCACGCCGACCTTGACCCCGCGTTCCCACCGCATGTCGCCTTCGCCGGCAACGACCACCTCGTGCTGGCGGCGGCCACGCGTAGCCGGCTGGCCGATCTGGACTACGATTTCGCCGCGCTACGGACGCTGATGGAGCGCGTCGGCTGGACCACCGTCCACCTGTTCTGGCGCGAGAGCCGCGGCGTCGTCCACGCCCGCGACCCGTTCCCGATCGGCGGCGTGGTGGAGGATCCGGCCACCGGTGCCGCTGCGGCGGCCTTCGGCGGCTACCTGCGCGCCCTGGGCGTGATCGACCACCCGACGCGGATCACCGTCCACCAGGGCGCGGACATGGGACGCCCGAGCCGGTTGCTGGTGGAGGTCGACCCCGCCGACGCCCGCGTTCGAGTCACCGGAAGCGCGGTGCGCATTGACTGACGGTCCCGTCGCGGAGTCGAACCCGGAGAGCGGATATCGGTGTCCACCGCTTCCGCCGCGTGTGCGGCGAGAGGTCAGACGGCGCGGAGCGGAGTCGGGGCGCTGACCAGTTCGACGGCGCGGAGCCGGGCCTGGCGGTCGGGTGCGGCGGGGGCGAGCATGAGTTCGTCGGCGCCGGTCCGTTCGGCCAGTTCGGCGAGGTGGGCGTGCACCTGCGACGGCTCCCCGACGGCGGTGTGCGTCATCATGCCGCGGATCTGCCGGCCGGCGGGGGAGTCGAGCGCGCGGTCGAGTTCGGAGTCGGTGAGGTCCGCGCCGCCCCGCAGCATCATCCTGGCGCGGGAACGAAGGGCGGCCCGATGCTGCTCCTGCGCTTCCTCCTGCGACGCGGCCGCGATCAGGTTCGCCGCGACGATGAGGTACGGCTCCGGGTGCCGTTCGGACGGCCGGTACTCGGAACGGTAGGTCTGGGTGGCCGCGTCGAGAGCGGCCGGGGCGAAGTGCGAGGCGAAGGCGTACGGCAGTCCGAGCGTCGCGGCGAGCTGGGCGCCGAACAGGGAGGAGCCCAGGATGTACAGGGGGACGTTCGAGCCGTCGCCCGGGATCGCGCGCACGCCGGGGATCGACGACCGGCCGTTGAGGAAACCCTGCAGTTCGAGCACGTCCTGCGGAAAGGCATCGGCGGAGGCGGCCGTCAGGCGCAGGGCCCGCGCCGTGTTCTGGTCCGTGCCGGGCGCCCGGCCGAGGCCGAGGTCGATCCGTCCCGGGTGCAGGGCGGCCAGCGTGCCGAACTGTTCCGCGATCACCAGCGGGACGTGGTTGGGCAGCATCACGCCGCCGGCACCGAGCCGGATCCGCTCCGTATGGGCGGCCACGTGCGCGATGACGACGCTGGTGGCCGCCGAGGCGATCTGCGGCATGTTGTGGTGCTCGGCGTACCAGACCCGCTGGTAACCGGAGCGCTCCGCGGCCTGCGCGAGCGGGACCGCGCCGTGCAGCGCCTCGGCGGGAGTCTCGTCCGCGGCCACCTGGGCGACGTCGAGGAGTGAGTACTTCATCGGTCCTTCGTTCCGTGAGAAGGGGCGCGGAGAGTCGTGAACCCGGCGGTTCCGGCCGTCACGGGCCGCAACTGGGCTAGGGTGCCCAATTAGGGACCGTAACACGTAACCGGGCACACCTGTTCACTTCCATTCGAGATGACGGCATGACTGATCACCACGAAACGCGACGGACGCTGCGATCCGACGCGGAGCGCAACCGCGACCGCATCGTGAGCGCGGCCCGCGCCGCGTTCCGCGAGCTCGGAGCCGACGCCCCGATGAAGGCGATCGCGACGCGAGCGGGCGTGGGCACCGCCACGCTCTACCGGCGGTTCCCGACCCGCGGGGACCTGCTCGCCTACGTGTTCGCCGACCGGCTGACCGGCTGCGAGGACTCGGTACACGCCTGTCTGACCAACCCCGACCCGTGGCGGGGCCTCGTCGACCACATCACCCACCTGGTGCGCCTGCAGCTGGAGGACCGGGCGTTCACCGCGGTGTTCCTCTACGAGTTCCCCCCGGACACGCCCGTCCACCACTCCCGCCGCGAGGCACAGAGCCGGCTGGGGCAGTTGCTCGACGCGGCCAAGGCCGCCGGCGACCTACGCGAGGACGTTGACGAGAAGGACATCATGGTCCTGCTCAAAGCCAACGACGGGGTCCTGCGCTGGGCGACGGACCCCGAAGAGGAGAGCCGGCGGCTGGTCGAGCGGTTCCTCCGGGCGCTCCACACCTGATCGGTAGGACGCACCCGGCCCGGCATGCCGCGCGGCCGGCCGACCGCCGGGAGGCGGTCGGCCGGCCATCAGGACTCCGTCAGCGCCGCGGCGGCGTCAGGACGTCGCCTTGGCCACCGCCGAGCCCCAGATCTCCACGGCCGCGTCGATCTGCTCCGCCGTGACGATCAGCGGCGGGATCATCCGGACCACGTTCCCGTGCGGACCGCAGGTGAGCAGCAGCAGCCCCTGCTCGGCCGCGATCTGGTGGGCCCGGGTGGCCGCCTCGGTGGCCGGGGAGCCGTCCGGCGCGGTGAACTCGCTCGCGAGCATCAGGCCGAGCCCGCGCACGTCGCCGATCGCCGGGTGGGCGGCGGCAACCTCGGCGAGGCCGGCGCGCAGCCGCTCGCCCATGCGGGCCGCGTTCTCCACCAGCCCCTCTTCCTGGATCACCTCCAGGGTGGCGAGCGCCGCGGCGCACGAGACGGCGTTGCCGCCGTACGTGCCGCCCTGCGATCCCGGCCACGCCTTCTCCATCAGCGCGCTGGGCGCGGCGATCGCCGAGAGCGGGAAGCCGCTGGCCAGGCCCTTGGCGGTGATGACGATGTCCGGGGTGATGCCGGCGTGGTCGTGCCCCCAGAATCGTCCGGTGCGTCCGAAACCCGTCTGCACCTCGTCCAGAACCAGCAGGAAGCCGTGCCGGTCGGCGCGCTCGCGCAGCCCGGTGAGGAAGGCTGGCGGCGCCGGCACGTACCCGCCCTCGCCCAGCACCGGCTCGATGAAGACGGCGGCGGTGTCCCGCGGCGAGCTGACCGTGGCGAGCAGGTAGTCGAACTCGCGGAGCGCGAACTCCACCGCCTGGTCCTCGGTCATGCCGTACCGGTAGGCGTAGGGGAACGGGGCGATGGCCACGCCCGGCATGAGCGGGCCGATCCCGGCGCGGATCTTCACGCCCGAGGTGGTGAGCGACGCCGCCGCCATGGTGCGGCCGTGGAAGGAGCCCTGGAAGACAATGGCGTTCTGCCGCCCCGTGGCCTGCCGGGCCAGCCGGAGCGCCGCCTCCACGGCCTCGCTGCCGGAGTTGACGTAGAACAGGCGGTCGATCCCCTCGGGGAGCACCGTGCCCAGACGCTCGGTGAGCTGAAGCAGCGGCCGGTGCATCACGGTCGTGTACTGCCCGTGGATCAGGGTGCCGACCTGGCGCTGCGCGGCCTCGACCACCTTCGGATGGCAGTGGCCGGTACTGGTGACGCCGATACCGGCGGTGAAGTCCAGGTAGCGGCGATCGTCCTCGTCGTAGATGTAGACGCCTTCGCCGCGCGCGGCGAGGACCGGCGTCGCCTGCTTCAGTATCGGGGAGAGTGCGGCCGACGGCTCAGCCATTCCCTGACCTCATTTCGCTGGACGGCTTCCCAAGTTTCCGTAGGATTGTTGACAATCTACCGGGCCGCAGGGCCATGGGACCACCCCTTCGGGAGGGTGTCCAGGGTGGCCCTGCCGTGACGGATGCCCCGCGGTCGCCCGTTAACCTCCGGGGCGGCGGGGAAGGCGTGTAACCAGCGGGACGCGTTCGGGGGCAGCGGCCCCCGGAGCCCCCCGCGAGACTCGAACCCGGAAGGGGACGCAGAAACCATGACCGCGGCAGACCGCGAGGCACAGGTCATCGACCAGGTCTCCAAGCAGCTCTTCATCGGCGGCCGGTGGCGCGACGCCGCCTCCGGCGCCACGTTCAAGGTGGAGGACCCCTCCACCGGCGCGGTGCTGTGCGAGGTATCCGACGCCGGCACCGACGACGCCTTCGCCGCGCTGGACGCGGCCGCCGCCGCGCAGCCGAGCTGGGCCAAGCACCCGCCGCGCGAGCGCGGCGAGATCTTGCGCCGCGCCTATGACCTGCTCATTCAGCGGCAGGACGACCTCGCCCTGATCATGACCCTGGAGATGGGCAAGCCGCTCGCCGAGGCCAAGGGCGAGATCGGCTACGCGGCGGAGTTCTTCCGCTGGTTCGCCGAGGAGGCGGTACGGATCGAGGGCGGCTTCTCCATCTCGCCCAACGGCCAGGCCCGCTTCCTCATCATGCGCCAGCCAGTCGGGCCCAGCATGCTCATCACCCCGTGGAACTTCCCCATGGCCATGGGCACCCGCAAGATCGGCCCGGCCGTCGCCGCCGGTTGCACGATGGTGCTCAAACCGGCCCACCAGACGCCGCTGTCCGCGCTCGCCCTCGCCGACATCCTGCGCGAGGCCGGCCTGCCCGACGGTGTGCTCAGCGTCCTCCCCACCACCGACCCAGGTCCGGTCACCGAGCCGCTGCTGCGCGACGGCCGGATCCGCAAGATGTCCTTCACCGGCTCCACCGCCGTGGGACGCCTGCTGCTGGAACAGAGCGCCGGCCAGGTGCTGCGCACGTCCATGGAGCTCGGCGGCAACGCCCCGTTCGTGGTCTTCGACGACGCCGACCTGGACGCGGCGGTGGACGGCGCCATGCAGGCCAAGATGCGCAACATCGGCGAGGCGTGCACCGCCGCCAACCGGATGTACGTGCAGGCCGGCGTCGCCGAGGAGTTCGCCCGCCGGCTCAGCGAGCGCATGGGCGCGTTGCGTATCGGCCGCGGCACCGAGGACGGCGTCCAGGTGGGGCCGCTCATCGACGACAAGGCCCGCCGCAAGGTGCAGGGCCTGGTGGACGACGCCGTCGGCCGCGGCGCCAAGGTCCTGGTCGGCGGCGGGCCGGGCGACGGCGCCGGGTACTTCTACCGGCCGACGGTGCTCGCCGACGTCCCGCAGGAGAGCAGGCTGTCGCACACCGAGATCTTCGGGCCGGTCGCCCCGATCATCCCGTTCGATTCGGAGGAGGAGGCCATCGCCGAGGCCAACGACACCGAGTTCGGGCTGGTCAGCTACGTGTTCACCCAGGACCTCGGCCGGGCGTTCCGGGTCTCCGAGGCGCTGGAGACGGGCATGGTGGGGCTGAACCAGGGCATCGTCTCGAACCCGGCGGCACCGTTCGGCGGCGTGAAGCAGTCGGGGCTGGGCCGCGAGGGCGGCCGGGTCGGCATTGACGAGTTCCTGGAGACGAAGTATGTGGGGATCGGGGGCGTGTGAGCCTTCCGGTCCGTGGGCGCCTGGCCGTCCGTGGGCGGCCGGGCGCCAGTGGCCGGTGCGGCGGGCGCGCGGCGTTCTGGACCATCGCCGCCATCACGGTGCGCGCCGCCCTGGTCACTTGATCGGTGTGCCCCGCATCGAGCGCGCCGACGGCGGTGAAGTGCTCGGTGGGTGGCGGGCAGCAGCCGGACGCGGATCGGTGAGTTGCTGCGGATCAAAGGCTCAAGCCGAGATCCAGCCGGTCGAGTTCTTCCTTATGGCTTTGTGTTCTTGAACATGTTCGCAAATTCAATCGCGCCAATGTGGTCTCGTATTGAAATGTCAGTCTGCTCTTTAAGGAATTCGGTGAACGTGTCCGCTTCCTTTAGTTCTTCGACCTCGTCGAAGCAGTAAACGCCACTCTCGCCCTTTTTGAAATAATAGACCGCGTCAAATTTGTATAGCCCTATGAATAGCTTGTCTGAGAGATCGAAATTATTGTCACTGTCGATCATCTCTTCTGCGGTGTCGACGGCGAACAGGGCGGGTCTGATGCTGAGTGCGACGTTGAAGTATCTTATGGGGATTTTTCCGGCCTTCTTCATGAAGTAAATATAGTCGGAGGGTAGGGTGACGCTTGGCTGGAGCTGCTGCAGTTGTGCAACTTCGTCATCGGAGCAAGGCTCGATCAACTCTCGCTTGGCAAGCCCGGCCTCAATGATTCTGTCGATTATCTGGTCGATCTCGGGAAATTCTTCATTCATTGAGTGGTGTCCATGTCTTGGTTGTACTTGAGCCAAGTCTTCATGTCGTGCTGTTGGGTTGTCCTGGGAAGTTGGTTGATGACCCACAGCTTGTCTTGAGGGTTATCTTCAGCATCGTAGCGCGACGTGTACGGGTCCACGTATCCTCTGCGGGTGTCCAAAGCGACCACGTTGTTCTGTCCCCATGTCACCTTAATGTCAACTTGAGGAAATTGGGCTCGGAACTGAGTGATGACGCGCCGACATGAACTGCATGGTGGTCGCTCTGTGTAGAGTTCGATAGAACCTCGCGGGTTATCCGGAAGTCGTGTGGCTAGATCTTCTAGTAGCTTAGCTTCCGAATCAAACTGGCTTCTTGGGTTTGCGGAGAATATCCTGTCATCTGGTGTCTGAACAAGCCCATCGTTCTTGATGGCTCTTCCACTTGCCGCCGCAGTGGTCTGCGGCTCCATACCCTCAATCTCGAACCGCATGATGGCCGCGTTGCTCTTCGGCTTGATTCTGTTCGCCCCTCTCAGTTCTGGCGCGTCCAGGGCTTCGCGCAGAGCCTCAACCCCTAGGGAATTCGCGGGAGGCGCGGCGCCGTCGCGGATTTCAAGCGCGAGCTCCCGTACCTCGTCCTCGGAGAAGGTGACGTCCTGGTCCGCGTCCCTTTCTTGCTGTCCGGCCCCGTCTCGGTGGTGCTCCTCCGGAGAACGGCCAAGAGCGCCCGCATCGACGTCTCCCTCCGAAGAGACGTCTCGCGTCTGCACGCCCTGGGCATCCAGACGATCGCCATCGTAGTTCGGGACGCGATCTCCGACGGGCGGCTGGCCCACGCTATCCCCGTCGCCGTTCCCGGCGCCGGGACGGTCCGCCGGTGGCGTGCCGTCGCCGCCGCTGGGCAGTGGCCCGCCGTTGCCATCGAGTTGGTCGGGGCGGCTGTCCCCCTCGGTCCCTCGGTGCTGCGTGACGCCATCCGTCCCCTGTTGCGGGAGGCGACCGGATGTATCCGTTCCCATACCCGGTTGGCCATCAGTCACCGGTGCACTGTCCCGGTCACCGCCGGTGGTTCGCGGGCTGCTTGCGTCAGGGGAAGCGGAGGCGTGGATGTCGGTGGGCTGTCGCCCACCCATCACAACCGGTTGCCGGTCGCGGAGGTTCGCCGCGTCGTCCAGCGTTCGGTCCAGCCCTGCCAGTTGCTCGTTGTCGAGCTTCAGTTCGGCCAGCGCAATTTGGAGATCGCGGGTGGTCGGGAGTCCGGCCGGGTCCTCGGTAGCGTGTGACGGCCTGGACGCCATGGATGGCGTCTCGGAGCCGTCGGCGTCGAGCCCGCTGTCGTGGTGGCCGTGACTCGCGCCCCGCATGCCGTGCCACACACTCCTGGCCGCGCCGAATCCGCCCGCGAATGTCAGGCCGATGTTGATGGTCGCCTGGGTGACCACGTATCCGGGGCGGTCGTCCCACTCCCGCCACGGCACGTACGCGTGTGCGACCCCTTCCCAAGCCGTCGAGAAGTTCTCCCACCAATGGCCTGAAAGCGGGCTTTCCAGGCCACGGCTCTGGGAGTAGAGGCCGGTCAACGAGAAGGCGCCCCGGAGGGTCTCGGGCCAGTAGGCGGCGAGGTTCTCTCGCGTATGACCGGCTATGAACCACCCGCTCTCGCCGTAGACGCCCAGCGCGCCGCCGACGTCCTCGGCCGTGCCCAGAGCCCAGTCCTTGACGCCGTCCCAGGCGTCCATGAACCAGGGCAGGTCCTGCTCCTGGTAGGTCCCCCACGGCGTCTCGCCGTAGTACGCGTACGCCGACAACCCGTCGTAGCCGTACTCTTCCTGACCGTCCTTGAGCGCGGTGTTCCCGCCGGGGTCGGCGCCCACGAACGTGGTGCCGCCGAAGAGGCCCGTGATCGCGTTCGCGCAGGTGCGCTCCGCTTCCATGTACCTGTTCTGGGCGGACAACACCCAGAAGTTCAGCCTGTTGTTGCGATCAACGAAGTCCTCGTTCGCACGCCAATCCGGATCGCCGTCGACATCCGCCACCAGCTCCCGGGCCTGGATGCGGTAGCCCTTCAGCTCCTGGATGATCGGCCGGATCTCCTCGGCGAAGTCCATGAGCGCGTTGCCCACGGTCGCCGTGGCCTCGGCGAAGTCGTCGCCGGCGGTGGCCACCGGACTCACGGCCGCAAGTAGCGTCTCGGACTCGGGGGCGACATAGGCCCCCGACAGCCCCTGCCAGGTGTCGTTGATGTCGTGACCGGACTGGGCGACCGCCTCTCCGTCGGCCTTGAGACTGCGGCCCGCCTCCTCGATCGCGTCCGGGTCAACCTCCGGAACGGGGATGGCATCCGGATCGATCAGCTTGTCCAACGTGTCACCGCCAGGCACCCGCTTATCGAGATGTCGTCATGCAGGGCGGTGCTCCACGTGGAGCACCGCCCTGTGATTCGAGTATTCCACCGGGATCGAGTCGCGCCGCATCCGAACCGGACAGCGGGCGCAGGGTGACCGAAAGCGGTCATGCGGTGACGCTGGACGCGGGCGCCGCGCTTGACCTTGTGGTTACTGGAAGGGCGAACCTGGTGCCATGCTCTCCATCAGCGACTTCAGCGAAATGTGCCTCCTGTCGCCGCAGACCCTGCGCTTCTACCACTCCGAGGGGCTGCTCGTCCCGGCCGAGGTCGATGAGCAGACCGGATACCGCTCCTACACCTTCGACCAGGTCGAGCAGGCCGCGCTGATCACCGCGCTGCGCGGCGCGGGAATGAGCGTCAAGCTCGTCCGGCGCGCTCTCGATGAACCGGATACGGCCTCCGCCCTGTTGCACCAGCATGTCAGCGAGGTACAGCGGCAGCGGCAGGCCCAGGACGAGGCGATCAGCGACGCGTGCGAACTCCTCAGAGCGAGGCCGGAGCCGCGCCTGCGCCACGCACCGGAGATGACCGTGGTGTCCAGGCTCGTGCCCGGCTCGTTGGTCGGGCAGGAGCCCTACGACTGGGACGCGGCCGATGCCGTCCTCACGGCCGCCGTCCGGGAGTTGGTCGCGGCCGTGCGGTCGAGCGGAGCCACCGTGTCGGGGACTCCGTGGTGGGCCTGGGCCATGGAGACCCCGGAGCAGAAGAGAAAGGGGCTCACCGCGGGAGGGCCGGACTTGCTGGTCAACGTTCCGGTCGCGGACGCCGCAGCGCTGCCGGGCGACCTCGAAGTGCGGACCTTCGAGGCCCGGGACGAGCTGTCGATCTTCATCCCGGGCAGGACGTCGATGGCCAAGTTCGCGACCGCGATCTCGCGCCTGGCGGAGCATCCCCTCGGCGGGGCCTTCATCGACGTCGGCCGGATGCGCCACGTGCTGCATGACGACGGGGTGGAGACCGCCATGGCGGTCCGCAGACTGGATGAGGCCGACGAGAGCGACGGGACCGACGAGGTGGAGTGACCCGCGGCCTGGCGTCTGTTACAGGTGGCGGTGCTTGACGGCGGTGAGGAAGGCGGACCACTCGGTGGGGGAGGGGGCGTACTCGACGCAGTCGGATTCGCGACCGCTGTAGGAGGACAGCGCGTCGAGCGTGCTCAAAGTTTTCCGCTCCCCTTGCAGGTCCAGCAGATGACGTAGCGTCGATCGGAGTGCTCCTCGCTCTCCAGAAGCATTGCCGACCTCGCGCAGTCGGCCGGCATGTCGATGAACGTCGGCATGCTCCGCGCACTCACCCGTCTGCCTCCCCGACCTTGTACCTCCGCCCTTGATCTTGGCCCAGGAGACGCGGACACGTGGTGGATTTCCCATGGCCGCGGTCGGCCCGGCGTCACGGCCTCAGGGTGGTGACGGCCGCGAACGCCCGTCACCACCCCACCGCCATGACTCAGGACGCGGTCGCCTCCCGCGCCACCGGCGGGAACGGGATTTCCGCCAGGACCGGGAACAGCGCCTCCTCCTCGTAGTCCAAGTGGGCGGTCAGTTCCTCCGTCATCCGGTCGAGTTCCACGCGGAACCGGTCCGGGTCGGCCGTTCCGATGTCGGCAAGCAGGGCGAGAAGTTCTCCCCTGATCCGCTCGACGGTCCGGTGCTCCTCGCGGAGCCGGGCGACGGTCTCGCGCAGGTGGGGGTGCTGTTCGGCGAGGGCGGGGAACATTCCGGCGTCCTCGCTGGTGTGGTGGTACTCCAGGGACTCGCAGAACGCCAGGCAGTGCTGCCGGATCTGCAGGCCGAGGCCGGGCGGCGGTGCGTCCCCGCTCGGGTGGGCCGCCCGGGCGGTGAAGTGCGCCTCTGCCTCCGCACGGACGTGGTCGAGTTGTGAACGCAGCCAGCGGTGGATCTCCACGAGCTTCTCGGCGAGGTTCGCGGCCGGGGGCAGGTCCGCCTCCGCCTCGGGCTGGGAGCGTTCCAGGACGACCACCGGGATCACCCGGGCGGTCTTGGCCTGGTAGTCGGCGTAGCCGGGGGCCGCGCGCACGACGTGCTCGAACAGGGCGTCACGGCGCGCGCCCTCGGCGGGGACCGCCACGGCGCCGAACGTCTCGGTGCCGATCTCCACCCGCACCATCGGGTGCGCGAGCACGTTGTGGTACCAGGCGGGGTGGCGGTCGGCGCCGCCGGCGGAGCCGACGATCAGCAGGTGGTCGCCGTAGCGGACGTAGCCGAGCGGGACGGTGTGCTCGGTTCCGGATTTCGCGCCGGTGGTGGTGAGCAGCAGCAGGTCGCCGCCCTCGAACGGGCCACCGACCTTTCCGCCGTTGCGGCGGAACTCGTCGATGATCGACTGGTTGAAGGACGCGAAGGACGTGGGCATACGGTGTGAAACTCCTGGGAGAAGGCGAGGGACCGCGGCGGGCCGCGGTGATGGTGGTCAGGTGGTGCGCGCACGGCGCAACGGCGCGCGTGGACCCTCGCCCGGAGGGCGGACGCCGATCGGAGCCGCCACGGCATCCGGCCGCCGGGAATGGCAGCCGTCGATGGCCTGGCGGGATGACGTCACACGGGGGTACTCGACCGCCCGGAGGAAACGGATAGGGAACGACGCGCGGACAGGCGCTTACGTCAGGCGCGGAGTGCGGAGCGCGAGCTCATCATGGCGTCGTCCCTTCGTACATGGTGCCCGCTCGGCCACCGGCCTGCCCACTGCTCTCGGCCGGCGCCGCGCTGCACGCCGACCGTTATAACCGCCGTGCCGACGACGTGTCAACGCCGGCCGGGCGTGCGGATCTCGCCGGTTCCCGGCCGGTGACTGACAGAAGGTGTCAGGCGGTGGCTGTCAGCATCGGCCGTGCGATGTCCGGAAGGGCATCGTGATCAGCAGGAACACGGACACGAGGAGTCGGATGTCAGCACCGCTCAAGGACAAGGTCGCTCTGGTCGCGGGCGCGACGCGGGGAGCGGGACGGGGGATCGCCGTCGAACTCGGCGCGGCGGGGGCGACCGTCTACGTGACCGGCCGCAGCACCCGCGAACGGCGCTCGGAGTACGACCGCCCCGAAACGATCGAGGACACCGCCGACCTCGTCACCGCCGCGGGCGGGCACGGCGTCGCGGTGCCCACCGACCACCTGGACCCGGAGCAGGTGCGAGCGCTCGTGGATCGCATCGACGCCGAGCAGGGGCGGCTGGACGTGCTGGTCAACGACATCTGGGGCGGCGAGCTGCTGTTCGACTGGGACGCACCCGTGTGGGAGCACGACCTCGACAGCGGGCTGCGGCTGCTCCGGCTCGCGGTGGACACCCACGCGATCACCAGCCACCACGCGCTCCCGCTGCTGCTGCGCCGCCCCGGCGGGCTGGTCGTGGAAATGACCGACGGAACCGCCGAATACAACGCGCGGAACTACCGGGTGTCGTTCTTCTACGACCTCGCCAAGGCGTCCGTGCTGCGCATGGCCTTCGCCCTCGGCCACGAACTGGGTTCGCGCGGCGCCACGGCCGTGGCGCTCACGCCGGGGTGGATGCGCTCGGAGCTCATGCTGGACCACTTCGGGGTCACCGAGGAGACCTGGCGGGACGCCCTCCAGCGGGAGCCGCACTTCGCCATATCCGAGACCCCGCGCTTCGTCGGCCGCGCGGTGGCCGCGCTCGCCGCCGACCCGGAGGTCGCCCGCTGGAACGGGTCGTCGCTGTCCAGCGGTGGGCTGGCACAGGTGTACGGCTTCACCGACCTCGACGGCTCGCAGCCCGACAGCTGGCGGTACGTGGTGGAGGTGCAGGACGCCGGGAAGCCCGCCGACGTGACCGGGTACCGGTGACCAGAGCCGGGCCGGCCGGTCACCGGCCGGCCCGGCACCCCGACGTGTGGGACGCCGCCTCGGCGGCGGCCGCACCCGCGTCCCCGGCGCGGATCGCGTCGAGGAGCCGCGCGTGGTCCAGGTACTCGTCCGGCCGGAGTCCGGCGCCGAAGTGGTCGCGCAGCGAGTCCCGGACCACCTCGCCCAGGTCCGCGTACAGCTCCGCCAGCACCTCGTTGTGGGAGGCGGCGACCACCGCCAGGTGGAAGGCGGCGTCGGCGGTCACGAAGGCGTCCCGGTCGCCGGACTCCCAGGCCCGTTCGCGCCGGTCCAGCAGGTCCGTCAGCCGCCGCAGGTCCTCGGCCATGCGCCGCTCAGCGGCCAGCCCCGCGGCCGTCGCCTCCAGGGAGCCGCGCAGCTCGATGACGTCGCGCCGCTCGGCGGCGGCGAAGCGGCGCCGCATCACCCCGGCCAGTTCACTGGTCGCCACCACGTAGGTGCCCGATCCCTGGCGGATGTCCAGCAGCCCGTTGTGGGAGAGCGCCCGCACGGCCTCCCGGACGGTGTTGCGGGCCACCCGGAGCTGCTCCGCGAGTTCCGGCTCGGTGGGGATACGGGAGCCCACCGGCCACGCGCCGGAGGTGATCTGCTGACGCAGCCGCACGATGACCTGGTCGGACAGTCCGGTGCGGCGGGGGACCGCGGGAAGATTCATTCTATGATTCTATGCTTTTTCGGTGTCTTCCTTCGATGACGGATTACGCCGCGTACGACCGTCCCGCCGCCTCGACCGGTCCACGGGCGGGTACCTGCTCGCCGCGACCGCCCTCGTGCTGGCCGCCGTCAACCTGCGCCCGGCGGTCACCAGCCTCGGACCGGTGCTCGAAGAGGTGCGCGCCGGCATCGGCATGAACGCCACCTCCGCCGGGCTGCTCGCCGCCCTGCCGGCGTTGTGCTTCGCGCTCGTCGGCCCCGCCGCACCCCGGCTGGCCCGTTGGCGTGGGGCCGCCGCCGTCGTCGCCCTCGGCATGGCGGCGATCGCGGCCGGGCTGGCCCTGCGCCCGCTCACCGGCAACACCGCGCTGTTCGTCACGGTCAGCGTGCTCGCGCTCGCCGGGATCGCGGTCACCAACGTCCTGCTGCCGGTCGTCGTCAAACAGCGGTTCCCCGATCGGGTCGGCGCTATGACCGGCCTGTACACCACGTGCCTCAACCTCGGCGCCACGACCGCCGCGGCCGGTACCGTCCCGCTGACCGGCGCGCTCGGCGGCGACTGGCGAATGGGGCTGGCGGCCTGGGCGCTGCTCGCCGCCGTCGCCGTGCCCGCCTGGGCCGCCCTCGCCCGGCAGCGCCCGGCCGCCGCCCGGACGGCGGGTGCGGCCGTCCCGCCGACGAGCCCGCCGGACCGCGCGCCCGGCCGCCGCCTCGTCCGCGAACCGGTGGCCTGGGCGCTCGCCGCGTACTTCGGTCTGCAGGCCACCGCCGCCTACATCGTGATCGGGTGGCTCCCGCAGATGTTCCGCGACGCGGGGCTCGGCGCGGAGACGGCCGGCCTGCTGTTCGCGCTGACCTCACTGCTCGGCGTCCCGCTCGCGTACGTGCTGGGCGCCGTCGCCGGGCGGCTGCCGAACCAGAGCGGGATCGCCGTGGCGCTCGGGCTGTTCGGACTCGCCGGCTACGCCGGCCTGTGGGCGGCGCCGACGGCCGCGCCCTGGCTGTGGGCGGTGCTGCTCGGGGTGGCCAACTGCTCGTTCCCGCTGGCCTTGACGATGATCGGGATGCGCGGCAGGGACGGCGAGACGGTGACCCGGCTTTCGGCCTTCGCGCAGAGCACCGGCTACCTGCTGTCGATTCCGGGGCCGATCATCGTCGGCGTTCTCTACGAGCACAGCGGCGACTGGCAGGCACCGCTCGGGCTCATGGCGTTGCTCATGCTGCTGCAGCTCGCGGCGGGTTTCCTCGCCGGCCGCGACCGCCAGGTCGGGTGATCGCAGCTTGCGCCGGTGAAGGACGGGCGAGGCCCCGTACCCGCTGCGGAAGAAGAGGAGACGAAGGCGTCGCGGGTGCCGGTCTCGCCCTCGCCCCGGTAGGGGGCCGACGCGCGCTGTACGGCACGGCCGGTCAGGTAGGTCACCGGTCGGCGCGATCCAGGAGCGGGCCGGTGAGCAGGACGGCACTGCCGTGGTCGAGGTCCGTCGCCCATAGGGCGGCGGAGTTCAGGGCCGGGACGTCGCGGATCACGTCCAGGCGTGCGGTCTCGCCGTTCGCGGTCGTGGGCCGTGGTCTGCGACGACCACGCGGTGGTGGTGGGCCTTGCCGGTGTCGAGTCCGGCCCATATCAGGGGCACGGACGCCTTCGCGGGTCGGCCGCCGTGCACGTACCGCGACAAGCGGCACGTCAGCCCGCTGTCCCCCTCTGAAGCACATCCAGGTGGACGACCGGCGGGATCTGGAGGCCGCGGCATTCGTCCGGTCGGTCGCCGACCGGAACGAGATCGTGCCCACCGCCGCCAGGTCCGGAGTGCGGCCGTGCACCGGCCGGGCGCCGCATCCGGCCGTGCGGTGGCCGGTTTCCGCCAACCCCGCGAAAAGTCTGCCGAGATCGAAACACACCGCATAGCGTGAGTGCTCCGGCACCCGATCGGGAGGCGAGGTCAGATGCCCGACGCGTCGCGCCACAGCGGGTGGGCCCCCACCCTCGACTTCGTCGCGGAGCGGGTCGTGGCCCAGGTCGCGCCGGAGGAGACCGCGCACTATCCGTGGGTCCGGGACGAGTACTTCGAACGGGGGCGGGCGAACCGGGCGGAGGACAACCCGCTCGGGTTCGGCGAGATCGTCGTCGGTGCGATCACCGGCATCGTGCTGGGCGCGCTCCACGAACTGGCGGAGGGCACCCTCACCGACGTGCTGCGCCCCTGGTGGGACCGGGCGTGGCGCCGCATCGCCGTGCGCCTGCGGATCCGGCGGGCGGAGCCGGTCGCGCCCGAGACCGCGCTTCCCGTGCCGGCCCCCGACCAGCTGCCCCACATCGCCGCGGCCCTCACCGCGTACTGCGTGCGGGCCGGTCTGCCACCGGAACAGGCGGCGGAACTGACGCGCGCGGTCGTCGCCGAACTCACCGCTCCCCGCGCCGTGGACGGCGGATCCGGTGCCGAATCCGGCGGCTGAGGCGGCGACACCCGGCCGATACGACCCGTTCCTGCTGCCGTCCGCCACCAGCATCCGGTTCTTCCTGCTCATCCTGGCCGCTGCCGTCGGCGCCATGTACATCGGATTCTTCTACCTCCCGCTCGCGATCACGGCCGGAGCGGAGTTCGCGGGGCTCAGCATGGCCGATTGCGAGGAGGCGGCCCGCACCGGCGCGGCGGTTCTCTCCGACCGTGCGGTCCTCGACGGTTTCCTCGACTGCTACGCGCGCAACCGCGGCCAAACGATCGCCTGGATGATGGGCGCCGGGCCGATCTGGGCACTCCTCACCGTGGTCGGCTACCTGCTGTGGCCGATCGCCCTGGAACTCCGGCTGCGCCCCCGCAGAGCGGCGGACGATCCCGTGGTGCGGGCCGCCCGCGCGGAGGCGGAGACCGGACTGGACGGCGCGTCGGAGCGGGTCCGCGTGCTGACCACCCAGGGAAGGGCGGGCGGGGCGCGCGTCTTCGGGGCGCTGGGCAGGTACCGGCTGGCGGTCGACTCGTCGTTGCTCGCGGAGCGGGCCGACGGCGGGCTGGACGAACCGCCGCGTGCGGTGCTCCGGCATGAGATCGCCCATCTGCGCAACCGCGACGTGGACCTCACCTACCTGACCATGGCCGCGTGGTGGGCCTCCCTGCTCCTCATCGCACCGCTGCTGCCCAGTTACACGTTCCTGACGATCGTCGCGCTAGCGACCGGGCAGGCCACGGGGAACCTGGTCGTTCTCCAAGCGCCGCTGTTCATGGGGGCCATCGCGCTCCTGCTGCTCCAGGCGATCCGCGCCCGGGTGCTGCGCACCCGCGAGCACTACGCCGACGTGCGCGCCGCCTACGCCTGGCGGAGTGACCGGGCGCTGCGTGCGATCCTTTCCCGGCCCGGACCCGCATCCCGTGCCGGGCCGTGGCGGCGCTGGTGGCGCGGACTCCGCAGCTACCATCCCTCGCCCGCCTTCCGGCTCCGGATGCTCGACGACCCGCGCCGCCTCGCCACGGTGAGCCTGGCCGACCTCGCGTTCGCGGGCATATTACTGGGAGCGCTTCAGGCGCACCTGGGCACGGTCGGCCGCGTCGCGACCGACGGCGGGGCACTGAATGTGGGCGGCGCCGCGGTGGCGATGCTGCTGGGCGCGCCGGTGGGCGCGCTGGTGGCGGCGGTCGGGTGGAACGCGGTGCACGCGGACCCGGACGGTGCGCGCCGCTGGAGCGGGCCGGCCGCGGTGCTCGCCGGAGGCACCCTGCTCGGTTACTCGTTGCCGGTGGTGGGCGTTGGCAGCTGGCTCGGCCTGCTGGCCGCGTTCCCGGTCCAGGGCGTCGTTTCGTACCTGGTGCTGTGGGGTCTGTGCGTCGTGCTCCTGAGGTGGGCGGCGCTGAGCGCCCGTGTCTGGCTCGCGGCCACCGAGCGCCGGCGCGCGGCGTGCGCCGCCGGGCTGTGCTGCGCAGCGGTCGTGTTCGGGTGCGTGTTCGCGCTGTGGGTCATTTTCGACAGCGCCATCCGCGCCGGGCCCGGCGGCTGGGACTGGTACACGGTGCGCATCGCCGCCATGACCGCCGTCCTGTCCTGGGCCCTGCCCGTCGCGGTCGGGTGTGCGGCGGTGTTCACCTTCACCGGGCTGATCCTCCGGCCCGACACGCGCGGACCGGCGGTGCGTCCGCTGCTTCCCGTCATCGGGGCGGCGGCGGTCGCCGCCGCACAGGCGGCGTTGCTGGCGTGGGTGACCGTCGGCCAGGGGGTGCGGGCCACCGGCCCCGGCTTCTCCACCGTGCTGGACTATGCCCTCGCCTGCTGCGTCCTTCTTGCCATGGGCACCAGTGCCGGGCTGGGGGCGTGGGCCGGCGGGCGCGGTCGCCTGGGCGCGGCCCTGTGCGCCGGCGTCGTGTTCGCGTTCACGGTGGTCGTGCTGCTGCCCCCCGTCATCCTGGGGGCGGCCGAAAGCGTCCCCTGTCTCGCCGCGGACCCCTCCCTCTCCTGCTGGGGCGGTGTGGGGCTGGCCATGCTGACCTCCTACTCCGTGGAGCAGGTCGTCTGGGTCGCGCTCCCCCTGCTGCTCGGGCTCTGCGCCGTGTGCGCCGCCGCCGGCTCGGGTCTGCGAAGGCTGCTCGCCCGGCGGGGGACGCCGCCTCACGCCGACCGCGCTCCACGGCGCCCGGGCACGGGGCACGCCGTCAGCACCGTGCTGGCCTTCTCGGTTCCGCTCGCCGTCGTGGCGCTCAGCGCCATCGGCGCGCCTTTGGAGGACACGGCGCTGCCGGCCGAGCGGCGGGCGGAGCTGGCCGCGCGGGTGGAACCCGAGTCGGTCGGCCGCGACGCCACGTGCGAGACGGCACTGGCGACGTGGGCGGGGGTGTCGAGCACTTCCACCTTCCGGCTCGATGTGCTCGATCCGGAGGACGGAGTCGCCACCCTCGCCGCCAGCCGCGATCCGGTTCTCGCCGCCTTCGGCCGGGGCTTCCTCGACGGCGCCGATGTCGACCACCGGCAGCTCTTCTACGCGGCCGCCAGGTACTGCGAGCAGGCCAACGGGTAGCGGTCCCCCCGCGGCAGGCGGCGGCACCGGACCGGATTCACCCCGAGACGGCGCGCGCCCCTCCCGGGTCGCTGCCGGACCGGTCGTCCGCCTCGTTGATCCGTTCGACGGTGTCCATCATGTGGCCCTCGATCAGCCGCAGCAGCAGCCGCTCGTCGCCGTCGGCGATGGCGTCCACCAGCTTCTGGTGCTCGTCGACGAGTTCGGCGGGCTCGGGGTAGACGTCCTGCATCACCGTCAGGCACATCCGCGTCTCGACCAGCAGGGTCTCGGCCATCCGCTCCAGCCGGGAATTGCCGGAGCAACTGACCAGGGTCTGGTGGAAGGCGTGGTCGGCGTCGCTCATGGCCGTGCGGTCGCCGGTCTCGGCCGCGGCGACCAGGGTGGTGAGCGCGGCGGTGAGGCGGGCCAGCGCCTCACCGCGGTTGCCGCGCATGATGAGCTCGCAGGCACAGCGCTCTATGGCCAGCCGTGCCGTGTAGACGTCACGGACGTCCTCGGTCGTCAGGTCGATGACGAACAGGCCGCGATGCCGTTCGCTGCGCAGCAGGCCCTCCTGCACCAGCCGCTGCATCGCCTCGCGCAGCGGTCCCCGGCTCACGCCGAGGCGGCCGGCGAGCTCGGTCTCGCCGAGCTGGTCGCCCGGGCTGAGGGAACCGTGCATGATGGCCATTCGCAGCTGCTGGGCGATGAGGGCCGCGGTCGACTCCCGGGGAACGGGTTCGAGTTCACCTGGAGCACTCATGACGTGGACTGCGCCTCTCTTGAATTGGTCGGGGAGATTTCGGGGGTTACGACCCTAACCGCAGCGGGCCGGCCGTCGATCGGCGGCCGGCCCCGCGGTGGGTACGCCGCGGCGTCACGCCGCGACGGGGGATCCGGTACGGAAGAGCGTGCCGAGGCCGGACCGGGCCGACGTCTCGCCGGCCAGCCGCAGCCCCTCCCACACGCTCACCTGGTTGGCGGTCAGGACGGGCTTGCCGAGGCGCTCCTCCAGCGCGTCCAGGATGCCGGCGCTGTGCAGCGCGGTGTCCGGGACGAGGACGGCCTCGGCGTCGGGGTGGTCGTTGCCGGCGACGAAGCCGAGCACGTCCGCGGCCGGCAGGGTGCCCACTTCGGCGGCGGTCACGATGCCGCGGCTGGCCATCGAGGTGACCTCGACCCCGCCGTCGCGCAGGAACTCCACGAACCGCTGTGCCACATCGTCGGGGTAGGTCGCGGCGATGGCCACCCGGGCGAGCCCGAGGTGCCGGAGCGCGTTGACGAACGCGAACGACGTGCTGGAGGCCGGTACCCCCGCCACCTCGCGGACCCCGGCCACCTGCCGGGCGGCGCCCTCCCAGCCGAACACGAAGCTGCCGCTGGTGCAGGCCCAGACGATGGCGTCGATGCCCTGCTCCCGCAGGGTGCGCGCGCCTTCGGCGAGCACGTCCGGGCCGCCCACGTCCAGCAGGGCGTCGACCCGGTGCGCGTCCTCGCGCATAAGGGTGTGCACCAGGCGCAGCGTCACGTCGTCGCCGAGCAGCCGCTGGAACGCCGGGTAGTCGTCCTCGGCGCTGTACCCGGGGTACAGGAAACCGGCGGTGGCCCCCATGGACCCTCCTTCAATCTCTCGTGGTGAACCTGAGGCCGGGATCAGGCCGCGGTGCGGCTGGTCGCGGAGACCAGCCACTGGTCGGCCGCCACGGCGTTGCGGCCGATCGACTGCAGCGCCGCCCACATCGTCACCTGGTTGGCGGCCAGCACGGGCTTGCCGAGCATGCGCTCCAGCGGCGCGATGATGTCGTAGGTGAGGACGTTGGTGCAGCTGATGAACACCGCCTCGGCGTCCGGGCGGTCGACGTCGCGGACCGCCTCGACGACCTCCGAGTAGGTGACCTTCCAGATGTGGTTGAGCAGGCCCAGGCCGACACTGGACACCGTGTCGATCCCGTGCTCGCCGAGGAAGCCGAGCAACCGCTCGGTCACCGTGTCCACGTACGGAGTGACCACGGCGATCCGGCGGGCCTCCAGGGCCTCCAGGGCCCGGATCAGTGCTCCGGAGGTGGTGACCGCGGCGGGTGCGCCGGCGTCCAGCATGCTGGCCTGCAGCCGCTTCTCCCCGGCCGTGCCGTCGACGAAGCTGCCGGAGGCGCAGGCGTACCCCACGACCAGCGGCTCCGGCGCGAGCACGTCGCGGGTGGCGCGGCGGACCTTGTCGCCGTCGCTGAGCGCGGCGGCCATCTCCACCGTCACCGGGACGGGGACGTAGGGCAGCCGGGTCAGGTACAGCGAGACGTCGTCCGGGGTCCACCGCCACAGTTCGCGGTCGAGCGCGAAGTCGAAGGGAGCCACCAGGCCGATGCCGGACTGGCCGGGCGGCTGGGCGAAGGCCGAGATCTCGATGATGTTGTCCTTGGCGGTCACGTTGACCCGCTCGCCGGCGCTGCCCGGCACCTCGACGGGCACCGCCGCCGTACCGGAGGCCGCGGAGACCGGTGCCGCGGGGGGCGCCGGCGGTACCGGGCCGTCCGGGGCGGTCACGAACTCGTCCGCGTGCCACGCGGTGCCGTCGGGCACGAGCGCGGCCGTCCCCAGCAGCGCGGCAGCGGTCGGGTCGGTCCGCCGCGCGGGGCCCGGCGGCGTGCCGGCGTCCGCGCCGAACTCCGTCGGCGCCGCGTTCGTGGTCATGACCCGCTCTCCCTGGTCCATGCCGCTCAGTGACACACTGGCCGGCCGATCGGTCCGCATTGGTCACTCACCTCCTTCTCGGCTTGTTTTCGTCGACGCCCTCAGCAGGGCCTTCTCCTGGGGTCCGCACCCGCGGGTGGGACCGTTACTCTCCACGCCGCTCGTAGATGAGGCGCTCGCCGATGCTGCCGGACCGCCACACGTCGTTGCAGGCCTCCGCCATGCGGTCCAGGCCCTCGACGATCGTGGCGTAGACGTTGCCGGGCACCCAGCCGACGTCACCGTTGAGCAGCAGGTTGTTGCGTCCGTAGAAGATGGCGAGGTCGATGACGCCGGGCAGCTCGTGGATGCCCTTCTCCTCCTTGAACCGGCGGTCGAGCATGCCACCGGGGAAGGAGAAGTACACGACGTCGCCGGGAATGGGGGTCACCGTGGGGTTCTCCTGGCCCGGTTCCTCGGCGGCGAACCGGGGGACCATCGTGTACACCTCGTTGCGGGCGTACTTGGCGTGGTAGATGTCGCCGCCCTGCGGCAACGCGTTCCACACCGCGTCGCAGGTGCGGGGCGCGTCCTTGTCGAGCAGCTCCGCGACGCAGCTCACGCCGCGCTTTTCCAGGCTGATGGTCAGGTACCTGGGCATTCTTGAACCGGCCCTTTCGTTCTCGGGCATGTGAGACGGGTGTAGACACAGAGCGGCCATGACGGCCGTGAGAATCCGGCGCGCGGTTCGACGTGCCGGGACCCGCCGGTGACACCGGCCGGGGACTCGCCCAGAGAGGCGAGGTCAGGGAGAACACTGTCAACTTTGACCACGCCAGGTGGAGCCGTGGATTGTTGACAATCATACGATCGCGAATCCGCGTGTCAATGCCTGAGAAATGCGTTGCTGTTACATCTTCGTTACATAAGTCTTCCGTTCGAGGTAACCCCACCATGGCGCCCATCCCGAAGCGTCGCTGGCCGGTGCCCGCGCGCGGGCACCGGCCAGCGGCTTCCCCGGTGGGGACGCCCGTCCGGCTACCGCGTCCAAGGCCCGGGCGGCTGCGGGCCGGGCGGCTGCGGCGCAATGCCGGGTGCCGGGCGGCCGGCAGGCGCCCGGCGGCTTCCGCGCACCACCGCCACCAGCAGCAGGATGACCGCCCCGATCAGCGCCGCGTTGGAGGCGACGTTCAGGAACGGGGCCAGCAGGATGACCAGGTCGACGGACGCCTCCTGGTGCCGGCCAGGGTAGTTGGCCAGGGCGAAGAGGATCGTCCTGCCCAGGTTGACCAGCGCGTCGACGAGCAGGAGGGCGCCGGCGGACCGGACGAGCCCGCGCCCGGCCGGGGCGCGGCCGGCCCAGATCAGGGCGAACCCTCCGGCGAACAGCAAGACCAGGGTGGAAAACAGCCCGCTGACCATGCCGAGCAGGGTGCTGAGGAAGTAGCTCATCGTCGGTTCCTTGGTGGTGGGGTCAGCGGGCGGCCGGCGGCGGGGTGGTCGGTCGGCCGCCGTACGACGGCCCGGGCGCCGGGTGAGCCGGTCCCGGCGGAGGAGGGGCGACCGGCGGGTGCGGGCGCGCGGCGGCGGGCCGGCGGCACGCCGCGACGATGAGCAGCACGATGGCCGCACCCATCAGCAGACTCGCCAGGATCGAGACCGCTGTCATCGCGACATCGGTCGTTCCGGCATAACGAAGTGGGGGCGGCACCATCAACATGCCGAACCGGGCGAGAGCGAACAGCACGAATAGCACCATGGCCGTCGCCGTCAGGCCCCGGCGCTCCGGCGCGAGGCGTGGCAGGAGAACGAGTCCGGTGATGGCGAGCGGGATGAAGAGAATGTTGGCCATCAGGTCGAGAAAGGGCACGGCGACTCCGGCGCGGGACAGGGACAGCGGCCTGGGTTGGACGGTGGCCGCGCCATGCCGGTTCCCGGTCGCCGCGGCATCCCCCGCAGCCGGGTGGCCCTGAAATTGTTGACAATCCTACGACCGCTCCCTAGCGTGGCAATCGCTTCGCGACGCCGGTGGCCGGCAGCTGGCGCGGCGGCGGGACATCCGTCTCCGGCGGGAAGGATCACCGGGGAGCACGGAGCCCGGACACCGGCCGTCCACGCCGTCCCTGGGGAGCCGCACCTGTGAGCAGCCAGCCGCCGCACAACGTCGACCTGGTCGTCCTGCACGGAGCCGACCTCCCGCCGGGCCGGGAACGGTTCGAGGACGTCCCCGGTGTCGCCTCCGTCCGCTACGCCACCGCCGACGCGCTGCCGGACGTCCTGCCGGGCGCGCAGGCGCTGTTCGTGTGGGAGCTGTTCTCCGAGGCCGTCACCGCCGCCTGGGCCAAGGCCGACGCGCTGCGCTGGATCCACGCGGCCACGGCCGGGGTCGACAACCTGATGTTCCCCGGCCTCGTCGGCAGCGACGTCGTCGTGACGAACTCCCGCGGAGTCTTCGACGAACCCATCGCCGAGTACGTCCTGGGCACCGTCCTCGCCTTCGCCAAGGACCTTCCCACCACGCTGGACCTGCAGCGCCGCCGCACGTGGCGGCACCGCGAGACCGAACGCGTCGGTGGACGGCACGTGCTCGTCATCGGCACCGGGCCGATCGGCCGCGCCATCGCGCGCCGGCTCGCCGCGGTCGGGATGACCGTCGAGGGCGCCGGCCGGACCGCCCGGAGCGACGATCCCGACTTCGGCACCGTCGTGGCCACCGAACGGCCGGTCGCCGGGTCCGCAGCCGCCGGCCCGTTCGCCGCCGCCCTCGGCCGCGCCGACTACGTCGTGCTCGCCGCGCCGCTGACCCCCGGCACTCGCGGACTGGCGGACGCCGCGCTGTTCGCCCGGATGCGCCCCGGAGCACGGCTGATCAACGTGGGCCGCGGCCAGCTCGTCGTGGAGCGCGACCTCGTCGACGCGCTGCGTTCCGGCCGGCTCGCCGGGGCGGGCCTCGACGTCTTCGAGACCGAGCCGCTGCCCGCCGACTCCCCGCTGTGGGAGCTGCCCGGCGTGATCGTCTCCCCGCACATGTCCGGCGACGTCGTCGGCTGGCGGGACGAACTGGTCACCCTGTTCGCGGACAACCTGCGCCGCTTCGTCGGCGGGCGCGAACTGCGCAACGTCGTCGACAAGCGGCGCGGATACGTCTCGGGACCCTGACAACCGCGCCGAACGGAAGAGAGGCCGCCAGTGAGCAGCAAGGCGAGGACCGGCGAGCCGGCCCACGACGCCGCCCCCACCGCGGGGCGCACGTCCGAACCCGCCTCCCCGGCCGACCTGCCGGCGACCGAACTGCTCGCCCGCTACCGCGCCGGTGAACTGTCGCCGGTCGAGGCGACGGACGCGGTCCTGGACCGCATCGAGCAGTGGAACCCGACGCTCAACGCCTACTGCCTGGTCCGTCCTGAGGAGGCCCGCGCCGCCGCCCGCGAGTCCGAGCGGCGCTGGCGTGCCGGCGCGCCACAGGGGCCGCTGGACGGCGTCCCGGCGGCGGTCAAGGACATCCACCTCACCCGCGGCTGGCCCACCCTGCGCGGCTCGCGCACCGTCGACCCCGGCCAGCCGTGGCCGGAGGACTCTCCGGTGGTCGCCCGGCTGCGCGAGGCCGGGGCGGTGCTCGTCGGCAAGACGACCACGCCCGAGCTGGCCTGGAAGGGCGTCACCGACAGCCCGCTCACCGGGATCACCCGCAACCCGTGGAACCCCGCCACCACCCCGGGCGGCTCCAGCGGCGGCTCCGCGGCCGCCGTGGCGACCGGCATGGCGCCGCTCGCCACCGGCACCGACGGCGGCGGATCGGTGCGCATTCCGGCCGCGTTCACCGGAACGTTCGCGCTCAAGCCCACCTACGGCCTGGTGCCGCACTACCCGGCGAGCGCCTTCGGCACGCTGGCGCACACCGGCCCCATGACCCGCACCGTCGCCGACGCCGCGCTGATGATGGACGTCATCACCCGGCCGGACCCGCGTGACTGGTCGGCTCTGGCGCCGCCGGCGGCCGGTTTCGCCGAGGCGCTGCGGCGGCCGGTGCGCGGGCTGCGCGTCGCGTACAGCCCCACGCTCGGCTACGTCGACGTCGATCCGGAGGTGGCCGAGCTCGTCGCCGCGGCCGTGGGCGTGTTCGAGGAGCTGGGCGCGCACGTCGAGCGGGCCGACCCCGGGTTCGCCGACTGCGTCGAGGACTTCCACGTGCTCTGGTTCTCCGGCGCGGCCAAGGCGACCGAGAACGTCCCCGCCGAGCGCCGCGAGCTGTTCGACCCCGGGCTCGGCGAGGTCATCGAGGAGGGGCTGGGCCACTCCGCGCAGCGGTACCTCACCGCGATGGCCACCCGCATGGCGATGGGCGAGCGCATGGGCCGCTTCCACCAGCGGCACGACCTGCTGCTCACCCCGGCGGTGCCCATCGTTCCCTTCGAGGCCGGCCGCGAGGTGCCGTCGACCTCCCCGCACCGGCGCTGGACGAGCTGGGCCGGGTTCAGCTATCCGTTCAACATGACCCAGCAGCCGGCGGCCAGCGTGCCCTGCGGCCGGACCCGCGCCGGACTGCCGGTCGGCCTGCAGATCGTCGGTCCCCGGCACGCCGACGCGCTGGTCCTCGCCGCCGCGCACGCTTTCGAAGAGGCCCGCCCGTGGAGCGGCGACCGCCCGCCGCTGCCCTGACCCCGGGCGCCCGGCCCGTCCGGAGCCCCCGTGGCGTCCGCACGGGCCGGGCCGGGCCCGATCAGCCGGTCAGCCGCGCCAGCAGCTCGGGGTGGTCCGCCAGCCCGGCCCGCATGGCCTCCTGCATGTAGGGCTTGAAGGAGGGGATGTCCACCTCGTCCCAGTCGATGCCGCCCAGCGGCGGCAGGGGGTCGTACTCGATCAGCAGCTGGGCGAAACGGGCCACCTCCTCCCCGGCGAACTCCCGCACCAGGTGCAGGGCCATGTCGATCCCGGCGGAGACTCCGGCGGCGGTGACGATGCCGCCGTCCTGTACCCACCGCTCCGCGACCGGGATCGCGCCGAACTTCGGCAGTACGTCCCGGAAACCCCAGTGGGTGGTGGCCCGGCGGCCCTCCAGCAGCCCGGCGGCGCCCAGGATCAGGGAGCCGGTGCAGACCGAGGCCGTCACCTCCGCCGTGGCCGAGGCCGTGCGCAGCCAGTCCAGCAGCCGCTCGTCGGCGCAGGCGGCGAAGGTGCCCGCGGTACCGCCGGGAACCACGACCGCGTACGGGGCGGTGACCTCGTCGAAGGTCGCGGTCGCGCCGAGGCGGATCGGGGCGTCGGTGTCGAGCGTCTCCAGGTCGCGGGCGACGACCACGGTCTCGAAGTCGCCGTCCAGGACGGCCGTCACGGTGAGCGGGCCGACCAGGTCGAGGGCGGTGAGACCGGGATAGAGCACGTAGGCGATGGTCTTCGTCATGCGTCCACCCTTGGGGCCGGGCCGCAGCGAGGGAAGCGCGCCGGGCCGGGAGGTCCGGAATCCTGGGAGGCGTGTCGTCCGGCCACCGGCGCGCCCAGGCGCTCGGCCATGGCCGGACGCGCATGGTGGCCGTCGGATACGAGGGCGCCGAACCGCCGTTCCTGCGCGGCGAGGTGATCGAGGCGGACCCGCCCCGGCGGCTCACCTACTCCGTCGGGTTCGTGCCGGCCCCGGCGACCCCGACCGCGACAGCACTCACCCGCGCCTGGAACTGCGCGGGCAGGTCAACGAGGGCCGGGTAACGATGCTGTCCGACCTCAAGACCTTCCTGGAGACCGGTCGGCCGATGCCGTCCTGAGACCGGGCCCCCGGTCTCGGAGACCGCGTTCGGCCGAGCCCAGGGCGGAGCCGGGTGAAATGTGACACGATGTCACTGCACGTCACGGCGGATGTCTGAATCGGGACCTTTGTCGCAGCGCAAGGAGCCGTTCGGCGTCACGGTCGCCGGGCGCGCGCGTTAACGTCGTTCCGAGGCGGACGACGCGACGTGGAGGCGACATGGCGACGGCGGTCATGCCGGACCCGATCACGGTCTTCCTGGTGGACGACCACGAGGTGGTGCGGCGCGGGGTCGCCGCGCTCCTGGAAGGCGAAGGGGACATGCGGGTCGTCGGCGAGGCGAGCACCGCCGAGCAGGCCACCAGCCGCATCCCCGCGGTCCGGCCGCAGGTGGCGATCCTCGACGTCCGGCTGCCGGACGGATCGGGGGTCAGCGTCTGCCGGGAGATCCGGTCGGCGCGGCCCGAGATCGCGTGCCTGATGCTGACCTCGTTCGCCGACGACGAGGCGCTCTTCGACGCGGTCATGGCCGGCGCGGCCGGCTACGTCCTGAAGCAGATCCACGGAGCCGACCTGGTCGGTGCCGTGCGCGCGGTCGCCGCGGGCGGGTCGTTGCTGGACCCCCGCAGCACCGGCCGGATGCTGGAGCGGCTGCGCGGCGACTCCGCCCAGCCCGATCCGCTCGCCGCCCTCACCACCCAGGAGCGGCAGATCCTCGACCTGATCGGGGAGGGGCTGACCAACCGCCAGATCGGTGAACGGCTGTACCTGGCCGAGAAGACGGTCAAGAACTACGTGTCGAGCCTGCTCGCCAAGCTCGACCTGAAGCGCCGGACGCAGGCGGCGGTGCTGCTCGCCCGCCTCCGGCACAGGGGGAACTGAACCGACCCGGCAGCCGGCCAGTCCGCAGCGGCTGACCGGGGGCGGGGGGAGCGCGTACAGATGAGGGGCCAGATGACCATCGACACTGCCGGACTGGAGGTACTCGGCCGCCCGGAATGCCTGCGGCTGCTGGCCGCGGCGCCGATCGGGCGCATCGTGTTCAGTGATAGGGCGCTGCCGGCCGTGCAACCGGTGAACTTCGCGCTGCACGGCACCGACATCGTGGTGCGGACCGCACGGGAGTCACGTCTGGCCCGGGCCACCCGCGATGCCGTGGTGGCGTTCGAGGTGGACGACTTCGACGCGATCGCCCGCACGGGGTGGTCGGTCATGGTCGTGGGCATCGCCCGCGCGGTCACCGACGTCGAGGAGCTCGCCGAACTGGCGGCGCTGCCACTCGACCCGTGGGCCCCCGGGCCCAGGCCGCACCTGATCCGGATCGAGACCGACATCGTCACCGGGCGGCGGATCCCCGGCTAGCCTGCCGGTTCGGCACAGCGCCCGATGGTTCCCCGATGGAGCGCTTCGAATGGAGCGCTCCCAACCACCGGGGCGGCGGGCCGCCCGGATCTCAAGGCAGCGGCACCCGCCACACGAGCATCGTGCCGCCGCCCTCCCGGGGAAGCGTCCGGAACTCGCCGCCGAGCGCTTCGGCGCGGTCCGCCATGTTGCGCAACCCGCTGCGCCGGCCCTGCTCGGGGATGCCCACTCCGTTGTCGGCCACCTCCAGCGTGACGTGGGTGTCCACGGTGATCCGCAGCCGCACCTCGTCGGCACCGGCGTGCCGGGCGACGTTGGACAGCGCCTCGCGGAGCACCGCCAGTAACTGCTCGCCGATGTGCTCCGGTATGACGCCGTCGACCGGGCCGTCGAAGGCGAGGGTCGGCCGGCAGCCCAGCGCGTGCGTGGCGGACTCGATGGCCGCCAGGAACCTGCCCCGCAGCGAGGTGTCCTGTGGCGTCGGCGGGTTCTGCAGGGCGAACACGGTCGAGCGGATCTCCCGGATCGTCTCGTCGAGGTCGTCGATGGTGCGCTGCACGCGTTCGCCCGCCTCGGCGTTCGGGATCAGCCGTACCGTGCTCATGAGCGTCATCGCCGAGGCGAACAGCCGCTGGATGACGGTGTCGTGCAGGTCCTTGGCGATGCGGTCGCGGTCCTCCAGCACCACCAGCCGCTCGGCGTCGCGGCGCGCGTCGGCGAGCTCCAGCGCCACGGCCGCCTGCCCGGAGAACGCGTCGAGCATGCGCCGGGTGGACGGGTCGAACGGCGCGCACACGCCGTGCTTGCCGAGTAACAGCACGCCCCGGGTCCGCTCCCGGGTGCCCAGCGGAATCAGCAGCCCCGGACGGAAGCCGCGGTGGCTGAGCATCGGGCAGTTGGCGTACCGCAGGTCGGCGATGCTGGCCGCCTCGCCGCTGCGGTACACGCTGCCGCACTGGGTCTCGCTGATCACGACGGGAGTTCCGGCGATCTCCGAGGCCATAGCTCCGTCGACGATCTCGGCGACGAGGTGCTTGTCCTCGTCGTCCGGCAGCAGCACCACGGCGACGTCGGCCGCGGACATCTCCCGCGCCTGCTGGGCGAGGTACCCGAGCACCTCCGAGGTGTCGACCCCGGACAGCAGGCGGGTGGTGATCTCCGTCGAGGCGGCGAGCCACCGTTCGCGCAGCCGGGTCTCCTCGTACAGGCGCGCGTTCTCGATCGCGACGCCGGCGGCCGTGGCCAGCGCGGTCACGATCGCCTCGTCCTCTTCGTCGAACTCGCCGCCGCCGGCCTTGTCGCTCAGGTAGAGGTTGCCGAAGACCTCGTCGCGCACCTGGATGGGCACGCCGAGGAACGAGGTCATGGTGGGGTGCCCGGCGGGGAAGCCCTCGAAGTCGGGGTGCTTGTGCAGGTCGCCGAGCCGGATCGCGTGGCGGTCGCGGGACGGCGCCGCCAGGATGCCTTTGCCGTGCGGGAAGCGCGCCACCAGCTGCGCCTGGTGCTCGGGAACGCCGACGGGGATGAACTCGGTGAACCGGCCGTCCTCGTCGACCACGCCGAGTCCGGCGTAGCGGGCGTCGACCAGGTGCGTGGCGGCCTCGGTCAGGCGGCGCAGCACGGTGGCGAGGTCGAGGTCGCTGCCGATCGACACGACCGCGTCCAGCAGCGAATGGACGCGGTCACGGGTCGCGAGCGCGCCCTCCAGGCGAGCGTGCAGTTCCGCGAGCAGGTCGTCGAGCCGCATGTGGGGGAGTAGCGGGCGATCAGGGGGTTCGGGCATGTGTCCATACCTCCGGGAACACGCTATCCCGTCACTCCCAGTATTGAGGAGCCAACCGTGCATCAGGCAGCGTTCAGTGACAAATCTCTGCCCTACGGTGCTGGACACATGAGAATTCGAGGGCGAGCCGGTGGAGTCCGATCACAATCCGCGCGCCTGACCGGACTCCACCGGTCTCCGAGGAACCGTGGGACCGGGATCGCCGCACACGATGGCCGGGTCGAGCCCGCCCAACCCGTTCTCCCACGGATCCTCTGCGCCGTGCCCGGGAGGTCCCATCTCCTGGAGCGCGCTCCCAGTGCACCGCATGCCGGGCGCCGGGGGCAGTGTCCGAACGGCTCCACATGGCGAGGGCTTTGGTCCCGAACCTCCGGAGGGCGCCCGTGCCGGTGACGGACGGCGGAACGTCACCCGATCACCGTACGTGGTACCGCGACCATTACTGCGGTTCTCTCATCGCTACGAAGCTCGCAGTACTCCCTTTTCGCCCATTTTGCCGAGATGTCACTTCATGGCGCCGAGAACCGTGCGATGTGCCAGAGATACCCCGGCGAGGCCGTCGAATGTCGCGAGAACGGGTTGCTTTCGGCGCCGTCCATGCTACGGTCACGGTGAGTCGAAGCGACGGAGCATTCCGTGCTCATCGGCTTCGCCGAAATCCACCCGTGCGCCCGAAAGGTACCGCCGTGCTGTTGATTCGCCGAGGAGACCGCGCCCCGCGCGGTGCCGTCGGCGGACGTGCCGGTGGTGCCGCCCTGCGCCGGGTGCTCGTGCTCGGCGGCTTCGCCTTCGCCGCCTGGCTGGCCGGTGCCGCCCCGGCGAGCGCCGAGGCCCTGGACCAGGTGAGCCAGGTGGCCGGCACGGTGTCCGAGGTCGGCGGTGCGGTCGCCGGCGAGAACGGCGTGGGGGCCGACGCGGCCCAGGCGGCCGAAGCCGTCACCGCGACCGTGCGCACGACCGGCGCGACCACCGCACCGGAGCCGGCCCCGCCCGCTCCGGCCGACATCACCGGTGTGGTCACGCAGGCGCGTGAGCACACGGAGAACGCGGTCGCAACGGTGACCGGAACCGGCCACCTCGACCTCGGCCACGCCGAGCCGTCGCCGTCCGCGGAGTCCGCTCCGGAGGAGCCCGAAAGCCCGGACCGCGAGGCCGCCCCGGCCGGTGACCGCGATCCGGCCGCCGACCGCGAGCCGCTCCGGCGCGCCGTGCCGCCCTCGGCCGCCGCTCCGGTCCAGCTCGCGCGCACCGCACAGTGGACGTTGGCCGTGGAGCAGGTCCGTGAGTTCGCGGCCCTGCCCTCACCCGAATCCGAGCCCGCGCCGTCCACGGTGACCGCGGGCCCCGCGCAACCGCAGGCCGGCAGCCCGCTCCTGCTGTTCGCCGACCACTTCACCCGGCTCCCCGAGACCGCGCGCCTGGTCGCGCTGTCCCCGGCCGGCCGGCACGCGCTCGCCATGGTTCCGCAGAACCCCGTGGACGAGCCGTCCTTCTCACCCGACTGACACCTTCGGGACCACCCGCGTCCGGCGGATGCCGGCGGCACCGGTGACCCCACCGCCGCCCCGGCCCACCGGCCACGCGGCGGCACCCGTGCCCGCTGACGGCCGGTGCCCTGTCCCCGTCGATGGCGTTCGCACGGCTCCCTCTTCCCAGTCCCGTACTGGGGGCTGACGTGAGCCTCGTGCCTGCCGACCCGATCGGTCCACGAGGTTCACGTCAGCCGGAGGTCCGCCAGACCCCTCGGTTGATCCCGGTTCCCGCTAGCGCGCCCCCCATGCGCGTGGGCGACGGACCGGAGACCCCGCTCCCCGGAGCACCCATCAGCGCGGCCGGCGCTCCGGCCGGAGCACCGCCGCGCACCGACCGTCCGCCGCCAGCGGGCGGCCGCGATCCATCTCATCTCAGCGAGGCCGGCCATTCCCGGGCTCGCGAACCGCACCGACTGCAAAGGAATCTTCATGTTCTCCTTCGCCCGCTCGTCCGCCAAGGCCGTTCTGGTCACCGTCAGCGCCGCCGGCTTCGTCGCCTTCGGCTCCGGCATCGCCTCGGCCGACGTCCTCGGCGACGTGACCCGCACCCTGAACACCACCGTCCCGGCCACCGGCGCCGTCAACCAGGTCACGGACCAGCTCCGCGGCGCCGTGCCCGCCAACGGCGACATCCCCGAGCTGGCCACCACGCTGCCGGCGCCCGTCGCCAGCAACGTCGGCACCCCCGTCGGCGACGTCACCGAGCCCGTCACCGTGGTGGGCTCCGGGCTCACCGCGGCCGAGAAGAAGATCGACGAGGTCGTGCGCGGGCTCAAGGGCCGGGCGCCGGAGGCGCCCGGTGCCGGCGACGTGACCACCCTGCCGCAGCCCGTGGACGCGCCCGGCACCGAGACGCTGCCCAGCACCGGTGACGTGCGGACCGGCGTCGAGGACGTGCGGTCCCAGGTCGAGGGCCAGCTTCCCGAGACCTCGCTGCAGGTCGGCCCCGTCGACGTGCCGGCCGACCTGGTCACCGGTCTGGTCGAGGACACGGTGTCCGGCGCCACCGGCACCGTCGGAGAGACCGTCGACCCGGCCTCGGTCGTGAGCCAGGCCGGCGCCGTCGAGGGGACCGTCGGGGAGACCGCCGAGTCCGTCGACCTGGGCCAGGCGCTGTCCGGGGCTCCCGCCCTGTAACGCACCGGAGGCCCCTCCGGTCCGGTTCCGGATCCCCGGTCCGGCGGCCTGCCGCCGGACCGGGGCGCGGGACGCGGCCCCGCTCCGCGCCCCGTGTCCGGCGGCGGGGATCACGGTTCCCTGGCGTCGGCCGCCTCCGCGGTACCGGTCCGGCGCAGCAGCGCCGCCACGTCCACCAGGGCGCGACAGCGGGCGAACTCCACGGGGCCGAAGGGGACACCGTCGCGGTGCAGCACCAGGACGCCGCCGCCCGGCGCGGCCAGGCACATCGCCGACCCGGCCACCTCGTCGGTGGCCATGCCCTCGGGCGGACGGCTCAGCCGGGCGACCGTGTGGGCGCCGGAGAGCCGGAGCAGCGCGGCGGTGAGCGTCCGGGGATCGGTCACCAGTTCGGCGACCAGCGCCAGGGTCCGGCTGGTGGTGTCGGCGAGTTCGTGGGCGTCGGCCGGCTCGACGACCGGGTCCCGGCCGCCCGCCCGCGCGACCGCTTCCGCCAGCCGGTCCCGCGTCACGTGCCGCGGGACGCTCACCAGGAACTCGTCGACGGCGTCCACGTACCCCGGCAGCACCTGCATCAGCCGGATGTTCGCGCCGAGCAGCGCCAGGTGCGTGGTCAGCGCGGCCAGCCCGCCGGGGACGTCGGCGACGCCGACGCGGATCCGCCACAGCGTCTCCGCGCCGCCGTCCGGCCGGCGGGGCCCCGGCGGCGCCGGTATCCCGGCGGAGGAATCCTCGGCCGCAAGCGCGAGGCGTGCGGACCGGCCGGGTGCGGCGGCCACGCCCACCGGCACCGCGCGCCGGTGCGCCCGCCAGCGGTGCAGGAACCCCACCGCCATCACCACGGCTCCCACGGCGGCCAGCAGCGGCGGGCCATAGCCGTGGTGGCCGAGAGTGAGCACCAGGAGGTGCGCGGCGCCCGCCGTGAGCAGCAGCGCGCCGATCTCCAGGAGTTCCCGGCCGACGAAGTCGTGGCGCGGGCCGGGATGCGCCCCCTGGTCAGCGCGCCGCCGGTGGCCGGGGCGATCGGTGCCGTCGCGTCCGCGTAGGTCCATGACGGCTACGATCTCCCGGCGACGTTGCGTCATCTTGACGCAGCGTGACGGATTCGTAACTTCTGGGGGTGGTGCCGATCACCCCGTCACCCGGCGGACGGCACGCTCCTGGCCGCGCTCACCGCCTCGCTCCCCCGCACCGCCAACGCGAACCGGCCTCCGGCAACCGGCGTCGCCGCCTCCGTACGCTCAGCGACTCCCCGCCGACCAGTCCTCCAGCGTCCACGCCATCTGCCAGAAGCGCACCTCATGGTGGCAGCTATCGCGGAACGCCCGCCGCATCCGCTCCCGTTCCGCGGTTCCGGCGTCGGCGGCCAGACCGTCCAGCAGGCCGCGCAGCTTCGTGGTGACGGCGACGCACTCGGGATCGGCGTAGAAGCGCCACCAGCCCGCGAACGGGTGGTCCGGCCCCGGCGCCTCCTCCTCGACGAACCGCCGGGCCGCCCAGGTGTAGGTCCACGGGCACGGCAGCAGCGCGGCGAGCAGTACGCCCAGGGTGTCCCGCCCGGCGGCCATCATGTGGTCGACGTACCCCTGCGCGCTCGGCGCGAGCCGGTCCACCTGCGCGTCGGCATAGGACGTGCCGGCGTACTCGCACAGCACGTGGTGCGGGTGCGCCTCCTCGTCCAGAACGAAGGCCACGCTGTCGTGGAAGTACCGCATCCACGTCCGATCCGGCGAGAGCGCGAGCCCCAGGCCGTAGCAGCGCACGTAGGCGCTCAGGTACTGGTGGTCCTGGCCGACATAGTGCAGGACGCGCTCGCGGGCCACCGTGCCGTCCCGCAGACCGGCGACGAAGGGGTGCTGATAGAAGGCGTCGAAGAGGTCCGCGTGCCGCCGCCCCAGCTCGGCGGTGAATCCGGACTCGTGCGTGCCGACGACGGGAAGTCCCACGTTTCCTCCGCTCGTGCCAACGAGGTCAGGTTCGACGGGTTCGGGCCGACGGCCCGTCTCAGTCCCGGCCGGCTCGCGGCCCGGGGACACCCCGCGTGGTTACCCGGAACACGTTACCGGGCTGGACCGCTCCGGTCGCGCAGGGGTGGAGCCGCCGCCGGACGGCCGACGGCCCCGGACCCGTTCACCGGCCGGTGCCAGGGAGCGGGTGCGGGGCCGTCGTGGCGGCGCCGGGGGTCACTGCTGTTCGGTGCCCTCGCCGAGTCCGTTGACGCAGGGGTTGGAGGTGGCGTCCCGGCCCTCGATCGCCTCGGTGTCGGTGGAACCGGGGGCGATCGGCTCGGTGAACGGCTCGGCCGGGTAGGACGGCGACGGGTGCGCCGAGGGGGAGGCGCTCGGTGACGGCTCGGCCGGGGCTCCGGTCTCCAGCGCGGCGTCGTTGAGCGGGCGGTCGTTGTTGATGGCCTGGAAGAGCTCGGCGGCCCGCTCCTCGTCCCACACCACCCGGTTCGGGTCGCCGGGGGCCGGCCACCACGGCACCGTGTAGAAGGTGATGTCCTCCAGGTCGACGTCGGCGAGCGTGGAGCCGATGGAGATCATCCGGTCCAGGGACAGGTCCCGGTCGGTCGCGGTGTGCTCGGACACGGCCTGCAGCAGTGAGCTCATCCGGCTCGGGCTGGTCAGGACGTCGCTGCTGGTCGTCTGCTCGGCGAGCGCGCCGAGGAACATCTGCTGGCGGTCGATCCGGCCGATGTCGCCGCCGTCGCCGATCTCGTAACGCGCCCGCACGAAGGCGAGCGACTGCTCGCCGTCCAGTACCTGCTGGCCGGCCTCCAGGTCGAGCTTGGCGCGCTCGTCGTACATCGGCTCCGGGATGCACATCTCCACGCCGCCCACGGCGTCGACCATGTCGCGGAATCCGACGAAGCTCAGGTGGACGAAGTGGTCGATACGGATGCCGGACAGGCTCTCGATCGTCTTGACCGCGCACGGCGGGCCACCGTGGAACAGTGCGGCGTTGATCATGCCGTAGTAGCCGTAGGTGCCCTCGGTCCCCTCGTACGCCTGGCACTCCGGGAGCTGGACGAGCGAGTCACGCGGAAAGTTGACCACCGTCACGCCGTTGTCCGGCGAGATGTGCGCGAGCATCAACGAGTCGGACCGCTCGCCCACGAAATCCCGGCCGCCGTAGGCGGAGTTGCCGCCCTCCCGGCCGTCGGACCCGATGAAGAGGATGTTGATGTCCTCACCGATCTTCGGTGGGCGCTCCTCCTCGTTCAGTGCCGAGGCCAGGTCGTGCTGCACCATGTTGCCGCGCAGGACCCGGTAGTAGCCGTAGGCCGTGCCGACCCCGGCGATCAGCACCACCGCCAACGTCACGGAGGTCCACAGGAAGAGGCGTCTCCACCGGCGGCGCGGTGCTGGGGCGTCGGACGGGGCTGCGGGCGCGTCATCGGACATGGAGCGGCGTGCCTTCTATCGGCTGGAGGGAGAAGAGCAGGGCGAGCGGGCGTGCGTGCCGACCAGGGTCCGGATGGGGGGCAGAGCGCCACGGGGGATGAGGACCCGGCTGGTGTGAAGCCGATCTTAAAGGAGAACGCGGGCGAGTGCGCGGGCGGCATATTCCGGGAAGCCGGTCCCTGCCGGGGCTCCGCGCGATCACCCGCGGCGAGTTCGCGGGGTCGGTGCCCATCATGGGAGGCCGGGCCCGGTGCCGGTGATCGGTGGCCGCGAGGCGCATGGTCTCCGGCCGGAGCGGCGTGGCGGTCGCGCGGACGGCGGAGACGGTGGCCGCGGCGGAAGTGTGGCGTGCGCCATATTCGGTGAGGGGTATGGGGGCCTCCCGAGGTCGGTGGTCGCGGTGGGTAGCCGGAGGCGGGCGGGCCGGCACGGAGCGTCGCGAGGTCGCTACCACGACCGGTGGCTCTTACAAGGACGACGCGCGAGCGCGTGTAGGGTTTACCGATGATCGCGTTAAACGCGGATTTTCTGCCGATTCGCGCGGTCTGTGCGTCGCAACGCGGCGACGCGACCCGGCCGGCCCCATGTGAAGCGGAGCCTCTTGATGTCGATCCCGCCGAGCCCGGCAGAGAGCCCGCAGCCCGTTCGGTTGTCCTATGTCCGGCTGGGCGAGACGCAACCGGAACTCGTCGACCGGATCGCCGGTGAGCTCCGCCGCCACGAACGCGTGATCATCGGCGCCCTCACCGACCGCGACCACCAGCGCATCACGTCCGCCGCCCGGGTCGCGGGCAAACGGCTGAAGCGCACCATCAGGATCACCGACACTCCCACCGGCATCGTGGTCGAGTTCAGTGACCTCGCCGCGGAGCCGGCCGAGGGCTGACCGGAGCCGCCCGAGACTCATCCGCGCGCACACCGCTCGTCCGCGCCGGAGCAGGGGACCACGACCGCGGACGGGCTTTCGCGCCGCCACCCCGGCCTTGACGGCCGGCCGCCAAGGGACGGTACCGGCTCCTGCCGGGCGGTCACCGCGGCGTGACGCACCTCATGTTCAAGAGTGCGTAAGCCCAGGTGTGAACCGCCCGCCCCGCGTTGTTCTCCCTGGTGAGACCGCACCGCCGCCGGTGGGAAGGCCCGGAGGGCGTGCGGTCGCGAATCGCACGATCATCATGGAGGGGGGTGGATCCGTGGGTGCCGACACCGCTCTCGCCCGGGGAATCGCCGAACGTGTGCTCCGCTGCCCCGAGGTGCTGGAGATGTGCCCACTACCCGGCGACGATGGACACGCCGGCCCGACGACCGGAGTCGTCGTGACCAGCGACTCCATCGAGATCCGCGTCCGCGCCCGCCGTGACCGTCCGCTGCCCCTGGTCGCCGCGCAGATCCAGGCCGCCGTCGGCCAGCTCGTTCCCGGTCACTCGCTCCGCCTGTACATCGACGGCAGCGACAGCACCCACGACCTGCCGTTCTGACGCCGGCGCCGGCGCGTCACGCCGTCCCGCGGGTGCGCGCGCCGGCCGCCAGGCACACTCCCAGAATCGCGAACAGCGCCTGGACGACCAGCGTCAGGAACACACCCACCCCCAGGGCGGTACCCACGCCGGCTCCGACGAGCGCCGCCACCGCCCCGATGGCGATCGTCAGCCAGGCCGGTGGGCGCTGCCGGCCCGGAAGCACGAGATGCGCGACGGCCCCGATGACGAGCCCGACGACAAGTGCGGTCACGATCCAGGTGCCGGTCACGGCAGTCCCTCCCCGCCGGTCGCGTCGCAGGTTGGTTCCCTCTGCACGCAGACTGCCCCGAAACCGGCGGGGAATGCGGCGGCGCGGTGGGGCTCGTGGGGACGGTGTGACCGGTGCACCATTCGGGACCTTGGACCCTTGGAGCCGATATCGGCGCGGGGTACATTGTCGAGTCACCACGAACGGTGATCAACCGGCAGCGCTGTGTCCATGGTGCTGCGTTCCCACGATTCTCCGTCATCCCCCTGCCGCGAGTCACGATTCGGTTGGTTCGAAGGGCGCGGCGCGACGTCCTTCACTCGCGGCGTCGTGAGAAGAGGACAACATGAACAGACGCGGATCGCGTCGAACGTCCCGCTGGTGGTTCCCCGTCACCGGCACCATCGCCGCAGCGACGGCGGTACTGCTCACCACCGGCCTGCTCGGCACCGGCTCGGCCGAGCCGATCTCCGCCGAGCCGGTGTCCGCGGACGCGCCGCGGGCGGCCCAGCTCGTCTGGTCGGACGAGTTCAACGGAGCGGCCGGCACCCGGCCCGACCCCAACAAGTGGACCCACGAGACCGGCGACCACGGGTGGGGCAACAACGAACTGCAGAACTACACGACCAGCACCGCCAACTCCGCGCATGACGGCCAGGGCAACCTGGTGATCACCGCGCGGCGGGAGGCCGATGGCGGCTACACGTCCGCCCGGCTGATCACCAAGGACACCTTCACCCGGCAGTACGGCAGGTTCGAGGCGCGGATCCGGGTCCCGCGCGGCCAGGGCATCTGGCCGGCCTTCTGGATGCTCGGCTCCGACTTCGACGAGGTCGGCTGGCCGAACTCCGGCGAGATCGACATCATGGAGAACATCGGCCGGGAGCCGGGCACCGTGCACGGCAGCCTGCACGGGCCGGGCTACTCCGGCGGCAACCCGCTGACCGGCAGCTACACGTTGCCCGGCGGGCGCGCGCTGGCCGACGACTTCCACACCTTCGCCGTCGAGTGGGGCCCCGACTCCATCTCGTGGTTCATCGACGACGTCCGTTACCAGACCCGGACCCCGGCGGACGCCGGCGGCAACCCCTGGGTCTTCGACCACCCGTTCTTCATGCTGCTCAACGTCGCCGTGGGCGGAAACTGGCCCGGCTACCCCGACGGCACCACCACGTTCCCGCAGACCATGACGGTCGACTATGTGCGGGTGTACGACCTCGGCAACGGCGGCGGTACCGATGGCCCGACCGGCGCCATCACCGGCATCGGCGGGATGTGCGTGGACGTGGCCGGTGCGAACACCGCCAACGGCACCGGCATCCAGTTGCACCCCTGCACCGGGCACGCGGCGCAGACCTGGACCATGGCCGGCGACGGCACGATCCGCGCCTACGGCAAGTGCCTGGACGTGGCCGACGGCGGCACCGCCGACGGCACCCGGGTGCAGCTGTGGGACTGCAACGGCACACCCGCGCAGCAGTGGGTGTACTCCTCGGAGCGCGACCTGGTGAACCCGCAGGCGAACAAGTGCCTCGACGCCACCGGTAACAGCTCCGCCGACGGCACCCCGCTGCAGATCTGGACCTGTGCGGGAACCGCCAACCAGAAGTGGAACGTGCCCGCCTAACCGGCACGACCGCACCACCGCCGAGCGCCGGGCGGGCCACGGGCCCGCCCGGCGCTCGCTGCTGTGCGGGCTCCGATAGCCGGCGCCGACAGCGGGCGGCGCCGCGCCGAGCGGGCGTTTTCGCAGGTCGGCCCTTGTGTGACCTGGGCCATGCTCATAAGAGCAAAAATCGACTCACATGTTGCCTGCGTGTGAACTGCGGATCTATGGTCCGTTACCAGGATCACACCTGGAGGCCCCATATGAGTGGATTGCGGGTATTTGTGGTACCGGCCGTGCTGGCCCTGGCCGCCTCGGCGTGCTCGGTCTCCACCACGCCCGGCGGGGAGGGTGGCGGCGGTGGCGGCGGCGACGGTGAGCTCACCATCGGCTTCAGCCAGGCCACCCAGCAGTCGCCGTTCTACGTGCAGTTGCGCGAGGGCGCCGAGCAGGCCGCCGAGGCGGCCGGCGCCGAACTCTACTTCGCCGACGCCGGTGGCGACGTCACCCGGCAGAACGACGACATCCAGGACCTGCTCACCCGGCAGGTCGACGTCCTCCTCATCAACCCCGTCGACCCCCAAGGCGTCCAGGCCGGTCTCGCCGCCGCCGAGGCCGCCGGAGTCCCCGTCGTCACCGTCGACCGTCCGGTGCCCGAGGGCGCCGTCTCCCATGTCGGCCGGGACAACGAGGAGATGGGCCGGCTCGTCGGCGAGCGGCTCGCCGAGGAACTGGGCGAGGAGGGCGGCACCGTCATCGAGATCCAGGGCGACGCCGGCGGAGCCGTCGCCCGTGACCGCAGCGCCGGGTTCCACCAGGCGGTGGAGGGCAACTCCGCGATCGAGATCGTCGAGGGTCCCTACTGCGACTACATCCGGTCCAAGGCCGTGACCGCCATGCAGGATCTCATCCAGACCAGCCCCGACGTCCGGGCCGTCTACGCCCACAACGACGACATGGCCCTCGGCGCGCTCCAGGTGCTCCGTGAGAACGGCCGGGACGACGTGCTCGTCGCCGGCGTGGACGGGCTCATGGAGGCGGTCGACGCCGTCGCCGACGGCGGTCCCTACACCGCCACGGCGCTCAACGACCCGATCTCCCTCGGCGAGACCGCCGTCGGCACCGCCCTCGGCGCGGCCGGTGGCGAGGACGTCCCGGAGCAGGTCGACGCCGGAACCGCGCTGATCGACGGCTCCAACGCCAAGGACTACGCCGGCGACACCGTGTTCGCCGGAGCCCAGGACTAGGCGCCCACCCGCCACCCACCCTCACCGAGCGAGAAGAGAGACCGAACACCATGTCGGACACCATGCGGGCCGCCGTACTGCACGCACCCGGCGACATCCGGGTGGAAGAGGTGCCCGTCCCCGAACCCGGGCCGACCGACGCGCTCGTGCGCGTCGCCGCCTGCGGCGTCTGCGGGTCGGACATCCCGCGGATGCTGCGCCCCGGCGGCTCCTACCACCTGCCGCTGATCTGCGGCCACGAGTTCTCCGGCCACGTGGTCGCCCTCGGCGACGGCCTGGCCGCCGCCGGTACCGTCCAGATCGGCGACCTCGTGACCGTACCGCCGCTCATCCCGTGCGAAACGTGCGGCCCGTGCCAGCAGGGCAACTTCAGCCTGTGCGAGGACTACGACTACTTCGGCAGCCGCCGCCCCGGCGCCTACGCCCAGTACGTCACCGTGCCCGCACGCAACCTCATGGTGGTGCCCGCCGATCTCGACCCGCGGGCCGCCGCGATGCTGGATCCCGCCGCCATCGCGCTGCACGCCGTCTGGCGGACCAAGCTGCGCAGCGGCCACCGCGTCGCCGTCGTCGGCGCCGGCCCCATCGGGCTGTTCGCCGTGCAGTGGGCGCGCATCGCCGGCGCGAGCGAAGTCCTCGCGATCGACCTCAACGAGCAGAAGACCGCCATGGCCCGCGAGGCCGGCGCCACCCACACCGCGACCAGCCCGGAGGAGGCCCGCGAACTCGCCGGGGCCGGGTACGACGTCGTCGTCGAGTCCGCCGGGGCGCCGCCCACCATCGAGCAGGCGGTCACCCTGACCGCCCGGCAGGGCCAGGCGGTGTTCATCGGGATCCCGCACGACCCCGTCGTGCTGCCCAAGGCCGCGTTCAGCCACTTCCTGCGCCGCGAGGCCACCCTGCACGGGGCGTGGAACTCCTTCTCCGCGCCGTTCCCCGGCGACGAGTGGCGGACGGCGGCGCGCGCCATGGCGTCGGGCGACCTCGCCTGGAAGTTCATGATCACCCATGAGCTCGGCCTCGACGAACTCCCCGGCACCATGCACCGGCTCGGCGAGCGGTCGATCTTCAGCTCCAAGGTGCTCTTCCTGCCGAACGAGGGCTGAGCATGAGCGCACTGCTGGCGATCGACCTGGGCACCGAGAGCGCCCGCGTCGCCGTCTACGCCGCCGACGGGCACCGGCTCGGCCAGGGGGAGAGCGGCTACCCCACCGATTTCCCCCGGCCCGGCTGGGCGGAACAGGACCCCGAGGACTGGTGGCGGGCCGTCGTCGCCGCCACCCGCGCCGCGCTCGACGTGGCGGGCCGGCCGGACATCGACGGCGTCGCCGTCGCCACCACCGCCTCCACCGTCACCGTGCTCGACCGGGCCGGCCGCCCGCTCCGTCCCGCGCTGCTGTGGATGGACGGCCGGGCCGCCGCCGAGGCGGCGCGCACCGCGGAGGTCGACCACCCGGTGCTCCGCTACGCGGGCGGCTCCGACGCCGTCGAGTGGCTGGTTCCCAAGGCCATGTGGCTGGCCCGCCGGGAACCCGACGTCTACCGGGCGGCGGCGCACGTCACCGAGGCGGTCGACTACCTCGTGTGGCGGCTCACCGGCGAGTGGACCGGCTCCCGGATGAACGCCGTGTGCAAGTGGAACTACGACCCGCGAGGCGCCGGCTTTCCCGAGGACCTGTACGCCGAACTGGGCGTTCCGGACCTCCGCGGCAAGCTGCCGGGCCGGGTCGCTCCGGTCGGCGACCCCGTGGGGACGGTGCACGCGAACGCCCGCGCCGAACTCGGCATCACCGGGCGCGCCGTCGTCTCCTCCGGCGGCATCGACGCGCACCTGTCGCTGCTGGCGGTGGGCGGCGCCGGTGAAGGGCGGGTGTCGATCGTGTGCGGCACCTCCAACGCGTTCGTCACCGAGATGACCGAGCCGGTCTTTCCGCCGACGGTGTGGGGCCCCTACCCGGACGCCCTCAACGACGGCCGCTGGCTGGTCGAAGGCGGTCAGGTGGCGGCGGGCTCGGTGCTGAGGTGGACCGGCGAGCGGCTGCTCGGCCGCCCGCGGTCTGAACTCCCCGAACTCATCGCCGCCGCGGCCGCCGTCCCGCCGGCCGGGCACGGCCTGCTGGTCCTGGACTACTTCATGGGCAACCGGACGCCGCTGCGCGACCCGCGGCTGCGCGGCGCCGTGCTCGGCCTCACCGTGGGCAGCACGCCGGAGCAGGTGTACCGGGCGGCGGTGGAGGGGGTCGCCTACGGCACCCGCCAGGTACTCGATTCCTTCGAGGAGGGCGGCGTGCCCGTCCAGAAGGTGCTCGTGTCCGGCGGCATCCGGCACAACCCGCTGTGGCTGCAGACCACCGCCGACGTCCTCGGCCGCCCGCTCCGCCTGGTGGCAGGCGACAACCTGTCGTTGCGGGCCTGCTCGGTGATCGCCGCGGTCGGCGCCGGGCACCACCCCTCGCTCGGCGCCGCCGCCGCGGAATTCGCACCCGAGACCCGCACCGTGGCGCCCGACGCCTCGCGCCGGGACGCCTACGAGGCGGGCTACGCCGACTACCGCGCGGCCACGGCCGCCACCCGTGAGGTCTCGCACCGGCTGAGCGCCCCGGCACCGGAGCGCGCGCCATGACCGACCCCGGCTACGACGACATGCTGTACCAGGTCGCCAGCCTGTACTACGAGCACGACCGCACCCAGGAACAGATCGGCCGCGAACTGCACTTCACCCGGTGGAAGGTCGGGCGGATGCTCGTGGAGGCGCGCGAGGCCGGCATCGTCCGGATCGAGGTGGTGCACCCGCAGTCCCGGGTGCGGTCCCTGGAGCTGCGGTTGCGCGAGCGGTTCGGCCTGCGGGACGCCGTCGTGGTGTCCGCACGGTCCGCCGCCGACGACGAGGGCGTCCGCGAACTCGTCGCCACCGCGGCCGCCCAACACCTCGCCGCGCTCCGGCCGGCCCCGGCGCTACTCGGCGTCTCCTGGGGCCGGACCCTGGACCTGGTGGCGCGCGCCGTGCAGCCCGGCTGGGCGCGCGGCGCCGACGTCGTGCAGATCAACGGCGGCCTGAGCCGGTCCCGGCGCCCGACCTCCGCCCACGACATGGCGAGCCGGCTCGCCCACCACGGCGGCGGCACCGTGACCCTGCTTCCCGTGCCCGCCATCGTCGAGGAGGAGAGCACCCGGCGCGCGCTGGAACGGGACAGCGCGGTGGCCGGTGTCCTGACGCTGGCCGGCCGCGCCGACGTGCTGCTGTTCAGCCCGGGCGGCATCCAGCGCGACTCCGTGCTCGTGGAGTCGGGGCACATCGACGCCGCGGACGTGGCGCGGCTCGCCGCGGCCGGCGCGGTCGGCGACGTCGTCGGCCGGTTCATCGACGCCGAGGGGCGGATCGTGGACCCCGAGCTGGACGCCCGCACCCTCGGCCTGACCATCGACGCGCTGCGGGCCGCCGCCCGGTCGGCGACCTCCATCGCGGTCGTCTCCGGCGCGGCGAAGCACGACGTGTGCCGGGCGGTCGTCGTCGGCGGCGTCTGCAACGTGCTCGTCACGGACGACCGAACCGCGTCCGCCCTGCTGACCTCCGAGGAAGGCGATTCGGCATGACGGAACACCCGGCGAACCCGCCGCGTCCCGCGGGCGCGAGCACCGGTGGCACCGGCGTGGTGCCGCGGCTGCAGATGCGCGGCATCGTGAAACGGTTCCCCGGCACGGTGGCCAGCGACGGCGCCGACCTGACCGTGCTCCCGGGCGAGGTGCACTGCCTGCTCGGCCAGAACGGAGCCGGCAAGAGCACCCTCATGAAGATCCTCGCGGGCTCCTACCAGCCCGACGAGGGCGAGATCCTGCTCGACGGCGAACCGGTCCGGCCGGCCAGCCCGCAGGCCGGCCTGGCCGCCGGCATCGCGGTCATCTACCAGGAGCTGGACCTGGTCCCCGACCAGACGGTCGCGCAGAACCTGCTGCTCGGCCGCGCACCGGCCGCCGGGCCGTTCGTCCGCGACCGCCGCCGCCGGGAGCTGGCGCGCGCCGCGATCGAACGCGTCGGTGGCACCTTTCCGGTGACGGCGAAGGTCCGCGACCTGCCCATCGCGGCGCAGCAGCTCACCGCGGTCGCCCGGGCGCTGACCGCCGACGCCCGCGTCATTGTCATGGACGAACCGTCCGCCACCCTCGGCGCGGCCGACCTCGACGCCGTGTTCGCCGTCATCCGGTCGCTCACCGCCGAGGGACGGTCCGTCGTCTACATCTCGCACCGGATGGACGAGGTGATGGAGATCGGCGACCGCGCCACCGTCCTGCGCGACGGCCGTACCGTCGGCGTGTACGACATCGCCCGCACCCGCAAGGCGGAACTCGTCGCCGCCATGATCGGCGACTCCACCGAACTGGTGCGCCCGGCCGGCCGGCCCGCTCCCTCCGGGGAGCCGCTACTGGAGATCGAGCAGGTGCGGCTGCCCGGGCTGCTCGACGTCTCCGGTATCTCGGTGCGCCCCGGCGAGATCGTCGGCCTGGCCGGTCTCGGCGGCGCGGGCCGCACCACCCTGCTCCGGGCGCTCTTCGGCGACGCGCACGGCGACGTCACGGTCCGCCTCGACGGTCGCCGGGTGCGGCTCGGCACGCCCGCGGCGGCGGTCCGCGCCGGGTTCGCCCTGGTGCCGGAGAGCCGCAAGGAGCAGGGGCTGATGCTCGGATTGTCGGTCGGCCGCAACGCCGCCGTCACCGCCCTGGGACGACCGCCGTGGCTGTTCCCTCGCCGTGCCGGCGCCCGCCGGGCGGCCCCGGTCCTCGCCGGACTCGGTGTGCGGCACGCCTCGGCGGACCAGCCGGTCGGCGAACTGTCCGGCGGCAACCAGCAGAAGGTCGTGCTCGCCAAGTGGATCACCCGGGGCGGCCTGCGGGTCCTGCTGCTCGACGAGCCCACCCGCGGCCTCGACGTCGGCGCCAAGGCCGACCTCTTCCGCGAGGTGCGCCGGCTCGCCGACACCGGCGTGGCCGTGCTGCTGGCCAGCAGCGAGCTGACCGAGCTCACCGCCAACGCCGACACCGTCTGGGTGCTGCACGAGGGCCGCAACGTCGGCCGCTTCGACCCCCGGACCACCCCCGAGAACACCATCGCGCACACCGTCATCACAGGAGTGACGCCATGACCGCAACCACCAGCGTCGACGCGGCCGCGCCCGGTCCGGGGCCCTCGCGGCCCGGGGCGGGGCGGCGACGCGGAGCCGACCTCGTCGTCAAGTCCAACCTGCTGCTCGTCTTCCTCGCGCTGTGCGTCGTGGCGAGCCTGCTGGCGCCGGAGTTCCTCACCACCCGGAACCTGGCCAACCTGCTGCAGCAGTCGGCCCTCACCGGCATCGTCGCCATCGGCATGACCATGGTGATCCTGACCGCCGGGATCGACCTGTCCGTGGGCAGCACGGCCGCGTTCGGCGGAATGGTGGTGGCGCTGCTCATCGACCGGGACATGAACTTCGTCCTGGCCATACTCGTCAGCCTCGCGTGCGGGGCGGCGTTCGGCGCGGTGATGGGCGGGCTGTCCGCGTACCTGTCGCTGCCGGCGTTCATGACGACACTGGCCGGTCTCACCGCCATCCGCGGGCTCACCTACCTGCTCACCGACGGCGAACCGGCCGGTGGGGACATCCCCGAGGCATTCCAGCTACTGGGCGGCGGCTTCGTCGGGTACCTCCCGATCGTCGGCATCATCTTCGTCGCCGTCACGGCGCTCGCCGCCTTCGTGCTGCGGTGCACCACGTTCGGCGAGTACGTCTACGCCGTGGGCAGCAACAAGGAGGCCGCCCGGCTGTCCGGGCTGCCGGTCCGCGCGGTCATCACCACGGTGTTCGCGATCTCCGGTGCGCTGTCCGCGCTGGCCGGAGTGCTCCTCACGTCCCGGCTCACCATCGGCCAGCCCACCGCGTTCAACGGGCTGGAACTCGACGCCATCGCCGCCGTGGTGCTCGGGGGTACCAACCTGTTCGGCGGACGCGGCGGGGTTTTCGGTACCTTCGTCGCGGTGCTGCTCCTCTCCGTTCTGCGCAACCTGTGCAACCTGCTCGGACTGGGGTCGTTCTTCCAGATGGTGGTGACCGGACTGATCCTGGTCGCCGCCCTCATCCTCAACATGGCCATAGAGAAGCGAGGTGCTCGTGCCTGACACAGCAGTAGCGCCGCCCGCGCCCGACATCGCGGCGTCGAACACGTCGCTGCGGGCGTACCTGCACGGACTCCCCGGGGTCGACGAGGTCGGGGCCCGGGCACGCGCCGCCGACCTGGCGACCCGGTCGATCAAGACCACCGCCAAGCGGGCGGCCATCGACCTGGCCATTCGCATGGTGGATCTGACCACGCTCGAAGGCGCCGACACGCCCGGCAAGGTACGGGCGCTGTGCGCCAAGGCCGCCCTGCCCGACCCGCAGGACCGCTCGGTCCCGCGCGTTGCGGCGGTGTGCGTCTACTCCGACCTCGTGGCCACCGCGGTCGCCGCGCTGGAGGGCACCGGGGTGGGCGTCGCCTCGGTCGCCACCGCCTTCCCGGCCGGGCGGGCACCGCTGGAGGCCAAGCTCGCCGACACCCGCCGCGCGGTGGCCGACGGCGCGGCCGAGATCGACATGGTCATCGACCGCGGCGCCTTCCTCGCCGGTGACTACCGCAAGGTCTACGAGGAGATCACCGCGGTCAAGGAGGCGTGCGGTGCCGCGCACCTCAAGGTCATCCTGGAGACCGGCGAACTCGTCACCTACGACAACGTGCGGCGCGCCTCGTGGCTGGCCATGCACGCCGGCGCCGACTTCATCAAGACCTCCACCGGCAAGGTCGCGCCGGCGGCGACCCTGCCGGTCACCCTGGTCATGCTGGAGGCCGTGCGCGACTTCCGCGCCGCGACCGGCCGACAGGTGGGGGTGAAGCCGGCGGGCGGCATCCGCGTCACCAAGGACGCCGTGCGGTACCTGGTCCTGGTGAACGAGACGGCCGGCGCCGACTGGCTGGACCCGGCGTGGTTCCGGCTGGGCGCGTCCAGCCTGCTCAACGACCTGCTGATGCAGCGCACCAAGCTCACGACCGGCGCCTACCAGGGCCCCGACTACTACACCCTCGACTAGGAGGACGCGCTGTGGCAGACCAGATCTTCGAGTACGCGCCGGCGCCGGAGTCGCGTTCGGTCGTCTCGATCGACCCCTCCTACGAGCTGTTCATCGACGGCGCGTTCACGCCCGCCTCGGGGGACGGGCGGATCACCACGCTGAACCCGGCCGACGAGGAGCCGCTGGCCGAGGTCGCGGTGGCGACCGAGGCCGACGTGGACCGCGCGGTCGCCGCCGCCCGGCGCGCCTTCGACGAGGTGTGGGGCCCGATGTCCGGCGCCGAGCGCGGCAAATACCTGTTCCGCATCGCGCGCATCATCCAGGAGCGCTCGCGGGAGCTGGCCGTCCTGGAGTCGCTGGACAACGGAAAGCCGATCAAGGAGACCCGCGACGTCGACCTGCCGCTGGTCGCGGCGCACTTCTTCTACCACGCCGGCTGGGCGGACAAGCTGCGGCATGCCGGACTCGGGCCGGACCCGCGCCCGATCGGCGTCGCCGCGCAGGTCATCCCGTGGAACTTCCCGCTGCTCATGCTGGCGTGGAAGATCGCGCCGGCGCTCGCCACCGGCAACACGGTGGTGCTCAAGCCGGCGGAGACCACGCCGCTGACCGCCCTGGCGTTCGCGCGGATCTGCCAGGAGGCGGACCTGCCCCCGGGCGTCGTCAACATCCTCACCGGGGCCGGCGAGACCGGCCGCGCCCTCGTCGGGCACCCGGGGACCGACAAGGTCGCCTTCACCGGCTCCACCGAGGTGGGCCGGGAGATCGCCCGCGCCGTGGCAGGCACCGGCCGGCGGCTCACGCTGGAGCTGGGCGGCAAGGGCGCCAACATCGTGTTCGACGACGCCGCGATCGACCAGGCGGTCGAGGGGATCGTCACCGGCATCTTCTTCAACCAGGGGCACGTGTGCTGCGCGGGGTCCCGGCTGCTGGTGCAGGAGTCCATCGCGGACGAGCTGCTGGACCGGCTGAAGGCGCGCATCGAGCGGCTGCGGCTCGGCGACCCCCTGGACAAGAACACCGACATCGGCGCGATCAACTCCGCCGCCCAGCTCGCCCGCATCCGCGACCTGGCGCAGGCCGGCACGGACGAGCAGGCCGTCGGCTGGTCGCCCGCCTGCGAACTGCCCGAGCGCGGCTACTGGTTCCCGCCGACCGTGTTCACCGGCGTGTCGCAGGCGCACCGGATCGCCCGTGAGGAGATCTTCGGGCCGGTGCTCTCGGTGCTGACCTTCCGCACTCCGGACGAGGCCATCGCCAAGGCCAACAACACGCCGTACGGGCTGTCGGCGGGCGTGTGGACGGAGAAGGGCTCCCGGATGCTGTGGGCGGCGAACCGGCTGCGCGCCGGGGTGATCTGGTCGAACACCTTCAACAAGTTCGACCCGGCCAGCCCGTTCGGGGGGTACAAGGAGTCGGGCTACGGCCGCGAGGGCGGCCGGCACGGACTGGAGGCGTACGTCAATGCCTAGGCTGCGGAAGAGCACCGAGCGCGCCCCGGCCGCACCGGGCCGCCTCGCGGTGCGCAAGACCTACAAGCTCTACGTCAACGGCGCGTTCCCGCGTTCCGAGTCGGGGAGGAGCTACCCCGTGACCGCACCCGACGGAACGCACCTGGCCAACGCGGCCCTGGCCTCGCGCAAGGACGCCCGCGACGCCGTGGTGGCCGCGCGCAAGGCGTTCGGCGGCTGGTCGGGGCGGACCGCGTACAACCGCGGCCAGATCCTGTACCGGGTCGCCGAAATGCTGGAGGGCCGTGCCGCCCAGTTCGCCGACGAGGTGCAGGCCGCCGAGGGGGGCACGCGGGCGGACGCGGAGCGGGAGGTGGCCGCCGCGATCGACCGGTGGGTGTACTACGCGGGCTGGACCGACAAGATCGTCCAGGTGGTGGGCAACGCCAATCCGGTGTCGGGGCCGTACTTCAACCAGTCCACACCGGAGCCGACCGGCGTCGTCGCGGTGTTCGCGCCGCAGGACGCGCCGCTGCTCGGCCTGGTGTCGGTCGTCGCCCCGGTGATCGCGTCCGGCAACACGGCCGTGGTGGTGGCCGGCGAGCGCGCGCCGCTGCCCGCCGTCACGCTGGCCGAGGTGCTCGCCACCTCCGACCTGCCCGGGGGCGTGGTCAACATCCTCACCGGCCGGGTCGGCGAACTCGCCCCGCACCTCGCGGCGCACGCCGACGTCAACGCCCTGGACCTGACGGGGACCGGCGACCTGGCCCGCGAACTGGAGGAGACCGCGGCGGCCACCCTCAAGCGGGTGCTCCGGCCGCGCGACGACGAGGACTGGGCCGCGGACCCGGGGCTGGGGCGCATCACCCCGTTCCTGGAGACCAAGACCGTGTGGCACCCGGTCGGGGTCTGACCCGGTCCGGGTGCGGGCGGACATAGGGCCGCCCGCACCCGGCTTTCCGGGAGGCGGTGGCCCGAAGTCGCAGACGGCGTCCGGGCCGGGCGGCCGGTCCCAGCGGGCACGGCTTGCGGGTGTGAAGAGGCGGGGAAACGATCAGCGTGCGGGCTGTGTCGGGCGAGACGCGGGCGGGTCCGACTCGGCTGAGCCCGCCGCCAGGCCGCCGAGCAGCCGCAGTGCGGCCTCGGACGCGGATCCGGGCTCCGCGGAGAACACCACCAGCCGCTGGCCCTCGTCGTCGGGCAGCTGGAGCAGTTCGTCGGTGAGCGTCAGCCGGCCCACCACGGGATGCCGGTACGTGCGAGTGTGATGCGCGCAGCCGCGGACCGGGTGCGCGGCCCACAACGCGGCGAAGTCCGCACTGCGCGTCGTCAGCTCACCGACCAGCGCGGCCAGCCGGGTGTCGTGCGGGTGGCGTCCGGCGATCAGGCGGAGGTCCGCGACGGTGTCGCGCGCCTTGCGCTCCCAGTCGGTGAACAGGTCGCGGACGTGCGGTTCGAGGAAGAACATCCGCGCCCAGTTCGGCCGGCCGGCGGGCCGCCGCGGCGCCGTGAAGTCCAGGTGCCCGGCGAGGAGGGCGTGCGCCATCCGGTTCCACGCGAGTACGTCGGCGCGCCGGCCGAGCACCAGCGCCGGGACCGCCCCCAGGGACTCGACCAGCACCCCGACCTCGGAGCGCAGCCGCTCGGGCCGCGTCCCGCGCCGGGACGCGGCGACGGCCGGCCGCGCCAGGGCGTACAGGTGGGACCGCTCCGTGTCGTCCAGCCGCAGCACCCGCGCGATCGCGTCCAGGACGGCGTCGGAGGCGTTCGGGCTCTGCCCCTGCTCCAGGCGGGTGTAGTAGCCGACGCTGACCCCGGCCAGCCGCGCCAGCTCCTCCCGGCGCAGCCCGGGGACGCGGCGGCGCCCGCCGTAGTCGACCAGCCCGACGTCCGCCGGCCGCAGCCGCGCCCGCCGGGAACGCAGGAACTCGCCCAGGTCGGCGTGTCGGTCCATGCCGTCCAGTGTGCACGGTGCCGTGCCGCGCTGCCTGCCCCTGGCAGGGGGAGGATACGCGGACCCACCCCCGCCAGTGGGCTGGCGGCGGGCGCGGCCCGCGCGGAGGCTGGTCGGCGTTCTCGCGGAGTTTCGGGGGACACGACGAGCGTGCGGGGGAGTGGACATGCCGGCCAGCAGGGTCATCGTCATCGGCGCGACCGGGACCATCGGCGGCGCGGTCGCCGACGCGCTGCGGCGCAACGGTCACGATGTGGTCCGGGCGGCGCGGAGCGGGCCGGTGCGGGTGGATGTGGCGGACCCCGCCGCCATCGACGCGCTGTTCGCGGCCGTGCGCGACGTCGACGCGGTCGTGTGCTGCGCCGCCAGCGGCGCGCTGACGCCGCTCGACACCGCCTCGGACGCGGCCTACACCACGGGCCTGGACGGCAAACTCCTCGGTCAGATCACGCTGGTCCGCCGGGCGCTGCACCACCTGCGCGACGGAGGGTCCGTCACCATCACCAGCGGCCGGTTCGACCGGCCGCTCCCCGGCAGCTCGTTCGGAGCGCTGGTCAACGCGGGCTTGGACGCGTTCGTCCGTGCCGCGGCGCCGGAGCTGCCCCGCGGCCTTCGGCTCAACGCGGTGAGCCCCGGCTGGGTGCGGGAGACGCTGCGGCACCTGGGCATGGACGACGGGCCCGGCACACCGGCGGCGGACGTCGCTCGCGCCTACCTGACGGCGGTCGAGGGGACGGTTCAGGGGCGGGTGCTCACGCCGTGATCACCGCTGACCTGACAGGGGCGGTGCTCGTCCTTGGCCGTTCAGCGCGATGGGGCGGAGGCCGTCCGAGGGGAGGGCCCGGAGCCGGGCCGCGCGCCGGGACCGGCCGGTCTCCGTCAGGCGATCAACCCAACGGGGTCCCGGCCAGCGTGAACGGACCCGGTGCCCGTGGCCGGGTCACCCGGCCGCCGGGGGCTGCGGCCGCAGGCCGTTCAGGGCCGCCTCGACCACGGCGTCGGCGAACTCGGCGGTGAGCGGGCCTTCGCGATACAGCCAGCGATTCCGGAGTGGCCCCCAGATCAGTTCCACGGCGAGGTCGATGTCGGCGTCGGTGGCCAGCTGACCGGCGGCCTGAGCGGCGCGCAGCCGCCGGCGCTTGAGGTCCTTCACCGGCCGGTCCAGGCGTTCGGTGTAGTCGGCGGCGAGAGCCGGGTCGATCAGCATCTCGACGGCGAGCGCGCGCATCGGCTCGCTGATGCGAGGGTCGTTCAGCTCCTCGACGGTGGCGCGGAGCACCGTCTTGAGGTCGGCTTCGAGGTCGCCGGTGTCGGGCAGCTCCGCCGCCTGATCGGCGTCTCCCTCGGAGAGCATGAGCAGCGCGTCGAAGAGCACCGCGCCCTTGGACGGCCACCACCGATAGACCGTCTGCTTGCCGGCACCCGCCCGCGCGGCGATGCCCTCGATGCTCAGCTGGGCGTAACCCACCTCGGCGGCCAGTTCCAGCGCGGCGGTGAGGATGGCGCGACGGACGGCCGGGTTGCGCCGGGTGGCATCGGGGGATCTGCGCTGCGTCGCCATGGAGACAGGGTACCGAGGACTGAGACGAGACGGTCCGTCTTGCGCCGTCGTCCGGTAGGCCGTACAGTTGTCGACGTTGACGAGACGGACCGTCTCGTCTCAGTCGAGAGTCGATCAGGAGGCACCTCCATGACCGCTTCTGCCACCGGCGCCGGCCGGGTCTGGTTCGTCACCGGGGCCAGCCGCGGCCTGGGACGGGCCTTCACCGAGGCCGCGCTCGCCGCCGGCGACCGCGTGGTCGCCGCGGCCCGCACCGTCACCCCGCTGGAGGAACCGGCCGCCGAGTACGGTGAGCGGCTGTTCGCGCTCCCCCTGGACGTGACCGACCGCTCGGCGGTGCAGGCGGCCGTCGACGCGGCGGTGCGGCACTTCGGGCGCCTGGACGTCGTCGTGAACAACGCCGGGTTCCTGGCCATGGGCATGATCGAGGAGTTCACCGAGGCCCAGGCGCGCGCCCAGATGGAGACCAACTTCTTCGGTGCGCTGTGGGTCAGCCAGGCCGTCGCGCCGCACCTGCGGGCCCAGCGGAGCGGGCGCATCTTGCAGATCGCCAGCGTCGCCGGTCCGGGAGGCGCCCCGCTCACGGGCATGTATGGCGCGAGCAAGGCCGCGCTCGAAGGGATGAGCGAGGCGCTGGCCGCGGAACTGGCGCCGTTCGGCGTCAAGCTCACCATCGTCCACCCGGGTGGCTTCTGGACCGGCCTGTACACGGCCGGGCTGGCCATGACCGAACCCATGGCCGCCTACGCCGAACTGCGCGCCGAAACCGAAAAGGGGTTCTCCGAGGGCTCCGTGGACAGCATGCCCGAGGTGGCCGCCGAGGCTGTCATGAAGCTGGTCGACAGCGAGGACCCGCCGGTCAGCGTGCTGCTGGGCAGCATGGTCTACGACCTGGCCTTCGACCTGTCGCGCAAACGAATGGCGGTGTGGGAGAAGTGGGAGGAGGTCAGCAGGGCCGCCGAACAGCCGGTCCCGGCGCCGGAGGGGTACGGCGCCTGACGTGGCCCGGCGCCACGCCACGGGACGCCCCGCACCGGCTCCGAAGCCGCTCGCGACGCGCGGAGGCGGGAGCGGCCGGACAGCGGGCTAGCCGGCCGCGGGGACTCCGTACGCCCGCAGGAAGGTGTCCACGGCCGCCACCGCCACTGCGCGGGTGTCGGCGGCGGAGACCTCGCGGGTGCCCAGCCGCGACCTCGCCTCGATCGGGCCGGTGAGCAGGGAGAGGAACTGCTCGGCCGCCGTGGCCGGGTCGCACGACCGCAGCCGCCCGGCCAGCGAGAGCCGCGCTAGCCGGTCCGCCAGCGCGTCACCGATCCGGTTCGAGGTGCGGTCCTGCACGACGCCGACCAGATCGGGGAAACGGGCGACCTGCGCGTAGGTCAGCCACCGCAGCGAACGGGCGCGCTCGGAGCAGCACACCCGGAGCAGCCGGTACCCCACGTCCTCCAGGCCGGCGCGCAGGTCGGAGCCGGGGTCGCGGAGCCGTTCGACGACGGCGAGGTTCTCCATCATCACGGCGTCGGCGGCGGCCTCCATGGCATGCCGGAACAGGTTCTCCTTATCGCTGAGGTGGTTGTACACGGTCGGCTTGGCGACCCCCGCCTCCTCGGCGATCTCCTGCACGCACGCCTGTCCGTACCCATGGCGGGCGAAGACCACGAAGGCGGCGTCCAGGATGGCCTGACGCTTGTCGATCCGGCCTCGCGATCCCGCCCGGGCGGTGGAGGCTGTCGCTCCGGTCACGCTGGCATGGTAGCGCGGCGGGCGGTTTCGTTTGACCAGTGGGTTCAGTGCAGTGAACCGCTCGTCCTATGACCGGCGAGATCACTATGGTGCAGCCCCGTACCCGGAGTGGGGGCGGCTGCTCGAATCGATCCCGAGCGCGTGAGGCCCCTTCGATCCACAGTGTCTCCGCAAGGGCCTAGCTGGCCGGTTCATGGAATGCGGTAAAGGCCCCAGCTTCCGCCAGGAAGGTCTTCGGGGGAGTTTTCCTGTATCCCCCATTTATCGCGGAATAGACTGTGTCGTCGCACGGTCTCAGTGTCCATCGAGTTGGCGACGACGAACCCGCTTCCGGTGTGCCATGAGAGTTCATAACGTGAGGGGCTCGATGGGAGTGAGTTGTCCCGTATCTTGAGGTCATGGAGTTGTGGGTCGATGGCGAATTCGTGTACCTGGAAGAACGCGATGTTCACCAGTTCCTGGTAATCGTTCCAGCTAGGCGGGGCGGAGAGGAGTAGGGTGTTGTTTTTTGAGGTGTAGTAGAGGACGATGAATTTTCGGTTCGGAAAATGATGGATCGTGTCTCTTGTCACGAGAATAGCTCCTGATCGCTGTGGGTATCGTACAATTGTTCGACCGCGAGTGCCTCCTCGATGGATGATCCGTCCCTGATCTGTATCACCCTTGGTCGCTGAGCGAGCATGTAGCCGGTGTACTCGGCTGTGTGGAGCATGAGGCCCGTTTTTCTGTTCGGGTGATTTGATAGATCATCACCGAAGGTTTGCTCGATCTCCGCTACGGGCATCTCTGTTATTTCCAGGCCGGAGAATTTTGGTTGCATTCGAATGCGATCTGTGCCATGGAAGAATAGTATGTCGGAAGTCGTGTTATCGCGCGTATCGCGTCCGACGATCACGACCATGGAAAACGAGGAGCGCCAGGCGCGTATCCGGAACTCCCACTCTGCTGGGTAATGTATGAATGCCTGGGACATTTGGATACCTTTTATAGTCCGGTGAAATTAACTCGGTCCAGCAGTCCGTGCTCGCTCAGATAGTAGAGTTCCCAGCGAGTTATGCCTCCTTCCATTCTGTTGTAGGGATCGACGAATCCGTCGCTTCCGAAAGTCGCTCCTGGTGCGTAGGATGCGACCGCCTCGTAATCCGTAGTAACCTGCTTGATTTTATCTGCCAGTGTTTCGCCTGGGATGGCGCTGACGTCGAAGTTTATGGTCGTGTTCGGATTGTTGACTACTTGTCGAAACACTTCCGGGAAACGGTCCATTCCAATATTATTGAGGTGAATTCCGGCATTTTCGCGTGCGCGGCCGCGGGGATCCGTGTGGGCCGCCCCCAGGTACAGGTCATGGGGATTGGAAGGGACGTAGTCGAGCTGGTATTGGTCCCGCGCCGTTGGGCCGTCGATGCACTCGTCGTTGTGGACGAGTACGTCCGCCCCGCCGGCCCCAACGTAGTACGTGTGCAGGTCGTCGACCGTGAGGTTGTACACCGCCTGGCCGGCGACGGTCCGCGCCTCGATCGCTGACACCTGGACCCATGTCCCCGCGCTGGTGCGTAGCCATGTGCCCGGTTGCAGGTCGGCGGCGTCGACCCACGTTCCGGTGTCGGGGACCCAGAACGGATGGCCGCCGGTCGCCGTGATCGTGTCCGAGCCACCCGTGTCGTCGGTGACGGTGATCTCCACGAGGGCCTTCTCGCCCTCGCCGGTGATGACCGCGGTGACCGTACGCGCACCGGTCTCGCCCGTCAGCGGGTCGGTCGCCAGGACGTGGTCGCCCACCGCGACCTGTTCGATGGCGAGGTGGCCGCCCCCGGCCATCAATACCGGGGTGCCCGCCAGGAAGCTGTTGCGTGCGCAGCTCGCCGCAGCGGTGTCACGACGCCCGGAGTCCGGATCCCGGTTGTTCGGCGGGTCCGCGTCCGGCGGCCAGTTCTCGCCGTCCGCGAGGACCGTGCCGTCCCGCTCATCGCGGGAGCCCTGACCGTCGGGGAGCGGCTTGAAGATCCGGGACAGCGCACCGGCGGCGCCGATGCCCGGGAGGAAGTACGAGCCGAGGTTCCACGCGCCGCGACCGAGCGCCGCGCCGTAGTCGCCGCTATGCCAGGCGTCGAGGACGTTCTCATCGACCACGCTGCGTACCGCGCCGCCGATGCTCAGTGGATAGTCCCAGAGCGCCCAGGCGACGCTGGACGAAAGGCCCTCCCAAAGCGCGCCGAGCCGGTCTCCCGCGCGCCACATCTGGCCGGACCGCAGGCCGGCCACCATCGCGTCATCGCGCATCTGCTCGTAGACGCCGACGGCGGTGTCCACGGCGCCGCGCGCCGTCCGGATCGGGTGCAGGACACCGTTGACGACGCTTTCCACGAAACCGGTGACGTCGTTGATGATGCCGCCCACCACGCCCTCACCGAGGAAGGCGCCGACGTGCCCCCAGAACCCCTTGTCGTCGGCGCCGGCCGTCACCGGCGGCGGGAGGTCGTCGGCCGGCCGGGCGTCGGCGGGGTCGGTGCCCGGCTCCTCTTCTTCGGCTGCGGGGTCCTGCCGTGGCGCGTCGGTGGAGGAGACCACGCCCGGTTCGCGCTCGGGGGCGCCAACGGCGGGATCCTCGGGGGCGGCCGCCGGTCCGGTGCGGTCCGGGTTCAGCACCTCGTCCAGCGCGGTCCGCACGCCGGAAGAGATGTCGGCGGGTAGGTCGGTGGCGGCGATCGCCGCGAAGATCGCGGCCACCAGGACGATGACGGCGGCGTACTCGGCGAGGCTGGCGCCGCGTTCGGGGTCGTGGATTCTCCGCAGCACTGGTTCGCTGTCCTCGCAGTGGGGGCGGTGCGGTGGTGGAACCTGTGGAGGGCGCGTGGACGCGCCCTCCCGGGAGGAATCGGCCGATCAGGCGTGCGGGACGGCGGGTGCGCGGAAGTGGGTGCGGGAGGCGCGCTGGGTGAGGAACACCAGGGTGAGGATGGGAAGCAACAGCTGGCTGAAGCCCTGGGGGCTGCCGTTCCCCAGGTTCCCGAGCGCGATGAGCATGGTCAGGACCTGCAGGACGAGGATCGACCAGTAGAGGACGCGGCGGCCCTTGGGCAGCCGTAGGGCGAAGATGAGGGAGAGGACGCCCGGAAGGGCCGCCCACGTGAGTCTGCCCAGCATCACGGCGTTGATCTCGTACACGAACAGCGCGCCGACGACGGAGATGGCGGTGAGTCCGGCGGTGACGAACAACAGGACGCGCACCGTCTTCAGACTGCCGGGCAGGGGGCGCTTCATGGCCGGGCCTCCGGTGTGGTCGGGGGATTGCGCTTCGTAGCCTACCCGCGACCTGCGACGTTCGGCGGGGCGGAACCGCTGTGCCGCCGTCGCTTCACCCTCACGACAGCGGCGGACCGGGGGCTGCCGGACGACTCGCGGATCGCGCGGCACGGCCCGGCACGGCGCCACCGGCGCGCAGGTCGTGCCGGTCTGGGCCCGGACGACGCGTGCCTCACCGGACCCGCTGCCCCGTCCGGTCAATGATGACGCCCGTCAGGTGGGGCACTCGCGGGCGAACGACGTGGTGGTGCGCCGCGTGAGCACGCGGCGCACCACCACGGGCTTCACACCCTGCGTCCGCGGGCGGACCACATCCCGGCGACCGCGTAGACGACGATGGCGGCGAGGACCACCTGGACGATGAGGATCACGAGCCAGAAGGAGGTGAAGAAGCTCGCGATCCACGAGCCGACCAGCGCCGCGATGATGCCGATCAGCAACGTCAGCCAAATAGGTATGTGCTGCTTGCCCGGCACGACGAGGCGGCCGAGCGCGCCGATGATCAGGCCGACGACGATTGCACTGATGATTCCGGTGATCGCCATAATGCCTCCAATGCCGATACGAGTCCCGTGCCCTGAGCGGCCCGGTTCAACCGGACGGATGGGAAAGGCGTTGGCAAAAGCGGAAAAGTCGCCCGTAATAGGTCAGGTCCGGCCCGGTCCCGCCCGGTGGACTCCGGCGCGTCCGGTACGGCGCAGCGCGGTACCGCGTGCGAGCAGGACCGCGGGGCAATCGAGGGGCGCCACGCCCAGGAAGGTCGGTTCGGCGGGGACGGCGTAGCACCGCTGGATCCAGGTGGCGTCATGGCCGCCCGTCAGGAAGTCGGCCAGGGGCTGGGAAGGCCGCCGGCAGTGCCGGGGCGAGCAGCAGCACGGCCAGGCGGGGCACGGGCGTCCACCACGGCCGGACCGCACGCCGGGCGGCCCAGACCCGGGAACGCCGCACGCCGAGGGCGGCGAGCGCGGCGACCATGAGCGTGAGCACGCCGAAGGCGGCGTCGACCTTCCACAGGTCCGGCCCACCGGCCGACGTAGGAGTCCGGCCCCCGGTGAGGGCGACGATGCCGTCCGCGAACCCTCAGGCGTCCTCCTCGGTGAGCGTCATGCCGCTGTTGAGCCGGCACCGCGACGCCGTACCCGGTCTCCTCCCACCAGGATCCGGTGGGAGGAGTACGTGGACAGCGACCCGCCGTGCCGGACCTGGGTGGCGACGCTCCCGTCACCGGCCCTGGGCTCCCGGCGCATCCGGCCGGGCCCGTAGCGTCCGTCCGGGGCGAGGCGCCCATTCGTGGCTCACGAGGCCGGCCGCGTGCGCACCTGGGCGGCCGGTGGGTCCACGCGTCGGCCTCCCCGGGCCGCGCCGCGACGTGCGGTCCCGGTGGTGCGGCGGGCGGTCGCACGACCGGGAAGAACTGTCCGGTTTCAAGACCTCTCTAGGGAACCGTCGCCAATGTCGGTTTCGTCGGCCTACACCGCCGGACACCCACGCTGAGCTGCGCTTTTCGATCGGGTTTGAAGAGTGTGGCGGGCGGGAGGCCGCACCCCGGAAGATGGAACCGCGCCACGGTCCGCCAGGCATTCCGGGCAGGACCCGGTGCGAAGGAGGGGCACGGACGACTTCGTGTCCACGGTGACCGGTCGGGGGCAGGGATGGGGTGCTCCCGGCCGATCAACCCCCTCCGTTGTGGCGCAGCAGATCCGCGCCCGATGGCGTGATGGTGTGCAGCACGTGCTGGCGGTCGCGCGTGCTGATGATCAGCCCGGCGTCGCGGAGGACCCGGATGTGGTGGCTCGCTGCCGCCGGGGAGATCCCGAGCTGACTCGCGAGTTCGGTCGTGGTGACGCCCAGCGCGATCACCTCCAGCGCCGCCGCGCGGGTGTTGCCCAGCAGCGCCGCCAGCATCGATCCCCCGCCCGGCGAGCCGCGTGGATAGGCGCCGCGCCGGGCCTGGCGGGCGCCGTTGTGCAGGGGGTAGACGACCACCGGCGGCAGCTCGGGGTCGGCCAGCGCGATGGGGCGCAGCCAGCAGAAGTACGACGGCACCAGCTTGAGACCCCTGCCGTTCAGCGCGAGGTCGCGGTCGGCGGGGTAGTCGACGTGCAGCACCGGCGGCTTCCAGTGCATCATCGGCTCGAAACTGCCGAGCAGCCCCTCGATCCCGCCGTCCATGATCGCCCGGGAGCGGCGGATCCGGTCGGCGTCCACGTCGGCCTGAATGTCGTCCCAGTACGGCTCCAGGACGGCCGCGTGATACCTGCGCAGCCCGTCGAGCAGTTCCTCGCGGCCGCGCCGGTCGCCGTCGGCCAGTGCCTGTCCGGGGCTCGGTAACCGGCCGCCCTCGGCCACCCGGCCGAGCTCGTACCGCAGCCGCTCCCGGGGGGTCGCCGCGATGGCGTCCAGCCCCGCGTCCAGTCCGTGTTCCGCGGCGTCCGGGGTGAGGAAATCCGGCATGTAGAGCGCGTGCGGCGCGATCGGGATGAGGAGCGACCGGACGGTCTCCACCAGTCCGTGCCGGGGCAGCGCGAGCCGCGCGTCGTCGTACCAGCGCAGGACGGCGGCGCGCCCCCGCCGTGTCTGAAAGCGGTGCAGGCTCAGCACCGCCTCCCACAGCGGATCCGGGCCGGGCGCGACGCGTACCCGGGCCAGGTCCGCTTCGGTGAAGTGGATCCGCAGCATGTCGGTCAGCTCCGCATTCGGCCGAGGGCGGTCCGAACCATCGTGGCGGTGCTCGGGGAACGGCCGCCAGGTTACCCGTGGACAGCGGCCGTGTCCGGCCATCCCGGATGACGGCCGAGTGCCCGCGGAATCTGGCTGCTTTTATTTCCGCTCGTTCGGAAAATCGCATGTCGCCCCCGGTGCACCTTCCGGAAACCGGACAGCGGAGGTAGCGGACGGCCGGTGTTTTCGCAGGTCAGAAAAACGTGAACGTCACGTTCGCGTTTGCCAGGGCGAAATGACGTGGACAAAGATGAATCAACTTCCAGCAAGCCCCTGACCTGGGCTTCTTCTCCATGCCCTGAACCCGCCTGTCCAATCCCGAGGAGATCGACATGATTCACGCCCGAGGACTGACCCGCCGGTTCAAGGTGCGCCGAGAAACCGTGGAGGCCGTCCGCGGCCTCGACCTGGACGTGGCGGACGGCCAGCTCGATGCCGTTCTCGGTCCGAACGGCGCCGGAAAATCGACCACGCTCCGGATGCTCACCTCACTGCTCCCACCGACCTCCGGTACCGCGACCGTGGCCGGATGCGACGTGGTCGCCGATCCGGCCGGGGTCCGCGCCCGGATCGGATACGTCGGCCAGCGCAGCGGCGCCGGTGACGAGTACCGCTGCCGGGACGAACTGGTGACCCAGGGCCGCTGCTACGGCCTCACCCGCGCCGAGGCGGGACGGCGCGCCGACGAACTGCTTGAGCTTCTGGACCTGCGAGCCCTCGCCCACCGTGGGCCGGCCACGCTCTCCGGCGGGCAGCGCCGGCGGCTCGACATCGCGATCGGGCTCGTCAACCGCCCCGCGCTGCTCTTCCTGGACGAGCCCACGACGGGCCTCGACCCGCACAGCCGCGCCGAGGTCTGGCGGCACATCCTCCGGCTGCGCGCCGAGTACGGCACCACGATCCTGCTCACCACCCACTACCTGGAGGAGGCCGACAACATGGCCGAACGCGTGGTGGTCATCGACCACGGCCGGGTGATCGCCGACGGCACTTCGGAACGGCTCAAGAGCGACCTGGCCGGCGACCGGCTGACGATCACCACCGGCGACGCGGCCCACGCCGCCACGGCCGCAGCGGTCGCCGCCCGGCTGGCCGGACCGGACGAAGTGGCCCGGGACGGCCTGGACGTGCGGGTGCGGGTCCCCAACGCCGGGGCGGCGGTGCCCGGCTACCTCCGGTCGCTGGACGAGGCCGGAGTCAAGGTGACCGCGGTGGAGACGGCCCGGCCGACGCTGGACGACGTGTTCCTCGCCCTGACGGGGCGCAGCCTGCGCGAGAGCGAGTCCGCCGGAGCCGCCGCGTGACGACCGTCCGCTCTCTTGAGGCGGGGGCGCGCGCCCGCCTCTTCGGCCGCCTTCTGCCCAGACCGCCCAGACCCCAGACCGGAGCCGCCCGATGACCACGACCTTCGTCCGCGACACCGCCACCGTGTTCTCCCGGGAGTTCGCCCCCACGGTGCGCCGCCCGCTCGGACTGCTCTTCTCCATGGGGCAGCCGCTGCTGTTCCTCTTCCTGTTCGGCCCGATGCTCGGCGGAGCCACCGGAGTGGGAGGGACGGACGGCACGCCGTGGCAGTGGTTCGTCCCCGGGATCCTCATCATGATGTGCCTGTCCGGACCGATGGCGGCCGGTTACTCCCTGCTGCTGGATCTCGGCGGCGGTTCGATGGAACGGATGCTGGTCACCCCGCTGAACCGGACCGCGATGCTGGTGGGCCGGACCCTCAAGGAGTTCGTCGTCCTGCTCGCCCAGGCCGCCCTGATCATCTGCCTCGCGGTGCCGCTGGGGTTCCAGGTGCGCCCGCTGGGCGTGCTGGCCGGCCTCGCGCTGCTGCTGGTGCTCGGGCTCGGCCTCAGCTCGCTCTCGTTCGTGCTGGCGATCGCCTCGTATCCGAGCGGGCAGCTGTTCTACGCCGTGACCCAGATGGCGATGTTCCCGCTGCTGCTGCTCTCGGGAGTGCTGCTGCCGGTGGAGTCGGGGCCGGGGTGGCTGCGGACGCTGGCCCTGCTGAACCCGGTCGGCTACATCGTGGAGGCGGCGCGGGCGCTGTTCGACGGCCGCTTCACGGAGCCCGAGGTGCTGTACGGCGCGCTGGCGGCCGGCGCGGTGGCCTTGGTGGGGCTGGTGCTGGGCACCAGGGCCATGCGGCGCGGTGTCTGACCCGCCGGCGGCTGCGGCGCGGCGCCCCGGCGGCGGGGCCCCACGCCGCGGCCACTGCCTCCGGGCGCACCGATCCGGTGTGCCCGGAGGCCGGTCTCCCGGCACCGGAACCGGTGGACACCCGGCGAGCCCGGGCCGCGCCGCTCGCCTGGCCCGAGCCCGCGCGGCGCGACCCGCCGGGCACCGGGCGCCACCCCGCGCGGTGCGCGGACCGGGGTGCCGAGGGTGCGCCCGTGCGTTCGGTACCTGCATTCCGATCACCTGCCCGTTCCCGTGCGGGCTGCTCCTGCCGAGCCCGACCGTCAGCCAGTCTCGCCGCGGCGTGGCCGCCCCGGCCACCCTGATCGCACGGCTGTGGACAACCGGCCCGCACACTCCGGGAGGAGCGAGATTTCCAAGGGAGCGGTCCCGCATCCCGGGGTAGGAGCACGGCCATGGACACCGCCGTTCCTTCACGGAATCTGACCGTCGCCGTCCTGGGCACCGGCATCATGGGCCTGCCCATGGCGCGCAACATCGCCGCCGCCGGGTGCGAGGTGCGGGCCTGGAACCGCACGCGCGCCCGCGCCGAGCCGCTCGCCGAGTCCGGGGCGGCCGTCGCCGGCACTCCCGCCGAGGCGGTCGCCGGAGCCGACGTCGTTCTCACAATGCTCACGGACGGGCCCACCGTGGAGCGGGTCATGGCCGAGATCGCCGATCCGCCCCGAGGCGCGGTCTGGGTGCAGAGCTCCACGGTCGGCCCCGAATCCGCCCGCAGACTCGCCGCCATCGCCGGCCGTCGCGGACTGGCCTTCGTCGACGCGCCGGTGGTGGGGACCGCCGGCCCCGCCGAGAGCGGGACGCTCACCGTGCTGGCCGCGGGGGACCGGGCCGCCGCCGACCGGGTCGCTCCGGTGTTCGAGGCGATCGGCTCCCGCACGGTCTGGGTGGGGGAGGCCGGGACGGCGAGCGCGCTCAAGCTCGTCGTGAACAGCTGGGTGCTCGCGCTGAACACCGCCGCCGGAGAGGCGGTGGCGCTCGCGGAGGCGCTCGACGTGGATCCGCGGCGGTTCCTGGACGTGGTCGCGGGCGGCGCGCTGGACGCCGGCTACCTGCACGCCAAGGCGAACGCCGTGCTCACGGAGGACCCGGCGGTCAGCTTCTCGGTCGCCAACGCGGCGAAGGACGCGCACCTCGTCCTCGACGCGGCCCGTGCCGCCGGGGTCCGTGCGGACCTGGCCGCCGCGTCCGCCGCGCGCCTGGACCGGGCGGCCCGGCACGGCTACGCACACCGCGACATGGCGGCGGCCTACTACGCGAGTTTCGACGAGGAATCGCCCGGGTGAGGGGGACCGGCCGGGCCGGAGCCACGCCGTACAGTCGTCCGCATGGTGCACGTTCTCAGCAGCCGCATCCTGCTGCGGCCGACCGACCTCGAACGGAGCCGGGCCTTCTACCGCGACACCCTGGGGCTGGAGATCTACCGGGAGTTCGGCACCGGCGCACAGCGGGGCACGGTGTTCTTCCTCGGCGGCGGTTTCCTGGAACTCTCCTCCCACGCCGACCGCCCTCCGGAGCCCGCCGCGACCCAACTGTGGCTCCAGGTGGCGGACGTGGCCGAGGCGCACCGGGAACTGTCCGCGAAGGGCGCCGCCATCCTGCGGGAACCGCTGCGGGAGCCGTGGGGCCTGATCGAGATGTGGGTCGGTGACCCGGACGGCCTGCCGCTGTGCCTGGTCGAGGTGCCGGCCGACCATCCGCTGCGGTACTGGGAGTGAGATCGGCGCCCGGTGGACCCGGCAAAACCGACGGCCCCCGCCGGGGCGGGGGCCGTCGGAACACTCGCCTCGGTCAGGTCACAGCCGGCCCTGCTTGACCGCGCTCACGAATCCCGCCCACTCGGCGTGCGAAACGGTGAGGGGGCGGAGTTCCGGATGTTTGGAGTCGCGCACGGCGGCGCCGCCGGGAAGGTCGGCGAACTCCAGGCAGTTCTGCACACTGCTGTAGCTGCTCTTGCGGAAGACGGATGTCTGGGCGGCAGGGGCGGGAGACAGACGCACGAATGGTCCTTTGTCGCTGCTGGACTTGGTCCAGGCATGCTTACCACCGGAACACGAGCGACTGAAGGGACGAAAGGCCATTACTGGTATCGAATCTGGATCTCTCCGCATACTTCGCATGTCGCCGCGTTAAGGAATCGATCACATCGGTGTCCCGAGGGCCGTCGGCAACCGTCCAAATGTGCGGCGGACAACCGTCCACAACCTGTGCGCGCCGCAGTCGTGCCACCTCCGCGTCGGCCCGTCCCCCGAACGCGGTCGGTGAGCAGGCGGTCACAGGCCGATGTCGCGTGGCCGGGCGTGCCGGTCCGTCGTGCGCGGCGGGGACCCGCCGGCCGACGCCCGGCCGCAGGGGTGCGTCCGTCCGCCGCAATGGGACCTGCCGCGTCCTGAAATGCCGCCGGTGCGGCACGGAGCCCATTTCGGTGGGGGCGATGGCGCCGGACCGCGAAATTGCCGGCACCCGCCTCCGGCGGGACGGGGCGAAATACCCGGCCCGCTCTCATCTCGGGCGTTCTGCCCCGAACACGGCGATTTCTCGCGGGCGCTATTATCGCGCCTATGGGGAATGCTGAGGAATATCCCGGTCTGCCGGAATCATCCGACCGGCCGCCCTTCGGGCAACCGGGAAACCCGCCCCGGACGGGGGCATGGGGTGTGCCGCCCGGGACCCCGGTCCCACGGGGCGGAGTCCGGCTGGCCCGGCCGCGGCCGGGTACCCCCTACCACCGCCTTGAGCGCACGGAGCGATTCCGGTGGTGGCGCCCGCTGCTGGCGGTGGTGTTCGCGCTGTTCTGCTACCTGACGGTGCTGGTCGTCGTCATCGCCGGGGCGGTGTCGGCCGCCCTGTTCCTCGGCGGCCGGCCCGGCGGGGACAGCGTCACGGGCTCGCCACTGGCGGACCTGGTGGTCCAGCTCGTGCTGCTCGCGTGCCTGATCCCCGTCGTTCTCGGCACTGTGCGCCTGGTGCTGCGCCGGCCGGCCGGAACCCTCTCCTCGGTCGAGGGCCGGCTGCGGTGGCGATGGCTGCTGGTGTGCGCGGCGACGGCCGCGCTGTGCGTGGCCGGCTACCTCGCCGTGCTGTTCGGCGGCTATGCGGTCATCTCGCCCGGCCAACCGGTCTTCGGCGCGTTCACGGGCGGGTCCGCCTTCATCGCGGCGCTCGCGGTCGTCCTGCTGCTGGTGCCGTTCCAGGCTGCCGCCGAGGAGTACGCGCTGCGCGGCTTCCTCATGCAGCTCATCGGCGGCTACGGCGCCGAGCGGGGCGAACGCCACCGGGACACCCTGCTCAGCCGGGCGCTGCGCACCCCCGTCCCCGCCGTTCTGGCCAGCGGGGTCGTCTTCGCGCTGCTGCACGACTACAGCGCCTGGGCGATGGCCGACGTCGCCATCTTCGGCCTGGCCATGGCGTGGCTGACCTGGTACACGGGCGGCCTGGAGGCCGCCGTCGCGCTCCACGTACTGCACAACACGGTGCTGTTCTCGCTCTCGGCGTACGACGGCTCCTATGCCGACGCCGGGACGGGGTCGGGGAGCTGGTACGCGCTGGCCGGTACCGCGGTCGAGGTGGGCCTCTACGTGCTCGTCGTCGTCTGGCTGAGCCGCCGCCTCGGCGTCCGCCGGACGGTCCCCGTTCCGGCGTGACCGCGTGGCGCCCGCGATGACGGGAGGACCGCCGCGTCCGCTCCATTCGACGGCCTCCGCCGCCCGGCCGTCCCGGCGGCGGGCGCCCAGTAGCGCCGGGGAGGTGCCCGGGCGGCGCCGTCCGGGGGCTCACAGAGAGTGATCTTGCTGACGGTCCGGCTACCGGGCCTGATGTCCTCTCGGCCTGGCGGGGGCGGTCAGGTGACCGCCGTGCCAGGATCGCGCTGACCGGCGGAAACGTTCGTTCCCTGACGGGTGGGGACGACGAGATCGCGGACGTGCCGGCCGTTGCCCGTCATGGGGGAAGAAACGATTGGTCATGACATTCGTCGTTTCACAGCGTGACCATTCCCAGCGATGATCACGAAACACCCACTTAACTCGCACCCGGAAAGTAGTTGCAATGCGACATTTCATCTATAGTGGCTCGCGCGCTTGAAATACAGCGCTTAAGCGGGAGAAGGTGCTGATTACTGACACGTAAGTCACCCACCGTTTCTATCGGATCGGCGGGATAACTACTCCCCCAAACCCGGCCAGCGACCATGAAACACCCCATATGACCCTGCGAACCCCGCCGCCCGACATCACCGGACAGCACTCCTCCGGTCCTCCGTGATCGGTCCGGCCGCCCGACGCCCTCCGGCGGCGCCCGGTGGACTCGAACAGCCCTCCACGTGACGACCAGCCCTCCGAGGCCCGACCCTCAATCGTGACCGAACCCAGAAAGCGACCCCATGCGAAGAATCCTGGTTGTCGGCGCCGGACAGTCCGGTCTGTATCTCGCCCATGGTCTGCTGGAACACGGCTATGACGTCACACTGCTGACCGCGCGGACGTCCACGGAGGTCCGCTACGGCAAGGTGGCCGTGAGCCAGCTCACCTTCCCCTCCGCCCTCGCCCAGGAACGCCGGCTCAACCTGGATTTCTGGCGTGGACAGGCGCCCGCTCTCGACACGGTCCAGGTCGACCTGGGGCCCACGGCCGAGGATCGGTTCGGCTTCGCCGCGGCCATAGAGGGCGGCGGCGTGTCCATGGACCGGCGGGTCAAGATGGCGGACTGGCTGGAGGCGTTCGAGGACAGGGGCGGCAAGGTCACCATCCACGGTGTGACGGTCACCGACCTGGACTATCTGGCCGGGATGTACGACCTGACGGTGGTCGCGGCGGGGCATGGGGAGCTCGGCCAGTTGTTCGACATCGACCCCGCGCGCACCGGCGGTGGACGGCCCCGCGTCGCGGTCGACACGTTCGTGTTCGGAGCGGAGAGCCCCCGCGACAACACCCTCGACTGCGTCTTCTACGGCGGCCTGGGCTCGATGTACGTCGTTCCGTCGTACACGCCCTACGGTCCGGGCCATTCGCTGTTCATGTTCGGCGAGGTGGGCGGCCCGCTCGACGTCTCCCAGGAGCGGCTGAACCCCGTGCGGTTGCACGCGCGGGCGCTGGAGCTGAGCCGAGAGCACGCACCGCACCTGTACGAGCAGGTCAAGGACTCCGAGCTCATCGACGACAAGAGCGCGGGCGTGGAGCGCATCGAGCCGTACGTCCGTGACCCCGTCGGCGTCCTGCCGTCCGGGCGGTGCGTGCTCGGGATGGCGGACACCGTGCTGTCCATCGACCCCGTCGTGCTGCAGGGCTGGAACAACTCCACCGTGTGCGCCCAGAAGTACCTGGACCGTATCGTGGCGCACGGCGACGCCCCGTTCGACGCCGCCTTCATGCGGTCGACCTTCGACGACTACTGGGAGTACGGCCAGCAGGCCATACTGCTGGGCGAGTTGATCGGCGGCGTGCTGGAGGGCGAGTCGCCGCCGCACGTGATGGAGCTGCTCAGGATGCTGCCGAGCAACCCGGCTCTGGCGAACGGCATCGTGAGCGCGCTGGACGACCCGCGGGCATTCACCGCGATGATGGCGACCCCGGAGCAACTGGACCAGACGGTCGCCGCGACCGCGGAGTGACACCGGCGGCCGGGAACCGGCCTCGGGCGGGCCGTCCACCAACCGGAAGGGACACCACCAAGCATGGCCGGAACCGGGCAACCGAGCACCCGTGAGCAGATCTGGCAACGGATCCTGCTGGATGACAAAGTCTACCCGCCGCCGGAGGCGGTGCGCAGGCGGATCGCCGCGGCGCGGGAGTTCCTCGGCCGCGGCGACAGCGAGGACGCCGCCAAGGTGCTGGAGTACGTCTTCCGGCTCCGGGAGACGGCGTTCGGCGTCCACTCGCCCACCCACCCCGACATCCGGCTGGCGGCCGAGATGCTGACGGGCATCTACACCAACCAGGACGACCCGGAGGCCCTTCGGCGTGGCCGGGCGAGCGCGGAGCAGGTGTGGCGGGAGCTCGCCGCGAGCCAGGGCAAGGCGTACGCCGCCACCGGTACCGGGGACGTCCAGATGATGCTGTACACCCGGGTCCGGCTGATGGACCAGCTCACGCTCACCGGCCGGCCGGACGAGGTGAGCCGGATCGCGCAGCGGACGCTGCCGGAGGCCGAGCGGCGGCTCGGCAGTGAGCACGAGCTGACCGGCCGGATCCGGCTGCACCGGGCGCAGGCCGTCCTCGCCGGGATCGCCGACGGCGAGATCCCCCGGGGGCAATGGACAGTGGCGCTGGAGGTCGCCGAGCAGGAGACGCACAAGGAGATCAAACGCCGGACCAAGGTGTACGGGCGCGATCACCCGGCCACGCTGGACGCGCGGGAGATGCGTGCACGGATTCTCGTGGAACAGGGCCACCGGACAGAGGCTGCGGAGGTATACCGAGACCTGGTGCCGGCCATGAAGAACGCGTTCACCGGTGACGCCCGCTCGCGGTACCGCACGGCCCGCAACGCCCAGCTTCGGCTGGTGGCGGGAAACAAGGCGATCGACATGGGCAACCGCCTCGCCGACAAAGCGCATCAGCGGTTCGACGGCCGGCAGACCCGCCACCCGTTCCTGGCCGACCGGCGGCCCTACCGGATCCGCCTGGGGCAGCGGTCCGCCCCCGGGCGTGCGGCGACCCCCTGATCGTTCCCGTCACCGCCGGGACCGACGGGCGGCCGGGGAAGCCGCTCACCCGTTCCCGGCGGACGACGGCACGGCCGGACCCCGTGCTCGCAGGGGCGTAGCGGGCAACGAGGCGCCTCGAACGAGCAGGAGGAGGCTCGCGCGGCTCCCGGCCCCTACGGTGCCGACCGCGCGCCGACGCCCGCCGCGACCGTGAGCGCCTGCTCACCGAAGCCGACGCGTGTTCCGCGAGGAGGGCGTCGGCGCCCCTCTGGAGCACGTCGCGCGGATCGCGCCCAGGCCGCCGGCAAGGCCCACGGTGATGTGACCGGACCGGACGTGTTCGCGCCGGTGACCGCCGCGGCGTGGACCCGCGGACAGGTTCCGCAGCCCGACCGCCGGCTCGGCGTCACCTTGGACGGGTTGCGGGCGGTGGGCTGACCGGGGCGCGGCGCGCTCGGTCGCCGTCGGCGGCGACAAGGGCACGGTTGGGTGAATTTCTACGCCCGATTGGCCAATTTGTCGGGAGTGGTGGCCGTTCGTGGTCGAATATTCGCCATGTTGTTCAATGCTCGCGTACGTACCGTCGCGGCGGGCTTGCTCGCGCTCGGCGTCACCGCCACCCCCGCGCACGCCGAGGAGATCTCCGAGCCCCGGTTGCTCGGCGCCACCGTCATCCCTCCGGACCTGACCGTCGACGGCACCATGGTCGGCAGTCTCTCCGGCATCGACTACGACCCCGAGACCGGCGACTACCTCCTCGTCACCGACGACCGGTCCGAGAACGACCCCTCCCGCTTCTTCCGTGCGGAGATCGACGTCGACGGCTCCGGGGTGCACGGCGTCGACTTCACGGCCGCGCACATCCTCCGGCAGCCCAACGGGGACGCCTACCCCAACAGGGACGACTTCGTCTCCCGGCCGTGCCCCGACCCGCGGGCCGACTGCGCCCGGACCGGCTCGGTCGACCCCGAGTCCATCCGCCTCGACCCGGTCACCGGCGACGTGTGGTGGACCACCGAGGGGGAGCGGGTGGTCGACGGCGACCTCGTCGTCCTGCAGAACCCGCAGGTCCGGCTCGCCGACCCGGGCGGGACCACCGTCCGTGCGCTGCCCACCCCACGGACGCTCACCATGAGCGCTTCGGAGGTCGGGCCGCGCCGCAACCTGACGTTCGAGGGGCTCACCCTCACCCCGAACGGCCGAGTGGTCACCGCCATGGAGGGCCCGCTGTACCAGGACGGCCCGGTGCCCACCGCCGAGGAGGGCGCCGTCGTCCGGTTCACCGTCACCAACCGGCACGGCGTCCAGCTCGCCCAGTACGGCTACCCGCTGGAACCGCTGTTCGCCGCGCCGGAGCCCGCCGACGGGACCGCCGACCAGGGCGTCAGCGAGATCCTGGCGGACCCGGAGCGACCCGGCTCCTACATCGTCGTGGAGCGCGCCTTCGTCGAAGGTTCCGGCAACAAGGTGCGGCTGTACCGCGCCACCACCGCGCGCGCCACCGACATTTCGGGAGCCGCCGCGATTCCCGACATGCACCGGGAGCCGCGGCTGATGGCCAAGGAACTGCTCCTCGACCTGGACGACCTCGACCTGGCCGAAGCGGGCCTCGACCACGTCGACAACATCGAGGGGGTCACCTGGGGGCCCGAGCTGCCGTCCGGTGAGCGCACCCTGCTGCTGATCAGCGACGACAACTTCTCCGACAACCAGGAGACCCAGCTCATCGCGCTGGCCGTCGACTGACGGCTCCCGCCGCTCCGCCCGGCCCGCCGGCCGCGCCGCCGGTCAGCGGGCCGGACCGGCGGCGCGGCCGCTCCCCGCGTCGGGGGGCCGTGCCGCGCCGCCGGAACCGGGCGATCCTCCGGCCGGGCCGGCGACGGCCCGCTGGAACCGGTCAGCCAGCCGAAGCAGCTCACCGGCGAGCTCCGGCGGCTCCTCGACCTCGAAGTCGACGTCGAGTGCGCCGAGCAGGAACGCGAGCGCGTGCAGCGAGTCGGCGGTGAAGCGCAGCCGGCAGCTCCGCTCATCGATGGCCTCGATCCGGCCGTACGTGGCGGCCCGGCGCGCGCTGCCGGACTCCGCCGGGGCGTGCAGCCGCACCACGGCCTGGTACGGCCAGACCAGCGCGACCCCGCGGGTGACGAACGCGGCGGGGTCCCCGCCGGGAATCTCGCGCGGGACGAACCGTGGGCCGGTCCACGGCCGGCAGCGCATCCGGTCCAGCCGGAAGGTGCGCCAGCCGGTGCGCTCCCGATCCCACGCCACCAGGTACCAGCGGCCGTTCCAGTTCACCAGCTCGTGCGGCTCGACCACCCGGACGCTCACGTCCCCGTGGTGGCCGCGATAGTCGAAGCGCAGGCACCGGCGGTCCCGGCACGCCCCGGCCACCGTGGTGAGTTCCCCGGCGTCCACGGCCGGCGGGCCCGACATCGCGACACTGGAGACCGCGAGGGCGTCCAGCCGCCGCCGCAGCCGGTCCGGCAGCAACTGACGCAGCTTCAGCAGGGCACCGAGGGCGGTCTCGCCGATCCCGGCCACGCCACTGCCGGCGGCGGTCCGCAGGCTGACCGCGACCGCGACGGCCTCCTCGTCGTCGAGCAGTAGCGGCGGCAGCCGGCCGCTCGTGCCCAGCCGGTATCCGCCCGCCGGCCCCATGGCGGCCTCGACGGGATAGTCGAGCGCCCGGAGCCGGTCGACGTCCCGGCGCACCGTCCGCGTGCTCACCCCCAGCCGCTCGGCGAGTTCGGCCCCCGGCCACTCGGGGCGGGACGACAGCAGGGCGAGCAGCCGGAGCAGCCGGGCGGAGGATTCGGTCACGGTTCCGAAGACTGCCAGCAGTGGCGGACAGCGCGTGTCCGCCACGCTGGTTACCGTCCCGGGCCATGAACAACGCGATCACACCCTTCCGGGTCGACGTCCCGCAGGCCGACCTGGACGACCTGGAGCGGCGCCTGCGGAACACCCGCTGGCCGGAGGAGCCCGCCGACGCCGGCTGGGAGTTCGGCATCCCGGTCGGCTACCTGCGGGACCTCGCCGGGTACTGGCGCACCGAGTACGACTGGCGGGCGCAGGAGCGCCGTCTCAACGCCGTCCCGCAGTTCACCACCGAACTCGACGGCCACACCGTCCACTTCGCGCACGTGCGCTCGCCGGAACCGGACGCGCTGCCGCTGCTTCTCACCCACGGCTGGCCCGGCTCGCTGGTGGAGTACCTGGACGTCATCGGCCCGCTCACCGACCCCCGGGCGCACGGCGGCGACCCGGCCGACGCGTTCCACCTGGTGATCCCGTCCGCCCCCGGGTTCACGCTCTCCGGCCCCACCCGCGAGACCGGCTGGTCCGTTGCCCGGGTGGCGCGCGCGTGGGCGGAGCTGATGCGCCGCCTCGGCTACGACCGGTACGGCGCGCACGGCGGCGATTTCGGCGCGCTGATCTCCCGGCAGCTGGGGCTGGCCGACCCGGAGCACCTGGTGGCCGTGCACCTCACCACGCTCTTCAGCGCGAGCGCCACCCCGGACAACGCCGACCTCTCTGATGAGACGGAGCGGCGCAGCGTGGAGAAGGGCTACCGCTACGAGTACGAGCTCGGCGGCTACGCGGCCATCCAGTCCACCCGGCCGCGGCTCGTCGCCTATGCGCTCACCGACTCGCCGGTGGCCCAGCTCGCCTGGATCGCGGACGGCTTCCGCGAGTGGACCGCCGCGAAGGACGTCCCCGAGGACGCGGTCGACCGGGACACCCTGCTGACCAACGTGATGCTGTACTGGCTCACCGGCACCGCCGGCTCCTCGGCCCGCTACTACAAGGAGGGCGTCGAGACGTGGGGCGAGCCCGAGCCCCCGAGTGGCGTGCCGACCGCCGTCGCCGTGTTCCCGGACGACATCGCACTCCCGGTCCGCCGGCTCGCCGAACGCGACAACACCATCGTCCGGTGGACCGAGTTCGACCGAGGCGGCCACTTCCCGGCGCTGGAGCAGCCGGAGCTGCTGGTCGGCGACCTGCGCGCGGCGTTCCGCGACCACCGCCGGTGCTGACGCCGGCCCGCCCGGCCGGCGGCGCACGGCGCCCACGTGCCCCTGCTCTGCCCGAACCCCGGATGCGGAAGGATCCCATGACCGTTCTCGTCACCGGCGCCACCGGAACCGTCGGGCGGCACCTCGTCGCCCGGTTGCTCGCCGCCGGACACCGGGTCCGCGCCCTCACCCGCGACCCCGCCTGCGCCGAACTCCCCGCCGGCGCCGAGGTGGTCGCCGGCGACCTGACCGACGTGGCGAGCCTGGGCGCGGCGTTCGCCGGTGTCACCGCCGCGCATCTCATCACCTTCGACGGCGCGACCTTCGCTCCCCTCACCACCGGCCCGGACCTGGTGGAACTGGCGCGCGCGAGCGGCGTGCGGCGGGTGACCGTCCTCAAGGGCGACGTCGGGAAAACTCCGCTGGAGGAGGCGGTCGAGGCCGGTGGACTCGCGTGGACGTACCTTTCGCCGGGTGAGTTCATGGCCAACGCGCTGGAGTGGGCCGAGTCGGTACGGACCGAGGGCGTCGTGCGCGAGGGGTTCGCCAACGCGCGCAGCCCGATGATCCACGAGGCGGACATCGCGGCGGTCGCCGCCACCGCCCTGACCGGCGACGGGCACGCCGGGCGCGAGTACGTGCTGACGGGGCCCGAAACGCTCACCCCGCCCGAGAAGGTACTGATCCTCGGGGCGGCCCTCGGGCGGCGGGTGCGTTACGTGGCGCTCACCGAGGAGGAGTGCGTCGCCCAGTGGCGGGCGGCCGGCTACTCCGACGAGGACGTCGAGTTCTTCCGCACCATGCGCACCGACCCACCGGAAGCGGCCCGCACCGTCCGGCCCACGGTGGAGCAGGTCACCGGGCGTCCGGCCCGGACCTTCGCCCAGTGGGTGCGGGAGCACGCGGCGGCCTTCACCGCCTGACGAACGCGACGGACGCGGGCGCCGGCCTGAGCGGGGCCGCGCCAGCGTCCGTCCGGGCCGCGACCACGCGGCGTCCTGCCGCCGCTGGCTCCGAACCCTGTCGTGAGGGTGGTGCGCGGCCGGCTCCCGGATGGCGGTTCCCGCGAAGGTGTCACCGTCACTTGCTGTGACGCCATCATGGTGCCATTATGACGCCATGGATCTCACGCCGTACGTCGACAACCTCCGGCACGAGCTCGCGGTCGCCGCGGACGCGGGCGGTGCGGACGCCCGAGCCCTGGCCGAACGGCTCACCGCCCCCCTGGAGTCGGCAGCGCGGCTCACCCTGCTGAACGCGCTGTCCGCCGCCATGGCCGAGGTCACCCGTGATCTGGCGCCCGGCTCGGTCGACGTGCGGCTGCGCGGGCTCGATCCCGAGTTCGTGGTGACACCGCCGGCCCAGGACCCCTTCGAGAACGCCGCGGGGCATGAGGACGCGCCGGGCGTCCCCCGGACGTCCGTGCCGCCCGCCGTCCACCTCGACCCCGACGAGGGCGGGACGGCGCGTATCAACTTCCGGCTGCCCGCACACCTCAAGGCACGCGTCGAGGACGCCGCGAGCCGGGAGGGGCTTTCGGTCAACGCGTGGCTGGTGCGCGCCGCCGCCGCGGCCCTGGAGACCGGAGAGCCCGGACGGCCCGCCGGGGGCGGTCGCGGCCGCGCGCGGCAGGGCTACACCGGCTGGGTCCGCTAGACGGGGCCGAGCTCCACGCCACTTCCCCGCCCGCGCCACCCGCGGGAACGCCATCCACGGTCATGAGGACGGGACAGCCATGCCGACATTCGACACCCCCGAACCGATCTCCGTCTCGCTGGAGTTCGACGCCGGATCCGTGCGGATCTCCGCGGGCCCGCGCGCCGACACGGTCGTCGAGGTGCTGCCGAGCGACCCCGGCGCCGAGGCCGACGTCACGGCGGCGCGGCAGACCCGGGTCACCTGCTCGGACGGCCGGCTGCTGGTCAAGGGACCGCGCAAGCGTTCCCTGTTCGGCAGGAGCGGATCGCTCGCCATCGACATCGAACTGCCGGCCGGCTCGGACGTGCGAGCCCACTCGCCCATGGCCGACTTCACCTGCGAAGGCCGGTTCGGTGACTGTAAGCTCACCACCTCCTTCGGCGACATCGTGCTCGACGAGGCCGCGACCGCGCATCTGCGATCCGCCCACGGTGAGATCCGGCTGGGCCGCGTGCGGGGCGACGCGTCCGTCGCGGGGGCCGGCCAGATCGACGTGGGCGAGATCGCCGGTGCCGCGACGGTGCGGAACGGCAACGGGGCGACCGTGATCGGCGAGGTCACCGGCGACCTGCGGGTGAACTCCGCCAACGGCCGCATCTCCGTCGGCGTCGCACACGCCGGGGTCGAAGCCACGTCGGCGAACGGCGGCATCCGGATCGGCGAGGTCGCGCGCGGTCAGGTGTCGCTGCGGACGGCCGTCGGTGACCTGGAGGTCGGAGTCCGCGCGTCCACCGCCGCCTGGCTGGACGTCAACACCGGGCGCGGTGGCGTGCACAACGCGCTCGCCGCCGCCGACGGTCCCGGCCCGTCCGAGGAGACCGTCGAAATCCACGCCCGCACCGGAACCGGGGACATCGTCATCCGGCGTTCCTGACCGGTCACCTCGCCGCGCGCGCCGGACGACGCGCCGGGAGACGAGGCACCGGCCAGGCACGCCCGCCACCGCGCCGTCCCGGCCGGTTCGCGATCTCCTGCCGAAAGCCCCGCCAGGTCCAGGCCAGGCCGCTTCCCCGGGCGAAGCGGTTCCCGTTCCGCCGAGGCGGGTGCCGGCGTCACCCGGCAGGGGCGAAGACGGGTCCGCCGGTCGTGTCCTCCTCCAGTTCATCGTCGGGAGCGCCGGTGTTCTGGCCGGCGGTGAGGAGCCACCGTCCGTTCTCCTTCGCCATGACCCACACGTGCTCGACCGCGGCGACCACCTGCCTGATCGCCGCGATCTCCGCCTCATGGGCGCGTGCCCGGGGGCCGATGTGCTCATGGGCAGCACTCTGAAACATCGAGCACGCTTGAGATCAAGAGCGTGGACCGCCCCGCGGCGAGTCGCATACGCGAGCGCGGGACACGTCAGGGTGCCCGGGGCGGCGGACGCATGGCAAGGAGTGCCCGTTCGAGGGCCGTCACCGCCATCGGGGCGATGGGCGTGGTCACCCCCATGGCCAGTTCGCGCGTGAACGCCGAGCGCCCGTCCAGGAAGTCGAGGACGTCGCGCATGTCGTTGCGCGCGAACAGCCGGGCGAAGAAATCCGCGCCGTCCAGCCGCCCGGTGTCCAGGGCACGCAGCAGGACGGCGTCCATGGCGAGGTGCCGTCGGCGGTGCGGGATCGGCGGGACGGGAGTGCGCCCTTCTTCCAGGGCGCGCACCACCGCGGCGGCCTGGCGCTGGATGCCGCTGAAGGTGTACCCGGTCGAGGGCCGGGTCGCGCCGCCCGCCGCTCCCAGCCGGAACACCCGCCGCCCCACGCGGGTGCGGAAACGTCCGTCCGTCATGGGGATGACGCCCTGCTCGGAGGCCGTGACCGTGAACCCCTCCAGGCCGAGGACACGCCCGGTGTACCGGCGAAGAGCCGCGTCGTATCCGGCGTCGTCCAGCACCTCTCGGGTGAACTCGGTGTACTCCACCAGCGCGTCCCGGGAAGAGAGCGGAAGCAGGTAACCGAAGGAGACGCCGGCGCGCGGCTGCGGGGTGCGCAGGTCCATCAGCACCGCGGTGCCGGGATCGAACGCGTCCTCCCCGGTGCGGACGAACCATCCGCGGAAGTGCTGCAGCAGCGTCGTGCGCGCGGCGGGCGGCGCCGGCAGTGGACGCGAGTCGAAGACCCAGCGCGCCCGCAGCCGCACCTCTGAACCGTCGGGCCGGGACGCGTGCACCGTCGCATGGTCCGTACCGTCCTCGATCGCCGTCACCGTGGCGGTGCAGGGGTGCACGTTCGGGGCGAGCCCCGTGCGGACGTGTTCCGTGAAGTCCCGTGAACGGAGCATCTTGTACGACAGGGGACCGGTCGCTCGTTCCTGCCTGGCGCCCGACGGGGCGACGACCGACAGCCGGTCCCAGCGCGCGGCGAGGACGGCGTCCCACCGGCCCGCGCCGTGTTCCCAGAAGCACCAGGTGCGGTCCTTCGGGCGCGCGGCCCCCACGGGCGGATCGAGCAGGGCGATCTCCGGCGCGCCGGCACCCGGAAGGGCGGCTCCCGCACCGGTGTGCGCCAGAGTGAGGCCGGCCGCGCCCGCACCCACGATGAGCACGTCGAATACCCGCATGGCCGTTAGCATGGCACGGAAGCCGGACCCTTCCCTTTCCACTCCGGAGGATGATGGGCAGCACGGCCAGGACGGTGCGCGCGATGAAGACCGGCGCGATCACGGACGAGTTCGACCGCGCGGCGGCGTCCTACGATCGTCTCGTCGCGGCCAATCCCGGCTACCACCGCCACCTGCGCGTCTCGGCGCGTCGACTCCGGCTCCCGCGAGGTGGAGAGGGGCTCCGGGTGCTCGACCTCGGCTGCGGTACCGGGGCGTCCACGGCCGCCCTCGCCCGGACGTTCCCCCGGGCGGAGATCATCGGGGTGGACGCGTCGGAGGGCATGCTCACCCGAGCCCGCGGCAAACGCTGGGGCCCCGGTGTCCGGTTCGTGCACGCGCGGGCCGAGGAGCTGACCGCCGACACCCTCGGCGGTCCCGCGGACGCGCTCTTCGCCGGCTACCTCCTGCGCAACTGCCCCGACCCCGATGCGGCGCTGGCGGCCATGGCCGGCCTGCTCAGACCCGGCGGCCGGATGGTCCTGCACGAGTATTCCGTCGCCGACTCCGCCGTGGCGCGGGGCGTGTGGTCGCTCGTCTGCTGGAGCGTCATCATCCCCTTCGGACGGGCCGTCACCGGCCGTTCCGGCCTGTACCGCTACCTGTGGCGGAGCGTGCTCGACTTCGACGGCGCCTCCCGCCTGCGCCACCGCATGCGCGAGGCAGGGCTGGAGAACGTGCGCACCCTGGCACTGACCGGCTGGCAACGCGGCATCGTGCACACCTTCCTCGGCAGCGTCCCGGTCGAGGGCGGTCCCTCGTGACGTGGGCGCCGGCCGATCCGCTCGCCGAGCAGATCGCGCCTCCCGTCCCGCACGCGCCGAAGCCCGCCGCTCCTCCCCGGACCGCGGTGGTCGGCGGCGGGATCGCCGGGCTGGCCGCGGCCACCGCCCTGTCCGAACGCGGCGTGCACACCACCGTCTTCGAGCGCGAACCCGGTCTGGGCGGGCGCCTGCGGGGCTGGCGTACGGTGCTCGCCGACGGAAGCGAAGCCACCATGAGCCGCGGCTTCCACGCCTTCTTCCGCCAGTACTACAACCTGCGCGGGCTGCTGGCGCGCCTGGACCCCGGCCTGGGGATGCTCAGCCCGCTGCCCGACTACCCGCTCGTGCACGCCGACGGCCGCCAGGAACGTTTCGCCGGCCTTCCGGCGTCCCCGCCGCTGAACGCGTTCGGGCTGGTGGCGCGCAGCCCGAGCTTTCCCGCGCGCGAACTGGCCCGGGTCAACATCGCCGCCGCCGTCCAGCTTCTGGACGTCGACGTCCCCGGTGTCCACCAGCGGCTGGACCACCTGGACGCGCCCGCGCTCCTGGCCGCGATCCGCTTCCCGCCGCGCGCCCGGCACCTCGCCTTCGAGGTGTTCTCGCGCAGCTTCTTCGCCGACCCCGCGCAGCTCTCGGCGGCGGAACTCGCCATCATGTTCCACCTGTACTTCCTGGGCTCCAGCGAGGGGCTGCTGTTCGACGTCGCCAACGCCCCCTTCCCACGAGCCCTCTGGGAGCCCTGGTCGGCGTACCTCGCGCGGTACGGGGTGCGCCTGCGGCTCTCGACACCGGTCTCCCGGATCACGCCGGGGGAGCGGCGGCGCTTCGCCGTCCACCCGGCCGGTGAGAAGGGCGAGGAGTTCGACGCCGTCGTCCTCGCCACGGACGTCGCCGGGCTACGCGACCTCGCCGCCGGCTCGCCCGCCCTGGGCGACCGGGAGTGGCGCCGCCGGGCCGTCGCACTGCCGGGTGCGCCGCCGTTCCTGGTGAGCCGGCTGTGGCTGGACCGGCCCGTGCGCGCCGGGCGCCCGGGCTTCCTCGGCGCCGCCGGGTATCCCACACTCGACAACGTCAGCGTGCTGGAACGCTTCGAGGACGAGGCCGCGCGGTGGGCGCGGCGCACCGGCGGATCGGTCGTGGAACTGCACGCCTACGCGCTGCCCGCATCCTGCGACGAGCGCGCCGAACGGGAACGGCTCGTCGCCCAGCTGCGCCGGGTCTTCCCGGAGACCGCGGACGCGGCCATCGTGGACGAGCGTCACGAACTGCGGGCGGACTGCCCGCTCTTCCCGCCGGGCGGCCACGCGCGGCGGCTGGCCGTCGCCACCGCCGACCCCTTCCTGGTGGTGGCGGGCGACCACGTCCGGGTGGACCTCCCGGTGGCCCTGATGGAACGCGCCGCCACCAGCGGCCTGGTGGCCGCCGACCGGCTGCTGGCCCACTGGGGCCTGCCCGGGCACCGGCTGTGGACGGTGCCGCGCCGGGGGCGCTGGGCCCCGATGCGGGCGGTGGCCCGCTGGGCGCGCTCCGGCGCTCAACCGGGCCACCCGCCGGAGGTCCGCAGGGCGTAGCGCCGCTCCGCGTAGGCGAGGTCGTCCCGCCACAGGCGCCGGGCCGCCGCGCGCATGACGGGACGGAGCAGCGGGGCGAGGCGGGCGGCCAGGGCGAAACCCGCACGCTCCGACGTGGCGGTGGTCGCCTCGATGACCGCGGTCGCCGGGACGCCGTCGCGTACGCCCAGCGGAGTGGCGTGCGTCTCCACGACACTGCCCTTCCCCTCGCCCTCGATGATGTGCATGGCCACGGTCCGCGGCTCGGGGCAGCTGAAGGCCGCCTGGACGGGCACCCCCCACCGGCCGGCCACCCGGAACGCCACCTCCACGACCATCCGGTCGGGATCCGGGACGCTCCCCGCCGCGGTCTCGGTGACGCGCAGCCCCACGAAGGAGTAGGGGTGCAACCATGAGCCGTGCCACGGGTCGAGCCGGTTGGCCACCACGTCCTCGGGTTCGCAGCGGCCGGCCAGGCTCTCCACCGCGGTGAGGGTCGTGGCGGACGACGGCCGTTCGGGAAGAACCGGCCGGGGGAGCGGTTCCTCCCCGCCGGCCCGGTCCAGGCGAACCCACGCCAGCGTCCCGTCGTCGAAGGAGGGGAAGGGGTGCCAGCCGGGGAAACCCTCCGGTCCCAGCGCCAGACCGTGCCAGCGGCACACCAGCCTCCCCGCGTCGACGGCGCCCCGGCACAGCGGTGCCCCCAGGTGCGGGCAGGCCCCGGGCGCCGCGTGCAGGCGCCCTTCGGTGTCCCGCCAGGCCACGATCTCCGTACCGGCGACCACCCGCCCGAAGGCCCGGTCCCGGCGCACCTGGGAGCTGGCGGCGAGGACGTACCAGTTGCCGGAGGGGCGTGCCAGGGCCCGCTTGAGGGCCGCGCCGATCACGGCGGGAGCCGCCTCGCGCCAGGTGGGGCCCTGGCGGTTCCAGGGGGTCGCGGGAAGCCTGCGCAGGGGCGACCGTCGGGGTCCGGGGCCGGGAACGGGCATGGGGCGCCCTCCTTCGCGGGACAGGGAACCTGGTGTTCGTCGGGAACATCACCGTTCAGCGGGCGGCCATGCGCGCCACCAGGACTTTGGCGATCGCGGGGGCCGCGACGCGCGCCCGGTGGGCACGCGCGACACGGTGGCGCCGCGACCACACGTCGTAGTCGGCCTTCTCGATCTCGTCCAGGATGCCCCGGTACAGCCGCAGCGCCGTCTCGACACACGGGCGCGCCACCGGCGACAGCATCGCGCAGCCCGGCTCGGCCCGCCGGTAGACGTCCCGGTTGAGCGCCGCCAGCTCCGCCAGTGCCCGGCGTACCCGGGCGTCCTGCGCGCGGGTACGGCGGCAGTGCAGGAGGAGTTCGCGGTCGACGCCGTGCCCGGCGAGGACGTCGGCCGGCAGGTAGACCCTGCCGCGGCCGAGGTCGTCGGCGACGTCCCGCAAGAAATTGGTCAGCTGGAAGGCCGTGCCCAGCGCCGCCGCGTACGGCTCCGCCTCGGCTCGCGGCGCCACCGTGCCCAGGACGGGCAGCACCTGGAGGCCGATCACGGCGGCCGAACCGTACATGTAACCTTCGAGCTGGGGGTAGTCGGCGTAGCCGGTGACCGTGAGGTCCGCGCGCATGGCGGCCATGAACGCCGTGAAGTACTCCCCGGGAATCGCGTAGCGCCGCGCCGTGTCCGCCAGTGCCCGCACCGGAGGTCGCCGCGCCCGCCCGCCGGACAGGGCGGTGCGCAGATCCTGCTCGACGCCGTCGAGGATCGCCGCGGTCTGCTCCGGCGTCCGTCCGGGCTCCGGCTCGTCGACCATGTCGTCGACCCACCTGGCGAACCCGTACAGTGCGTGGACGGCCGGTCTCCGCGCTGCCGGGAGCACCCGCGTGGCGAGGTAGTAGGTGCGTCCATGGCAGGCGTGCAGGGCGCGGCTGCCCGCGTAGTCCCGGCGCAGCAGGGCCCCGGTGATACCGGCCGCGTCCAGCTCGGAGACCGTCCCCATCACCGTGTCCCCTTCCGCACGGCCGCCTCCCCAACGATGCGGGCGGCGGCGAGTTTCCCGGACACCAGGGCCGTGGGGAGCCCGACCCCCGGAGTGGTGCCGCATCCCGCCAGGACCGCGTTGCCGGTCCCCGCCACCAGGTTGCGCGGCCGGAACGGTCCCGTCTGGGCGAACGTGTGCGAGGCGCTGAACGGAGTGCCGAAGGCCATGCCCCTGCGCGCCCAGTCCAGCGGAGTGCTCAGGCGCTCCATCACGATCGCCGAGCCGAACCCCGCCAGCCCCCGCTTCTCCAGCGTCCGCACCAGAGCGTCGCGGTAGCCGTCCGCCGTGTGTTCCCAGTCGATCCGGCCGGTGCGCAGATTGGGGCACGGCGCCAGCACGTAGTACAGGTCGTGTCCGGGCGGTGCCAGCCCGGGGTCGGTCGCCGTGGGGCGGGTGATGAGGAGGGAAGGATCGCTCATGGGCGTGCCGGTCCGGCAGATCTCGTCGAAGGTACGTTCCCAGGCCGCACCGAAGGAGATGGTGTGGTGCGGTGTTCCGGGCCGGGCGCCGTCGACACCGGCGTGCAGGACCACGGCCGAGGGGGAGAAGCGCAACGGGACCGGGCGCCATGGTGTCCGCCCGAGCAGGCGGTAGGTCACGGGCAGGTCCGGGGTGAGGACCACGGCGTCGCAGCCGATCCGGAAGCCGTCGGCCGTGCGGACCCCGGTGATCCGTTCGCCGCGCCGCTCCAGGACGCGTACGTCCCGGCCGTAGTGCAGGGTGCCTCCCGCGTGGGTGACGGCATCGGCGAGGGCGTCGCTCAGCGCCCGCATGCCGCCCTTGGGGAAGAATACGCCCGCGACCGTGTCCATGTAGGCGATGACGGCGTAGGCGGCGAGCGCCCGCTGCGGGGCCACACCGGCGTAGAGGGCCTGGAACGAGAAGATGCGGCGCAGCCGTTCGTCGGCGACGAAGCGGCCGACGGCCGGGGCGAGGCGGCCGAAGCCGCCCATGGCGGCCAGGCGCGCGAGCTGCGGCGTGAGCAGGTGCAGCGGCGAGTCGAAGTTCGCGTCGATGAAGGAGCGCATCTGGACCCGGTAGAGCCGGGTCAGCCACGCGCGCAGCCGCAGATAGCCCGCGGCGTCCCGGCCGCCGGCCGTACGGGCGATCTCCTCGGCCATGGCATCCGCGTCGGTGTGCACGTCGATGGCCGAGCCGTCGGCGAACCGCGCCCGGTAGGCCGGGTCGAGCCGTACGAGGTCCAGCCGGTCCTCCAGGGAGTCGCCCACGGCGGCCAGCGCCTCCTCGATCAGGTCCGGCATGGTCAGCACCGTCGGCCCCGTGTCCATGCGGAACCCGTCGGCGTCGGCGCGGCCGGCCCGCCCTCCGGGGTGCTGCTCGCGTTCGAGGACGGTCACGGACCGTCCGGCGCCCAGCAGGTGCAGGGCGGCCGCGAGCCCGGACACCCCGGCACCGACCACGACCACGTGGTCGGTGCGTCCCGGAACGGTGCGGATCCGGCCCGGTGGCGACTTCATGGGTCCCCCGCCTTTCAGGAGCCTGCTCAGGAGCCCTCGCCCCCGGCGCCGGCGGCCCATCCGGCCCCGGCTCAGTACGTTCGTGTGACCGTGTCGTGGGCCAGCCGCTGGAGTTCCCGGCACGCCACCGGAGCGACCGGGGTGGCCGCCAGGCACCGCGTCGCCTCGTCCACGAGATCGCCGAGCCGCCGCTCGACGGCGTCCTTTGCCCCAAGGTCCGCGAGAATCCCGGCGATGGCGCGCACGTCCGTCTCGGTGAGCCCGGGATCCCCGACGGCCGATCTCAGCGTCCGCACCGTTTCCGCGTCGGCCCGCTCGCGCGCCGTGCGCAACCCCAGAACCAGCAGCAGTGTCCGTTTGCCCTCGCGCAGGTCACCGCCGATGGGCTTCCCGGTCCGGTCCGGATCGCCGTACAGGTCGAGCAGGTCGTCGCGCAGCTGGTAGGCGCAGCCGACCGCGGCGCCGTACCTCCGCAGGCCGGAGACGACCTCCTCGCTCGCACCCGCGATGGCCGCGCCGAGGTGCAGCGGGCGTTCCACGCTGTACGCGGCCGTCTTCAGGCGGCCGATGCGCAGCGGAAGGGATTCGGTCTCCTCGCCGCTGGCCTGGGAACGCAGGTCCATGAACTGGCCGACCACCATCTCCGTGTGCATGGCCCGCCACGGCACCCGGGCCCGCTCACGGGCGTCGGGCAGGCCATCGAGGGCGTCGGTGAACATCTCCTCGGCCCAGACCAGGGCCAGATCGGCGGCGAGGACGGCCATGCTCGCGCCGTAGCGCCCGGACTCGCCCGACCAGGCCGCCGAGCGGTGCTCGTCGGCGAACTCCATGTGCAGGGTGGGCCGCCCTCGGCGCAGCGCGGACCCGTCCATGACATCGTCCTGCACCAGCGCGAACGTCTGGACGAGTTCCAGGGCGGACGCGGCGCGCAGCGTGGCGGTCGCCGCCGGACCCTCGGGGGCGCCCCCCGCGGCGCGCCATCCCCACCAGGCGAAGGTGGGCCGCATCCGCTTTCCCCCGTCGAGGACGAACGACGTCAGGCGGTCGATGACCTCGTCGGCGAAGCGCGCGTCCAGACCGGCGGCGTCGAGGCTCCTGCGAGCGAGGAAGTCCCGCAGGTGCCGTGTCACCGCCGCGCTCAGATCCCCGGGAGAACCCGCGAAGGGGGCCACCTGAGGCCGTCCGTGAGCGTCATGCGTCCATGCCCTCGATCGGGATGCCGCCATGTCCGCCTCCCGGATGGTGAGTCAGCCACATCTCGCCGGGCGCCCGGCTCGGCCCCACGGTCTCCTCCGGCATCTGCCGCTCCCCGGAGCTCGGTAAACCGATGGCCTCCAGCGCACCACCGGAAGTCGGCCGGTCACCGTCATCGACGCCCCGAAGGCGGAGGCGGTCCAGGACCCCAGGGACGCGCCGCCCAACGCCTGACCCGCACCATCGGTCCACCGAGGATCAGCTGGAGGTTATCGCCGACCGGCCGTCTCACCTCGCCGACACCCTTGCCGGGCCCGTAATCAGCGCCAGATCCCTCACCCCGGCCGCCCGCCCCGCCGACGGCGATCCCGGTTCGACCGGGACATGGGGACACGGCCGTTCGTGCGGGTGAGCGGGGCGGCCGACCGGCGACGCGGCCACGCGACCGAGAAGCGGACGGCGTGTCAGTACCGCGCCGTGGCCTGCGCGTTGCTCCTGCCGATCAGGAACCAGCACAGGGCACCGAGAAACGGCGCGCAGATGATGAACACCGCCCACACGAGCTTCATCCCGAATTCGAGCCGGGAGGTCAGACTGCCGATGAACGCGGCGATGATGAACAAGCAGTAGGCCAGCACGGCGACCCCGGCCAGGACCAGGACGGCCACGCCACCGTACTGACCGGCGTCGGAGAGCAGGGCGGCGTCGAGGGCGAACATGGTGCGAAGTCCAATCCATTCGGTTTCAGCGTTGATCCCACGCTAGAAGCCGATACGCGTCCCCCGCCTCGGTCATGTGGCCGACTTCCCATTACGACGGAAGTCGGTCCTCCGCCGCCGACCGCATCCCATCGTCGATCGCGGCCATACCGGGTACCGCGAGTACGTGCAGGAGGGCACCCGCGGACGACGACCACGGAGCGTTACGCGCACGTAGGGACCCCGCTCGCCGGGGATGCGGCTGAGCGGACGGGCGGCGCACTGTTCGGCTGACCCTGAGACGGGGTGGGACGGCATGAGTCTCTGTGTGAATGAGACTGGAAATTGAGGCCGGGCACACGACAGGGGGTTCGACGTAAAACATCGAACCCCCTGTGACCTGCGGAGGATCGGGGATTTGAACCCCGGAAGGGCGTGAACCCTAACCGCATTAGCAGTCTTGTGAGCTGCTTGTTCGGCTGTCTTCGGCCGTTGCTGGTTCCGCCTGTTTTCCCACGATGCCCCCGGGCTGCGGGTCGTGGACACGAGCGGGGAGCGGCCCACGCGTTATGGCGAAGGCAGCCGCGTGTACGCGGTCGTGGAGGTCGACGACACCGTGTCCGCCGAGGACGCCACGGCCCCGGCTGCGTGGGCCGAGGAGGTGCCGCCCGACCGCCGCCCGCTGCCCGGCTCGCGCGCGATCGGCGACGGCCGGCCCGCCCGACGGCGCCGCCGGTGCCCCCGCCCTCCGCTGCGGGACGCCGTCCAACGCCGGACGGCGTCCCGCACGGTTACAGCGCGGGCTTCTCGTCCCGAGCGCGGTGCATCCACTCCAACGGCCCGTGGGTCAGCGCGGCGTCCGCCAAGCGTTTGGCGGACGCCGTCGCCAGCGACGCTATCGAGGTGTCGATCCACGCCTGGGTGTGGGTGTTCCCCTGCTCGCGGTACTCGACCGCCTGGAGCAGGAGTTCCAGCTTGTCGGCATCCCGAGCGCACACGGCCTCGGCGGACTCGCGCCCCCCGTACTCGGCGACCACACCGCTGATCACCTCAGCCAAGCCAGCGGGCAGACCCGCCACCTGGTCGGCAGTCACCTCGGTGTTCGGGGCGGCCTTCAGGTACCGCTTGCTCAGGTGCGGGATGTCGGTCGTCCGGGTCTCCTGCGTGTCGTGGAACAGGGCCAGGAACGCCGCGCGCTGCGGGTCCGCGCCTTCCATCGATGCGATGACCGCCGCGATGATCGCGGCCCGGTGAGAGTGATCCGCGATGCTCTCCGGATCGGCGACCCCGGCGATGACCCACCCGGTACGGGGAAGTCGCTTCAACAGCCCGATCTCGTAGAGGAAGTCCACGGTGCGAGCGTCGTGGTCGTCAGCCATGAGGTCCCTTCTCAACGCCGGTGAATGATCCGTAGAGCGTAGAGCACTTCTTCCAACTCCCGGCGGGACTGCGGCGAAACCTCGCCTTCGTCCAAGAGCCGCCGGGCCGCGGCGGAGACCGTGTCACTTCGGTCTGGGTCGAGGATGCCCGGTTTCCGGTTGATCAGCGACCACATCGTGTGGGCGACCACGTCGACATAGGGGTTTCCCGCGTGAAGCTTGGTTGCGAGGTGGTCCAGCAGGCGAGTGCCGCGCCACGCATCCAGGTCCGTCTCGGTCATGAACGTGTCACTGACCTGCGGATCCCCCAGTTCTCCCAACCAGTACGCCCAGTAGTTGAGGTTGGCGATCTCCGTCTCATCGGTTTCGATGTGCACCTGGATGAATTGGGGAAGTGCTTCACCGTCGCCCGTGCGAGCGAGCGTATGCGCTCCAGAGCGCACCACCGCCCAGGAGGGCGACCACTCGCCGGTCCGAAGGCGGCGCTGCTCGTGGCGCTGCATCACGGCCAGCCACTCCACCGTCGCACTGCTGGAGTCGAAACCCACCACGTAGTGCGCTTGGCGTCGGAGAAGGGCGCCATCGACGGTGTCCGGTGCTTGCTCGGCGACCGAGCGCAGGTGCGTGACGACATGGCGTCGTTCGTCCGAAGCGAGCCGCGGCCCGGTCGCTGAAGGGCCCCGACGAGATGCCTGGGGAACTGACGCGAAGATCCCCGGCACGGTTCCGGTGAAGACCCACCCGATCAGGTCCGTGAACGGTCGCGTAATGACCCAGGTGGCGAGCGGATGCCCGTCCAAGTCCAAGGCTCCGTCGGCGCCGAGCACATAGCCGACGAACCGGTCCGCCTCCATGGCGACGTCGAGCTGTTCCAAGAGGCGGACCGACGCCCCGAGGCGGAGCAGCGTGTGACGTAGGCGCAGAAACGTCCCGGCGGAGACAGCCATGAGGGGCCGCCGTCCGCTCTCCCACCCCTGGACGGTGGTCACGTCAACGTGGAAACGCTCGGCCAGGTCTTCCTGGGTGAGCCCGATCGAGCCGCGGATGGTCTTCAGCACGTACCCAGAGATGCGTCCTTCACGGTCCCCGTCACCTCGTGAAGAGAAACCCTGACCCACAGTCAGAGTTCCCCGGCTGCGGATGGCCATTCCGCCCCCTCCGCGCTAGTTGACCTGCTTGAACACTCGTACTGGGGGTCAGTTCAGCGCAAGCGGTCGTTTCCGTAGCGTCGGGACCACGATAAACCCCCGCGACGCAGGAACGTCCGGGGGCGCGGACACCAGCTTTCGAGGAGCTGATGACATGCCCGACCTTAACGTGCGCGGCGAGCCCGTCGCACCATCTGTGTTGTTCTTCCTGTTCGCCACGCTCGTCCTGGCGCTGGTACGGCCAGCGGCCGCACCGCCCCCGTCCCTCCCGGCGGTGCGCCTCCCCCGGCCGGAGCCCCGGACGTCGTCGGCCTACGACGTGGCCGTGGCCGGCCTGCGCCGGGTCGCCGACGCCTACCCGGGGTGGGAGATGTACCCGGTGCCCACCGGAGTGGCCGGCCAGTGGTCGTACACGGCGCGCCGAACTCGGGATGGGCTACGGACACGCGCCGGCACGCCGGAGGGGCTGGCGGCGATCATCGCCGCGGTCGAAGCCGCCCCGGAGGCGGAGCGCATCCGTCCGTTCCTGGCCATGGTGGAGGAACCGCGGTGATCTGGTACGGCCACGCCACGGGCCGGTGGTGGGGCCTCGGGCCGGTCTCCCTGATTGAGGGTGGCAGCGCCGAAGAGGTCTGGTCGGCGCTGCGTGCCGCCTACGCCCGAGTGGCCCCGAGCTCGCCCCGCCGCCGTCGACCGAGAACCGTCCGCCCAGTTGACGTCCTTCTCTAGACCCGCGCCGTTCGGCCGCACCCGCACCTAACCCCCGGGTGCGGCCGGGCCACGAACCGCCGACCCGCGTGCGACGAGGGGACCGGGGCGGCGCTCCAGGACTTCGACGTCCTGGAGCCGCCCGCGCCCCGGCCGCTCACCGTGGGCGCGGGCACCCCCGGCGGGATGGTCACCCGCCGGCCGCCCGCCCCGGCGACCTGGACGGGGCGGGCACCAGCCGCCGTCCGGCGCCCGGTGACCCCTTTCCTGGGCGCCGGACGGCAACCACATCCCAGACGAGCGGAGGCAGTCACGGACCTGATGGAGCGCTTTGTAGCCCGTCCTGGACGCGCGGGGAACCAATGTCGCCCCGACAGGGGGATGGCACTGATACCCGTCCGACGGGTTCTACTCGCCGGACAGGGACACCCGCCACCACAACCGAAGGAGACGCGTTGACCGACTTCATGCCCCCAACCACGACCGCCCCGACGATCGACCTGTTCACCTCGGCCGCTCGCTCGGTCGTGCAGAGCGCCGAGCAGAGCCACGAGTACAAGAAGAGCTCGGGGTCGTCCGACGGCGCCCAGACCTACGACACCATGAAGCGCTAATCGTCTGATCCGCTGAACTGACGCACGCCCTGGAGCTTCGCATGTTGCGCATGAGGCTGACCCCCTACAGCGAGAACCCGGCGTGGGCCTGGTCCGGGGCGTGCTACACCGCCCTCGACCAGCACAGCCGGTTGGAACCCTTCACCCATCCGATGGTCGAGCATCTGGCCGCGACCGACGGGCGCCGGACCCTGATCATGATCCGCGAGCGCGTCGCTGACCGCCCGGCCTGTTACCCCGGCGTTCGCCGTCTTACTCCCGCCGAGTACGACCAGGCACGCGCGGCCGCCATCGACTGGCCGACCGACTACGTCCTTGTGGAGACCGAGCCTGAACAGCCCGTGCGGGTGAGCGCTGGCGCCGCCCGGACGACTCCCCTCTATCTGGCGACCGACGGCACCTCCCTGGCCGGCTCCTGGGACATGGCAGACCTGCGCGAGCACATCACCGGGATCAACCCCAAAGAGGCGGCCCGCCTGCTGATCTACCGGCCCCGCTACTCCTCGGAAACGCTGTTCCGGGGAGTGCATCGGCTCACCGAACGCGCCACCGCGCACTTCGGCGGGGCCCTGTGGATCAGCTACCCCGAGCCCGCCTTGCACCGCACTCCCCGGGAGCTGGCGCCGGACGCCGATGTTCTGGGCGCGTTCGTAGCGACCATGGACGCCGCGATGGACCGGCGCCCCTGGGCGCACGAAACCACCCTGTTCCACCTCACCGGCGGGTTCGACTCAGGCACCGTGGCCACCCGCGCGGCCGAGCGCCATCCCGGGCTGTTCCCCACGGCAACCCTGCTGATCGGCGGGCCGGGTCGGGAACAGCAGATCAGGCGGCGCGCCGAGATGCGATCCCGCGTGAAGTTCGCCGAGCCCGACATCGTCATCGACGCCATGGAGTACCTGCCGTTAGCGCCCGGATGTCGCTGGGCCACTGGGGACCTGATCTCGCCGACGGAAGATCCCTTGCACCATCCGTTCTCCCGTATGGCGCGCGCGGTCGCCGAAGCCGGCGCCCGCACCGTGGTGACCGGCCTCGGCGGCGACGAGATGGTCGCCCTGACTCAAGACGAAGAACCGCACCAGGGACCCGGGGATATCAGCGACGCCCTGATCCTGCCCTGGATCGGGCCGCGGGCACGGGACGTCCTGGAGTTCGCCGACGACGGCATCGCGCCCCCGGCACGCGTGAACTCCATGACCCTGCTGTCGCTGGAGACCACCGCGCCCATCCTGTTGCGGGAAGGACTGTGGCCGGTGCATCCGTTCGCCGACCCGGCGATGGTCGAGCTCGGCGAGCAGCTGCCGTTCGCCTGGCGGGAGCTGAAGCAGTTGCAGCGTCGGCGCCTAGGCGTGCTGGGTATGAGCGAGGATGTCGTGTACCCGGTCGAGCGGGAGTCCTTCGCCGAGGTCGTCGAGCACGCTCTGAAGACCCACACGCCGACGCTCTTCGCCCGTATGCTGGCCGACGGTTCGCCGCTGTTCGACGCGGGGTTGGTCGACCCGGACGGGTTGCGCTCGGCGGTTGAGCGCTTGGGCGCGGCCGCCTATACCGAAGAGCGGGAGGCGAAGGTCCTGGAAGTCCTGAGCCTGCACATGAGTGCGACTGCCTTCCTTCGTTGAGAGGACGATCCGTGTTCACCATGCGCCCCGCCACCGAGGCCGATACCGCCGGCGTCGAGAAGATGATCTCCGCGCGCTGCGACTGGCAGGAACAGTCCGGCTTGGAATCGTGGCGCGATGACGTTGGTGATCTCGCCGGTCAGGCCGCAAGCGGCTTCATGTGGGTCCTCGAAACCGAAGGGCACATCGTCGGCTGCACGACGGTCATGGACCAGGCACCCCCGAAGGACTGGACTCCCGAAGAGGCCGAAGAACCGAGCCTGTACCTGTTCACGACCGTGACCGACCCCGCGTACCAGGAGCACAAGCCAGGAACGTTGATCGCGTTGTGGGCGGTCGACCGGGCGGCACGGCAGGAACGTATGTGGGTGCGGCGGGGTTGCTTCTTTCCTGAGCTGGTCAAGTACTACGAGACCCAGGGGTTCGCCTTGGTCAAGGAGCAGGAACGGAGCGCCGGACACTTGTACTTGCTCGCGCGCCGAGCTGAGCGTCTCGACCTCGGGGGGCTCGGGATAACGGAGTGCTCCGCACCCTGAACAGACAACGATGAATGCGGCCCCGCTCACCATCACGGCGAGCGGGGCGGTGTTGTGCTGGCCGGGTACGGACATGCTCCGCGCGACGGCGATGTGCAGCGGAGTGTGAACCCCGAGGGACGGCACGACAGGCGCTCTCCGAACTGGAGGGCTCTGAGCTCATCGTGGCCGTTCACGGCAGCGGCCGGTTCGTCTGACCGAGCCCCGCGGGACACCACGCTCCCCCTGCCCGCCCTGATCGCGGAAGTCTGGGAGACCCCGCCGACGTTGAGGCACTGCTCGACACCGCCAGGGTGCCGATTGGAGACGAGCGGGCTTCGAGCAACCGGGGCTGCACGGTGGGGCGCCCACACGAGAGGCGTCTCACCCAGTCGGACGTTCAGCCTCCTTCTGGAGGAACGATCTCCACCGAATCGGCACGCTCAACCATCTTCGCGAGCGTGATCTTCTCCGAAGCCCACGCCTCTTCTTCGGTCGTCATGGGCACAGCGAACGTCGAAGTCCCGCCACCGTAGGTGCACACGGCCCAGCCGACGATGGGCTCCCTGTCGCCGGTCGGGTGCTCGACCATCCACCCGCCGCCGGGAAGGAATGCGAACGGCACGGGGTCGCCGTCGGGCAGCATCTCAACCCCTACGTAGCCGGATATGGTCTCGGCGCGGACAAGCCCAGTGGATTGTACGACCAGCGGGTGCCCGTCATCCGCCCACGCCTCCACGCCCCTCCTGTACTGGGTTCCCGGTCGGGGTTCGAAACAGACCCGGTGTCCGGGGCTGGCTTTGATCACGGCACTCCTTCTCAGCGGGGATGGGTAAGCGATCGGTGCGCACGGCACCACCGGAGTTCAGCCCTCCATCAATGCCCTGATGTCTTCCGGGCTGGCCTTGTCGCGTACCCACTCGGCCAGCGCCCGACACAGCGACTCCGGTAGGCCCTCGGTGGTTGGGTCGGGGGTGTCGTAGAGGGGCTCGGTGATGGGGTCGATGTGCACCCAATTTTCGCCATGTTCGGCGACTGCCGCGCCGTACCCATCGATTCCACCGCCACCTTCGATGATGGTGTCACCGGTGCGGTAGTCGACGACCTCCCACGTGTCGTGGTCGACCTGGCCGCCGCTGACGATGCGGTGACCTTTGGCCTCGTAGACATCCAGCAGTGCTTCCTCGCGCGCGTCGTGTTCTTCATCGAATTTGAGGAGGCTGGCAATGTGCTGCTTCACGAGCTGATCGGACATGAAGTCTCACTTCTGGCTGGTGTCGTAGACGTCGGTGGCGACGGGATCGTCGTCAGTGGTGTTCGGGCCGCGGACGATGTAGCCAGCATCTTCCAGCTCGCGGACCCACTCGGTGAGCTCGACACGTCCCTCGCCTTGACCTCGCTTCTCGCCTTCGGCTACGAGGTCGTTGAATGAGGGGACGTCTTCCCGGGCAAGGAGATTGAGGAGCAGCCCGAGCCCACCGAGGCTTACGCGGGAGTCATCGATCATGGCGTGGGGGTAGTGCTCGTCGGTAGGGCCTGTGCGGTGTCGTCGCATCGGGGTCTCTTCTCTCTCGTCAACGGTGGCGCGTCGCTGAGCTTCCACGCGGCGAACGCCCCTCGGCACAATAAGGGCGTTCGCCACGCCGCACTCCTTAAAAGGCGAGAAAACCTAGATCCTGCCCATGCGTTTCACGACCATGGTCGCCGTCCTCAACGTTGGCGATGCGAACCAGGGAGGACCCATAAAGAATCGTCGCGTTACGGCGGACGGGACGGCGTGCTGTCGTGGCTAGCCTGAACTGTGGCCTTCGACGCGCCGCTGCACGTAAGCGGCCACTGCGGTCAGTGCCGCGGTTCCGGCGGCGGCGCCGAGCACGGGCCAGTCGATCACCGCGCCGGCGATCACGCTGTTCGTTACGGCGCCGGCAACGGCGACGAGGACGACGGCGGCGAGGCCCTGGAGGGTGGTGCGCCAGGCGCGGGACCGAGCGTCAGCGCGGACCTCCGCGCGGGACCCGGGGACTGGGGTGGGTGAGCTGTGGGTCACTTGTCCCCCTGGGTGCGTGCGACGGCGGCGATGAGCTGGGCGTAGGCGTGGCCGGTGACGCGGTCGCCTAGCCCTTCTTCGCCGCCGATCCGGCGTCCTCGCGGGCGAGGCGCAGTCCCTCGGTGGTGCCGTCGCCGTAGATGCCGTCGACTCCGGTCGGGCCGAGCGCGGCCCCGTGTCCGGCGAACTTGACGAGTTCCTGCAGGGCCTTGACCGGTTCGCCGGTGTCGCCCTTCTTCAGCCCGATCAACGGATCGCTCCCTTCGGCGGTCCCTCCGGCTGCGCGGAAGGCGGCCGACTTCCACCACTGGTAGTTGGCCGTGCCGGGGCACGAGGTGGAGTTGATGTCGCGGTGGCCGCGGCGTGCGAGGGTCCGGCTGGCCTTCGCGCACGCCATGTCGTAGAGCTCGACGACGGTCCGCTTGGCTGCGGGGGTCATCCCGTCGCGGCCGATGTAGCAGATGCCGATCCCGGCGACGTTGCGCGGCGCGGCGTGCGCTCCGACCACGGTCCAGCCGCGGCCCTCGTAGGCGGTGCCGTCGGAGTCGACGAGCAGGTTGTAGCCGATGTCGGCCCACCCGTTGCCGTCCATGTGGTGATCCTGGATCTGCCGCGGCGTCCGGGATTCGGGACCGGCGGAGTAGTGCAGCTTCACCTCGGATCGGCTGCCCCATCCGACGGTCTGCCTGCTGCGTGGCGCCCTCGTGCCCCAAGCGGAGCGCGAGACGATATCGACCATGTGATAGTCCTCCTGACATGCGAAAGCCCCGGCCGGTCAGCCGGGGCGGGTGTGGGGATGGTGTGTGAGGAGAGCGGTAGGCGTTGCTGTGCAATCGGGGAAACCACTCCCGAGATGTAGTCACTTTAAGTAGCGTTTCGATTACTTGAAGCACGTCTCTGGGAAGGCTTCCATGGCAGATCACGGCATCGTCCCCGGCAGGAGCTACCACCTTCTCTACGCCAACCGAGGCGTCGGCCTCGAAGTCGTCTCGAACTGGGACTGGGTCCGGCTGTCCCGCAAAGCGGACGGCCCCTGGCATACGGTCACCTTCCACGAGTACGAAGGCGACCGCTACGTGATCGAGCACGGCGACAGTCACTGGGACGGCCACAAGTACTGGCACATGTGCAGCGGAGGCGTCTGCCTCAACAAGTGGGGCCCCTCCACCGCCTGGACCATCTACCCGACCAAGAACGGCTTCGTGCTGGGCAAGGGGGAAGAGCTGCTGCGGGCCAAGGCCGGTGACAAGCAGTGGCTCGCGGGCCATGACGCCACCACACTCCTCGGGAAGCTGACTGGCGGCCTCGCCGACATCGGAGACTGCCTCCGGCTGGGTGACGGAGAAGGCGGGGACTTCATCGAGTTCCAGGCCACCCCGGCCTGACCACTGTCCCTCACGGCCGGACTTCCGACATGGTGGAACGGGGAGTCCGGCCGAACACGGCACCCCTCATCGGGGGTGACTCCGACATGGAGACGCCCCGACCGGTCGGCCGAGGCTGGGTGAAGTGGTTCAGGTCAGCAGCGCAGCCGAGAGCACTGCGACGGCCAGAGACAGGCCGGCGCCGAGGATCGCGGCCCAGACCATGCGCCGGTCGGCCGCGCGGCGTTCCTCGGCGGTACGGCGGTCGGTCTCCCGCCGCTGCTCGGCGCGCTCGGTCTCGGCGCGCAGGTCGGCGACGTCGGTGGCGAGTTCGCCGAGGCGCTGTTCGGTCAGTCGCTGCTCGGCCGCGTAGACGTCGACGGACACCCGGGCGGCGAGGCCGGTCTTCAGCTCGGCGAATCCGGTTCTCATCTCGTCGCGCATCAGGGTCAGCAGTTCGCCGAGGTTCCGGTATTCGGGGTCGGTGCTCACGTGTCTCCCCTACAGGTTCGGGACCTGGATCGCGACCCAGTCGACCCACGTCTGCGTCTGGGTCTGCCGGGCGACGTGGATCGTGAACCCGCCGACGCTCTTCGATTGGTAGCTGACTTCGAGGAAGACCCCGGGCACGCCGGTTCTCGCCGTCAGAGCACCTGCGGTTCGACGGTGAAGAACCCATCGGGGAAGGTGACGGCGCGCTCGCCGCGGAAGTAGTTGCCTACGGCGGTCGGGAAGTCCATGTACTCGGCCCCACTGAGAATTCGCGGGGTCAGCTCGCACGCCTCGGTGTCGGCCCGGTCGGGATCGCGCGGCCCGATCGGCTCGTCGGCGTCGGGATCGTTGACCACGCCGACGACCCACGGCCCGCCCGCTGAGGCGTTGAACTCCACCCTCCAGGTGAACACGTTCAGGGTCTCGGTGTAGCCCTGCGATGAGCAGGTCGATCGGGCCGGGTGGCAACCACGGTGGCGGGTTGAGGACCTGCAGCCAGTCCCCGGACTCCCTGCTCGCGACGTTCTCGATCAGGCCGGGGTTGCGGAGGAGGTCCACCGCCACGGTCGGGTACCGGGCGTCGTCCCAGGTGCCCAGGTGCACCCGCCACCCGGCGTGGTCGCGAAGCTGGACGTCGTAGGCGGTGTTCAGCTCCACCGAGGACTCGTAGCGGCCGACGCCGAGCGGCGGGTCCGCGATGTTGAGCGGGCCGGTGTCTGGGGTGACGCGGAACTCCGAGCCGTTCACCCGGCGTGCGACCACGTCGTTGGTCAGCGCCTGGTCGTCATCGACCGGTTCGAACGGCGCGCAGATGTGGCCGGCGGTGTAGTCCAGGGCGATCGCGGAGCGGGCGCCGCCCGCCCACGCCCCGCTGGCGGCCCGGGCGCGCGCAGCCGCGCAGGCGCGACCGTGCTCGCCCGTCCTAGCGTCGGCGGCCGCGGGCCGAGCGGACGGGTGTCCGACACCGCGACGTGGGAGATCCACAGCGACGGCGGGTAGTCATCGGCGTCGGCCTGCAGCCGTAGTGCCAGGGCGATTCCGGCCAGCGTCTCCGGCCTGGCGATGCCGTCCACGATGGTGGGGCCGTGGTCGCTTTGGAAGGCGAGAACGGCGTTGACGCTCTCCTGGCCGTAGTCGCCGTCCGCCCCGAACTGCGCCGCCGCGGCTGCCGAGGCCACGGCGGCGATCATCCCGAGGGCGACACGGGGCAGTGTGGCGTGACGCCCACCCGACCGTTTGGACTCACATTGGTCTCACACGACCATCGTCAGCAAATGAAAGAGGCCCGACGCTGTGCGTCGGACCCCTTCTGACCTGCGGAGGATCGGGGATTTGAACCCCGGAAGGGCGTGAACCCTAACCGCATTAGCAGTGCGGCGCCATAGACCGGACTAGGCGAATCCTCCTGGCTGTGCCAAGCGTACCGACGGGGTGAGGTGGGCGCAAAACGAATGTCCGGGGTGGCGGGTTCAGGAGGTGGCGCGTTCGATGGCGAGGTCGGCGTCGCGGCGGAGTTTGGCGACGGCGCGGGAGACGGTGCTCTTCACGGTGCCGATGCTGACGCCGAGGCGGGCGGCGATCTCGGGTTCGGAGAGGTCTTCGTAGTAGCGGAGCATGACGGCCATCCGCTGGCGGGCCGGGAGGCGGTTGACGGCGCGGCCGACGGCGTCGGCGAGGTCGGTCTGCCACGTGGGGTCGTCGACGCGCTGCTCGGGGATGTCGTCGGTGGGGTAGACGTCCATGTGGCGGCGGCGCCACTCCGAGATCTGGGTGTTGACCATGGCGCGCCGTACGTAGCCGTCGCGGGCGCGGGGGCTGGTGATGCGCTCCCACGCGAAGAACGTCTTGACCAGTGCGGCCTGGAGAAGGTCCTCGGCGTCGGCGTGGTTGCTGGTCAGGCCCTGGGCCATGCGCAGCAGTGCGGGTCCGCGGCTCCGCACGTACGTGGAGAACTCCTCGTACCTGGTTTGCCGTGTTGCCTCACTCACACGACCACCGACCCGATTCCGGTACACGCGTCGGCGCCCCTCGCCCTGGCACGTGCTCTGTCTCACGACCTCACCTTCCTCACTGTGGCACGGGGGCGGCAATCGGTGGCTCTGTGTGCTGTCATATTCCGACAAATCGCGCCATTATTCTCAATAAGTGCATGTCGGGCGAATCGTGCATAGCGTTCGATCGTCACGGTGGGTGACCAATACGCCGCAAGCCCGCGCCCCGGTGATCGACGGGATCTTGAGTGGAAGCTGACACGCACGTGGTCAACTTCCTCTGCTGTGCCGGGTGAGAATGGGCGGCGGACCCCCGGCCCAGGCGTGAGCGGAGGAGCGCGAATGGCGGTAGACGTGCAGGCACGCCGGCGGCTGACCGCCGCCCTGCTGGGGCCGGAGGCACCGGCGGAGGCGGACGACGCCGTCGTCGGGCGGGTGACGCGCGGGGTGCTGCTGGACGTCAGCCCGCACCTGCTCAGCGTGGCCACGCCCAAGGGCGAGGAACGGTTCGTCCTCGCCGACGGCACCACCTTCTGGCACGGACGCGAGGTCGGCCACGCCGATCTGCGGCCCGGCCAGGACGTCGTGGTGCGCAGTCATCCCGCCAACCGGTGGGTGGTAGAGCGACTGTGGGCGGACCTCGCCCGGGTCACCGGGGTCATCGTCGAACGGTCCGAGGACACGCTGCTGGTCGACACCGGCCACGACCGGCCGCGCGTCACCGCGACCATCCCGTACCGGGCCTCCGGCCGCATGCAGGTCCGGCATCCCCGGCTGGAGCCGGGCTACCTGTTCGACGCCGTCGGGGTCTGGCAGGACGGGCAGGTGCAGGCGCTCATCCCGGCGACCTCGCAGCCCGACTATCCGGTCACCCGGATCCCCGCCCGGCCGCCGGTCCAGGAGTACCGGGCGGCCGTGCCGGGGGTCGCGACCTGGTACGACCCCGCCCAGGGGCGCGCCACTCACGTCGATCCCGTGGCCACCGCGGCCGGTGTCGCCTACCCCGCCCTCGACGCGGAGACTGACTGCGGCCCGGACTGTGACCGGCACACCGGCTGCGCGCCGCTGCCACTGCTGTCGATCGGGGCGCGAGTGCGGCTGCGCAACGACTGCACCGGCGGTTCGGCCGTGCTCCCGGTCACCGCCTGCGCATCGGCCACCAGCCGGTTCTGCGACCGGTGCCGCGCCTGCCCCTCGGGGGAACGGGGGCGGATCGCCCAGCTGACCCTGCTCAGTTTCATCTCCCTCGGCGGGAGCCCCGAGGCCGGCTGCTTCAACGCGACTCTGACGGTGGGCTGAATCGTGATCGACGTCATCCGCGAGATCCAACTCCCGATCCTGGCGATCCTGCTGCTCCTCGCCGCGGTCAGCAAGATCGTGACCCGGTCGCCCGCGGACGCGGGCCCGATGACGCTCCTTCCGGTGCGGGTACAGCGGCCCGCGACGTTCGCCACCGCCGCCGTCGAGACGGTGCTCGCCGTTCTGCTGGTCACGGCCGCCGGCCGCCCCGGCGAGGTGGCGCGGGCGGGGACGGCCGTCCTGTTCGCGGTGGCGGTGGTGGCGCTGTTCCGGCTGCGCCGGCGCGACCCCGAGCAGGGATGCGGCTGCTTCGGCGGACTCAGTACCACCCCGGTGGGATGGCGGACGATCGCGCGGGCGGGACTGCTCTCCGTGGCGGCGCTCGCGGCGCTGGGCCTGCCGGTCTCCGGCTTGGAATCGGTGGCCGGTTTCACCACGGCGCACGCCGCGGTGCTGGCCGCCGAACTGGCCGTGCTCGGCCTGCTGTCGCCGGAGCTGGCCGAGATCCCGCGACGCCTGACGCACCAGGAGCCGTGCGAGCTGCGGGAGCCGCCGCTGCACCGGACGCTGCGCCGGCTGCACGACAGCGACGTCTGGCACATGAACGCCGACGTGGTGGCCGCCGGTGAGCCCGTGGACGTCTGGCGGCAGGAGTGCCTGCGGTTCGTCCGGTACGGCGGCCGCCGGGAGGGCCGGGCGGTGGACGTGGTGTTCGCGGTGCCGGTGGACGGGCGACGCCCCGTGATCCGCGCGGTGATCGTCGACGCCGAGACGGGTGCCACGGTGGCGACCTTCGGAACGGTGGCCGGCCCGCCGCGCCCCCGGAACGCCTCCGATGGCGGAACCGCCCGCCCCGGGCGTGCGCCGGCGCCGTACGAGGTGGTCTGAGCCCACGCCTTCGCGGGCACCGGCCGCCGTCCCCGGCAGATGCCGCGAAGGCGGCGCGGGGCCGGCTCAGGCGCCCGGCATGGATTCGAGCGTGTCGTGCTCGAACAACCGCTCCAGCGCGTCCTCCAGCGAGCGGTAGAACGCCGCGGAGGAGCTGGCGCCCCAGTCGATACGGTGCAGGACCCGGCGATCGTCCAGACAGGAGGCGGGCGGGGGGACGAGAGGGGAGCGGGGAACCTGTCCGACCCTGCCGGATCGCGCTGCCGAACGACCCGCTGTGGGCGCTGCCGTGGTCATGCTCCCCGTCTCCCTTCTCGCTCGAACATGTGTTCGATGATGGAGAGTCTACGGCATCCCCGCCCGGCGCGCCAGCGATCCCGGCGCTCCCGGGCCGGTGCGGCGGCCGTCACGACAGCACCTTGCGCTCCCGCTCCAGGGCCGCCTCCGTGAAGCCGACCAGGATCTCCTCGCCGTCCGCCGCCCGGTCGGCCGGGGCGAGCACCGAGGTGCTGCCCAGGTAGTCGCCGTAGCGGTAGAGCAGGGTGTGCAGCAGGACCGTGTCGCCGCCCATCCGGGTCTCGACCACGGCCGCCCGGCTGCCGTCGGCGACCGTGTCGATCTCCAGCGGCTCGATGGTGAAGGCGCTGGTCGTGCCGTCCTCGCTGGTGGCGGTGTAGCTGCCGCACTCCGGCGGGATCTCGGCCGCCAGCGCCTGGGCCGCGATCCCTTCCGGGGGTTTCAGCAGCAGATGCGAGATGGTCCCCTCGTCGTCACCGAAGACGGCGAACGACGCCGGCGCGTCGCGGATCTCGGCCATTCGCGCCCACCGGTTGACGGCGTCGAGGCAGTCGGGCCGGTCGGACTCGGTGGTCTCCCGCAACCGCTCGGTCGCCCGGACCGTGGCCAGACGCGCGTAGCTCCCCGACTCGCTCTGGTCGGCGAGCAGCTTCGCGGAGCCGTACTGCACCATCTGTGCCTGGTGGAGCAGGCCCGCGGCCTCCGCGTTGGGATCCGGCTCCTCCGGCGCCGCCGAACCGCCCCCCGCGCACCCGGACGACGCGATCAGGGTCACGGCGGCCGTCAGTGCCGCCGCCGCGGCTTTGCGTAGTCGGGGAGGGTGCGCCATGGTGCTCGTTCCTGTTCTGTGCGATATTGCGGCTGAGGAGCACCCTGTACCGCGAGACGGGAGATGCTGTCGCGCACTGTAATGGTGCTCTCGCTCAGAGTATCGAGGAAGGACAATGGTGTCGGAGCGGAATTCGCCGTATTTCCGGGCGGTGCTGGGTTCGATCCCGCCCTACCGGCCGGGCCGGGCGGTCACGGGACCGGGCGGGCGGTCGGTCAAGCTCTCCTCCAACGAGTCCCCGTACGGCCCGCTGCCCTCCGTCCTGACGGCGGTCGCCGATGCGGCCACCCAGCTCAATCGCTACCCGGACGCCGGGGCGGCCGAGCTCATCACGGCACTCGCCCGCCGGTTCGAGGTACCCGAGGACCACCTCGCCGTCGGCGCCGGCTCGGTGGGGCTGCTCCAGCAGTTGCTGGAGGCGGTCGGCGAGCCGGGCGCGGAAGTCTGCTACGCGTGGCGGTCTTTCGAGGCGTATCCGCTGCTGGCCGAGCTGTCCGGCGTCACCTCCGTCCGGGTCCCGCTGCGCGACGAGACGCACGACCTGGCGGCGCTCGCCGGGGCCATCACCGAACGCACCCGCATGGTGCTCGTGTGCAACCCGAACAACCCCACCGGGACCACGGTTCGCGAGGCGGAGCTGGTGGAGTTCCTGGACCGCGTGCCCGGCCACGTCCTCGTCGTGCTCGACGAGGCCTACCGCGAGTACGTTCGCGATCCCGCTGTGCCGGACGGCCTCTCCCTCTACCGCGACCGGCCCAACGTGGCGGTGCTGCGCACCTTCTCCAAGGCGTACGGCCTCGCGGCGCTGCGCGTGGGGTTCCTCGTCGGGCATCCGCACGTGGCCGAGGCGGTGCGCAAGACCCTGGTGCCGTTCGCGGTCAACCACGTCGCGCAGGTGGCGGCCGTGGCGTCCCTCGCGGCCGAGGACGAGCTGCTGGAGCGGGTGGCGGCCACCGTCAAGGAGCGCGATCGGGTGCGCGACGCCCTCGTGGCCGACGGCTGGGCGGTCCCGCCGACCGAGGCCAACTTCGTCTGGCTGCGCCTGGGCGCGGACACCATGGACTTCGCCGCGGCCTGCGAGTCGGCCGGTGTGGCCGTGCGGCCGTTCGCCGGTGAGGGCGCGCGGGTGAGCATCGGCACGCCGGAGGAGAACGACGCCTTCCTCACCGTCGCGGCGGCCTACCCCACCCGCGGCGAGCGGTGACGCCGTAGGACGGGCCGGCGGACGGTCTCCGGACCCGGTGAACGGCCGGCCGGTCCACCACCGTGGACCGGCCGGCCGTTCCCGTGCTCCCGGCTACTTGCCGGCCTTGTCCTTGTCCAGCTTCTCCACGATCAGCCGGTAGAGCTGCCGCGGCCGTCCGGGCTGCAGGGTCCGGTTCGGCGGGAGCGGCCACGCCAGGCCCTCCTCGACGAGCGTCCGCAGCAGCCGCCGCGCGGTGCGCGGGGTGACGCCCAGCATGCGCCCGGCGCCCTCGGCGTCGACCACCAGCGGCGCGTCCTCCTCGGCGATCTTCTCCGAGAGGCGGAGCAGGGTTTCGCGGCCCTTGGTCCGCAGCGGCTCGCCGGTCTGGCGCTGCGGCGCCCGCTGCGCCGGGACGAGGGAGCGGCCCTCCCGGTCCACGGCGAAGCTCTGCCGGGTGGCCTGCGCGCGGCTCAGCGCCGCCCGGGCGTGCGTCTCCGCGTCCTGGGTGGTGCGGCCCATACCGATGCCGACCTCGATGGCGATGCCGAGCTCGGTCTTGATCCGCTCGACGAACGGCGGCTGGCGGAAGCCCTCCGTGGCGGCCACCAGGGACCCGCGGGTGGCGGTCACCATGAAGGTGTGGTCGTCCACCGGGTGCGCGGTGGCGTTGATCCGGTGCGCCTCCTGGAGCAGCATCCGGTGCAGCGCCAGCCGCAGTTCGTCCCGCCAGTACCGCGGAGTGGACCGCCGGGTGGAGTCGCGCAGCGTGGGCACGTCCACGATGACCACGCCCAGTTGCGCCTCCTCCAGCCGGTGGTGCGCCCCGAGCAGCCCCGCCGTCTGCAGCGCGCTGCGCACGCCGGCGTTCGTCGGGCGGAGCCGTAGCGTGGGCACGCCCACCGCCTCCAGCCGCTCGGCGACCCCGCGCACGCAGGTGATGGCCATCTTGGTGGCCTTGCGCCGCCACAGGCCCTCGTGGAACGAGGTGAGCTGCGCCGTGCTGGCGAGTTCCTCGTGCACGTGGATCCCGTCGACCGGCAGGTCCACCTCGGAGTACGCCTCGACCACGTCGGTCCGGCTCAGCACGTCCAGGCTCGCCCGGGTGGGGTCGTACCGTTCGTCCAGGGTGGCCCGCAACAGGGCCTCGTGCAGGCTGGCTCCGCCGAGCGGGACGTAGGTGGCGGGCATCGTCAGCACGCCGGCCTTCCGCGCGAACTCGTAGGGGACCGGGCTCGCGAACAGATAGGCGTCGATCGCGGATCCCAGGCGCAGAACCTTGTCGGTCGCCTCTTGCTCGTCTCGATAGGCGGCGGCGATGAGTCTGGCGTTGAGCGGCCCCGTGGACCCCGGGCCCATGAGCATGACGCGTTCGACCACCTCATGCGGCCCGATGACACCAATTGTCAAATCGCCAGTACGCTGCGCACTCACCTCGGGCTGCTCCCCGCTACCATTCCACGCTCTTCACTATGTGCGCCCACTGGTTCCCGACCTGATTTCTGTCACGGCATGATTGCCGAGATCGTACCCATTGTGCGCGCCCAATGAAGATCGTTTGACATAGAACGTCAAAGGCCCGGGCGGGAGCCTCGGCCCCCACCCCGGCGTGAACTGGGGCCTTGGCGGTTACGCGCGCTCTTCGCGCGTGATCTTGGCGCCCAAAGCGGCCAGTCTGCTCGCAAACTGAGAGTGACCGCGGTCGACGAGGTACCCTGGTGCCACGCATGTCTCGCCGTCGGCCACCAGGCCGGCGAGGACGAGTGCGGCTCCGGTGCGCAGGTCGTGCGCCACCACCTCGGTACCGCGCAGTGCGGTGGGACCGTGCACGATGGCGCGGGTCCCGTCCACCTCGATCTTCGCGCCCATCTTGGTCAGTTCGTCGGCGAGCGCGAACCGGCCGTCGTAGATGGCCTCATGGATGTAGCTCTCCCCCTCGGCGAGCGTGGCCAGCGCCATCAGGGGCGACTGCAGGTCCGTCGCGAAGCCGGGGTACGGCGACGTGACGGCGTTGATCGGGCGCAGCGTGGTGCCCGGGTCGCGGTGGACGTGCAGCACGGCGCCCTGCTGGGCGAACTCCACGCCCATCTGCTCCAGCTTCCAGCGGGCGACGCCGAGGTGCTCCAGGTTGGCACCGACCAGGCTGACCTCGCCGCCGGTGGCCGCGGCCATCATCGCGAACACGCCGGCGTCGATGCGGTCCGACATGATCGTGTGCTCGACCGCGGTGAGTTCTTCCACACCCTCCACCGTGATGAAACCGGTGCCGCCGCCGCGGATCCGGGCGCCCATCCGGGTGAGGAACTCGATGACGTCGATGACCTCCGGCTCGAGGGCCGCGTGCTCGATCACCGTGGTGCCGGGGGCCAGCACGGCCGCCATGATGAGGTTCTCGGTACCGGTGTGCGAGGGGGTGTCGAGGTAGAGGTGGCCGCCTCTGAGATTGCGGGAGGTCACCTGGATGTGGTTGCGCTCGTCGTCCTCCGTGACCTCCGCGCCGAGGCGGGCGAAGCCACGGTAGTGGAAGTCCAGGTTCCGGCTGCCGAGGTTGCAGCCGCCGACACCTTCGATCCGGGCCTGCCCCATGCGGTGCATGAGCGCGGGAACGAACAGCACCGACCCGCGGAACCGGGCGGCGATGTGCGCGGGCAGCACCGCGCGCTCGGGGTCGCCGAGCTGTGAGGCGTCGATGACGATCGTGCGCTCCGCCTCGTGGAACTCGACCCGGGCCCCGACGTGCTCGGCGAGCTCCAGTGCGCGGCGGACGTCCTCGATGATCGGCACGTTGCGCAGGACGGTGCGTCCCTTGGCAGCGAGCAGGGCGGCGCCGATCATCGGCAGGACGGCGTTCTTCGCACCCTGGATGAACGCGGTCCCGTTGAGGGGACGGCCGCCGCGGACGCGGTAACGAACCTCCTGGCCCATGCTCATTAGCTCCTTTGTGAGGCAGTCGGTCTAATGGTCGAAATGAGGCGACTCATCGGATTTGTCGGCGTCTCAGACGCGGGTCCTCCGCGGAGCGTTCCGACGAGGCGGGCTCGAACGGCAGCCATCTGGCGATGACTCTATAGCAACGCACTCCGTACGCCCGCTGCTCCTGCGGCGATTCACCTGACAGCGCGGATACCGCTCGACGGCGCCAGGTGCGCGAGCACGGCCGATGCCGGCGGCGCCGGACGCGGCCGTCCGGGACCGGCCAGGGCGGGCCGGTGCGGGTGGGGGAACTGTCCGCTTGACGAGGAGGTACCCCGGGGACGCGGAGACCGGAGCGTCCGCGAACCCGAAGACCCACTGTAGGCGCTGCCGGCGGCGGCCGGAACCCGCGGGCCGGGGCACGGGCCGGCCGGGCGCCGGAAGGCCGGTCAGCCGAGGTCGGGCCGGCTCCCGGTGAGCCGCTCGAACGCCTCGACGTACTTCTCCCGGGTGCGCGCCACCACGTTCTCGGGCAGTGGCGGCGGGGCGACCTCGGCGGCGCGGTCCCAGCCGGAGGCGGGCGAGGTCAGCCAGTCGCGGATGTACTGCTTGTCGAAGGACGGCTGCGGGCGCCCCGGCCGCCACGACGCGGCCGGCCAGAACCGGGAGGAGTCCGGGGTGAACACCTCGTCGGCCAGCACCAGCCGGCCCGCGTCGTCGCGCCCGAACTCGAACTTGGTGTCGGCGAGCAGGATGCCGCGCTCCTCGGCGATCTCCCGGCCGCGGGTGTAGAGCGCCAGCGTACGGTCGCGCAGCGCCGCGGCCAGCGGCTCGCCGTGCCGGGCCGCCACCGTCGCGTAGGAGACGTTCTCGTCGTGTTCCCCGACCTCGGCCTTGGTGGCGGGCGTGAAGATCGGCCGCTCCAGGCGCGACCCGTCGGTCAGCCCCTCGGGGAGCGGCACACCGCACACCTCGCCGGAGACGCGGTATTCGGCCAGCCCCGAGCCGGTGAGGTAGCCGCGGGCCACGCACTCCACCGGGACCATGTCCAGCCGCCGGCAGACGAGCGTGCGGCCGGCCCAGTCGGCGGGCGCACCGGCGGGCGGTGTGTCGGAGACGACATGGTTGGCGGTGAGGTCGGCCAGCCGCTCGAACCACCACAACGAGAGCTGGGTGAGCAGCCGCCCCTTGTCCGGGATCTCGGTCGGCAGCACCCAGTCGAACGCCGAGACGCGGTCGCTGGCCACCATGACCAGGTGGCCGTCCGCCGTGCCGTACAGGTCGCGGACCTTGCCGGTGTGCAGGTGGGTGAGCCCGGGGACCTCGACGGGGACGGGCTTTTCGACGAAACCGCTCATGGTGTGCTCGTGCGCTCTTCGGGTTCGGTGCGGAACGGGACGGGAAGGTGTCCGGGACGGGCGCCGACGGTGGCCGCCCGGACACCCCGGGTCAGCTGAGGGCCTTCAGCCGGTCGAAGACGGCGCCCAGCCGCCGCACGAAGCGCTCCGGTCGGCAGATCTCGTCCAGCCGGGCCTCGTCCAGCGGCACGCCGCGGTCGCCGGCCTCCTCGCGGAGCGTCTCCCGGAAGGGAACGCCCGTCTCCCAGGTGCGCATGGCCGCGGTCTGCACCAGCGCGTAGACGTCCTCCCGGGACAGCCCGGTCTCGATCAGCTCCGAGACGACGGTGGAGGAGTAGATCAGGCCGTGCGTGGAGTCGAGGTTGGCCCGCATGCGGTCGGCGTCGACGACGAGACCGCGCACCAGCCGGGTGGTGAGGTGCAGCAGATAGTCGGTCGCGATGGCGGCGTCCGGCAGCGCGATCCGTTCGGTCGAGGAGTGCGAGATGTCACGCTCGTGCCAGAGCGGGATGCCCTCCATGACCGGCACGATCTGGCCGCGCACGATGCGCGCCATGCCGCAGATGCGCTCCGACATGATCGGGTTCTTCTTGTGCGGCATGGCGCTGGAGCCCTTCTGGCCCTTGCCGAAGGGCTCCCAGAGCTCCCGCACCTCCGTGCGCTGCCCGTGCCGCACCTCCAGGGCGATCGCCTCGCACACCGTCGCGATGACGGCGAGGGCGCTCACCCACTCGGAGATGCCGTCGCGGATGACGACCTGGGTGGAGACGTCGGCCGGGCGCAGGCCCAGGTTGCCGGCCACGTACCGCTCGACCTCGGGGTCGATGTTGGAATAGGTGCCGACCGGCCCCGAGATCGCCATGACGCCCACGGCCTCGCGGGCGCGGCGCAGCCGGTCGCGGGACCGCGCCATGGCGAACGCGAAGTCGGCGACCCGGTGGCCCCACACGTCGGGCTCCCCGTGGATGCCGTGCGTGCGTCCCACCCGCAGCGTGTCGCGGTGCTCCAGGGCGTGGTCGCGCAGCACCGCGACGAGTTCGTCGGCCTTGGCCAGCAGGATGTCGGTCGCCTCGACCAGTTGCGCCGCGAGCGCGGTGTCGAGCAGGTCGGAGGAGGTCATGCCGAAGTGCACCCACGCGGCGGCGCTGCGCGGCTCGGTGTTGTCGGCCCAGGCGGTGAGGAAGGCGATGACGTCGTGCTGGGTGACGGCCTCGATCTCGGCCACCCGTTCCGGCGTGGGAGGCGGCGCCTGGCGCACCGGCTCGACGGCGTCGGCCGGGACGGTGCCCGCCGCCGCGTGCGCCTCCAGCACCAGGGTCTCGACCCGGCACCACAGCTCGTACTTGTGGGCGTCGCTGAAGACGCGCCCGATCTCCGGAAGGGTGTAGCGCTCGATCACGCGTCCATTTTTGCAGGTGCCGGGGGCGGCCGGTCAGGCGGTGACGAGATCGGCGGGATCGGGCGGCGGTCCGCGGCTCACGCGGCCGCCGCCCGGCGGGATCTCCGGCCGAGGTCGCCCCGGCTATCGCGCCGCCGACAGCGCGATGTCCGTCCGGTGGTGCGAGCCCCGCAGCTCGATCTTCGCCACGGCCGCGTAGGCGCGCTCGCGGGCCGTCGCGAGGTCCGGGCCGGTGCCGACCACGTTGAGCACCCGGCCACCGGCGGCGACCAGCCGGCCCTCGGGGTCGCGGGCCGTCCCCGCGTGCAGCACGTAGGCGCCCTCGACCGCGTTGGCGGCCGGCACGCCCGAGATCACGTCGCCCTTGGCGGGCGTGCCGGGGTAGTTCTCCGCCGCGACGACGACCGTCACCGCCGCGCCGGGGTGCCAGTCCAGGCGCGCCGTTCCGCCGAGCCCACCGGTGTCGGTGGCCAGGAGCAGGGCGCCGAGCGGAGTGGCCAGCCGGTCCAGCACCACCTGGGTCTCGGGGTCGCCGAAGCGGGCGTTGAACTCGACGACGCGCGGTCCCTTGGCGGTCAGCGCCAGCCCCACGTACAGCAGGCCGCGATACGGGGTGCCGCGCCGCGCCATCTCGGCGATGGTCGGCTCCACAACGGTGCGCATGACCTCTTCGACCAGGCCGGGCGGCGCCCACGGCAGCGGGGTGTAGGCGCCCATTCCCCCGGTGTTGGGACCGGCGTCGCCGTCGCGGGCCCGCTTGAAGTCCTGGGCCGGCAGCAGCGGCACCGCGTGCGTGCCGTCGCTGAGGACGAACAGCGACACCTCGGGGCCCGCGAGGTACTCCTCGATCACCACCCGGCCGCACTCGGCCGCGTGCCGCTCGGCGGTCGCCAGATCCTCCGTGACCACCACGCCCTTGCCGGCGGCCAGGCCGTCGTCCTTGACCACGTAGGGCGGGCCGAACACCCGCAGCGCCTCGGCCGCCTCGGCCGCCGTCTCGCAGACGTAGGCACCGGCGGTGGGCACGCCCGCCGCCGCCATGACCTCCTTGGCGAACGCCTTGGAGCCTTCCAGGCGGGCGGCCGCGCGGTCGGGACCGAACACGGCGATGCCGCGAGCGCGCAGTTCGTCGGCGACGCCGGCGACCAGCGGCGCCTCCGGGCCGATCGCCACCAGGTCCACCCCGAGGCGGACCGCCAGTTCGGCCACGGCCGCGCCGTCGGTGGGGTCGAGGGAGTGGTTCACCGCCGACTCGGCCGTGCCGGGGTTGCCCGGGGCACAGTGCAGGCCGGTGACTCCGGGATCGTGGGACAGCGCTCGGACGAGCGCGTGCTCGCGGCCTCCGCCGCCGAGAACGAGGGCTTTCACAGCAGGGACCCTAGTGGTTTCGGGGATGTCGATCGTGCCGGACGGCGCGTGGCCGTCCGGCGGGGGCGGCCGGGACCGGTCACACCAGGGAGCGGAGCTCCAGCGTCTGCTCCCGGCCCGGCCCGACGCCGATGGCGGAGAACGGGGCGCCCGACATCTCCTCCAGGGCGCGCACGTACGCCTGGGCGTTCTTGGGCAGTTCCTCGAAGGAACGCGCCTGCGACAGGTCCTCGGCCCAGCCGTCCAGGTACTCGTACACCGGGGTGGCGTGGTGGAACTCCGTCTGCGTCATCGGGAACTCGTCGTGCCGCACGCCGTCGATGTCGTAGGCCACGCACACCGGCACGCGCTCCAGCCCGGAGAGCACGTCGAGCTTGGTGAGGAAGAAGTCGGTGATGCCGTTGGTCCGCGCCGAGTAGCGGGCGATCACCGCGTCGAACCAGCCGCAGCGCCGGTTGCGCCCGGTGGTGACGCCGTACTCGTGCCCCTTCTGGCGCAGCCACTCACCGGACTCGTCGTGCAGCTCGGTCGGGAACGGCCCGGCGCCGACCCGGGTGGTGTAGGCCTTGAGGATGCCGATGACCTTGGTAATGCGGGTCGGCCCGATGCCCGCGCCCACGGCGGCGCCGCCGGCGGTGGGGTTGGACGAGGTGACGAACGGATAGGTGCCGTGGTCGACGTCGAGGAGGGTGGCCTGCGAGCCCTCCAGGTACACCGTCTTGCCCTCATCGAGCGCGCGGTTGAGGACGAGCCCGGTGTCGGCGACGTAGGGCCGCAGCAGCTCGCCGTAACCGACGTACTCCTCCAGGATCTGCTCCAGCTCCAGCCCGCGGCGGTTGTACACCTTGGTCAGGATCTGGTTCTTGTCGTTGAGCGCCAGCTCCAGCTTCTTGCGCAGGATCTTGGCGTCGAACATGTCCTGGACCCGGATGCCCACCCGGGAGATCTTGTCGGCGTAGGTGGGCCCGATGCCGCGGCCGGTGGTGCCGATCCGCGACTTGCCGAGGAAGCGTTCGCTGACCTTGTCCAGCGCACGGTGGTAGGGCATGATCAGGTGCGCGTTGGCCGAGATCAGCAGCCGCTCGCAGGTGACCCCGCGCTGCTGGAGGCCGCGGATCTCCTCGAACAGCACCGCCGGGTCGATGACCACGCCGTTGCCGATGACCGGCACCACGTCCGGGGAGAGCACCCCCACGGGAAGCGAGTGCAGCGCGTACTTCTCGTCGCCGATGACCACGGTGTGGCCGGCGTTGTTGCCGCCCTGGAACCGAACGACATAGTCGACGCGGTCACCGACGAGGTCGGCGGCCTTGCCCTTGCCCTCGTCTCCCCACTGGGCGCCAATGATCGTGATGGCCGGCATCCGCGTCTACCTCTTCCCTACCTACGAGGACCGTGGGCACAGTCGTCACGCCCGGCGTGACAAAGCCCCTGGCGCAAGAAGCGACAGGGGCTCTTGCGTATTGAGGGTACATGACCGTACCTGGCCGGTTAAGGGACCTTGGACGCCGGTCACCTGCCCGTTCGGCCGCGCCTCAGCCCGCGAGCTCCTCGGCGGCGGTCGCGCTGCTGTCCCGCAGGAAGGTGGCGCAGCGCTCGTGCTCCTCGGTTTCGCCGATGGCGCCGGCGGCCTCGGCGAGCAGGTGCAACGCGCGCAGGAAGCCGCGGTTGGGCTCGTGCTCCCACGGGACCGGCCCGTGTCCCTTCCAGCCGGCCCGCCGCAGCTGGTCGAGGCCGCGGTGGTAGCCGGTCCGGGCGTAGGCGTAGGCGGCCACCGGGTCGCCGGAGTCGAGGGCGCGCTGGGCGAGGGCCGCCCACGCGGCCGAGTAGGCGGGGAAGCGGGCGGCGACCTCGGCCGGGTCGGCGGCCGCGGCAAGGGCCTCCCGCGCCTCGGGGGAGTCGGGCAGCCGCGTCTCGGGCGGCTCGCCGAGCAGGTTCTGATGCAGGCTCATGCCGCCCATCCTGCCAGCGCCGCGCCCCGGAGTGGGACGCGGTACCGGCCGGAACGCCCCGGTCAGGCCGCGCGGGCGCCGCTCGGCGACGTCAGGACGGGCCGGTGAGGAACGCCGCGGTGAGCCCGGCGGCCCCGGCCACCGCAACGGCCAGCAGGACGATCTCGGCCCGCCGGGCGGTCGCGCGGGCGCGGTCCAGCTCCGCGCGCTCCCGGGCGGTGCGGTCCTCGATCTCGGTGTCGCCGGCGGCGGCTTCCGCGGCGGCCCGCTCCATCTCCGCGTGGATCTCGGTGATCCGCGCGCGGACGGCGGACACGTCCCGCGCCGGGTCGTCACCCGCCAGCGACTCGATCAGCCGCTCCTTCTCGGCGAGGAGTTCGGTCTGGCGGCGGATCGCGGCCTCCGTCACGGCGAGTCGGTCTCCCCGGGCCCGCGCGTCCAGGAGTCCGCCCGGGACGTCCAGAGAGTCCCAGGACAGGCGTGTCGCGGCGGACACGGCGATCACCGCCGCCGCGACCAGGAAGGCGATCTCGAACAGGTAGTGGACGATCGTCGCCATGTCAGCGCCTCCCACGCCCGCCGAGCCGGAATTTCGGCCGCGCGGCGGTCGTCCGCGTCCCGGCGCTGCTCCGCGTCCCGGAGGTGCCGTGGCGCCTGGACCGGCCGGATCCGGGCGGCTTCGTCGGGTCCAGCCGGTGGGGGTGGTCGGCGATCTCGGCGAAACGCCGCACGACGTCGCGTTCGCCCGTCGTCTTCTCCATGAACTCGATCATCTCCTCCAGGGTCCGGGGAAGGGAGTCGAGGTTGCGCATCACCTTCTCCAGGGGAATCTCCGGCGGGACCTCCAGCGGCTCGACCCGCTCGCGCTCGTCCATGCCGCGCACCAGTTCGATGCCCTGGCGGAACCGTTCGGCATCGTCGGCGGTGAAACCCGGCCGGAGCCGGAAGCCGATCTCGACGCCCGGCGTCATGATCTCCGCATAGCTCTGGGTGAGCACCCCGTGCTCGCGGAGCGTCTCGACGTCCCCTCTGATCTCCCGCCGCGTCTCCTCGATGACCTGCAGGTGGCGGGCGTGCTTCTCCGCCGCGCCGGCGATGCGCTTGCGCTCGGCGCGCTCCAGCTGGGCGTAGTCCTGGGGTGCGACCGCCTCCAGCAGCCCCTGCTGGTAGATGTTCTCCACCGCCTCCAGGCGCGCGGCCCGTTCCTCGGCGACGTGGCTCTTGACCTTGTCATGCTTGATGAGGGCCTGTCTGACGGACAGCCAGCCGCCCACCGCGAGCGGCGCGGCCACGATCAGCCACGCCAGGAAGCCCATCACGCCGGCCACCTCCGGCCCCGCGCACGCTCGGCCCTGGTGCCCGACGGCCCCGGGCGGGACGCGTCCGGACTCCGCATGCCGCTCTCCTCGTTTCGGCCCGTGGCCACGCCGTTCACACCCCCACCGCGATCAGCAGCACCGCCAGCACCACGAGCAGCGCGGACCCGACCACGATCCGCCGTGTGTCGCCCGGGGTTCCCGGTGCGGCGGCGAAGTCGGGCTGCGCACCCGCGGCGGCCATGCTCTCCTCCACAACGCCGTCGAGCCGCCGCAGCTCGCTCCGGGCGGCGGCCAGGGCCTCGGCGGCCTCCCCGGCCTCCGCGGTCGCCGAGGTGGCCGTCGCGGTCCGGTGCCGCATGATGGCGAGGAACAAGGTGTCCAGGGTGGTGTTCTTGGCGGCGAGCGCGCTCTGTGCGCGTGCCGACCGCTCGTTCGCCGCGTGGAGGCGGCGCAGCGCCTCCAGGAGGGCGCGATGGCCCTCCGGATGGGACCGGTAGGTCCCCGTCCTCGTCCACCTGCGGTAGAGGACGAGCCGGACCACTCCCGCGGCGAGGATCGCGAGAGCCGAGACCGTGGCGATGGTGCTCATGGTGACAACCGTTCAGAGGCGCGCGCACGCGCGTGGTCGGGATCGGGGAGCCGCGCAGCGGGCGGCCGGGCGGAACCGAGCGGGATCACCGGCTCCGGCGGGACGCGGAACCGCCGCGCCGTCGCGTCCGTTCTGACGCCAGTGTGTTGCGCCCCGCGTCCACGGCCGCGCGCGCCGCCCCCGCCGTGTCGCGGACACGCTGCAGCATTCGGGGGAGCAGCCGTGGGTCCTGCCGCCGCTCGTCGTCGGCACGGGCCTGCTGGAGGAGCGGGGATCCGCTGGTGAGCAGCCGGGCGTTCTGGATGGCGTGGCTGCGCTCGCCGAGGGCGTCGGCGTGCATCTGGACCATGTCCGCGTACTTGCCCGCCTCCGCGCGGGCGTTCCGGTACGGCTGGGCTCGCTGCTTCAGGTCGTCCAGCGCGTTGGTCTGGTGCGCGACGAGTTCCTCTTCACGCTGGTTCTGCCGTTCCCAGAGCGCCGTGCTGATCGAGATGCGCCGGTACGTGTACGTCGCGATGGAGCCGATGACGACCGACGTCGGCACGATGAGCGGCAGGTTGGTCTGGAAGGCGCTGAGGAGCGGTCGTAAGAACTCAAGCAGAGCCGGGATCATTGGACGTTTTCTCGTGTCTTTCCGGAGCATGACGCTGAACCGCAGGTGAATCTACGGTATCGAGCGGGGAACGTGATCACGCGGTCCGGCACTTTATACTGCTATACCGACTTGTTGGGTAGGGAAACTTGCCGCTCCGGTGCGCCGGTGTCCGGGTCGACAGGGAAGCCGGCCGCCCCTCCGGGAGGGGCGGCCGGCACCGCTGACTAGCGCATCTTGTTGCCGGCCGACTTCAGCTGCTGCGCGGCCTCGGCCACCCGCGCGGCCATGCCGGCCTCGGCGGCCTTGCCGTAGGAGCGCGGGTCGTAGACCTTCTTGTTGCCGACCTCACCGTCGATCTTGAGCACGCCGTCGTAGTTCTTCATGACGTGGTCGACGATCGGCCGGGTGTAGGCGTACTGGGTGTCGGTGTCGATGTTCATCTTCACGACGCCGTACTCGATGGCCTCGTGGATCTCCTCCAGCGTGGAGCCGGACCCGCCGTGGAAGACGAGGTCGAACGGCTTCTCCTTGCCGTACTTGGCGCCGACCGCGTCCTGGATCTCCTTGAGGACCTCGGGGCGCAGCTTGACGTGGCCCGGCTTGTACACGCCGTGCACGTTGCCGAACGTCAGCGCCGCCATGTAGTAGCCCTTGTCGCCGAGCCCGAGCACCTCGGCCGTGCGCAGGCCGTCACCCGGGGTCGTGTAGAGCTTCTCGTTGATCTCGCCGACGATGCCGTCCTCCTCGCCGCCGACGACGCCGACCTCGATCTCCAGGATGGTCCGGGCGGCCTTGGACGCGGCGAGCAGTTCCTCGGCGATCTGGAGGTTCTCCTCCAGTTCGACCGCCGAACCGTCCCACATGTGCGACTGGAACAGCGGCTCCTTGCCGGCGGCCACCCGCTCCTTGGAGATCTCCAGCAGCGGACGCACGAAGCCGTCGAGCTTGTTCTTGGGGCAGTGGTCGGTGTGCAGCGCGATGTTCACCGGGTACTTGTCGGCCACGATGCGGGCGTACTCGGCGAACGCCACGGAACCGGTGACCATGTCCTTCACGGTCGCGCCCGAGAGGAACTCCGCGCCGCCGGTGGAGACCTGCACGATGCCGTCGCTCTCGGCCTCCGCGAAGCCGCGCAGCGCAGCGTGCAGCGTCTGGCTGGAGGTCACGTTGATCGCCGGGTAGGCGAAGCCCTGCGACTTCGCGCGGCCCAGCATCTCGGCGAAGACCTCTGGGGTAGCGATAGGCATGGTTAAGACTCCCTGGTTCGGCCTGGAGCGTTCACTGATCGGCCTCGTCGGTGCCGCGAGGCCAGTCTGTCACTGGATCACCCATGGGGTTACCCGGCCAGTATCGCGAACACCTGTGGTTCGCGAAAGGTCTAGACCAGAATGCCGAATCGGGGCGGAGCCGGGACGCGCGGACGGGCGACGAAGCGTGCGGGAACAACCCCGTTATGTAATTGATGTGACATTAAGTGGAGATCGACCCCCTTCGGCCATCGATTCTCCGGGTCGGGTCACGCTACATTCTGCTGCGTGGGACGACATCGCAATGATCCGCGGGGCGTTGGACAAGCACTGGCCATCGCCGGCGCGGTCGTTCTGTTGGTCGCGTTGGTGGTTCTGGGCGGGTACTTCCTCTACCGCTCACTGCCCGGGACGAGCGACAGCGCCGTGCCCACCCAATCGGGATCAGCCCTTGAGACGAGCGGCGTCACGGCCGCGGCCGGCTGACGTCGGCGCACCTTCACGCCGGACCGGCCACGGCCGACCGGCGTCGCCGTCGTGTGCGCGGCGACGGTCCGTGGTGCTGCCCGGCGTCCCTCCGCGGTGCCGCCGGTCCCGGGCCGTCCTCGGCCGGAGGAAGCGGCCGGAGACACCGCGGCGCGCGTGTCCGGCCGCGCCACGTCACACCGCCAGATCGGAGAGTTCGTACACCGCCCGATAGGGCAGCCCCGCCTCGGCGACCGCCGCGCGAGCGCCCCGGTCGACGATGACGGCCACCCCCACCACTTCCGCGCCGGCCTCGCGCAGCGCCTCCACCGCGGTCAGGACCGAGCCACCGGTGGTCGAGGTGTCTTCCACCGCGAGCACGCGCCGTCCCGCGACGTCCGGCCCCTCGATCCGGCGCTGCAGCCCGTGCGCCTTGCCGGCCTTGCGCACCACGAAGGCGTCCAGCCGGCGCCCGCCGGCGTGCGCGGCGTGCAGCATCGCGGTCGCGACCGGGTCGGCGCCCAGGGTGAGTCCGCCGACGGCGTCGTAACCGAGGTCGGCCGTCGCCTCCAGGAGTACCCGGCCGACCAGCGGCGCGCTCTCGCCGTCCAGCGTTACCCGGCGCAGGTCCACGTAGTAGTCGGCCTCCCGCCCCGAGGAGAGGGTGACTCTGCCGTGAACCACGGCCTTATCGTTGATGTGCCGAAGAAGGTCCTCGCGATCGCTCATGATCCATGAGCCTAGAGCGCGCCCGGACCCGCCCATCACCCGCCCTGAGCTGCGAAGGGGAGACACATGGCGGAACAGCCGGCCGAGGGCCGCTGCCTGCGGGTCGAGATGACCACGGACGGCCCGGCGGAGGCCGAACGGCTCGCGCGGTCGGTGATCGAGCGCCGCCTGGCGGCCTGTGCCCAGGTCGGCGGGCCGGTCACCAGTTGCTACCGGTGGGAGGGCGAGGTCCGCTTCGACAAAGAGTGGACGGTGGTCATGAAGACCGCCGCCGACCGGCTGGACGCCCTCACCGCCCACCTGGTCGAGGAACACGGGTACGACGTCCCCGAGATCATCGCGGTGCCGGTCGAAGGCGGAAACCCCGGCTACCTGCGCTGGGTGGTCGGCGAAACCCGGCCGGAGGCGTGACCCCCGCCAGCGCCGTGCTGCTGCACAGCCCGCTGGCCGACGCCCGGGCGTGGGGCGCGCTGCCGGAGCGGCTGGCCCGGCGCGGCGGGCCGCTGGCCGACGTGGTGGTGCCGAGCGTCGAGGACGACGACCGGCCGCCCTACGCCGCGCGGTACGTGGCGCGCGCCGCGCTGGAGATCGCGCGGGCCGCCCCCGCGGCCCCGGTGCTGCTGGCCGCCGCCGGCTCGGCCGGACCGCTGCTGCCCGCGATCGGCGCCGCGCAGCGGGCCGCGCACCGCCGGATCGCCGGCTACCTGCTGGTCGACGCGCTGCTCCCCGGATCCGGCCGGGCGAGCCGGGCCGACCTCGCCGCCACGCAGACCCCCGAGTGGCCGGGCCCGGCACCGGACGCCGCCGATCCCGCCGCGCGGCCCCCGGAGTTCTTCGCCGAACCGCTGCCCCTCGTTGCCGACTGGCCCGACGCCCCCTGCGGCTACCTGCTCACCGATCCCCGCTACGCCAGGTGCGCCCGGCTGGCCGGGCTGCGCGGCTGGCCCGTGGTCACCCGCGAGCCGGGCGGCGGGCCGGACGAGGTGGCCGCCGCGGTGGAGGAGCTGGTCGCGCTCCTGTAGCCGGGGCCGGAGCGCGGTCCGCCGACGGTCGGCGGACCGAGCAGGACCGATCAGTCTCTGACCAGGCAGAAGGGGTGCCCGGCCGGATCAGTGCGGACCCGCCACCTGTCGTGACCCGGCTGGTGATCCGGCTCACCCGCGCCCGGTTCCAGCAGCCGGGCCTCGGCCGCGTGCAGGTCGCCGACCGCGAAGTCCGGGTGGAACCGCCGGGGAACGGCCGAGTCAGGCCATTGCGGAGCCCGATGGTCCTCGACCCGCACTAGAGGCCGCCGCCTGCGCGCCGACCCGCGGGGCGTGGACGACGGCCGCGACCCACCTCGGAGATCCAAGACACGCCCTAGGCTGCCCTTAACGTCGCGGCAGCGCGCCGCTAGGACCCTCCGGGGGAGTCTGGGAACCGTGACCGACCGGGATCGCAGGACGACCAGGAGAGGACCCCTGATATGACCCCCACCCGTTTCGGCAGGACCCCGCTGCTGATCGCCGGCGGCGCGGCGCTCGGCGTGATCGCCCTCGGCGCGGCCGGTCTGGCCGTGGCCGCGACCGGTGGCCTCGGCACCGGCGGCGAAGCCCCCACCCACATCTCGCTGGCCTCCGACGACGGTGGCGGCGACGCTCCGGCCGTCAGCCCGGCTTCGGACAACGGCGGCAGCGGTGGTGACGGCGGCGGCACGCTCGACCTGCTGGCGGCCGCCGAGCGCGCCGCCGCCGAAGTACCGGACGGCATCCCGCACGACGTCGAGTTCGACGACGGCGTCTGGGAGGTCGACGTCGTCACCGTCGCCGACGAGCGCGACCACGAGTTCCACGTGGACCCGGACACCGGCGAGGTGACTCCGGTCCACGAGGAGCGGGCCGACGCCGAGGACCTCGCGGTGGCCGACGTCGAGACCGACCTCGCCGCCGCGGTACGCGCGGCCGAGGAGGCGATCGGCGGTCCCGTGACCGAGCTGCAGTTCGAAGCCGCCGAGCGCGACGATGACGGCGACGACCGCGAGGACGCCGTGCACCACTGGGAGGCCGAGGGGCAGAACGACCGCGAGGCCGCGCTCGACGCCACCAACGGCGAGGTCCTGGCCACGGACGACTGACCGGACCGCCGGTCCCGGCCCTTCCCGTCCGGGCCCGCCACCACGGCGGACCCGGACGGCCGGTTCGTGAGCCGTCCAGGGCGAGTGCCGTCCACGCTCCGCCGTCCGCCGAGTCGGCGCGTTTCCGGGCACGTCCCCGCTCGGCGCCCGTGCGCGGCCGCAATTTCCGGGCACGAGAACGCGCCGTTCGCCGCATGCGGGAGACGGGCGGTGGCCCGTAACCGCTGTCCCGCGGCAGGCGATGGAGGTCGGAGAGAAGCCGGCGCACCACGTACTGAAGATCGCCGAATCCGGCCGCTTCGCCATCTGGCCCGCGCCAATTGAAGACGCCCCTTTGGCACCGCACCGTGGGCCCGCCCGGCAGCGACAAGACCGAAACCGAGTCGTGCACCGCGCCGTACACCCGGCGGACCCCATGGGGGAGCAGCGTCGCGTACGACCGCTGGGCCGGTCCGGCAGCGTCCACTCCGCCGACGCCGGACCTGCTGCGCGGGGTCGCCTGCCAGCCCGCACCGTGGTTCGCACGGACAGGCGAGCCGGAACCTCCGGCTCCGATGCGAGCCGGAGATCCGCCGTTCCGGAAACGAGGGTGGCTGTGGCCGCGTGGGCGGGGCGCGATGGGCCTCACCGGTCACCTCCCGCTTCAGCGGACATCTGACGCTGAACGCCGTTGGTGGTCGCCGCACCGCGCCCGTCCTGTGGCCAGTGCGCCGTGACCGGTGGAACCGCACCACAGGGCGGGTGAACCGCTTCGTCACCGGTACTGCCGAGTCCCCGAGTTCCCGGTGCGGAACGCGCCGAGCGCCCGGGAACGGCCACGCGAAGCGTGCCGCCGGGCCTCGCGGCGAGGCCCGGGCGAGGCGCCGGTGCCCGTGGACCCGCCAGCACGGCGGACCCGGATGGCCCGCCCAAGCGAAGGGCGCCCCGGGAACGCCGCCTCTCCGCGGCGTCCCCGGGGCGCTCCAGCCGGGCCGCGTCCGCCCTCTCCGCGGGCGCGGCCCGGCCGCACCGCCGGCCTCCCGGTCGCGCCCCCTCTACGGGACCGGGCGGGGCCGGCGGCGCCGACGGGACGTCACTCGGTGGACGGCGGACGTCCCACGTCGGTCAGAAAGTCCAGCGCCTCGGCGTAGCTTGATGGCAGGTCGGCGGCCCACAGCGCCGCCTCGTGCTCACGACGCAGCCGGTCCCGCAGCGCGCCGGTGCGGTGCGGCAGGTCGGGCGTCACCCGCGTGACGATGCCGATCCGCTCCCGCGTCAGCAGCGCCAGTGACTCCCCCCGCCGGAAGAAGCGGCGCAGTTCGTGGCCGAGCACGATCATCCGGGCCGCCCGCCGCCACGGGTCGACCGCCGGGTCCAGCGCCACGACGAGGAGCCGGTGGGTGTGCGGCAGCGGCCGGTCGGGTGTCGCCGCCTGGTACAGCTCGCCCAGCCGGGTGCGCAGGTAGCCGGCCGTGGCCAGCCCGGTGAGCGGGTCCCGGCAGTCCTTCGGTGTGGTCTCGCCGCCCACCCAGCCCTCCGCGAGCGCCTTGACGAGCTCCAGCGGAGGCGCCGGCCAGTCCAGCACGTCGCAGAGCGCGGCGAGATCGTCCAGGGCGGCGCTGATCGCCACCCCCGATCGCGCCCGCGCCCGGCCGAGACGGTCGCAGCAGTCGGCCAGCCCGCCGCCGGTCACGGCGGCACGGCACACCGCGTCCACCGCCGGTGTCCACCACTCGTCGCGTGGCGGCCAGCCGGTCGCCCGGCTGCGTCTCGACCACCGTGCGCGCAGCCGGATGTCCGCGTCGACGCCGCCCGTGCCCGCCACGTCCGGGCGGTCGATCCCGGGTCCCCCCATGGCCTGCTCCTGTCGTTGCCGGTCCGCTGTGCGGCCGGGCGGCCCGCCCCCCCGGGCCCTCCCGATCGCCGTCACTGGGAACACGGACGTCGGCGGCGGTTATGACGCGGAATCCGAGAAATTTTTTCGCGGACGTATTTACATGGGAATCAGCACGCCAAGCGCCGGTAAAGCGGGATGTACCGAAAGCCGGGGTCACTGCGGCGTGGGGGTGGCCGCGGCGCGGCCGGTGGGGAGGGACGTTGCATGGCTGAGGGCGGGGCATGACGGACGCGCGGCACGACTACGCTGAGCTTCTGATGGGTGACGAAGAGTTGATCGACGCGGTCCGCGAGGGCGACTCCGGCGCCTTCGCGACCCTGTACACGCGGCACGGTGACGCGGCACGGGGACTGGCGCGCCAACTCGTCCGGGCCGACGCCGAGGTCGACGACGTCGTCTCCGAGACCTTCGCGCGGGTGCTCGGCATCCTGCAGCGCGGCGGCGGCCCCCGCGACGGATTCCGCCCGTACCTGCTCAGCACCGTGCGCAACGTCGTCTACGACCGCTACCGGGGCGAACGCCGCCAGGTCGTCACCGACGACATCGAGAGCCTCGACCACGGCGAACCGTTCGTCGATCCCGCGGTGGAGGGGCTGGAGCGGTCGTTGATCGCACAGGCCTTCCTGTCGCTTCCCGAGCGCTGGCAGTCCGTCCTGTGGCACACCGAGATCGAGGGCGCCCGGCCGGCGGAGGTGGCGCCGCTGCTCGGCATCAGCGCCAACAGCGTGGCGGCGCTCGCCTACCGGGCCCGCGAGGGGCTGCGCCAGGCGTACCTGCAGATGCACCTGGCCGGAGGCGCGGCCGAGTCCTGCCGGCCGGCCCTGGACCGGCTCGGCGCCTACGTCCGCGGTGGCCTGGCCAAGCGCGAGACCGCCGTGGTGGACCGGCACCTCGGCGGCTGCGCCGACTGCCGGGCCGTGTACGCCGAACTGATCGACGTCAACCTCGGGCTGCGCGGCACGGTCCTTCCGCTCATCGCCGGTCCTGGCGCGGCCGGGTACCTGGCGTCGCTGGCGGCCGGCCCGCTCGCCGGATGGTGGTCCAGGCTGCCCAGGCGGCAGCGGCAGGCCGCCGCGGTGGGCGCCGCGACGGCGGTCGCCGCGGCCGAGGCGGCGCTGGCGCTGGTGGGCGACGAGGAGCCGCTGCCGCCGGCTCCCACGCCGCCGGCCGCGGCGTCGCCCGTCCCGCCGCACCACCCGCCGAGCCCGCCCGCGGAGCCCGGCCCCGGCCCCGTCCCCCGGCCGACGCCGCCGGCGGCTCCCGAAGAGCCCCCGCCGGCCCCCGCGCCCGCTCCGGAGGAACCGGAGCCCCCGCGTCCACCCGGCCCGCCCGCCCCGCCGGAGCCGCCCGCGCACCCGGACCCCCCGGCGCCGCCCGTCGCGCCGCAGCCGCCGGAACCTCCGGACCGGCCCGATCCCCCGCGCACGCCCGCGCCCCCCGAACAAGGCACGGCCGCGCCACGCCAGGGCCTGGTCATCCACGTACACGGCGCCATCGCGGTCGGCGTCGCGGACCACGGCGTCCGGGTCCACGCCGACGCACGGATCCTCGTCGGTCCGTCCCCGGCGCCCGCTCCCGCCCGGCCCACCGCGCAGCACGCGGCAGCGGTGCGGGCGGGCTGACCGGCGGTCCACGGCGGCCCGGCGCCCTGTCCGGCGGCGCCGCGGACCGCCGGAACCCGGCCTCCGGGCCCCGCGACACCGCCGCCGGAAATCTCGCGGAAACCCGCCGGACCGCTGCCATTCGCCTAGCTCACAACCCTGGGTATCGGAGAGCGCACACAAACCGGCACAGACTTGGCTAGGCTGTGGCCCGGCCTGTCTTTGGCCAAGTGCCGATGCCGGAATCCAAGGACCGGGCGACCGGCCCGGGAGACCAGAACCAAGGGAAGGAGCGGTGTCGCGTGGATCGCTGCGCGCTGTTCGTTGACGCCGGCTACCTCCTGGCCGACGGCGCGATGGCTGTGCACGGAACTCGCAACCGCGACTCCGTGTCTTGGGATTACGCGGGACTCGTACAGCTCCTCAACGAGGTGGCACGTGACCGCACGGGGCTGCCGCTGCTGCGCTGCTACTGGTACGAGGCGACCCCCGAGGGACGTCGCACCCCGGAGCAGGACGGCATCGCCGACATCCCCGGCATCAAGTTCCGAGCCGCGCGTATCCGTCCGGGCAGACGAGAGGGCGTCGAAAGCTATGTGCAACGGGACCTGACCACGCTCGCGAGGACCGGCGTCCTGTGCGAGGCCGTCCTGGTCAGCGCGGACGAGGACATGGCGCAGGTCGTCGCCGACGTGCAGGACCTCGGCGTCCGGGTCACCGTCATCCACATCTCCGTGGAGGGCAACTGGACGATCTCCCGCGCGCTGCGCCGGGAGTGCGACGATCTGATCGAGATCGGAGCCGGGCACCTCCGGCCGTACGTCAACCTGCTGGCGGGCTCGGAGTCCCCTGAGGACACCACGCCCGCCGTCGCGCGCGGCCCGCTCAGCAACGGGCGAGGGCGGGCCAGCACCGGCCCGGTGACCCGCCAGCCGGTGACCGCGCACGCGGGGTCGTCCCGCGTCGAGCCGGCCCCGTCGCCGGCCTCCGGGCTGGACGCGCTGTTCGCCGGCACCGGCGCGCAGCCGGCCGCGAGCGGCAGCGCCATGGACCAGTTGCGCGCCATGCGGCAGAGCCTGGCCCAGCAGCGCGGGGGCGACCACCTCGCCCCGCAGGGGTCCGACACCATGGAGCCGCGGTCGCCCAACGCCTCCGGGCCGATCGACACCAACGGCTTCCCCACCGCGAGCGCGCCCACGCCGCCGCCGCAGGCGCCGCCCAGCGCGGCGCACGCCGGCATGGCGCCGGCCCCCAACCCGGCCGCCGACCCCGGTGGCGGTGGCCACGCCGCCCCGCCCACCGGCGCCCACCCGGGCATGCGCGGGATCGCTCAGCAGGGCGGATACGGTGGTGCTCCCCACGGCCAGCCGGCGCCGCCGGCCCAGCAGCCGCCGACCGGGGCGCACCGCAACCCGCTGATGGGCGGCGGCCAGTACGAGCGCGAGGCGCCACCCTCGCGCGGCGCGCCACCGGGTCCCGACCCCCGGTACGGGCCGAACACGGGTGAGAACCCGGGGTTTGGGGGTAACACCGGCCCAAACCCTACTTTTGGGGCCAGTACGGGAGCTGATGCCAGCTTCAGGAGCGCTGCCGAGACCCAGCCGGGTCTCGGGTCCGCTACTGGCCCCCGTCCCGACCACTCACCGGTCCAGCATGGGCCGTACACCAATCCGACGCCGCGGGTGGGCTACGTCCACCCCGGCTCCTCAACCGCGCGCACCGTCGAGGACGCCGTCGAAGTCGCCGCTCGCGAGGGCAGCGACTTCGCGGAGTCCATCGCGCGCGACGCGCCGGTGCTGTGGCTTGAGGCCGTACTCGCCCGCAAGCCACGCATGCCATCGGACCTGGAGGCCCGATTGCTCCAGGGGTCGGCGCTGCCCATCGACTTCCTGCTGCGCGACGAGGTTCGGCACGCGCTCCGGCAGGGATTCTGGGACGCTCTTGAGCGTTCCCGCGATCAGTAGGACGTGGCGTGCAGCGGCGACGAGGGAGGGTGGCAGTGACCCGCGTGACAACGTCAGACCTTGACCGGTTGGAGTTCCGAGCCGTGCAGTCCGGCGACCACGCCGCCGTCGCGCGCCAGCTGACCGACCTCGCCAACCGGGTCGACGCCGACAGCGAGATCTCCCGCGCCGAACTGTTCGTCCGCGCCGGGGAACAGTGGGAGATGGCGCAGGAGTTCGAACGCGCCTCCGCCCTCTACCAGCGCGCCATCGACGACGGAGGCGTCACCATCATCGACGCCCGCGCCCTGCAGGCCGGCGCGCTGCTCGAACTCGACCGCATCGACGAGGGGTACGCCCAACTCGACCGGCTGCGCGCAGAGGGCCCGCGCAACCTGCCCACGTTCATCCACATCGCCGAGACCCTCCAGGCCCACGACGACCTCAAGGGTGCGCACGTGTGGGCCACCCTGGGTGTGGAGCGGTTCCGGCACCAGGACGTCTCACCGTACATGCACGATCTGCTTCTGGAACTGCTGCGCATCCGGTTCCGGATCCGGATGGATCTCGGCCTCGGCGAGGACGAACTCGACAAGCTGCTGGACGAGTAGCCCTTCCGGACAGCGCCGCCCGCCCGTTCCGTGGCGCGGTGTCGGCGGGTGCTGCGGAGACGGCGTGCAGCGCACATCTCGCCGAGACGGCCGACGCCCTGCCCGGCGCCGGGGCGCCGCGCCGTCGTCGCCCCGGACGGCGGCGTCGGCCGCCGCCGTGCGCGCCTGAGCACGGAACCACTCCGCCCCTGCTCGGCGGTGAGGTCGGCCCACAGGCGGGGGAGTTCGCCGGAGAATCCGCGCGTGTCCAGCTCGCCGACCGCGAATCGGTGTTCCAGCTCGGTCGGCTCCGCGACCGTCCCGCGGACGCGGGCCACCTCCAGGCTCGCCGTACCGCCGTTGAGCAGGGTGCCGTCCATGTCGAACACGTGCGGTCGGGTCATCGCGGTCGGTATGCCAGCCGGGACAGGGTTCGGGCGCAACGGGTTTTGGAAGCGTGGTATGAGGCGACACACGCTATCTTGCGGTGGTCGCGCGCCCCGGACACTAGATGTAGTATCGCTCCGCTGGTGGTTCACCGCCGGGGGTGACGCCCCACGGTGAGGCAAGAGGGAACCCGGTGCGAGTCCGGGACTGCCCCGCAGCGGTGAGTGGGAACGAACACCGTCACCACGCACTGGGCGTCGCGCCATGGCGCCTGGGAAGCGACGGTCAGTAGGCGCGGCCACCCCGGCCCGGAGCCCACGAGTCCGAAGACCTGCCACCGGTGGCGCGTGCTGCGCGCAGAACGGGGCTTCGAGGGTGGGCCGCCGCGATACCAGGAGATCGTTGCAGCGTGGGCGGTCGTGCCCACGTCTCCTGCGTGTGCGCTCCCCCCGGCACCCCCACCGGCTTTCGCTATCTGGTTGGAGACACCACCATGACCCTCGACACCGACGTCACACCGGACCGCGCCGCGGCGGCACCCCCCGCCGACCCCATGGAACGCGTGCGGTTGGTGGTCGGTGAGGCGTGTGCGGGCCTGAACGGCGCCTCGGCGGAGACCGTGCTCGCCGAGGCCAAGCGCACGCTGTACCCGGGGATCGGGGCGGCCGAACTGGAGCTCGCGCTGATCATGGCGGCGCGCACCTTCGTCGAGGCCGACCCGGACTACTCCTACGTGAGCGCCCGCCTGCTGCTGGACAAGCTGCGCCGTGAGGCGCTCACCTTCCTCGCCGGTTCCTTTGACGAGGCCGGCCAGGCCGAGATGGCCGAGCGCTACCCCGGCTACTTCGCCGACTACGTCGCCCGCGGCGTCCAGCTGGAGCAGCTCGACCCCGAGCTGGCGACCTTCGACCTCGCCCGCCTCGGCGCCGCGCTGCGGCCGGAGCGCGACCTGGACTTCACCTTCCTGGGCATGCAGACCCTGTACGACCGCTACTTCCTGCACAGCCACGGGGTACGGTACGAGCTGCCGCAGGCGTTCTTCATGCGGGTCGCCATGGGCCTGGCGCTCCGCGAGGACGACCGGAACGTCCGCGCCATCGAGTTCTACGAGCTGCTGTCCTCGTTCGACTTCATGTGCTCCACCCCGACCCTGTTCAACTCCGGCACCCGCCGCGCCCAGCTGTCGTCGTGCTTCCTCACCACGGTCGGCGACGACCTGCACGCGATCTTCCACGGCATCAGCAACAACGCGCTGCTGTCGAAGTACTCCGGCGGCCTCGGCAACGACTGGACCCCGGTCCGGGGCATGGGCGCCCACATCAAGGGCACCAACGGGCAGAGCCAGGGAGTCGTGCCGTTCCTGAAGATCGCCAACGACACCGCAGTGGCGGTCAATCAGGGAGGAAAGCGCAAGGGCGCCGTCTGCGCGTACCTGGAGACCTGGCACATCGACATCGAGGAGTTCCTCGACCTGCGCAAGAACACCGGGGACGAGCGGCGGCGCACCCACGACATGAACACCGCGAACTGGGTGCCGGACCTGTTCCTGCAGCGGGTCGAGAGCGACGCCCAGTGGACGCTGTTCTCGCCGGACGAGGTCCCCGACCTGCACGACCTGTACGGGGCGGAGTTCGCGCGGCGCTACGCCGCCTACGAGCGGGCGGCCGACGCCGGTGAGATCAAGGTGTGGCGGCGGGTGCGCGCGGTCGACCTGTGGCGGCGGATGCTCACCATGCTGTTCGAGACCGGGCACCCGTGGATCACGTTCAAGGACCCGTGCAACCTGCGCTCGCCCCAGCAGCACACCGGCGTGGTGCACTCCTCGAACCTGTGCACGGAGATCACGCTGAACACCAGCGCCGAAGAGGTCGCGGTGTGCAACCTCGGCTCGGTCAACCTGGCGCAGCACGTCACCGAGGACGGGATCGACACCGAGCGGCTGCGGCGCACGGTGCGCACCGCCGTGCGGATGCTGGACAACGTCATCGACGTGAACTTCTACACGATCCCGGAGGCCGAGCGCGCGAACCTGCGGCACCGCCCGGTGGGGCTGGGGCTCATGGGCTTCCAGGACGCGCTGTTCCGGCTCCGGCTGCCGTTCGGATCCGAAGCGGCCGTGGACTTCGCCGACGAGAGCATGGAGCTGATCAGCTACCACGCGATCGCCGCTTCGGTGGAGCTGGCGGCCGAGCGCGGGCGCTACGCCAGCTTCGAGGGGTCGCTGTGGAGCCAGGGCGTGCTGCCCATCGACTCGCTGCGGCTGCTCGCGGAGGCGCGCGGCGGTGACCTGGACGTCGACACCACCACCCGGCTGGACTGGGATGGGCTGCGCAGGCAGGTCCGCACCGTCGGCATGCGCAACTCCAACGTGATGGCGATCGCGCCGACCGCCACCATCGCCAACATCACCGGCGTGAGCCAGTCGATCGAGCCGATCTACCGCAACCTGTACGTGAAGTCCAACATGTCCGGCGACTTCACCGTCGTCAACGCCTACCTGGTCCGCGACCTCAAGGAGCGCGGGCTGTGGGACGACGAGATGGTGGCCGCCCTCAAGCTGCACGACGGCAGCCTCGGGCGGATCGAGCGCGTCCCCGACGACCTGAAGGCGCTGTACGCGACCGCGTTCGAGGTCGAGCCGTCGTGGCTGGTCGACGCGGGATCGCGGCGGCAGAAGTGGATCGACCAGGCGCAGTCCCTGAACCTCTATATGGCGGCGCCGAGCGGGCGCAAGCTCGACGAGCTGTACCGGCGTGCGTGGCGCAAGGGGCTGAAGACCACCTACTACCTGCGTTCCCAGAGCGCCACCCACGTGGAGAAGAGCACGCTCAAGGGCACCGACGGCAAGCTGAACGCGGTCGCGGCGGTCCCGGCCGCCGCGGTGGCGGCCTCGCCCGCGCCCCGGCCGGACGCCTCCGCGCGCCCGGCCCCGGCCGCGGGAGCCGGCTCCGCGCCGGAGCTCGACCTCAACGCGGGCGCGGTGTGCTCGATCGACGACCCCGACTGCGAAGCCTGCCAGTAGCAGTCCCCACCCGTTCCGGGCCGGTCCGCCGCCGGCCCGGAGCGGCACGGCCAGGCCCGACCCGGCGGAGCGGTGGCCCGGTCTCCGGGCCCGCCGCTCCGCCCCACCACGGACGAGAAGAACTGATGACCAGCGTTTCCGAACCCGACACCACCGGCCTCGGCGAGATCCAGAGCGGCGCCGCGCGCGTCAATGTGGACGACAAGGCCATGATCAACGCCCGGGCCGACGTCAACCAGCTGCTCCCGCTGAAGTACCGGTGGGCGTGGGACAAGTACCTCGCCGCGTGCAACAACCACTGGATGCCCACCGAGGTGGCGATGCAGGCCGACATCGCGCTGTGGAAGTCCCGCGATGGGCTCACCGACGACGAGCGGCTCATGCTCCGGCGCAACCTCGGCTTCTTCGCCACCGCGGAGTCGCTGGTGGCGAACAACATCGTGCTGGCCGTCTACCGGCACCTCACCAACCCCGAGTGCCGGCAGTACCTGCTGCGCCAGGCGTTCGAGGAGGCGGTGCACACCCACACCTTCCAGTACATCTGCGAGAGCCTGGGCCTGGACGAGGGCGAGCTCTTCAACATGTACCGCGAGATCCCCTCGATCACCGAGAAGGACGCGTGGGCCCTGCGCTACACCCAGAACCTGGAGAACCCGGAGTTCGCGACCGGCACCCCCGAGGCCGACCAGGCGTTCCTGCGCGACCTCGTGGCGTTCTACGTGGTGTTCGAGGGGATGTGGTTCTACACCGGGTTCGCGCAGATCCTGTCGCTCGGCCGCCGTAACAAGATGGTGGGCATCGCCGAGCAGTACCAGTACATCCTGCGCGACGAGTCGATCCACCTGAACTTCGGCATCGACGTCATCAACCAGATCAAGATCGAGAACCCGCACCTGTGGGGCGAGGAGTTCCAGGCCGAGGTGCGCACCATGCTCACCGAGGCGTGCGAGCTGGAGGTCGCCTACGGGCGGGAGACCATGCCGCGCGGCATCCTGGGGCTCAACGCCGAGCTGTGCGAGCAGTACATGCACTTCATCACGAACCGGCGGGCGGAGCAGATCGGACTCGCGCCGATCTTCCCGGAGACGGAGAACCCGTTCCCCTGGATGTCGGAGATGATGGACCTGAAGAAGGAGAAGAACTTCTTCGAGACCCGCGTGATCGAGTACCAGACCGGCGGCGGACTCGACTGGGACTAGGCACCCCCCTCACACCGCCGTTGTGAATCGGCCCGGACTGACTGGTGCGCAGTCCGGGCCGATATTCGTATCGGGGCGGATCGGAGTGCCGACGCGGAGGGCATGGCACCGCGCCGGGCCGCCCGATCAGCCGCCGCCGCTCGGTGCCGTGCGGGCCGCGGCGGCGAGCCGGTCGGCGAGCTCGGAGTGACCGCGGTGGCGGGCCAGCTCCGCGGGGGTCCGGTCCCAGTAGGTCCGCGCCGGGTCCGCGCCCGCGGCGAGCAGCAGTTCGGCGCACTCGCGCTCGCCGTACTCCGCGGCGGCCATGAGCGCCGTATAGCCGTCGGGTTCGCAGGCGTCGACGTCGGCGCCCGCCGCGAGCAGCAGCCGGACCCCCGGTGCGTTCCCGTACTCGGCGAACCGCAGCAGCGGACGCCAGCCCGCGCGCGGTTCCCGCGCCTCGGGGTCCGCTCCGGCGGCCAGCAGGGCGGCCACGACGCCCGGGTGCGCCTCTATGGCGTTGAGCAGCGGCGTGAACCCCTTGGTGTCGCGTGCGTTGACCTCGGCGCCGGAGTCCAGCAGCAGGGTGACCGCGTCGAGTCGGCTGGAGGCGGCCGCCGCGTGCAGCGCGGTCCAGTTCCGATCATCGCCCTCCCCGATCGGGGTGCCGGCCGCCAGCAGGCGGGTCAGCTCGGCGGTGTCCCCCAGGGCGGCGGCCCGGACGAACGGCGGCAGTTCGTGCGCCCACTCGGCCAGCCGCGCCCGCATGCCGTCCAGTCCGTCGACCTCGCTCATCCCCGCATCGTCGTCCACGGCCACCGCGCGGCGCAAGGTGCCTCCTCGGTGGTCCCCGCGCGCGGGGCCGCGCGGTCGCTCTCCGGTCGTTCACAGCCTGTCGATTCCGGTGGCCGGCGCGTCCGTGCAGAGGTGAGCCTGAACGCATGGAACCGACCGTCCACACCCGGCGTCCGAACCTCCGCTTCCGGCGGCGCGGTACCGATTCGCTCGCCAGGGGCCCGTCCCGGCTGTCGGACCGCCGCGCTACGGTGCGGGGCACGCTCGTCCGTTCCCGGCCACGGAGGCGGTGTTGTCCGTTCCCGGCCACGGAGGTCGTGTTGTCCGTTCCCGGCCACGGAGGCGGCTCACCGCCAGGTCGCCGCTCCCGTCCCACTCCGGCACCGCACCAAAGGAGTTCCTCGCATGCCCACGACGGCCAACGTCCACGCGATCCGCGAGCTTCTCGGCGCGGCCGGGCCACAGGACTGGACCCGGCAGGTCGCGGGCGCCGGTGACGTGCTCGGCTCCGCACTGGAAGTGGTGCTTCGGGACCACGCCTGGCGGCTGCCCGTCGAGCTGGCCGACGCCGTGCTGGCCGCCGGGGACATCAGGCTGATCGATGGTCTGCTCCGTGCCGCCGAGGTCCCGAGGGACGGCGACCTCACGAACGCCGCCGACCGCGTGGCGCGCCGGGCGCTGCGGCGGCGGCTCGCCGCGAGCGGGCATCCGCGGGTCGCGCGGCGCATCCTGGACCGCGACTCCCCATGGCGGCTCCGCGAGCGGCGCGCGGTGCTGGCCACCGCCCGTGCCGACGACCCCGGGTGGACGTCGCAGAGCGGAGTGGTCTCCTGGCTGCTGGCGCAGGGGAGTCCGCGGGTGCTGCGCGCCGGCGTGGTCTGCGAGCTGCCGGGTGTCGCCCGGCACGTGCTGGAGCGGGTCGGCGCGGAGCTGCTCCCCGCTGAACAACTGCGCGCCCTGTGGACCGTCCACGAACACGACGGTGGGCTCCCCGCGTTGCGGACGCTCGAAGCGGGCGGACCGCCGGCCGAGACCGCCGCGCTCCTGGAGCGTGTTACCGCGACCGACGACACCGCGCCGCTGCGCGCCGCACTGGCCGAGGCCGAAGGCACGCCTGGCGCCATCTCCGAACTACGGGACACGACCCTGCACCTCCGCGGCGAATTGCTGGAGCTTCGCGACACGCTCGACTGGCCGGCGGTGACCGAGGCGGCCCGTGAGAAGCGGTTCGACGAGGAGGCCACCCGCCTCCTCGCCGGGCGGGACGACTGTCCCGAGGAGACGAGCGTCCAGCTCTTCGCGGCGCGGCCGGAGGCGGTGGCCGGGCACGCGGCCCGGATCGGCCCGCGGCTGCTCACCGCGCCTCCGGCCGGCGCCGCGGGGGCCAAGCACGTCCGCACCATGGTCCGGCGCGGCTTCGGCAACGGGGCGACCGGCACCGACCTGCTGGAGCACGCGCGCCCTGCCGGTGCCGTGCTGGAGGCCGCCCGCCAGCGCCCGGACGGCCCGCGGCGGGCCCAGGAGACCTGGGACGACTTCACCGCCGCCCTCGGCACACTGGTCGCGGACCGGCTCGGTGCCGATCCCGAACGGTGGCGGGTGCTGCGCGCCCGGCTGAAGACGTTCAAGGGCACCGTGGCCGAACTTCTCGACGAGGTCGCCGCGGGCGGCGGCCGGCCGCCCAAGCCGGGCTGGCCGGACGGCGGCGCCATGCCGGAGCCCGGCCGTGCCGCCTCGCCCAGCGGCGCGCGCGCCGCGTTCCTCACCCTGCTCAACGCGGCACCGGACGACCACCTGGACCTGCTGCGGCACGTGGACGACCGGACCGTGTACGACCTGCTCGCGCACGGCACATGGCGGCCCGGCTGGCTGGACTTCGCCGTCGCGTCCGGCAACGGCAGGTACGCCGCCGCGCTGGCCCGGCGCGGCTCGCTCGACACCGAGGGCATCGACCGCCTCATGCGGCGGGACGACCCGGCGATCAACGCCCAGCTGTTCCTGCGCGCCAACGCCACCGCACCACAGCGCGAGCGGCTGCTCTCCGGACGGCCCTTCGACCCCGCGCGCGCCACCCCGCTGCCGCTCGACCCCGCCCTGGTCGCGCACCTGCTCAAGCGCTCCGGCGGCTGGCGTCCCCGAGACCCGATGGACTGCGCCGACCCGCGCCTGCAGCGGCACATCCTGCGGCACATCCGGGTGCGCGGCGTGGGGCCACAGCTCCGCCTGCTGCTCAACACCTGGGAACGCCACGGTCCCGCCGAGGTCGCGGCGCTGATCGGGGAGGACCTGAAGCCGGTGACCTACTCCCGCAACCCGTTCCGCCGTGAGACGAAGGCGCTGGTGAAGAAGCTGCTCGCCGCCAAGGACCCCGATGCCGCCCTCGCCGACCTGCGCCGGACGGTGGCCGAGGGAGAGACCGCGGAGTGGCAGATCGCCGCCATCCGCAAGGAACAGTGGGACAACGCCGAGCTCTACCGGGAGGCACACCCCTGGCACTGGGACGAGCTGCGGAAGGAACACCGGCGCGAGCCGTTCTCCGCCATGAGCCTGGCCGGCCTGGCCAACATCCCCGAGTGCCCGGCGAGTCTGCGCCACGAGGCCGCGCGCACGAAACCCTTGCGCGAGCAGTGGCGCACGGTGGCCTACGCTCGGATGGACTCCGGCCAGCCGCTCCCCGAGCAACTGAGCGCCCCCAGCGGTGCCGCTCCAGAGGCGAGCGGCACCGCCCCCGACCGGGTCGGCGACCGGGAGCGGGCCGACTGGCGGGCGTGGCTGGCCGGCGGGATCCCCGCCGAGGTGGCGCTTGCCCAGCTCCCCGAGCACCCGGCTGCGGAGACCGGCCGCGCGGAACTCGCCGCGCTGCTGCGCGACACCCTGGACGGCCGCCCCGAGGCGTGGGCGCTGGCGCTGCGCATGCTCCCCGACTTCCCCGGCTCGGTCGCCGAACTGCTGCGCACCGCCACGACGGCGGCGTCCTGACCGTGCCCGGCTCCTCCTGGACCGGTTGTGCCGGGCACCCGCACCACGCCCGGCCGGTCCACGAACGAACCGGCCGGGTGTCCCTGCCCACGGCACCGTCATCTCTGAATTTTCGCTGGTCACTCTGCCCATCCTCGGCCTGCCGGCGCAGGCCACGCTCCGCGATCGTCCCGCCCCGCCACCTCGCGGTCCTCGCCGCGGGGGTGGCGCTCACGGGAGCGCTGGTGGGGGTGGTGGCCGGAGCGGCGGCGTGCGGCACCGGGGCCGGGAACCGGCCCCGTCAAGGTGTCCGCCGGTCCCGATTCGGCGGTGTTCGCCGACTCGCTGGTCCGGCTGCTTCGATCGCTGCGGACTGTGCGATCAGGAGGCTGGAACCATGACGGCGTACACCGGTAGTGGCTCCGTGCCGCCAGGCGTCGCCCACCCGGAGACGGCCGCCCGTGCGCTACGCGGAATCCGTGACCTTCTGGCCACCGGCTCGGCAGATCGCGAACGGTTCGAGATCCTGGTCGAGGGAGGCGGAGACCAGGCGCTCGTCCTGCCGCGTCAGGTGGTCGAACCGCTCGCTCAGGTAGTCGGAGCGATGGCGCATGGCACACCGAGTCGTCAAGAACCGCCGGCTCGCATCCTGCGGCCAAGTGTGGGCTCGCACCGCTCTGCGCGCGTCGCCCGGAGCTCGCGCGCACCACAAGCGCCGACGCGAAGCCGGAGATCGCCACGGCTCAGCCCGGCGCAACCCGTTCAACAAGCTCCCGGGCCGTTTCTACCACTGCCCGCGAACCCGCCAGACCTACAGCGGATGCCGGGCCTTCTCGCAGCCTGCACAAGCCCTCGCGGCTTGACTCGGGCACGTGAGATGTCTCCCGGGCCGCCCGACCACTCATGGAGAACCCATGGACACCGCCGCCCGCAACGCCGTCGGCCCGCTGCTTGCCGCCGCCCCGGCACAGGACTGGCAACGGCAACTCAATGGTGCCAAGGACGTCATCGCGACGGGACTGCGCGCCTGCCGGCTCCCGTCCGGGCTGATCCACGCGGTGGTGGACAGCGGTGATCCGGCGCTCATGGCCGAAGTGGCGAAGAACCCGAACCTCGCCGCGCAGCCGGAGAGCCTTGACCGGCTGATCGACGCGGTCGTCTCCGCTCCTGGCGACGGTGAGGGGCCATCCGATGTCCTGAACGCCCTACTTTTCACCAACTCGGTGGTGGAGCGGATCCCGGCGGTGCGGGAGCGGCTGGCCGCCTCCGGGCACCCCGCCATGCTGGAGAAGGCGCTGCCGGGGAACCAGGAGGAAGACGCCCCCTGGAGCCTGCGCTTGCGGCGTCAGATCCTTTCCTCGGTCCAGGTGGATCCGGCCACGTCCGGGCGTCGCCGCATGCTGGCCCACGCCCTTGCGAGGTGGAACGTGCGGTGGGCGCGGGCCGCCGTCACGTGCTCGGACCCGGCCATGGTGCGTGCGACGCTGGCCGCGTTCGGCGGCGAGCTCTCCCGTGCCGAGCAACTGCGGGCCGCGCTGTCCCTCTACGAGCACGACGGCGCCGCCGCCCTGGCGTCGCTCGGCGACGTGGCCCTGCGGCCGGAGACCGCCGACCTCGTCCGCCGGGTCGCCGCCACCGACGACGCCGAGGCGCTGCGCCGGGCGGTCGCCGAGGCGGAGGGAACCGCCGGCGTCCTGGAGGAGCTGTACGAGCCCGATCTCGCTGACCGCGCCGAACTGCTGGACCTGCGCGATTCACTGGACTGGCCGGCGGTCCTGGCCGCGGTGCGCGCCCGGCCGCTGGACGCCGCCGCCGCGGCGGCGCTGACCGCCCGGGCCGACTGCCCGGACGAGGTGCGCGACGCCTGCTACGCCACCCAGCCGCTGGCCGTCGCCGAACACACCCCGCGGCCCGATCTTCGGCTGCTCACCGCCGACTGTGTCCCGCAAGGGCGTGCCGAGGCGGTCCGGGCCGTCATCCGGCGCGCGCTGGGGCGTGACGTCACGGGGGCCGAACTGCTGGCGAACTGCCGTCCGGCCGTGGCGGCACTCGCGGAGGCCGGCCGGACACGGGAGGCGGACGGCCCTGCCGAAACGGCGTGGCGGGAGTTCACCGCCGGTCTGGCCAAGCTGGCCGAGGACCGGCTCGGGAGCGACCTCGCCCGGTGGCGGGCGGCACGGGCGCTCCTGGCGGACTTCGCCGGCAGCGTTCCGGAACTGCTGGACGCTGCGGCAGCCGCGTCCGGTGACGGGGCCGGGGCCTGGCCCGACGCGGACCCGGTGCCCGCCGACGGCGTCGGACTGCCGCCGGTCGACGTCCGTACGGCGTTCCAGACCCTTCTCGACCTCGCCTCCTTCACGACGCTCACCGCCCTGCGCCCGCTCGTCGACGGCCAGACGGCCCAGGACATGCTGGTCACCGGCAGATGGCGCCCCGAGTGGATCTCCTGGGCGCTGGAACCCGGCCGCACCGCGGAGCTACGGCTGCTCGCGGGCCGGCCCGGCCTCCACCCGGACGAGATCGAACGCCTCGCCGCCCTGGACGACCCCGAGGTCAACGCGGCGCTCTTCTTCCAGAACCACCTCACCTCTGAGCAGCGCCGCCGCATGCTGTGCGGCCGACCGTTCGGCCCGGCGCGGTGTTCTCCGGAGGAAAGGACCACACCGGTTCCGCTGCACCCGGTCTTGCTGCGGCGGCTGCTCGACGGTCCGTACCCGTGGCAGCCGCAGGACGCCCTCGACTGCGCCGACCTGCGGCTGCAGCACCACATCATGCGGACGGTGTACGTGATCGGCCGCATCCCGCAACTGCGTCTGATGCTCAACGTGTGGGAACGGCACGGCCGGCACGCGCTGGCCCGGCTGATGTCCGAGGCGCCCATCTGCTACAGCACCTACAACGAGTCCCGTACGACCGTCGAATGCCTGCTGGCACGGCCCGACACCGACGCCGCCCTCGCCGAGCTGCGGGCGGAGGTCACCCGCGGCGAGAGCGCCGAGGGGCAGATCGCGGCGTTCCGGAAGGAGCGGCGGGACCGCGCGGTGTACGTCACCGAGACTCACGTCTGGCAGTGGGAGGCGTTGCTCGCCGAGCACCGGCGTGCGCCGTTCACACCGGACGTGATCGGCATGATGCAGCGCATTCCCGGGTGCCCGGCCGAGATCAGCGCCGAAAAGGTGCTGTTCGGGCGGGAGGCCAAGCAGTACAGCAAGCTGATGAAAGGCGTGCCGGCGGCCGACGTCCTCGCCGAGTACGACGCCGGGCTCGCGGACCGCGTCGGCGAAAACTGGCTCGGCAAGGCGATCGACGCCGGCCGGGTCACCTGGGCCGAGGCGCTGGAGCACGGCCGCCCCGCCCGCGCGGTGCTCGCTCAGCTCGGAAAGCACGACCACGAGGAGCGCGGGGGGAGCGAGCTCAGCGCGCTGGTCAAGGCCACCGTCGCCGGTGATCCCGATGCCTGGACGCTGGCGCTGCGCATGCTTCCGGACTTTCCCGGCCCGGTGGCCGAGCTGCTGCGCACCGCGGCGACGGCCGTCCGGTGACGGTCCGCGGTCAGGACCCGGCCGCCACGGCCGCGCCGCGCAGTGGGTGGGCGCGCAGCCGGTCGCGGATCCCGGCGTAGCGGCCCCGCCCACCGCGGCGATCGTGGCGATCGTGGTGGAGATCGCCGGCGCGTTCGCGGCGGCGCGCAGCCGCGCGCGGTTGGCGTCGACGCGCGGCGCGATCAGGGCGGCAGCCTCCCCGCCGCCGACCGGCCGGCTAATTCTCCGCCGGTTCCTGACGCGCGCTGGCAGGAAACCCTGATTCACTGCCGATCATGAACACGGCTCCGATTCTGGTGCTCGGCGCCACGGGCAGCACCGGCCGGCGGGTGGCCGGCCTGCTCCGTGCCGCCGGCCATCCGGTGCGCGCCGCCGCGCGGCACGGCGACGTGCGTTTCGACTGGACCGACCCCACCACCTGGGAGCCCACCGTGTCCGGGGTGGCGCGGATGTACCTCATGGCGCCGCACGAGCTGCCGGTCGACCCGGCGTTCGTCCGGTGCGCCGTCGAGAGCGGCGTGCGGCGGCTGGTGCTGCTCTCCAGCCAGGGCATCGAGGTCATGGGCGACGAGCGGCTGATGGCGGCCGAACGGACCGTGCGGGAGTCCGGCGCCGACTGGACCGTGCTGCGGCCCGACTGGTTCAACCAGAACTTCGACGAGGGCGTGTTCCGCGCCGACGTCCTGGCCGGCGAGCTGACACTGCCGCTGGGCGGCCTCCGTCAGGCGTTCGTGGACGCCGCCGACATCGCCGCCGTGGCCGCCGCGGCGCTCACGGAGGATGGGCATACCGGCCGTAGCTACGACATCTCCGGCCCGGAGGCGCTCTCGTTCGCCGAGGCCCTGGCGATCGTGGGCCGTGCGGCCGGCCGGGAGATCCGGTTCCGTGGCGCCCCGGAGGATTACGTCGCGGCGCGGGTGGCCGACGGCGCGCCGGAGGCGGAAGCGCGTCAGGAGGCCGCGGCGTTCGCGGCGCTGCGAGAGTCGGGCGACGCCACCCCCAGCGACGTGGTGCGGCGGGTGACCGGACGCGGACCGAAGAGCTTCGCGGACTACGCCGCCGAGGCGGCCGCCCGGGGCGCCTGGCGGGCGTGACCGGCGCGCGGTGCCCGGCGGGCGTCATCGTCCGCCGGGTTCCCGCCGTTCGCCGCGCACGTTCCGGTCAGCGCCAGCGTCCTCCAGCAGGTCCCGCACCTCCACGGCCAGGAGCCGATGAACGCCGACGGCGGCCGGTCCCGGTCCCTTGACCGCTGGGCCGGCCATGACTCCGTCGGCGGCCCGTAGAGCGGTGCAGTCGGCCTTGCCCTGCCCGGCGGCCATGGGGGACCTGGGCGCGGCCAACGGCCGGTGGCGCCCGACCGCGCCCGGGCGCTGCCCGTCGCGCTCGCCATCGCGGATCAGGTCCTGCTGGATCCGCTCGACGTTCTCGCCGTCGGGGCGGCGGCGTGGCACGGTGTGGAGCATTCATTCGCGCGGTATCGCCGTCTCCACGCCGCAGCTCGGCACGTTGGCTCAGGGGAGGACGGCGATGAAGTACGCCACCGATTCTCCTTGCGCCCTCTGCGGAGCCCCGGCGGCATACGCCTGGCGAGATGCTCGAACGCGGCTTCGTCCGCGTCCGGAGGAAGCGCCGCGAACTCCCCGTCCGTTTCCTCGGGTTCGCTGAACAGTTCGCGAAACCCCTCGGAGGACCTCTCGCTGAGAATGGCCGAGCAGACTCATCAGCGAGGATCGCCGTCTTTCGGAACGGCCGTGGGAGATCCCAGGACGGCGACCGTACCGGCCTCCTGCCGGCGGCCGAGGTCGGAGTACCGGCGGCTACTGGGAATGGTGACGGGACCGCGGAGGTTGAGCAGACCATGACCCAACGCCCGGCCCCTCGCCCCTTATCCGACGACGCGCTTTCCGCCCTGCTAGGCGGCCAGCGGTTCGGAGTCCTCGCCACGGTCCGCCGCAGTGGCCATCCGCACCTGACCACGATGGTCTACAGCTGGGACCCAGAGGCCCGCATCGTGCGGTTCTCCACGACGGCCGACCGCAGCAAGGTCACGCACCTGCGGCGCGACCCACGCGCGGCGCTGCATGTTCAGGGCGGCGACGTGTGGTCGTACGCCGTCGCCGAGGGCGAAGCCGAGGTCTCCGAGCCCACCGCCGTTCCCGGCGACGCGGTCGGGCGGGAGCTGCTGGCGATCGTCCCGGCGGAGCGGCCGGAGGACGAGGCCGCGTTCCTGGAGGAGCTGGTCGCCGAACGCCGTGTCGTCATCCGTCTGAAGGTCGATCGGCTGTACGGGCTAGCGCTGGACTTCACCGGCTAGATCGGTGCGACGGCCCCTGAACCGGCTACGACCCCCGGCAACGATCCACGCGTGTTCGGCTGGTTCCGGGGCATCCGGGGCAGGTGACGGCGTCGGACGGCGTGCCGCCCGGGGCAGGTGACGGCCTCGGGTCGGCGGGCTCTTCGATGCCGGCGGAGCCGCGCGGGTGCACGGTCCGTTCTGTCGGTGTTGCCCGCTACTGTGCTGGCACAGGCCCACGGCAGCGAGCAATGAGACGGGGTGGACGCCGTGCAGCAGGCCGCCCACACGGCACCGCCGGGACCGGCGAGGCGGACGATCGACCTCACGGACCGCCGGGCGCTCGCGGCCGAGTGCGATGCCGGGCCCGGTGTGATCACCGAGGCGCGCCGTCTCAAAGAGGCGGCGCTGCTCGACTTCGGGATCAGGCACAGCGTGGTCGCGTCCTGGCTGTACGCCAAGTGCCACCACCAGATCGCCACAACGGCCATCCCCACCGCTGCGGTAGCGGCATCCGGCGACGGAAGCTGCGTCCTGCTGTACAACCCGCGGTTCCTGGTCGACATCGGCCTGGACGGGACGAAGTTCGTGCTGTTCCACGAGGCCCGGCACCTCGTGCAACGCCACCTCCACGTTGACGACGAGTTGCGCGGCGACCCGGTCTTCACGCTCGCCACCGAGGTGACGATCAACCACGTGGCACTGGAACGGCTGGAGCGCACCGGCCTGCCCACCGTTTCCGCGGCCGACGGTACCGGCCGGGACCCGGTCGGGGTCGACCCGCGGGCCGTCCACTCCGCCTACGTCGCGGACCTGACCGCGCAGGGCCGCGACCCGCTGCCCTACCGGGAGTTCGTCCGCACCGATCTGTCGGTCTACGGCGAACTGCGGCGGATGTCCGCGCCGCCGGTGCCCGAGGCCGGCCGGTGCGTCCACCTGGCGGGGCCGGGCGGCGTCCCGCTCGACCAGGAGACCGTGGAGCGCGTCGGCGCCGACGTCCTCGCCGAGGTCATGCGCCAGGCGCGGTGCGGCAACGGTACCGCCCGCCGCGAACTGCTCGACCTCGCCGACCGCACCGAGGGCGGCGGCGAGCGCCTGGAGCGCATGTGGGGCTCGCTCGGCCTCGCCGCGCTGCGCGGGCAGACCCCTCGCACCCGCCGCGTCGACTGGTGGAAACGCTGGCTCGTGGACACCCTCGCCTCGAAGCTCCGCGACGGCGAGCGGCTGATCTACCCCAAGAAGCTCGGCGCGGTCATGCTCTCGCTCGGCTTCGACCCGATGCTGTCCCGCCGTGGCCGGGAACGCACCAAGGTCGTCCTCGTCGCCATCGACACCTCCGGCTCCATGCCGGACCGCGTGGTGGAGTGGCTGACGACGCTGGTCGGGCAGACCGACGGTGTCGAGTCGCACTGGCTGAGTTTCGACGGCATGGTCATGCCCTTCGCCCCCGGTGAACGCGTCCGCGGCGGTGGCGGCACCAACTTCCAGAACGTCGTCGACTACGCCGAGGGCCGTATCGAGGTCGGCGGGCGGCGGTTCGAGGAGCGCCCGGACGCGGTGATCATGGTGACCGACGGCCATGCCCCGCACGTCACCCCCGCCGACCCCGACCGGTGGATCTGGCTGATCACCGAGAACGGCGACACCTGGCCGGAACGCCACCACCCCCCGATGGCCTGCCACCGGGTGACCACCGGCGACCGCTGATCCCCCCGCGATCACATCCCCACCGACCCGCGGCCCCGAGAGAGGTAACGCTCCGTGACCATCACCGATCCAGCAGCGACCCTGGCCAGCGCCACGGGACAGGCGGCGGACGAGCGACCCTGGCGCCCGACCGCCACCTACCCGGAGCCTCCCGCGGACGGCGGGCACACCCGGCTGGAGCGCTTCATCGACGCGATGATCGCCATGGGGCAGACGGGGCAGGTCTTCGGTGAGCACGGGATCGGCAAGACGTCGACGTTCCTCTCCCACATCCCGGAGCGCCACCCGGACACCGAGGTCGTCGTGGTCCCCGCCGCCAACCTCACGCCCGACGACCTGCTCGTCAACGCCCCGGTCCGCGACCCCGCCACCGGCGCGCTGGCCCTGCGCCAGCTCATCATGCGCCAGCTGCGCCCCGGCCGCCGGTTCGTGCTGCTCATCGACGACTCCCTCCAGGCCGGTGACACCATCCAGTCCCAGCTCATGCAGGTGGCGTGCAACTGGACGCTCGGCGAGCACGACCTGCGGGAACTCGGCTGTGTCGGGGTGTTCCTCACCGACAACGAGTCGCTGGCCGAGACGAGCGCCCGCCGCAGCGACCTCGCGGTGCTCGACCGGATGGTCACCCTGCGCATCACCGCCAACGACACCGCCTGGCGGTACAAGCTCGCCGAGCGCTACCCCGAGTGGGACCTCACCGAGGTGTTCCGGATCTGGGCGGGACTCGGACCGCACCTGCGGCACCTGCTGTCGCCCCGGACCTTGCAGCACGTCCTGGACTGCGCCGAGGCCGGGTTCCCCCTCCGGTGGGGGCTGCCGCTGCTGAACGGCAGCCGGATGGCGCTGTCCGAGCCCACCTCCAAGGGCGAGCCCGGACCGGACCGCACCGACGAGATCCTCGACGGCATCGCCGCCGCGGTCGGCGCCGGCAACCCCGACACCATCGCGGACCCGGTGCGCGCCATCCTGCGGGCGGCGGTCCGCAACCGCTGGGCGGTGCTGCTCCAGGGGCCGCCCGGCTGCGGCAAGACCGAGATCACCAAGCAGGTGGTACGCGACGAGACGGGCCGCCCGCCGGTGTACTTCTCGCTGCCGGTGACGAACGTGGAGGACCTGTGCGTCCCGGTGCCGGCTCCGGACGGCACGCTGGACGTGCTGCTCACCCGGTCGCTGCTCGGCCCCGAGCCGAAGGTACTGGTCTGGGACGAGTACAACCGCCCCAAGGACAAGGCGACCTTCGCCAAGCTCATGGAGGTCACCCAGGAGTGGTCGCTGGCCGGCCGCCCGATCGAGAACCTGCGCGCCCAGGTCGCCCTGCAGAACCCGCCGTACCACCTCGGCCGCAAACTCCTCGTGAGCAGCAACAACGTCGCGCAGGCCAGCCGATTCACGGTCAGCTACGAGGTGCTGCCCGAGGACATCCCCGCCAACCAGTGGCTGATCGACACGTACGGCGAGACGGCCGAGGTCGTCCTCGACTGGTGGAAGAACGACATCGACGACGAAGGGCGCGAGTGGGTCACCAAACGCACCCTGGAGCGGCTGATCAAGCTGCACCTCGCCGGCCAGCCGCTGGAGATCGGGCTCATCTACCTCGGTGACGGGGAGTACGCGCCCATCCCGCTGTCCGGCCTGGAGGCGCGGCTGGCCGGGCGGCGGAAGGTCGGCATCCGGGAACTGGCCGAGGACGTCGACGGGTGGGAGGCGCGGCTCGCCGCCGCCGCCCGGGCCGCCGACGAGGGCACCGACGACACCGACCTGGTGCACCAGGTGTTCGCCAACGCCGAGGTGTCGCAGCTGCGCGACCATCTCGACACGGTGGCCCGGCTGCTCCGCCACCTGCCGCCCAAGCTCCGCGCCACCTACCTCGTGGGGCAGGCACCGGAGAAGCAGCGGGTGTGGGTGGACGCGTTCGCCAAGGTCGCCGAACTGGCCGAGCGCGGGTAGCCCCCGGCACGGGCGTGCCCATGGATCCGCGGCGCTGGGGGGAGAGCCGGCGCCCGGAGCGGGCGGTCTCCTCGCGCGGGGCGGAGACCGCCCGCCATGCACGTCCGGGGCAAGGGGGATTCCGCTGCCGCCGGATGCGCCGTGCCCGCGGAGCGATTCGGCCGCCGCACGGTGGGGGTGCGAAAGAAGGGGGCCGGCCGTGCTCCATCCGGCGGACGTGGCGGCGGTCGCCGAGCCGCCGTCGGCGGAGTTCGCGGACGCCGTCCGCGCGCGACACCGCGCACACGGCCGCCCGTGCGGCGCTCGGCCTCCCCGGCGTCTCGGTCGCGGTGGCCCGTGACACGGCCGGGGCCGCCGAGGTGGGCGGCCTCCGGCGGGTGAAGGGCATCCCCTCCCTCCCCGATCCGCGGCTTGACGCGATCGGGATCGTGTCCGGGGCGGTCGGCGAGCGACGGTGGCCGATCGGCTGCGGCTTCACGAGCCCGCTGCCGCACCGGGACGTGCTCCGGGAGCACGATTCCGGCCGGCACGACCGGACGATCTCGGCGGAGATGGCGGCCGGTTCGTCGTGAACCGCGCCGCCATGACCGACGCGAACGCGTCCTGGCCATCCCCAGGCTGTGGACGGCGGTCGAGGACGTCGCCATGGCCCCGCGTGCGCACGGCCGCCTCGAAGCCCAGGACGTCCGCGCGGTCATGGACCGGCACGACTTCGGCACGGCGCTGCGCGACGCGGGCGTGAACGTGTGGTCGCCGCTCGGCCACCGCCCGCCGATTCCACTGTCCGGCCACGTCTGCACGGCCCTGCCGCCCGGTACCGCCACCGCCCGTCCGCCGGTCGCGGCCGACCGGGACGCCCAGCGCCCCGGTCGCGGCACTGCCTGCCAGCGCGTTGTCGGTCGGCGACCGCCGTGCCCGAACCCGGAGTGTCGGCCGGCGTCAGACCGTGCAGCCCGCCGGGCGGACCGGGGCCGTGGGATGCCGCCGCGCGGGGACCGTCGGCGCGCGGCCGGACTGGGCGGGGACGGCCGCTCCGGCCCACGGAACCGGCGCGTGGGAGCGGGGAGCGGGCGGCGTTCCGGACGAGCCGGGTGCGTGGCCGTGCGGAGCGGGCCACCGGCCGGTCCGGGCGCGGCCGGACACGACGACGCTCCGCTCCGGGGTGAGCCAGGCGCGCAGTTCGTAGGGCGCCAGGATGCGCCGGATCTCCGCCCCGCCGAGCCGGGCACCGGTCGCGGCCCGCTCCAGGGCCGCGTCGCCGACCTCGCCGAACGCCTCCCACAGCGCGGGATCGATGACGAGCCGCTCGGCGTCGGCCCAGGCGGCCGCGAGGTCGAAGGCGGCCCGTGGGTACGTCCGCCGCAGCCCGTCGATCGCGGGCCGGTGGCTCTCGGCGGCCTCCACCCGGCAGCGTTCGCGCAGCTCCGGGTGCGTGTGCTCCAGGTACCCCATGTCGCGTAGCGCCCGCGCCTCGGCGGCCTCGGCCGCCAGCAGGATCAGCAGCGCGCTCTGCGGGTGGAGGCCCGAGATGCCGCTGAGGTCGACGTGGCCGCACTTGCGGGTGGCGCCCCAGTCAGGAGTCAGCAACTGCGGGTTGATCTCCAGCGAGTGGACCGTCGCCCCCACCGCCGCGCCCACGACCGCGTGGGCGGCCTCGTGGTAGAGGACCATGTTCAGAAAGTGCGGATACACGGTGATCCGGTCTGACACGAAGGTGTCCCGTCTGAGGCGCGATGTGTGGACGACGTGCCAATTATGTCGGTCACGGACCGTGCGGACGGCAGGCGCGCGGCGCGCGTCCGGAGCCGGGAGCGCGCCGCCGGCAGGCCCGCGCGGTGGGCCGCAGAAAAATCTCGCCGTTCCCGTGGCGCGGCCGGTGAAAGCCCAGGACTCCCCGCGTGATCGCTCGTGGGATCACGGCCGACCGCCGTGACAGCGGCGGCGCGTTGTCGCAGGTCAGAGCGAACGTGAACACGCTGTTCGCGTTTGTCGGCGCGGGTGGGCGTGGGCGAGGATGAGCATCGCTTGTCCGCCGGTACCTGGATCTTTCCGGCACGCCGCGCCGTGCGTGCGGTGCGGGACGAAGACCGGGCGGGCCCGCCGCCCCGCCCCGAACACGTGGGAGTGACATGACGACTTTGGTGACCGGTGCGACCGGGAACGTGGGCCGCCTGGTGGTCCGCGGTCTCCTCGACTCCGGCGAGAAGGTGCGGGCGCTCACCCGGAACCCCCGGGCGGCCGACTTCCCCTCCGGGGTGGACGTCGTCCCCGGCGACCTCGCCGCCCCAGGGAGCCTGCCGCCCGTGCTGGACGGCGTCGACCGGATGTACCTGTTCCCCGTGCCCGAGACCGCGCGCGAGGTCGTGGCGGCGGCCAAGGACGCCGGAGTCCGCCGCATCGTGGTGCTGTCCTCCGGCGCCGTCACCGGCGGCTTCGACACCGACTTCCACCTACCGGTGGAGCAGGCCGTCGAGGCGTCCGGGCTGGAGTGGACGCACGTGCGCCCCGGCGAGTTCGCGCTCAACAAGCTCTGGCTGTGGGGGCCCGGCATCCGCGCCGAGCGGGTGGTGCGCTGGCCGTTCATGGACGCCGCCTGGTTCCCGGTGCACGAGGCGGACATCGCCGACGTCGCGGTGACCGCCCTGCTGCGGGACGGGCACGACGGCGCCGCGTACGACGTCAACGGCCCGGAACTCGTGAGCTACCGCGAACAGGTGCGGGCCATCGGGGACGCCATCGGCGAGGAGATCCGGGTCGAACGGGTCACCCCCGAGCGGGCCCGCGAGATCTGCCGCGCGCAGGGTGGTTTCGCCGCGGCGAACGCCGACTTCCTCCTCGGGTTCGCCGACTACGGCGGCGGTGAGGCCGACCCGGCCACCTGGGAGGAGCAGGTTCAGGACGCGGTCACCACCGCGCCGCCGACGGCCGAACGCGTCACCGGCCGGCCGGCGCGCACCTTCGCCGAGTGGGCGCGCGACCACGCGGCCGACTTCCGCTGACCGGCGATCCGGATGGCGCGCCTCGGTGCGCCGCCCGCCCTGCCACATCACCGATGTGGCGACGGTTGTGGTTCCAGTTGACATCGCATGGTTGCGATTGGATAACACATTGTCGTTGTAGGGCGTCCCGAACGGGACCCGTCAGGCCAGTGTGGACGGTCACCGACCGCCGTCGGCGCCCCCGGACGGACCCCGCCCGACCCAGGTGCCGCCCTTCACGCACCGCCACCTGTTTGGTACGTTACGGCACGTCGCGCAATGGCAACCGGCGGAACAGCCGGACGAGGCGCCCGCCCACGGGCGTCCGCCCCCTCGACCGCGTGACCACGGCACCGCTCCGACTCCGCGCGGCATCAGCGCCGCCGCGGCCGGATCCAGGCTCACCCGGCATCCTCGTCTCCCGGGCCGCTCCCGCCGCGGCTGTGACGCGCCCGCACCGGCCGGTCGCAGCGGCAAGCGAACAACCAGAAAGAGCAGGTATGACGGTTCCCCTCCAGCCCGCTCCACGGAGACCTCCCCTGAACCGTGCCCCCCACGTCGCCGCCCTCGGGCTGGCGGGCACCTTCGCGCTTCTCGTCGGCACCGCAACACCCGCGCTGGCCGACACCGAGGCCGCCACGGCCGACCTGGCCGCCGACATCGACGAACTCCTGGCCGACCCGTCGCTGGAGGGCGCCACGAACGGCGTGGTGGTGCGCAGCCTCTCCGAAGGCGACGTGCTTTACGAGAGCGAGCCCGGCACCCCGCTGGTCCCCGCCTCCAACACCAAGCTGCTCACCTCGGTGGCGGCCCTTGAGGTGCTGGGCCCCGACCACCGGTTCACCACCACCGTCTCGGCGAGCGACCAGCCCACCGGCGGCGTGCTCGACGGCGACCTCCACCTCACCGGCGGCGGCGACCCGACCCTGACCGTCGCACGCTACGACGCACTCGCCGCCGACGTCGCGGCGGCCGGCGTCACCGAGGTGACCGGAGACCTGCTGGCCGACGACACGATGTTCGACGACCAGCGGCTGGCCGACACCTGGGAGGCGAGCGACGAACCCTACGCCTACGCGGCGCAGATCTCCGCCCTGACCGTGGCCACCGACACCCGCTACGACACCGGGGTCGTCAACGTCACCGTGAAGCCGGGCAGCGCCCCCGGCGACCCGGTGTCCGTCAGTGTCAGCCCCGACGTCGGCTACGTGACGGTCGACTCGGAGGCGAAGACGGGGGAGGCGGACGGCGGCGCCGGACTCACCATCACCCGGGAATCCGGAACCAACACCATCTCCGTCTCCGGCTCGCTGCCGGCCGGCGGCGGCGCCCAGGCGCAGCTCACCACCGTGCACGAGCCCACCGACTTCGCGGCGGAGGTCTTCGCCGATGCCCTGGAGGAGAACGGCGTCGAGGTGCAGGGCGAGGTCGGCCGCGCCGAGACGCCGCAGGACGCCATTCAGGTCGCCGAGACCACGTCCGCGGAGCTCGGCGACATCCTGGTGCCGTTCCTGAAGATGTCCAACAGCGGGCACGCCGAGATGCTGGTCAAGACGATCGCCCAGGAGACGGCGGGCGAAGGCACCTGGGCGGCCGGGCTGCCGGAGGTCGAGGCCGCGCTCAACCGCATCGGCGTCGACACCACGGGCGTGCAGCTGGCCGACGGTTCCGGGCTCTCCCGCTCCAACGAGGTCCCGGCCGAGGTGATGGCCGACCTGCTGGCGGCGACCCGCGAGCAGCCGTGGTCCGAGACCTGGGAGGCCGCCCTGCCGGTGGCGGGAGAACCGTCCCAGATGGTCGGCGGCACCCTGGCCAGCCGGATGGTGGACACCCCGGCCGCCGGGAACGTGCACGCCAAGACCGGCACCATGACCGGCGCCAGCGCGCTGTCCGGCTTCGTCACCACGGCCGACGGCGAGGACCTGGTGTTCAGCGTCATCAACAACGGCTACACCGGCGCCGCGCCGCGCCCCGTCCAGGACGCCATCGCGGTCCGCCTGGCCGAGTTCAGCCGCGCCGGCGCGACCAGCGGTGTGCAGGAGCCCGAGCAGCCGAGCAGCACGGAGACGCGTTCGCTGGCGCGCTTCGTCGATGTCCCGCAGATCGAGGGCATCGAGCGCCCGGACGAGCTGGAGTGCACCTGGGTCGGCGCCTGCTAGCCGCACCCCGCCCCGAGCCCGGACCACCGGGCACCGCGAACGCCGGCCGGACCTTGGAGGTCCGGCCGGCGCCGTTCTTCCGGTTCCTGTTCTTCGGGGCGTCAGCTCTTGGCCGTGGGAGGGACGGCGATGACGATCGTCCGCCCGGCGTGGTCGTGCACCGTACGGTGATACGGCTCGTCCACCAGTCCGATGATGGCGTCGATGAGCGTCCCGATGCCGGAAACCGCACTGAGACCGATGATGGTGAGAAGCCGGAGCGCGGACCGCCCCTTGCTCGGCGGGAGACCGGTCTCCATATCGATGACGCGGATGCCGAGCACCCGCTTGCCGAGTGTCTGACCGGATTTGGCCACCGGCAGCCAGAAGTAGCACCAGTAGGCGGTCAGGCCGCCCAGGAAAGCGATCGGGCCGGTCAGCAGGATCGCGACCCCGTTGAGATCGTCGGGAGTGCCGCCCATCAGCAGGGCCGTGATGAGCATGAGGCCCGGAAAGAAGACGTAGAAGATCAGAGTCGCGAGAAAACCGTCCAGCATGTTGGCCAACAGCCGCTGCCAGATGCGCGCCGGTTGGGGGCCGTACGACGGGACGTGGACTCTCCCCCAGTCCGCGGGCGGGTACGCGTCTTCCCCAGGGGCGGGCCATCCAGGCGCTGGCGCACCACCGTACGGGGCGGGCGTCGGGGCCGGAGCCGCCGGAGGCAGGAACGTGGGGTTCCCGCTGTTCACGGGCCGGCCGGAGTACGGTCCGGCAGGCTGACCAGCGGGGACGCCGGGCTGCGGCGGCGGGGCGGGGTAATTCACTCTTCTGATTCCTCAATGTCGGGTGCCACGGGACGGGGGGGACCGGCACGCGGGCGCGTTCCGGTGGGTTCCCGTGGGTCACCCCGAGCGACGGCCGGCAGGCCGGTCGGTCACCCGGGGTGCGGCGCACCAGGGCCGTGATCGCCGTGGCGAGCGCGATCGGCATTTCTACCACTTCGCACCGACAGCGGGGCGGGAAGCCGGTCCGGCCGGTGCCCCCTTCCGGCCGAGGGCACCCGACGGCTGTCAGGCGACGGTGAAGCCACCGTCGACGGGGAGGATCGTGCCGGTCACGTAGTCGGAGCGGACCAGGTAGCGGATCGCTTCAGCGACGTCGGCGGGCTGGCCGACCCGGTTGGCCGGCAGGCTCGCCGCCGCCTCCGTGAACTGCGCCTGGCGGTGCTCGTCGGGCAGGAACGACCACCAGGGGGTGTCGACGACCCCCGGTGACACGGCGTTGACCCGCACGGGCGCGAGCTCGGCGGCCAGCGGCGGCACGATCCGGTCGATCGCCCCGTTCACCGCGGCCAGCGTCACCGTGCCGGGGACGGCGGCCCGTGCGCTGGCGGCGGAGACCACGGTGATCGATCCGGTGACCTGAGCGTGCTGAATCGCCGTCAGGTAGCCGAAGAACTTGCCGTCGAACGCCGCTCTGATATCCGCCTGCTTCGTCTCGCGAACCGGCCCCAAGCCGATCGCACCGGGGCTGAACGCCAGGACGAGGTGGTCGAACGCGCCGATCCGGTCGAAGAACGCCGCGACCTCGTCCTCGGACGTGCCCTCGACCGCCTCCGCGGCCGTCACTCGCTCCCGCACCGCGGCCAGCCGGTCGGTGTCGCGGCCGGTGACGATGACCTCGGCGCCATCGGCCACCAGCTGCTCGGCGGTGGCCAGCCCGATGCCGGACGTGCCGCCCATGATCACAACGCGCATGACGCGCCTCCATTTCTAGACGTTGCGTCTCGATATTAATCCGAGACGACACGTCTTGTAAATTGGGTTCCATGACCAGTGAGCGCCGACCAGGGCGGCCCCGCAGCGAGACAAGGCGACGGGCGATCCTGGCCGCCGCCATGGCGGAACTGGAGGAGCGCGGCTACGCCGACCTGACCATCGAGCGCATCGCGGCCCGGGCAGGTGCGGGCAAGCAGACGATCTACCGCTGGTGGCCGTCCAAGGCCGACGTGGTACTCGACGCCCTGGTCGACATGGCGGAGACCCGGATCGCCCTCCCTGATGAGGGATCACTGCCGGACGACCTCATGGCCTTCATCTTGGCGACGTTCCGCCAACGCGGCCAGCGCCCGGTTCTCCTCGGCCTGCTGGCGCAGGCGCTGCTCGACCCGGTGTTCGCGAAGGCGTTCCGGGACCGGTTCCTGTTCCGCCGACGTGCCGTGCTCCGCCAGATCCTCGACCGGGCGGTCGCCCGAGGGGAGATCGCCCCGGAGACGGATCCGGAACTCCTCATCGACGTCGTCTACGGCGTGCTGTGGTACCGGTTGATGCTCGACCACGCGGCGCTTGACGACGATGCGGGCCGGCAACTCAGCTCACTGCTCTTGCGCGCGGCCCGGCCAGGACCATAGCCGCGAACGATCGGCGCGGCCACACCCTTCGTGTCCCGGCGCACGACCGACGTCCGGGGCCCGCTGCGGGGGCGCCCGCCACAGGCCGACGGGCGGTCCGATCACTCGGGCAGCCGCCAGGCAGGCCCCGCCGGGCCTCGCAGCCACGCCCGGTGCGTCCCGTCGACGCCGACCGTGAGGCCGTACTCCGTGATCCCCGGGCGTCCGTACCGCTGCCAGTCCCCGTATGCGTCCGCCAACTCGTCCCACAGCCGACGCGGTCCGGCCTGCTCCACCCGGCCGTCCGCGTACAGCCTGGCCCACGAGGGGCCGTCGGCCGCCGAGACCCAGACGCACTGGGCGCCGTCCACGAGGCGCACCCCGATGCGGATCGCCGGCACCATCAGCGCCAGTTGGGGACCCGCCTCGGCCATCACCATCGTTTGCGGATCGCCGTCCAGGGTCCGTACGTCCTCCGCCGTCCCGTTCAGGTCGTGCGGCGGGCCGCCGCTCCACCGGTGCCCGCGCAGCTTCATGAAGGCGGAGCCGCCGGTGAACCGGCCCTCGGCCCTGTCCCGTTCCTCGGACACGACCAGGCGGGCCATGAGACCACCGGGGAGATCGGCACCCGGAGCCCACGGGGTCACGATCACACCGCCCGGCCGCGTCTGCGTCACCCAGTCCGGCGGGACGCGGACGACGCAGCAGGTCGCGATCACCGCATCGAACGGGGCGGCATCGAGGCACCCTTCGGTCCCGTCCCCGGTGACCACGCGGGCGGCGTAACCTGCGGCGGCCAGATTGGCGCGCGCGGCGTCGGCGAGCCCCGGGTCGACCTCGATCGTCGTGACGGCGCCCGACGGGCCGACGAGTTCGCACAAAACCGCCGCGTTGTAGCCGGTGGCGGCACCGACCTCCAGGATCCGGTCCCCCTTCCGCACGTCCGCCGCTTCCAGCATCGCCGCCATGACGGAGGGCTTCGATGACGAGGAAGTCGGGCGACCAGGGCCGTCACCGGTGCTGTCATCGACCTGGGTGACGATCGAGGCGTCCTGATACACCAGGTCGGCCCACGCCTCAGGCGCGGACTCCCGATCCAGCGGCGGACCGAACGTCTTGGGCCACACACGGGACGGGATGAACAGGTGGCGGGGGACGGCGGCGAACGCGGCGCGGATCGGACCCTCGACCGTCATGGCCGAGACCATGCGCCAACGTCGTTGCGACCAGTCGGAAATTGGGATCACTTCTGCCCCGTCCCATTGCAGTTCGGGCACGGCACCAGCTCTCGGGATTTCCACGGGTTCGACCCGTCGCCGTCCGTTTCGACGGTGATAGCGCCGGTTCCATCGCACATTTGACATTTGGACACGCGCCGCGCCCTCCGGATTCGTCAACACGACAGGACGAAGCGTAGTTGCAGGGTTGTGACGCGTCATGTTGCTGGCCAAAGGAGGTCACGAGGTGAGTGAGTGCCGCCGAGCGTGCCCGCTTGTGCTCCCGCCCGGCCAGTATGTCGACATATCGACTTAGCGCTGGTACTCGCCGATCCACAGGCTGGGGGCCGTGCTCTGGAGGTGGGCCGCCATTTTGCGGTAGTCGCCGATGCCCCGCACCGGGAACCGCAGGCGGGCACCGGGCAGGTCCGGCCGGGGTGGCTGTTCGCGCTGCGTGGTGGACTGGATGAGGGCGAGGCGCTTGTGCCCGGCCACCGAGTTCGGGTCGGTCAGGAAGACCTCGATCGCGAACTTCTCCCGGCCATCGTCGGTGAGCGCGGCGCGGGCGATCTCCTTGCCGATCGCGCTGCCGAGACTGCTCGCCGGGGCCTTTCGCGCCCACATCCAGCTGCCGCCGATGGCGCGGATCAGCGGCCACGCGACGAGTTCGGCCTGCTGGCGGTCGATGTACCAGAGGCCGAACCGGTCGAACGCCACGCCGTGCGTCCGCAGCGCGTTCGGCAGCGACACCAGGACGGCGAGCAGCAGCAACCCGAAGAACACCGCGATGACCGCCGAGATGATCCGCAGCGTGCCCGGATCGCCGCCGGTGAGGAACCGCTCCGGCCAGATCGCGCCGAGCGCCGCGCAGACGGTGAAGAACAGCAACAGCGCGACGCCGAGCAGCAGGCACCCCATCCCGCTGCGGCCGAGATTCACGAACGCGGCATCGGCCGCGGGCCATGGCTGGTTCGGGTGCTTGGGCGCGGGTATCCGGTCCATCGGTCGTCCCCCCTCAGGGCTCGGGAAGGTGATCACGTGACGCCGTTGTTCGACGTCACCGGCCGGCCTGCCGTTCCCGGGCGGGGTGACGGGGGAGGGTTACAGCTCCTCGCGCTTGACGGCGGTGAGGAAGACGGTCCACTCGGTGCGAGAGAGGTAGAAGGCACCGGCGTCGCGGTTCTTGGAGTCGCGGATGGCGTAGGAACGGGCGCCGCCCAGGGTCGGTCCTGCCTCGACGCACTTGGAGTTGCCGTTGGCGCTGTAGCTGCTGGTGCGCCAGCCGACTTCGACGCATTGGCCACTGCTATTGACGCTGTAGCTGCTGGTGCGCCAAATCCACTGCGTCTGTCTCATGAGAGATCCTTCTCCTTGGCCGTGATGAAGCTGATCGACTCCGTGGTGCTGAGGCACTTGTCCCGAAGCCGACCGTAGAGGTCTGTCAGCTTAGTGACGTCTTCTCGCTCCAGGAAGATCATGCCAGCGGCACTATCGATATGCGCGACCTGCGGGAAGGGGTCCGGCAGCTTGATGAGTGTGAACTCTCCATCCGGGTTCGCATAGATGCCTGCCTCGAAGGGAAGCACTCGGATTTCGACCGTGGAGCGCGTGGCCATTTCGGCGAGGCGCCTGCACTGCCGCGCCATACTCTCTCGGCTTCCGGGGAGGCGGTGCAGTGTAGCCTCATCGAGGATGACCGACAGTTGCGTAGGACTATCGCCCTGCAAGATGTTCTGCCGGGTCATGCGCATCTCAACCCATCGCTCGATCTGCTGCTGCGATGCAGGTGGATCACCAGCATTGACGACCGCGTACGCGTACTCGCGAGTCTGGAGCAGTCCCGGGACGACAAATGGGCTGAAGATGCGAATGTGCTGGGCGCGATTCTCAAGCCAGACATAGTCGATCGTTCTCTGGAAGACGTCCTTTGAGTACTTCTCCCACCAGCCGGTCTTCGATATTTCGTCCGCGAGCTGGAGTAGCGCTTTCCGTTGATGCTCGCCGTCAACCCCATAGAGATTCAACAGGGATAGAACGTCTGCGCGATTGATCGGGAGATCGCCAGATTCGAAGCGGCTCAGCGTCGATGGGTTGCGTTGGATGTAGTCGCCGGCTTCCTTCAGTGTCATGGCGTTGCTCTCACGAAGGTCCCTGAGGAGCTTGCCTAGCCACTGGGCACGCAACGTCGGATGTCGCTTGTTCGCCATCAGGGGCCACCTCGAAATCTGTCCGGAAAGTTTTCCGGAATGCTTGCGGAGATCAACGCCAGCTGCCACTCTAGCAGTCAGTGAGAGGTGTTTCACGTGGAGTGATTGCACTGAGGGCCTCAAACAAGCGGCCGTTGGCGGGTGTCGACACCACCCGCCAACGGCCTCGTCCCACTCGCCTGGTCATGACAGGGAGCGAACATGTCCCACGTTATCCCGCGCCCCACCCCCGCGCACCCCGGCGCCGCATGGGGACCCGCCTACGACCACCTGGGCCTGCCCGGAACCCTCGAAGCCCCCGCCGAGCTGCGCCTTTGGGCCGTCCGCCGACTCGTCCAGTGCGGCCGTCCCTACGGCAACACCCCCGACCTCGCCGACGCGCTCCGCCTGGTCGCCAGTGAACTCGCCACCAACGCCATCCGGCATTCGGCCTCCGGCGAGGACGGCGGCTTCCTCATCGCCGCCCTGCACTTCCCGCACGACTGCGTCGCCCTGCGCGTCTTCGACCTCGGCCCCAAGACCTCCGCACCGACCAGCCCCGCCGAACCCCCGAACGTCCTGGACGACCCCGACCTGCACGACGCCGAGCACGGCCGTGGCCTCGCGCTCATCGCCCTGCACGCCCGCCGCTACGGCTGGACCCGGCCACCCCGCCACCGCGTCCACTCCGTCTGGGTCGAGCTGCCGGTCGAACCCACCCTGGAGGCGGCATGACGACGCTGTACGTCCACCCCGTCCCTGCCGCCGCACCCGCCCCGGCCGTCCGACCGTCCTGGCGACCGGCGCCGTCAACGGCCGTCCCGGACTGGATGCGGCACACCCTCCGCGCAGAGGAAGAAGCAGCCGCCCGCGCAAGCCGGATCGCGGCCGGTGCCACCGCCACGCCGACGGACGATCGCCCAGACGACTCCCCGGCGGCCGTCGCCCGCCGCACCGGCCACTACCGCCCCCGGCACGCCCGCCCCGGCCCGCGCCTCCGCAGGTCCCGGGGACGACGGCGCGGCACGGTGGCGCGGCTCGTGCACGAGGCGCGCACCTCGATCGGCGGCATGCTGCTGCTCCCGCCGTTCACCGCCGTCGGCTATCTCTGCTCCGAGCTGCGCATGCTGCTCTTCTGACGGCGGCCCCGCGGCACCGTCCGCAGCGCAGCGTGGGGAAGAAGTCACAACCCGGTATGGCGCCTGTGCGGCGTCACCCGGTAGAACGGTCGGCATGTCCGCCAGCAACGCACACGTCGCCGCCTGGTCCCGGATCGATGTCGCGGAAGGGCTCGGCATGGGGTCGCTCATCGCCGAGCCCACCGGCTTTCGGCTGGAAGGAAGCGAGGTCATCGCCGAGGGCGATGACCGCTACTCGTGCCGCTTCACGGTCACGGCCGACCTGGCGTGGCGGACCCGCGTGGCGCGCGTGGAGGTGGTGTCGGGCAACGGGACGCACGTCGTGGAGCTGGCGGCCGCCAACGGCGGGCACTGGACGGTGAACGGGCGGCGGGATCCGGCGCTGGACGGCTGTGTGGACGTCGACGTCGCCGCCACACCGGTGACCAACACGCTCCCGATTCGCCGACTCGGCCTCGCGCCCGGGGAGTACCGCGACCTCGCGGTGGCCTGGGTGGACGTGCCCAGCCTCCAGGTGCGCCGACTGAGCCAGCGCTACATTCGGCTGACCCCCACGGCCGGGGTGGACCGCTACGAGTACATCCACCCGCCCACCACCACCTACACCTTGACGGTGGACCCCGCCGGCCTGGTGATCGACTACGAGAGGTTCGCCCGGCGGGTGCGATGAGCGGGAGCGGCGCGGCCCCGCCGGTCGCGGTCGGGCAGGCGCCTCACGTCAGCCGGAACCGCCCGGCTTCCGCGTCCCACTCCGCCGCCGTGCCGTCCACGTGGACCCGCCATCCGGTGGTGGGAAGCGCCGCCCGCACCTCGCTGAGCAGCTGCAGCCAGTGCTCCACCTGCAACAGCATCAGCTCCCATGGCGCCTGCGTGTGGCTGACCTTGACCGAGCCGGCGAGGACCTCGCCCGGCTCCAGCGTGTCGGCGGAGTACCAGCCGAACGGCTCGCAGTACTCCCGGACCAGCTCCGCGGCCTTACCGGGGAACTCGCCGTCCACACGGTCCACGAGGCCGCCGCTGTACCGCTCGGTCAGCGCGTCGACGCGTTCCCGCTCGGTGGGCGAGAGGGGAGTGTCGCGGGTGATCGTGTAGTAGAGGGAGACGCCCATGATCCGTTCCTCCGGTCGGCGGGGGCGGCACACTACCGCGAGACACCGACAGTGGCGCCGTGCCCGACTCTCCGGCGTGCTCGCCTGCGGTACCTGGCAGGAGGACGGGACGGGGCCGAATGCGAGTGCGGCACCGTCCAGGAGGCGGGGGAGCCGCGGCTTCCTCTTGTACCGCCTCTTTCGGGGAAGGGAAGGGCAGACCCGCGCCACGGGGGCCTGGCGCGGGTCCCGTCCGATGGCCGGGCATGAACCGGGACATCAGCCGCGATTCGCCCGATAAACGGGCGAACGTTGAAGAAGATAGCGACCCGCTTCGGCTCGCGACAGGGCTGTCACGCAGCGCGAGGAACAGGCGGAGCGCGCCCTAAGTTAACGTTGAGTAACCCACGCATCACCTGCGGAGTGTGATGTTTCGAGTGAGTAGGGCGAACACCAAAATGTTCGTGGGCCGTTCGAAGCGGCGGGTAACGTGCCGTGCGCCCGCAAGTGGCACGGGTGTCCACTTTCGGCCAGCGCCGCGTCACCGGACGTAGTCGCGCCGGAGGCGCGCGGACCGTCCGGCGGCCGTGCGCTCGGGACGGTCGGCGGGCCGACAGGACGAGGGGGAAGCGTGCGCCCGGAGGTGGGAGCCACGCTGTCCCGGTGCCGGGAGTGCGGCGGACACGCGTACGGCGGTGCGCCGGCGTGTGCGAGCTGCCGCGTGCTGGTGGACGGGCTCGTGGAAGAAGAGTGGCGGCGCCTGCTGGAGCGCTGGGACGTGGCCGCGGAAGAGGAGACCGCCCTCGCCGAGCCGGTGGCCGACGAGCCCCACCGGCACGACCGGCGGGTGGTGGACGCGGCCCTGGACCGGCTGGTGTGCCCGGACTGCGGCGGCAGGCTCGGCCGCGGTCCCCTCGGCTGTCCCGCCTGCGACCTCGCCCACGGCTACCGCTACTCGGCGATCGAGACCGATCGCCCGGGCGTCCCGCCGGGCAACGAGCACGCGATCCGTGTCAACGTCTCGGTGGTGCGCCGCCCGCACATGACCTCGGCGAACGAACTCCTCCTGCGCCGCCTGCTGCTGCCGGCCCTGCTCGTCGGTTTCCTGCCGACCACCAGGCAGGCCCAGGCGATGAGCGCGCTCGCCCGGCGGACCCCGCCGAGGGAGCGGGCCGCCCTCATTGAGCGGGCGGTCGACTGCGCGGACGCTGACCCCGCACGTCCCGGCGGGCGCCCGGCGCGGTCGCCACTCGCCGGGCGCCCACCGGTCAGCCGTGGGAGCGCGGGCGCTCCAGAAACGTCCCATCGGGTGCGGCGAAGCCGAACTTCGCGTACAGACCGTGCGCGTCGTCGGTGTGCAGCAGCCAGCGGAAGTTGCGCCCCGGCCCGTTCTCGATCATCTCCTCGACCAGCCGGACGCCCAGCCCGTGCCCTCGCTCCGCCGGTTCGACATAGACGTCGGCCAGGTAGCCGATCGCCACGCCGTCGGAGACCGCCCGCGCGAACGCGACCATCCGCCCGTTGTCCCGCCGGTACGCCGCCACCACCCGCCACGCCGACGCAAGTTGCGCCTCCACCATCTCCCGGGTGCGGTGCCGGGACCAGTACGCGTGCTGGGACAGGAACGTCCATAGCGCGTCGCGGTCGATCCGGGACGGGTCGGCGTCGAACTCGACATCGGGTGCGGTCTCGTCCACGCTCATGCTCCTTCCTCCGTTGACGGCGGATGGCCGTCGCTTGACCTGGCAATATGGCGCATGTCACGCGCGTGAGCCGCCGCTGTCGCCGGTGGCCGGGCGCCGGCGGCCGGACCGCCTGCCATGGCGTACTCGGCTACCCGGCGTGCCGCCCGCATGGCACTCGGTGATTGGACAGATGAGGTAGACCTGGAGTTCATGAATCCATGGGACATTGTTTACGACCGCCGGGGTCACGGCACCCCGATGGTCCTCCTCCATGGACTCGGCCACAGCCGGAGGGGCTGGGACCCGGTCATGGACGAACTCGCCGCGCGCCATGACGTCATCTCCATCGACCTCCCCGGGTTCGGGCAGTCCCCGGCGCCCGCCCGCGACGCCCGATTCGACGTCCCCGCCCTCGTCCAGGCCGTCGGACGGCTCTGCGGCGAGCTGGGACTGCGCCGGCCGCACATCGTGGGCAACTCGCTCGGCGGCGCCATCGCGCTGGAACTGGGCGCCCTCGGCGCGGCGGCCTCGGTCACCGCGTTCTCACCGATCGGCTTCTCCCCGGTGGGGGAGACTTTCGGGCGGCGCATGCTCGCCTTCGGCGCCGGGCTGGCGGCCCGCGTGCCGGAATCCGTCCGGCTGGCCGCCGCCGACAGCCCACCGGCCCGCGCCCTCGCCCGGCGCGTGCTGCGCGGTCCCGCGGCCGACCCCGCCACCGTGCGGAACCTGAGGTTCGACGCCACCATGCTCGCGCCGGGGACGCCGTTCGTCCGCCTGGCCGCGCACGTCGCCGGATACGTGTTCGGGGCCGCCGAGATCCGCTGCCCGGTGACCATCGGCTGGGGCGACCTCGACCGGGTGCTGCCGGTCCGCGCCGCCCGCCGCGCCGTCGCCCGCATCCCGCACGCCCGTCAGGTGACGCTGCTCGGCTGCGGACACGTGCCGATGAGCGACAACCCCATCGCCGTCGCCGGCACCATCCTGGACACTTGCCGGGTCGCCGAGGTGCTGGCCCGGGACCTCGCCGTCCGCGCGTGAGACGGCCCGGCGGTCCGGGGGCTTCTCGCGGTGCACAGCGGGCCGTCCCGGCACGCGCGCCGTCGGTGGGGGCTGGAACACTCGTCCCATGAACGCGATCCCGCCGGAGAACTACGCCCAGAGCTGGGCCGACGACACGCGCACCCCCATTCCGCTGGTGGGGGACGAGCGGGAGATCCTCACCGCCGCCCTCGACTGGCATCGGGCGACGTTCGAGCTCAAGTGCGCGGGCGTCCCCGCCGAGCGCCTCTCCGAGCGGGGCGTCCCGCCGTCCGGTCTGAGCCTGCACGGCCTGCTCCGCCACCTCGCCGGAACGGAACGGTGGTGGTTCCGCCAGCAATTCGCGCGGGAGGACGTGCCGCACCTGTACTACTCGGACGACCGCCCCGATCAGGATTTCGAGGACCTCGACGGCGACGTCGGGGAGGCGTTCGCCGTCTGGCGGGCGGAGTGCGCCCACGCGCGGGCGATCGTCGCCGCCGCCCCCTCGCTGGACGCGACCGGCGTCCAGCTCGCGACCGGCCGGCCGATCTCGCTGCGCCGCATCCTGGTGCACATGCTGGCCGAGTACGCCCGGCATAACGGGCACGCCGACCTGCTGCGCGAACGCGTCGACGGCGCCACCGGGTTCTAGGCACCACCGGTCGTCGCGCCGGCCGGGGGCGAGGTGTCTACTGGAACGAGCGCACCGCCCCGGCCGCCGTCACGGCCCGCCGGTGATCGCGTCCGCGGGGCCGCGCGGCACGCGGCAGCGACTCGTGGAGGCGACATGACGCAGGAGGCACGGCCACCCTTCCCGCCGTTCACCCGGGAGACGGCCGTCCAGAAGGTCCGCCGGGCGGAGGACGCCTGGAACACCCGCGACCCGGAGCAGGTCGCCCTCGCCTACACCGAGGACTCCCGCTGGCGGAACCGGGCCGAATTCGTCACCGGCCGCGACGAGATCACCGCCTTCCTCACCCGCAAGTGGCGGCGGGAACTGGACTACCGGCTCATCAAGGAGCTGTGGGCCTTCGACGGCGCCCGCATCGCCGTGCGGTTCGCCTACGAATGCCACGACGACTCGGGGAACTGGTTCCGCTCCTACGGCAACGAGAACTGGGAGTTCGACGCCAACGGCCTGATGCGGATCCGGCACGCCTCCATCAACGACCTGCCCATCCGGGAGGCGGAGCGCAGGTTCCACTGGCCGCTCGGCCGCCGCCCCGACGACCACCCCGGACTCAGCGATCTGGGGCTGTGACCGCACGGGGCGACGGCCGGGGTGCCCGGCACCCGGGCCCGAATCCGGTGGTCTCGCCGGTCAGATTCCCCGCACCGACGCGACGGTGAACGGGGTCTCGGGGGTGCCCGGTCCCATGGGGCCACCCTGATCGAACTGCGACCGGACGACGAAGAGCCGTCCACGGTCGTGCACCAGCGTGGTGGGCAGTTGCAGCGCGTCGTCCGTCAGCAGCCGTTCGCGGCGCGCCGTCGTCCCGTCGGAATCCAGCCGCCACCTGCTGATCGCGTCGGTGGTGTTGTGGGCGGCCCACAACGTGCCGCCGCGTAGTTCGAGGCCGTCGGCGTTCAGCATGTCCCCGCCCTCCAGCGCCACCCGCCGGACCGAGCCGGAGACCAGGTCGACGCGGTAGAGGCCACCCTCCGTCATGTCCGCCGTCAGCAGGTGACGGCCATCGGTGACGATCCCGTTGAGAGAGAAGACTCCGGGTTCGCGGGGTCCGAGTTCGCCGCTCAGATCGACGTACTCGGGAAGCGCCGCCGCGCCGCCCTCCGTTCTCGCCAGAAGGCCGGGGGTGACCCGGTAGACGACGTTCCGGAGGCTGTCGGTCAGATACGCGGTGCCGTCCGGCGCGACGGTGACATCGTTGACGAAGAACGGGGCGTCGCCGGGGACGTCGAAGCGGGCGAGCGGTTCGCGGTCGCGCGTGTCGTAGACGGTCACCCCGGCCGTCGAGTCGGTCACCCACAGCCGTCCGGACCGGTCGACCGCCAGCCCGTTGGCGGTGGTGCGGCCGTCCGCGCCCGCCGGCAGGAAGATCTCGGCCACCCGCCGCCCGGGGGCCACCCGGAAGACGGTGCCGTCGGCGTAGGAACCCGCGTAGAGCACACCGGTGCGCGGATCGGCGGCGATGCCCTCCGGGTACACCCGGTCGCCGGGCAGTTCGAAGGCGGTGGAGATGCGGGCGGTGCTGTGGAGGCCGGCCGCGGACGGCGGTGGCGCGGGCGGTGATGTGGCGGCGGTCGCGGCGGGTGCGACGGTGAGGACGGCGCTGAGGATGGCCGTCGCGGCGACCGCGCGCAGGCGGAACGAGGGCATGGCACCTCTCTCGGAATGCGTATGCTCGGCTTAAATCGTGTTCGAACGTTAGTTAGCGTTCTAATGTTTCGTCAAGCCGTCGCGGGGTGACTAACATGCAGGAGTGACGACGATGCCCCTCGCCGAGCGTCTGGGCTCTCACCTCAAGCGCACGGTGCGAGCGCTCGATTCGGCCAAACAGGCGGCCCTCAAGCCGGTCGGCCTGACCGTGCCGCAGTACGCCGCGCTGCTCGAACTCGACGAGAACCCCGGCATTTCCGCGGCCGCGCTGGCCCGGGCGTGCGGAGTCACGCCGCCGACCATGAACACCGTGCTGCGCAACCTTCAGGATCAAGGTCTGATCGAGCGCACCACGCACGAGTGGCACCGCAACGTCCTGGAGATCCGGCTCACCGACAAGGGGCGGGAGGCCGTGAACCGCGCGGACGCCCGCGCGGTCCCGCTGGAACGCGGGCTCGCGGCCGAGTTCACCCCCGAGGAACGGAAGACGCTCCTCGCGCTGCTGGCCCGCTGCGCCGACTACCTGGAGTCCCCCCGGGCGGACTGACGGCCCTAGGGCGCCGTCCGCCCCCCGTTATCCGGCCCGGTATGACCGCTGTCCCCTGTCGATCGGATGACCACGCGGACCGGTACCTGCGCACCGGCGAGCCGCCGCCGGGCGGCACCGAGTGCTGACCCGGTTCGGGAGGAGACCCCGGCTCGTCCGGGGCCTCACCAGCCTGCGGGAGTGGCGGCCAGCGCCGCCACCACGGCCAGCGCCATCAGGGCGCCCGCGCCCAGCGAGGCACCGCAGCCGTGCCCACCGGCCCGGGCCACCAGGGTCGTGATCGCCCACGCGATCCCGGCGAGCCCGGCCGCGTCCCAGAAATTCCACGGGGGCTGGAACGGCAGCGTCGCGAGCGTCCAGGACCCCTGCGCGAGAGCGAACCCCATGGCGTCCTCCAGGGCCGTGCGATGCCGGCGCGATGGGCGGGCGCCGGGTGAGCCCACGGGCGTGGGGTCCGGCAGCGCCCCCTCGTCCGCCGGGGTGCGTGCCGCGCGCAGCCTATCCCGGTGAACCGGTGATCGGTACCCGTGGCGCCGGGAGCCGGGGGTGCTGCCGTGAGAACGGGTCCGCCCGCACGTGCGCACCGCCCGGGGTCGTGCGGCGGGTCTCCGCGCCGGTCACGGCGAACGCGGCCGAGCGGCGGTCGCCGGTGGTACGGCGCTGCGGGCCGGGCGGAACGTGCCGCCCGGCCCGCAGCGCGACGGGTGACCGCTCCCTACTCCGCCGCGCTGGTGGCGCGGCGCTTCTTCGCGACCCGCGACCGGTCGAGCAGCGGCTCGAAGCGGGCCGTGTACTCCTCGACGCAGGTCTGGCAGGCGTCGATCTCGCGGACGGCCTGGTCCCAGGCGAACTGGATGACGCCGTCGGCTTCCACTCGCGTGCCCTGGAAGTCGTGGGCGTCGCAGTAGGTGCGGGTGATGACCTCGGTTACCACCGTGGCAACGTGTCCTCTCGGCAGTGACGGGGCGGGCGACTGCCCGCCGGGCGCGGCGCGCCGAACCGGAAAGATACTCCCTCTCGGGGACATCTTGCGGCGTTTTGTTCGATCGGTGACGTGTTCGCCGACGGAATCGCCGGACGACGCCGCCGACTCCGCGCGGCGCCGGCCGCACCAGGGGAAGCGCGGGGCGGGAACGCGGTCAGCCGGCCGCCACGGCGCGCTGGACGCTCTCCCGGAGCAGGGTGCGGCGCCGCTCGTGCACCTCCGGAGGTTCGTCGGCGGTCGCGGCGTAGACGTTGCTGACCGGCGACCATGCCATGGACATCGCGATGACCACGGCCATCACGTCGAACGGGTCTCCGGGCCGCACGGTGCCGGCGGCCTGCGCCTCGGCGATGGCGCGCAGCTTGGGGTCGTCCAGTCGCTCCGCGTCGGCGACGAGGTGACCGGCCGGGCGGCGCTCCAGGCGTGCCCATGTGGCCAGGCGGATGAGGTCGGGACGGCGCAGGTACTCGTCGTAGAGGCGCACGGCCCAGTCCGCGAGGTCGGTCGCGTCGATCGGCACGACGTTCATGATGCGCTCCAGCGAGCCGAAGAAGATGGCGTCGAAGAGCCCGTCCTTGCTGCCGAAGTACGCGTAGAGCTGCGCCTTGTTGGTGCGTGCGGCGGCCACGATCCGCTCGATGCGCGCCCCGGCGATCCCGTGCTCGGCGAACTCCCGGGTCGCCACCTCGATGATGCGGTCGCGGGTGGCGGCGCCGCGAGGGGTGAGGGCGTGGTCGGCCATGCCCGCCAGCATAGCCAACAGAACGGTCGGTCTTTTTCGCTCGCCGCCTCGGCTAGCATCAAATAGACCGAACAGTCTGTCTGGAGGAGTCGGTATGCGAACGACAACGGGATGGCGTGCGGACGGCCCGACGCTGCGGCGGGCGACCCTCGAACGGCGCGACCTGCGTCCCGACGACATCGCGGTCCGGGTGGACTACTGCGGCGTCTGCCACACCGACCTGCACGCCGTCCGCGCACACACCGGTGCGGACGGCCCCGTTCTCGTGCCCGGCCACGAGTTCACGGGCGTGGTCACCGAGGCCGGGCGCGCGGTCACCCGGTTCCGCGTCGGCGACCCGGTCGCGGTGGGCAACATCGTCGACTCGTGCGGCGCGTGCGCCATGTGCCGGGCCGGCCAGGAGAACTTCTGCCACGAGTTCCCGACCCTGACCTACGGTGGTGCCGACCGCGAGGACGGAACGACCACGCTCGGGGGCTACTCCCGCGAGTACGTGGTCCGCGAGCGATTCGGCTACCCCCTTCCCGCCGGTCTCGCCCCCGCCGCCGCGGCCCCCCTGCTCTGTGCCGGGGTCACCGTATGGGAACCGCTGCGCGCCCTCGGTGTCGGGCCCGGTACCCGCGTCGCCGTCGCGGGACTGGGCGGCCTGGGCCACCTGGCGGTGAAACTCGCGGTGGCGCTCGGCGCCGACACCACCGTCGTCAGCCGCACCCCGGACAAGGCCGCCGATGCGCACCGGCTGGGCGCCCATGACCTCGTCGTCTCCACCGACCCGGAACAGATGGCCGCCGCGAGGGACCGGTTCGACGTCGTCCTCGACACCATCTCCGCCCCGCACGACCTCGGCCGCTACCTGCGGCTGGTGGCCATGGACGGGACGCTCAGCCTCGTGGGCCACCTCGGAGCGGTGACCGTACAGGCCACCGACCTGCTCATCGGACGGAAGAAGCTCGGCTCGGCCGGCAGCGGCGGGCGGCCGTCCACGGCCGCCCTGCTGGACTTCTGCGCCGAGCACGGCATCACCGCCGACATCGAACTGATGCCGTCGGCACGCGTCAATGAGGCCCTGGACCGCCTCGGGCGCAACGACGTCCGCTACCGCTTCGTGCTCGACCTGTCCGACCTGTCCTGACCGAGCGGTGCGGCCACCGTCACTCGTCCCAGGCCTGCACCATCAGATGGCGCGAAATGCGCCCGTCCTCCAGATCGAGCATCGAGTTGCACAGCACGCACGTCCCATCGGGGTACCGGCACGACTCGGTGTAGGCCGCCAGGTCGTCGTACACCACGCAGCGGTCCAGGGAGTGCGTCATGTCGCGGGCGCAGACGTCCTCCAGCGTCCGGCGGATCTCATCGCGTCCGCGCAGAATCAGCGGGTTGCTGGGGGAATTGGTGTGGTCGACGATCTCCACCTCGGCGTCGTCGTTGTAGAGCGAGATCAGCATGTCGGCGTCTCGCCCCTCGATTCCGCGCCGGAGCCGCGTCTCGTCGAACGTTCCGGCCATGGTCGTCATGTCGGGCCTCCTCACGTCGCACTCCGGCGGGCGTCCACCGTCCCGCCCGCCGGGCGAGTGCGGTCTCTGCTACCCATCATGCGCGCGGGGGCGTCAACCATGGCCCAATCGGGCGTCAATCCGGTGCTGTGCGCGTTTTCCGGCCGAGCAGCCGGATCCGGGCCCCCTCCAGGCTGTCCCGGTGCAGCCGCTCGATGACGCACGACCGGTGTGCCACGAGCGCGGTCCCGCCGGGCCCGTCGGCGCTGCGGGCGTCCAGGACGATGCCGTCGCCGCCCGGCGACAGGACGGTGGGCGTCCCGCAGAGGTCGCAGCCCCACCGGAACTCGCGCAGGTCGGCCGAGCGCAGGGTGAGACGGACCAGGACGGGCGGGAACCACCGGCGGACCGTCTGGACGACGGCGTCGGCCTCGGTCCCGACGGCCGGGTACTCGCCGGGAAGCGCGCGCGGCGATCCCGACGGGCTGTCGATCACGGCGGCGTCCACCGACGCCGCCACGTCCGGGTTCTCCAGGATCGTCACGAACACGCCCCACGGCTCATGGCGGGCGATCCGCACCCGTACCCGCATCCCGGGGACGAGGTCCGCCGCGGCGGAGTCGAAGCGTCGCATGCCCGCATTGTCCCGTGTGCCCGGGGACGCGGTGCCGGGCGTCCGCGTGCTGTTCAATGATCGCCATGACCGACCCCGCACCGGTTCCCGTGCCTCCCGCCGCGCCGCGCGCCCGCGCAGCCGCGGAGAGCCCGCTCCGTCGCCCGTCCACGGGAACGGCGGCCGGACCATGAGCGACTACCACGACCTCGTCTTCCGCGCCGTACTCCCCACCACCGTGTCCGAGGAGTTCCTGGCCGAGCTGCGGTGGCAGCTCCGGCTCCCGCACGCGCCGCAGCCGGAACACCCGGCGGTGTCCTACACCGGCTGGGGCGATGAGCCGTACCCCGTGTTCATGGGGGACGGCCCCAGTACGCACTTCACCGGCAATGACCACTCGCGCCTGCTCCACCGGCCCGGCGGCGTGGAGTGGCTGGTCGACGTGCGCTCGGAGGTGCACGAGGACGAACTGGGGATCGTCTGGGAGGTCCTGGAATGGATCCTCCGGCATTCCGTCACCCGGGGGCGGTTCGGCCGGATGACGTCCACCGGTGACGATCACGTCTGGACGCTGTTCTGGGACGGGCGGCGGGCGGTGCCCCTGCGCGACGCGACCGCCGCGCCTCCGCCGCCGGAGCCGCCGTCCGAGCGCGGCCCGGGCGGCGCGCGTGACGCCGCGACGCACCGGCCACGTGCGGACGCCGCCTCCGCCGGGCGGTCACCGCGGACCGTGCTGGTCCGGGGCCCGGCCGGCACACCGGACGTGTCGCTGGGCGTGGCGGCTCACCTGCTACGGCCGAAACCCGGCCGCGCCGGCGCCGACGGCCCCGCTCCGGAGCCCGGCCGGGGCCGGCGATCGGGGAACCGGGGCACCGACGCCGGTCCGTCGTCGGCCCGGTGACCCGGCCGGGTGCCGGTTCACGCGGTGACGCCGTTCTCATCGCCCCGGAACACCGTCGGGGCGATGGGGATCGGTGATCGGCCGACGCCCTCCGGCAAGCCGTGCCCGACGCGGAGGTGCGCACCGGTCCGGCACGCGGCGAGGTGCTGCGGCTGGACCGGCTGGACCAGGAGCTCGCCTCCGGAATGGGGCGGTTCCTGGGCACGACGGCCGCGCTCGCCCTCATCGTGGCCGCGGTCATGGTGGCCGGGCTGTTCGCGCTCGCCGCGCGGGGCAGAGCCCGTGAGTTCGCCCTGCTGCGCACCGTCGGCGGAGCGGCCGACGATTCGAGCCAGGCACCCCGTCCGGGCTCCCGCGATGGTCCTCGCGTGATCGGCTCGGCCTCGACCACGGGGTTCGCTGGGGCCGCCCCGAGCCGGCGGCCGGCGCTGCCGCGTAACCCCACCTCGCCGGAACGCGGTCGGCCCTCGGCATCCCTGAGCCCCGGCTGTGCCCAGAGGCGGCGGTACGTGGATCGTCCTCAGGGACGAGGCACGGCAGGTGCGGCTGTGCCCGTATCCCGTGGGACATCGCGGTGCGGCCGGGCGGGGACGACGCCGACCGCCCGGCCGACGTCACACGGTCCTGGCCCAACGGGCGTCCGGCGGCTGCCGCCGCCGGAGGTGGGCGCCGACGGTGGTGCGCGCGGCCCCGGAACTCCGGGCTCGCATGGCGGCCCGCAGCTGGGCCGCCGTGACCGCGGAGGCCGACCGGACAGTGGGGGCCGGTCGCCAGTCCACGCCGTCGATCACGATCCGCCGCTCCGCCGTCATCCCGTTCTCGCCCCGCCGGAGGCGCACCGAGAACTCGCCGGGGGTGGCGCCGGGGTCGTCCGGCGTTCCGGTGAGCGCCGGCCGCGCCTCCCAAATGACGTGACGGGGGGTCGTCCAGACGCCGCCGCGATCGAGGCGGACCTGGTTGTTCCACTGCTCCGTCTCGTTGTCGAGCTGGTGCAGGCGGGGTATCAGGCTCGCCCGGGCGCCGGCGGGCAGCGCGGCGAGGTCGCTCGCGGCGCCCGGGGAGATCTCCAGGTGCCGGAAGACGGCGTCGCGGAAGAAGGGGGAGTGGTCCCGGCACTCCTCGGCGGTCAGCCAGGTGCGCCGCCATCTCTCGAAGCGCACGCCCGCGGTCTCTGCGGAATCCATGGAGTCATCGTTCCACCGTGAGACGGCCGTCCGGTCAGGCGGCCGTCAGCCGCTGGCGCTGCCGGCCCAGGCCGTCGATCTCCAGCTCCAGCACGTCACCGGCGGCGAGGTACGGGAACCGCCCGGACAGCGCGACACCCTCCGGGGTGCCGGTGTTGATGACGTCGCCCGGGTCCAGCACCATGTACTGCGACAGGTGCCAGACCAGGTGGTCCACCGGAAAGATCATGTCGGCGGTCGTGGAGTCCTGCCGCGCGTCACCGTTGACCCACGAGCGCAGGCCCAGGGCGGCCGGGTCGACCTCGTCGGCCGGGCGCAGCCAGGGCCCGAGCGGGTTGAAGGTCTCGGCGCACTTGCCCTTGGACCACTGGCCGCCGGACCGCTCCAGCTGGAAGGCGCGCTCGGAGACGTCGTTGGCGATGGTGTAACCGGCGATGTGCGCGGCCGCGTCCGCCGGAGAGGCCAGGTAGCGGGCACGGCGGCCGATCACCACCGCCAGTTCCACCTCCCAGTCCACCTTCTCCGCCCCGGGCGGGATCAGCACGTCGTCGTCCGGGCCGACCACCGTGTTGGGATGCTTGAAGAAGACGATCGGCTCCTCCGGCGGCGCGGCGCCGGATTCCGCGGCGTGTGCGGCGTAGTTCTGCCCGATGCACACGACCGCCCCCGGCCGGGCGATCGGCGGGCCGACCCGCAGCGACTCGGCGTCCGGTAGCACCGGCAGCCTCTCGGCGGCGAGCGCGTCGCGGACGGTGGCCGGTCCGCCGGCCGCCAGGAACGCGCCATCGATGTCGGCGGTGAGCGGGCGCAGGTCGCGCACCGCGCCGGAGTCGTCGCGGACCGCGGGGATCTCGGAACCGGGCGGGCCCAGACGCATCAGGTACATTGCGGCTCCCTTGGGAGGTGCGGGCGGTCGGCCCCGCAGCGGCACCCGCGCGCCCGGCGTCGTGCCCGGGCGGTCCGGTGTCGGCGTGCGGGTCACCCGGCCATTCTGCGCCACCGGCGGTGCGGCGGAACGGCCGGGCCGCGCATCGCCGGTTCCCGGGACGCCGTAGTGGCAAGAGCAGGAAGAACGACGCCGACATCACCACGCCGACGATGCACACGATCATCCCGATCGCGATCACGACGCCCAAGCCGTCGCCGATGCCGGACACGCTCTCGGTGCCATAGGACGTCCGCGGTCACCTCGTCGTGCGTGGCCACGTAACGGATCAGGAACGGCAGGAAACCGGCGCAGGCCACGCACACGGTGGGGGCCGCCCATCGTACGATCCGCCACCCGGCGTCCTCGTCCGGCGGCCGGAGGACGGCCGGGCTGCGCGCGGGCAACTTGTCGGCGAGCAGCCGGGCGCCCTCCGTGAGGCCGTTGATCCGCAGGCGGGAGCCGTCCGAGAACCCGACCACGCACCAGACGTCCACGCCGAGTCAGTGCACCAGCCGTCCCAGCGGGGTGGGATCGTCGCCCGTGCCCGACCGCACGCCTATCTCGGCCACCTGCTGCCATGTCCAGCACTGCCGCGTGCCTTGGGTGCGGTGCGCAAGCCCGTTCTCGTACGACTCGACGGCCTCCGAGCGGCCACCGCGCATCGCGCTGGTCAGGAGTGCGGCGACCAGGGACCCGGCGGCCACTGGTATCAGGGGGGAGACCGTCGATGGGGGTTTGCCGGACCGGCGGCAGGCATGGTGAAGCGCGCCGAAGACGCGGTGTACGACCCGCCTCGACGCCCTGGGCAACGTACCGCCGTCTCGACGACCACGTCGCTGACTCGGTCCGGCGGCACCGGACACCGGACCCCGCCCGGCCGTGACCCAGGTCCCGCCGGGCCGCGATCCCCACCGCCGGAGGTCGTCACACCGGCACATCGAGGCGGTCATTCCGGGAGCCGAAGAGTCGGCCCGGGCCACAGCCCCATCAGGCACGCAGCACCGAACGGCTCTGGGCACGCCCCCGCCAACACGTCCTCGCCCTCAACCCCACGATCCGAAACGACCGGCTTGCCGACGTGCCCGTCAAGCACTCACTCGCGGCCTACGACCATTGAGCAGCACACGGCCCAGTTCAACGATCGAGCCCCGGATCCTGCCGGAGCCGGAGCCAGGAGCCGGAAACGCGATGGAGACGGTCGGCGGGAGGGCTGCGAGAAAGGCGAGTCGGAGCGCCGTCCAGCGGCGCGCGTTGTCCACCGGGTGCGTGCCGACCAGCCGGCCGAGCCGGCCGTCGTCCGGTTCAGCGGTCGCCGTCACGGCCGTTCCCCGCTTCCCACCCGGACGGCCGCACCGCTCGCCGGTTCGGCGCGCGCGGGCGGATCCGGCCATCGGCAGGCGGCCATCATGCCCGCCGCGCCGCCGGGGACCGTGCCCGGAAGCGGTCAGCCGGCCACCCGTCCGGTGCCGTCCGCGTCGTCGGTGCCGAAGTACTCCGGGTGGCGCTCTCGGACGAACTTCACGGTCTCCAGGATGAGCCGCAGGTGCGGCGTGAGGACCGCGTCGCCGGCCGCGGCGTCGCGGGATTCCACCGCGTCCACGATGGCCCGGTGGTCGGCCACCAGTCCCTCGTATCCCGTGGCGTCGGGCAGCGTGAGCCGCCGTACCCGGTCCATGTGCGGGCGGGCGCGCCGGGCGACCGCTCCCGCGCCCGAGTGGCCGGCGGCGTCGAACAGCAACTGGTGCAGGCGCTGGTCCAGCTCCACGAACCGTTCGGCGTCCGCGCGGCGCATGGCGTCCTCCTGCTCCGCCAGGTTGGCGCGCATGCGGGCGATGTGTTCGGAGGTCGCGCGCTCGGTGGCGAGGCGCAGCGCGGAGCGCTCCAGGGACTCCCGGACGAACTGCGCGTCGGCGAACGCCTGCTGGTCGATCCGGGCCACGAAGGTCCCGTGCTGCGGGAAGACCTCGACCAGCCCCTCCTCGGCGAGCCGGTACACGGCGTCCCGGACCGGCGTTCGGCTGACGCCGAGTTCGGCGGCGAGGTCCTTCTCGGACAGCCGTCCGCCGGGCGGATAGCGGACGGTGACGATCGCCTGGTAGAGGCGGTCGTACACCTGCCCCGACAGGCCGCGGGAGGTGCGCCGGGGGAGCGGGCCGTCGAGCGGGCCGGTGGTCGGGAGCGTCATGGCGTCTCATTTTTCCACATCCCGACTGTTGACACACTTGCATGCAAGCATGCTTAATGTGTGGCGCAGGTTACGTGACTCCGGTCATAGCTCCGGAGCGGATCATGCGGGAGCACCATGAGCAGTGAGCCCAGCGGCCGGCCCGACGGTGGAGTGGCCGGCCGGCGGCTGATCGTCACCGGCGGCGGCAGCGGCATCGGCCGCGCTGTCGCTATCGGCGCGGCCCGGCGCGGCGCGCGCGTCGTCGTGGCCGGCCGCCGGGCCGCCGAACTCGACGCGACAGCGCGGGACGGCGGCGGCCGGATCACCGCGGTGCCCGCCGACGTCGCCGACGACGCCCAGGTGGACGCCCTCGTCGCGACCGCCGCCGAACGGCTCGGCGGCCTGGACGGGGTCGTCAACGCCGCCGGCGTGCACGGCGCCGCCGCCAGCATGGACCTGAGCACCGGCGACTTCGCCCGGATCCTCGACGTCAACCTCACCGGCGCGTTCCGGGTCTCCCGCGCGGCGGGGAGGGTGCTCGCGGCGTCCGGCGGCGGCGCGATCACGCACGTCGCCTCGCTGGCCAGCTTCGGCGGCTTCCCCGGACGGCTGGCGTACGGCGTCGCCAAGGCCGGGCTCGTCCAGCTGGTGCGCACCCTCGCCGCCGAGTGGGGGTCGCTCGGGGTACGCGTCAACGCCGTCGCCCCCGGATTCGTCCGCACGCCCATCGCGGACGAACTCCAGCGCCGCGGCATCCTCGACACCGCCCAGATCGAGCGCCGCACCCCGTTGCGCCGCCGCGCCGACCCCGAGGACATGGTCGGCCCCACGCTCTTCCTGCACTCCGCCGACGCCGGGTTCGTCACCGGCGAGTGCCTCGTCGCGGACGGCGGCTGGCTCGCGCACACCGGCTTCGTGGACCACTACAGCGACCCCGAACGCCCGGGCCCGGCCGGCGCGAGCCCCGGCTGACCGGTCCCCCGCCCGGACCGGCCACCCCTCGCCCGAAACACCCCCGTGCCTGACCCCCACCGGCACCCCACCCGTCCCAAGGAGACGTCTTCGTGGACACACCGAGCGACGTCCGCGCCCCCCTACCCCGCCCTCGGGGGCTGCGGCACAACCTGCGCTGGGCGATGGTCGGCCTCTGTTCGCTGGCCTTCGTCTTCAACTACCTCGACCGCACCGTGCTCAGCGTCTCGCTGCCCTACATCGGCGAGGACATCCACATCCCCGCCAGCGTCGAGGGGCTGCTGCTCGGCGCCTTCTTCGTCGGCTACGCGCTGTGCCAGCTACCGGCCGGGGCGCTCATCGACCGGTTCGGCGTCCGGCGGCTCTTCGCCGGCGGCGCGCTCATCTGGGGCGGCGTCACCGCCGCCACCGGCCTGGTCCGCACCCCCGCGGAGCTCGTGATCGCCCGGCTCGGCCTCGGCGTCGGCGAAGCGGTCGCCTACCCCGGCTCGGCCAAGGTGGTCTCACGGTGGTTCCCGCGCCGCGAGCGCGCCCTCGCCAACAGCATCTGGGACAACGGCTCCCGGATCGGCGCCGTGCTGTCGCTGCCGCTCGTCACCGCGCTGATCGCCGCCTTCGGCTGGCGCTGGGCGTTCGCCGTCGCCGGGTTCCTGGCCGTCGCCTGGGTGGTGCTGTGGGTGCGCGCCTACCGCGAGCCGCGCGAACACCCCCGGCTCAGCGCCGAGGAGCTCGCCTACATCGAGGCCGGTGGCGCCCGGCTGGAGGACGCCCCGGCCGAGGGCGCGTCCGCCGCGCCGCGGGTGCGCTGGCGGTCGCTGTTCCGCTACCGCACGGTGTGGGGCATGATGCTGGGCTTCTTCGCGCTGAACTACGTCATCTTCTTCTTCATCACCTGGTTCCCCAGCTACCTGGTGCGCGACCGCGGGTTCGACCTGCTGCAGCTCGGCGTGTACGGGATGATCCCCGGCATCGTCGCCATCGGCGGCAGCCTGGCCGGCGGCATCACCTCCGACGCGCTGCTGCGCCGGGGCTGGAGCCTCAACCGGGCCCGCAAGACCTGCCTCACCGGCGGGCTGCTGTTCTCCTCGGTCATCGCGGCCGCGGTGTTCGTGCCCACGGCGGGCATGGCGCTGGCGCTGCTGTCGGTGAGCTACGCCAGCGTCGCGTTCGCCGCCGCCAGCGTCGCCTCCCTGCCGGCCGACGTCGCCCCGCAGCCGGAGCAGGTCTCCTCGCTGGCCGGTATCCAGAACTGCGCCTCCAACATCGCCGGTTTCCTCGGCCCGTCGGTGACCGGCCTGATGCTGCAGCTCTCCGGCGGATCCTTCGTCGGCCCGCTCGTCCTGTCCGGCGCGATCGCGGTCGTCGGGGCGCTCTCCTACGGCCTGCTGATCAAGCGCGTCGAACCGCTGCCCGTCCACCCCGTGAAGGAGGCGACCGCATGACGTCACCCGGCCGGCCCGCCGCCCTGCTGCTGGAACCGCGCAAGATCGAGATCACCCCGCTCCCGGTGCCCGAGCCGGGGCCCGGACAGGTGCAGGTGGCGGTGCACTCCGTCGGCCTGTGCGGCTCCGACCTGCACTACTACGCCGAGGGCCGTAACGGTCCCAACGTGCTGCGCGCGCCCTGTGTGCTCGGGCACGAGGGCGCCGGGACCATCACGGCGGTGGGCGCCGGCGTGCCCGCCGAGCGGGTGGGCGAGCGCGTGGCGATCGAGCCCGCGCACCCCTGCGGCGACTGCGAACTCTGCCGCGGCGGACGGTACAACCTGTGCCGCGCCGGCAGGTGCTTCGGCTCCCCGCCCACCCACGGCCTGCTGCGTTCCCACACGGTGCTGCCGGCCGCGTTCGCCCACCCGCTGCCCGGCACGGTCGGCGACGACGAGGCCGCGCTCGTGGAACCGCTGGCCGTGGCCGTGTGGGCGGTCCGCCGCGGGCGGGTCGGTCCCGGCGACCGCGTGCTCGTCACCGGCGCCGGACCCATCGGGCTGCTGTCCGCACTGGCCGCGCTGCGGTGCGGCGCCGCCGAGGTGACCGTGCACGACGTCGACCCGGTCCGGCTCGCCGCCGCCCGCGCGGCCGTCGGCGGCACCGGCGTCCAGGTCCGCGACGCGCCGCCGGGCGGCGAGGTGGACCGGCTCCTGGAGTGCTCCGGCGCCCCTGCCGCGCTGCGCGCCGCCGAACGGCTCGCGCCGGGCGGGGTGCTCGCCCTCGTCGGCACCCCCTCCGGTGCGCCGCCGGCCGAGCTGACCGCGCTCACCCAGCGCTGGGAGTTCGACGTCGCCGGCTGCTTCCGGTACGGGCCCGCCTCCTTCACCACCGCCGTCGCCTGGGCGGCCACCGGCCTGCCCGGCCTGCGCGGACTCGTCACCGCGCGCTACCCGCTCGCCGAGGCCGCCGCGGCGCTGGAACGGGCGCGCACCGACCGATCCCAGCTCAAGGTGGTCATCGACGTGACCGCTCCCCCCGCCGACATCCCCGCACCGAAGGAAGGGCAGAGCCCAGCATGAGGATCACCGACGTCAAGGTCATCGTCACCGCGCCCGGGCGCAACTACGTCACCCTGAAGATCAGCACCGACGAGGGCGTGGTCGGCTGGGGCGACGCCACCCTGAACGGCCGCGAGCTTTCGGTCGCCTCCTACCTGACCGAGCACGTGGCGCCGCTGCTCGTCGGCCGCGACCCGCAGCGCATCGAGGACATCTGGCAGTACCTGTACCGCGGCGCGTACTGGCGGCGCGGCCCCGTCACCATGACCGCCATCGCGGCCGTGGATGTCGCCCTCTGGGACATCAAGGGCAAGATCGCCGGGCTGCCCGTCTACCAGCTGCTCGGCGGCGCCTCCCGCGACGGCGTCATGGTGTACGGGCACGCCAACGGAGAGACCGTCGACGACCTGCTCGCCGACGTCGGCCGGTTCCTCGACCTCGGCTACCGGGCCGTGCGGGTGCAGGCCGCCGTCCCCGGCCTGGAGAAGACCTACGGCATGGGCGGCAACAGCCACGGCCGCACCTACGAGCCGGCCGACGGCGACCTGCCCGCCGAGCACGCGTGGGAGACCGGGCCCTACCTCGACTTCCTCCCCGGTCTCATGGCGGCGGTCCGCGAGCGGTACGGCTACGGATTCCACCTGCTGCACGACGTGCACCACCGGCTCACCCCGATCGAGGCGGCTCGGCTCGGCAAGTCGCTGGAGCCGTACCGGATGTTCTGGATCGAGGACGCCACCCCGGCCGAGGACCAGCAGGCGTTCCGGCTGATCCGCCAGCACACCACCACCCCGCTCGCCGTCGGCGAGGTCTTCAACTCCATCTGGGACTGCCAGCAGCTGATCTCCGAGCGGCTCATCGACTACATCCGCACCTCGGTCTCGCACGCCGGCGGGATCACCCACCTGCGCCGCATCTTCGACCACGCGCACCTGCACGGCGTCCGCACCGGCTCGCACGGCGCGGGCGACCTCTCCCCGGTCTCCTTCGCCGCCGCCCTGCACGTCGACCTCGCCGTGCCGAACTTCGGCATTCAGGAGTACATGGGGCACCTGGACCCGTGGCAGGAGGTGTTCAAGGTCGGCTACACCTTCGAGAACGGCCTGTTCCACCCGGGTGACGCGCCGGGGATCGGCGTCGACGTGGACGAGGAGGCGGCGGCCCGCTACCCGTACCAGCGCCGCTACCTGCCGGTGAACCGGCTGCGGGACGGGTCCATGCACGACTGGTGACGATTCGGCGAAGCGCCGAGGCCGGCCGTCGGCACGCCGCCCGATCCGATCGGGACCGTCGGCGGCCGGCCCTGGCATGCGCCGACCGGATCGGCCCGTCGGCCGGGGCCAGGGCCGGACGTCCTCACGCCGGCAGCGCGTCGTCCCGGGCATCGCCGGGGAGCGTGCCGCCGTCCCGGTACCGCTGGGGGCTGATTCCGCGTTCCCGCTTGAAGGCCGCGCTCAGCGCGAAGGCGCTGCCGTACCCCACCCGGCGGGCCACGGCGTCCAGCGGCGCGTCGGACCCGCGCAGCAGGTCGGCGGCGAGCGTGATCCGCCACCCGGTGAGGTAGGTCATCGGCGGCTCCCCGACCAGGGCGGTGAATCGCCGCGCCAGCGCCGCGCGGGAGACGCCGGTCTCGGCGGCCAGGGCCGCGACCGTCCATGGGCGGGCCGGAGCCTGGTGCAACAGCCGCAGGGCCCGGCCGACGACCGGGTCGCCGTGCGCGCGGAACCACGCGGGCGCGTCCGCCTCCGGGCGGGTGAACCAGGCCCGCAGCACCGCGATGAGCAGCAGGTCCAGCAGCCGGTCGAGCACCGCCTCCTGTCCGGGCAGCTCCTTGACGACCTCCTCGGCGAGCAGGGGCACCAGCGGGCTGTCCCACGCGTCCTGGGGGAGGACGAGCAATCGGGGCAGCGCGGTGAGCGGCCGGCGCCCGACCTCGCCCGGAACCTGGTAGGTGCCGGTGAGCAGCACCGTCGAGCCGTCCAGCCGGGTGCCCCAGGTGCGGACGCCCAGATCCGTCAGGTCGGTCAGCGGCGTGCCCGTCAACGTGGTGCAGCGCTGGCCCGGATGGATGATCGCCCGCGGCGGCGTTCCGGGGGTGTCGGCGACGACGTAAGGGTCCGGCCCGCGCACGACGGCCACGTCACCGGTGCGCATCACGGCCGCCGGGCCGTCCCCCGGAAGCACCCAGGCCGAGCCCTCCAGCACCGCCATCAGGGTGAGCGGCGCCCGGTCCTCGATGCGCAGCGACCAGGGCGGACTGAGGACGGACCGTTGCAGGAACGCCCCTCGGGCACGCGGCCCGTCCAGTAACCCCGCGAGTGCGTCCACGCGGGCGAGTGTAGACGCCCGCGTATGGGGACCGACGTCTCGGCCATGGCCTCCGCCACCCGGACGTACTTCACTGGTGGGGGCGGCCGATCCGGGCCGCCCCACGACCGGCCGGGACGTTGGAGGACCACACGATGCCGGAGCTGTTCCGAGACGCCGTTCTCGTCGCGGCCACTTTGACCACGGGACTCGCGGCCGGCCTGTACTACGGGTTCGCCTGCGCCGTCATGCCCGGCCTCGGCCGGGCCGACGACCGGACGCTTGTCACCGCGATGCGGCAGATCAACGCGGCCATCCTCAACGGGTGGTTCCTGCTGCTGTTCCTCGGCGGACCGGCGATGACGGCGCTCGCGGCCGTACTGTCCTTCGGCGCCGCCGACCGTGCCGACCTGCCCTGGACCATCGGCGCGCTCGCCGGGCACGCGGTGGTGCTCGGCGGGACGTTCGCCCGGAACGTCCCGCTCAATAACGCCCTCGACCGGTCCGCCGCCCCCGGCGCCCCAGCCTCGCCCGAGACGGCGCGGGTGGGATTCGAGAAACCGTGGGTGCGCTGGAACGCCGTTCGCACGGTGGCGGCCACGGTGGCCTTCGGCTGCCTCGTCATGGCGCTCGCCGCGCCGGTGGGCGGGTGACCCCTTCCAGCAAGTCGGCACCCCGGCGGCCCGGCGGCCCGGGCGGGGCGCCGGCACGGCCGCTCGGGCGGTCCCGGCATCATCCGGCGCGCCTCGATCGGCAGGCAACGGCGCGCCGCTCAGGCCGGGGCGGTCGAGACCTCGGACCCCGTCCCACGGTGCCCGCGACACCAGGCCACGGGCGCCATGCCGCGCCGCCCGGCGGGCCGGGAATCCCACGTGCCCGCCGGGCCGGTTCGCGCTAGGGTCGGAAGAGTGACGGAGCGGCGGCGCGGACCCCGCCCGTACGCGACCGGACGCACGACAGGAACGCAGGCGATGGCACACACGGTGGGGCGGCGAGCTAGTCGCGCCGAGCCGGGGAACGACGGCTCCGTTTCCTAGGCCCTCGGCCCGGCTCGGCGGTGCTGGTCCACCTGTCTGCTTCGTCCTGAAGAGGCTGATGCCGTCATGCGCTCCACCGATATTCGTTCCACCTTCTTCGACTTCTTCGCCGCGCGCGGGCACCGCCGCGTCCCGTCCAGCCCGCTCGTGCCCAGCGACCCCACCCTGCTGCTCGCCAACGCCGGGATGAACCAGTTCAAGCCGTACTTCCTCGGTGAGGCCGAGCCGGAGTCGACCCGGCTGATGAGCGTGCAGAAGTGCGCGCGCACCTCCGACATCGAGAACGTCGGCCGCACCACGCGGCACGCGACCTTCTTCGAGATGCTCGGCAACTTCTCCTTCGGCGACTACTTCAAGGCCGAGGCGATCGAGTACGCCTGGCGGCTGCTGACCGACGGGTACGGCCTGGACCGGGACCGGATCTGGATCACCGTCTACACCGACGACGACGAGGCGCACGCGCTGTGGCGCGGCCTCGGCGTCCCGGACGAGCGCATCCAGCGGCTCGGCATGGCCGACAACTACTGGTCGATGGGCGTCCCCGGGCCGTGCGGACCCAGCTCGGAGGCCAGCTACGATCGCGGGCCCGCGTTCGGCCCGGAGGGCGGCCCCGCCGTCAACGGCGAGCGGTACGTGGAGCTCTGGAACCTCGTCTTCATGCAGAACCTGCGCGGCCCCGGCCACGGCAAGGACGACTACCCCATCGTGGGTGAACTGCCGCGGCGCAACATCGACACCGGGCTCGGCCTGGACCGGCTCGCCGCGATCCTGCAGGGCGTCGACACCGTGTGCGAGACCGACCTGCTGGCGCCCACGCTGCGCCGCGTGGAGGAACTGGCCGGCCGCGGATTCCCCGGCCGGGACGGCTCGGAGGAGTCGGTGGCGTTCCAGGTCACGGCGGAGCACGCGCGCTCCATCGCCTTCCTCGTGGCCGACGGCGTGCTGCCGTCCAACGAGGGGCGCGGGTACGTGCTGCGCCGCCTGATGCGCCGCGCCGTCCACCGCGCCCGCACGCTCGGCATCACCGGCCCCGTTCTGGACGCCGTCACCGCCAGCGTGGTCGACGCCCTCGGCGGGAGCTGGCCGGAGCTGGCCCGGCAGCGCACCCTGATCGAGCATGTCGTGCGCGCCGAGGAAGAGGCGTTCTCCCGGACGCTGCGCACCGGCTCCCGGCTGCTGGAGGCGGCGATCCGCCGCACCGCGGACAGCGGGGGCGAGGTGCTGCCGGGCGACGCGGCGTTCGAACTGCACGACACCTACGGCTTCCCGGTGGACCTCACCGTCGAGGCGGCCCGGGCCGCGGGGCTGCGGGTCGACGAGGAACGGTTCGCCGCCCTGCTGGAGGAGCAGCGCCGGCGGGCCCAGGACGGTGGCCGGGCGCTCCGCGGCGACGCCGTGCGGCGCATGGACGCCTACCGCGCACTACTGGCCGAGCACGGGCCGACCAGGTTCCTGGGGTACGAGGCCACCGAGGCGGAAGGTCGCACGCTCGCGGTGCTCATCGACGGGGTTCCGGTCCCGGCGGCGGGCGAGGGCGCCGAGGTGGAGCTGGTGCTGGACGCCACGCCGTTCTACGCCGAGGCCGGTGGCCAGGTCGGCGACACCGGATCGCTGCGGTTCGGCAACGGCGCCGAGGTCGCCGTCACCGGCACCAGAGCCGAGGTCGCGGGCTGCCACGTGCACCACGGACGGGTGGTGCGCGGCGAGGTGCACGCCGGGCTGGCGGCGCTGGCCCGCGTCGACGCCGCGCGCCGCTCGGCCACCGAACGTTCGCACAGCGCGACCCACGTGCTGCACGCCATGCTGCGCCGGACTCTGGGCGACCACGCGGCACAGCGCGGCAGCCTGGTCGCGCCCGGACGGCTGCGCTTCGACTTCGCGCACTTCGACGCGGTCTCCCCGGACGAGCTGGCCGTCATCGAGCGGCGCGTCAACGACTACCTGCTGGCCGACCCGGAGGTGCGAGTCTGGCACACCACCTTCGAGGAGGCGCGCTCGGCCGGTGCCATGGCACTGTTCGGCGAGAAGTACGCCGACCGGGTCCGCGTGGTCGACATCGGCGACGCGTCCCGGGAACTGTGCGGTGGCACCCATGTCGGGCACGGCACACAGGCGGGGCCGGTGCGGTTGCTCGGCGAGTCGTCCGTGGGGGCGAACCTGCGCCGCATCGAGGCGCTGACCGGCGCCGACGCGCTCCGCCACTACGACCACGAACGCCACCTGCTCACCGAACTGGCCGGCATGCTCGGCGCCCGCCCGGAGGAGGCGCCGGCCCGGCTCGCCAAGCGCCTGGCCGCCCTGGCGGAGGCGCGCCGCGAACTCGACCGGCTGCGCCGCGAACGCGCGACGACCCTCGCGGGAGAGATCGCCGACCGGGCGCGGCCCCGGCACGGCGGCTGGCTGGTCGCGGAGGAGGTCGCGGACCTGACCGCCGACGACCTGCGCGACCTCGCGCCCCGCATCCTGGAGCGCAAGGGCGGAACCGGCGTGGTCGTCCTCGGCGTCCGCAGTGCCGATCGCGCGAACCTGGTCGCCGCGCTCAGCGACGACCTGCACGCCCGCGGCGTCCGCGCCGACGAGGTCCTGACCCGCCCGGCCCGGTGCGTCGGCGGCGGAGCGGGCGGCCGCGGCCGGATCGCGAACGCGGGCGGACGGCGGCCGGACGGCCTCCCCGAGGCGCTGCGCGTCGCGGCGGCCGAGGCGGAGCGGATGCTGACGGGGTAGCGGCAGCCGCCGTAGTCTGCGGACCGCGGTCAGCAGCGGAGGTCTCCGGTGGCCGTCACCTCGAACCACGGGGTCGGCTCCCGGAGCCCCCGGCCATTGACGGCGGTTCCGCGAACGGCCGCGGACATGGTGCGGCGCCGGGGAATGGTGGGCGACGACCGGCCGCGCCGCCCTCCTCCCTCCTCACCGCGCGCGTGGCCGGGCCGCGCCGGTGCGCCCGAGTGGCCACGTAAGCGGACCGCGGCGGTCATCCTGACCCCGGAGAACCGGCCGTCCCCCGAGCGGCACGCCGCCCGCACCACCCGGGGCCTGGGGACGGGCACCCGCCGCGCATCCTCGCGCAGCGGCCATGATCCGGCACGCCCCGCCGATCGGGCGCCCCGGTCCAACGGGCACCGATCGCTCGGGAGCACTGAACAGCGGCGCGCACCACCCCCGTCCGCGGCCCCGCCGGCCGCTACCGCAAACCGCCCCGCGGGGCGTTGCGGCCGTTGAGCCCGGCGCGCTGGTGTCCGCGTGTGGTCGGCTCCCGGCTGATGTTCGTGCGGCCCAGCGGCAGGTCGTGCCGGGTGCGGCCCTCAGTGCTGGGGACAGGCCTGTCCAGCAGGCCCGATCTTCGCTGTGCGTCGGCGCTGTTCTGCTGCGCCGTGAAAGCGGCCTGGTCGATCGGGTCATTCGCCATTTCGGCGGCGAGTTCGGCGCGCCGCCGCTCCTCCTCTTCCTTGCTGGTGATCGGGGCCGGTTCCTCGGTCGCCATCTGCGCTCCTTAGGTCCCTGAGGTTTCTTAGGTCGTCACGGCGAGGGCCGTCGGCCCCCGATGCGTCGCGATCCGATACTCCAGAGGCCGCCCGGACGCCCGTTCCGTCGGTTCACGGCGGAGAGCCGTCCGAGCATTCGCCCGGTACGCGAGACTACGCCCAGAACGGCGCGAGGGCGGCGCCCGCCGCCGTCAGGCGCGTCCGCCGGTCGTCCGGGGGACCGGAATGGGCGGCGGTGGTTCGATGGACTGCTGGTGCCGGAAGACGTTCAGCGGGTCCCAGTACCGCTTGACCTCCTGCAGTGTGCCGTAGTGCGGCCCGTAGTACAGCTTCGCCCAGGATCTGGGGTCGATGTTCCACGCGCGGTCGCTGAGGTCGACGTCCGGATAGCCGATGTAGCAGCCGTCGGTGATCCCGGCACCGATGTCCTTGGTGACCGGCACCCCGCCGGTGTCGGCGTACATGTCCCGGTACAGGGTGCGGATCCAGTTCAGGTGGCTCGCCCCGTCCTCGGTGGCCGGCCAGTACACCTGGTGCTGGAGCTTCAGGATCGAGTCGCGCTGCGCGACGGCGGTGTCGGTCACGTCCGTCCGGTTGATCGCGGCGCCGTAGGAGTCGATCTGCACCACCGCGTCACGGACCACGTGCCGGCCCTCGCCCGCCAGGCCGTGCCACAGCGCGCGGACCTGGCGCTCGGGCAGCGGTTCGCGCATGTAGGCGGACTTGTGCTTGCCGCACCGGAGGTTGTCCACCGGCCCGAGCAGCTTGTCCACCGACTCCCACGGCAGCGGCTGCGGCTGCCGGAGTCCGGCGAGGGCCGGATACTCTCCGTACCCCTCGGTCAGGTCCTCGAAGGGCGGTCGCCGCAGGCCCACGCGCCAGCCCCGGGAGGTCATGGCGCGCTGGAACTCCGTCATCCGCTGGCGGGCCCCGTCCACACCGGCGTCGATCTGGGCGATGAGGCCGATCTTCGGCTGACTGCGGTGGGTGAGCAGCAGAATGGCGAACAACGGGTCGAACTTCGGATCCCGCTGGGCGAAGAAGCGCCCGAAGTTGTCCACGATCTGGCGGAACTGCCGGAAGCCGCGTTCGCCGCGGGCGAGGCTGGACCACTTCCAGCCACCGGCGGAGAACAGCACCCGCTCCGGCGCGTCCGGCAGGTTCTTGAACCACATCCGGGTGAGGATCCCGAAATTGCCGCCACCGCCGCCGGTGTGCGCCCACCAGAGTGAGCGCTCCGGTTCGTCGCTGTCCTTGCCCGCCCGTACCAGCCGGACGTCGCGGTTCTCGTCCACCACGGCGACCTCGACCTCGTGCAGGTAGTCGACCGTGAGCCCGAACTGCCGGGACAGCAGCCCGAACCCACCGGCGGGCACGTGCCCGCCGACCCCGACCGAGGGGCAGGAGCCGCCCGGGAGCACCTTCCCGGTCTTCAGGAACAGCTGCTTGCGCAGGTCGCCGTTGGTGGCGCCGGCCTCGACACAGACCATCCCGTCGTCCTCATAGATCTCGTCCATGAGCGAGACGTCGATGATCACCCGCACGTCAGGGGCGCAGACGAAGTTCTCGTAGCAGTGGCCGCCGGAGCGCGCCGTGATCCGGGAGCGGACCGGGTCGGGCGGTTGCGGGGTGAGCGCGTCCCGCAGCGCGCCGACCGTCTCCTCGGGGGTGCGGACCAGCTCGATGTAGTCGGGTTCGGACTCCCATCGGGGGTTGTACCCGCGGCGCAGCGCCGCGTAGCGACGGTCCCCCGGTGTCACCCTGATTCCGCGCGCGGTCGTCCTCGGCTCCGTCATGCCCCTCACCTCGCCTGGTCGAGCTCGTCCCGGCTCGCGGGCGGCAGGGGGCGGACCGGCCGTCCGCCCTCCTCCCGTCCGCCTGTGCCGGGCACCGCTACCGCGGAGCGGGCAAAACGCACCCCAACCGTCGCACCCTGTTGCCTGCGGAGGGACCGGTGGGCGCCGGACCGGGCGCCGCGGGAGCACGGCGGCGGCCCCGGCGCTAGTCGGGCCGGAGCGCCCTGAGCTGTTCCTCGAACGGGACGACGCTCTCGACGGGATGCGCGTCCGGGCGCCCGGACCGGGCGCGGACCAGCTCGGCCAGTTCCCCGCCGGCGCGCGCGATGCGGCTCGGAAGGGTGTCGGTGAGCGGGTCGCCGGTGCCGCCCCAGTCCTCGGACGCCGCGTACACGGCGGTGGGGGCGACCACCGCCCGCAGATACGCGAACAGCGGGCGCAGCGCGTGCTCCAGGGCGAGCGAGTGCCGCGGCGTGCCTCCGGTCGCCGCGATGAGAACGGGGGTGCCGGCCAGCGCGTCCTTGTCGAGGACGTCGAAGAACGACTTGAACAGGCCACTGTAGGACGCCGAGAAGACCGGGGTGACGGCGATCACGCCGTCCGCGCCGGTGACCGCCTCGACGGCTTCGCGCAGCTCCGGCCCGGGGAAGCCCGTGACCAGGTTGTTGGCGATGTCCACGGCCAGTTCGCGCAGCTCGACCACCCGCACCTCCACCGGCCGGCCGTCCGCCGAGAGCTTCTGGCGGGCCGCCTCGGCGAGCCGGTCGGCGAGCAGCCGGGTGGAGGAGGGCCGGCTCAGGCCCGCCGACACGGCCACGAGGCGCCGCGATGCCGTCCGCGCCGTCATCGCGCCGCCTCCGCGGCCTGCTCGGCGCGGCGCGCGACCAGCGAGGCGTGGGTGGGGGCGTCGGGGACGTCGGCGGGGCGGTTCCGGGCGAACTCCGCGCGCAGCACCGGCAGGATCTCGCCGAGCATGTCGAGCTGTTCCAGCACCGTGGACAGGGGCAGGCCCGCGTGGTCGACGAGGAAGAGCTGGCGCTGGTAGTCGCCGAAGTGCTCCCGGAAGGTGAGGGTCTTGTCGATGACCTCCTGCGGGCTGCCGACGGTGAGCGGCGTCTCCGCCATGAACTGCTCCAGGGACGGGCCGTGCCCGTACACCGGCGCGTTGTCGAAGTAGGGCCGGAACTCCCGCACCGCGTCCTGCGACCGTCTGCGCATGAAGATCTGCCCGCCGAGGCCCACCACGGCCTGTTCCGGGGTGCCGTGGCCGTAGTGCGCGTACCGCTCCCGGTAGAGGGAGATGAGCCGCTGGAAGTGCTCCTTGGGCCAGAAGATGTTGTTCGCGAAGAAGCCGTCACCGTAGTAGGCGGCCTGCTCGGCGATCTCCGGGGACCGGATCGAGCCGTGCCACACGAACGGCGGGACGCCGTCCAGCGGGCGCGGCGTGGCCGTGAAGCCCTGCAGCGGCGTCCGGAAGCGGCCCTCCCAGTCGACCACGTCCTCGCGCCACAGCCGGTGCAGCAGCGCGTAGTTCTCGATGGCGAGCGGGATTCCCTGCCGGATGTCCTGTCCGAACCACGGGTAGACCGGCCCGGTGTTGCCGCGCCCCATCATGACGTCGACCCGGCCGCCGGACAGGTGCTGCAGCATGGCGAAGTCCTCGGCGATCTTCACCGGGTCGTTCGTGGTGATCAGGGTCGTGGCGGTGGACAGGATCAGCCGCTCCGTGCGCGCCGCGATCCAGCCGAGCATGGTGGTCGGCGACGACGGGACGAACGGCGGGTTGTGGTGCTCCCCGGTGGCGAAGACGTCCAGGCCGATCTCCTCGGCCTTGAGCGCGATGGTGGTCATCGCCGTGATCCGCTCGTGTTCGGTCGGCGTCCGGCCCGTGGTCGGGTCCGGGGTCACGTCGCCGACCGTGAAGATTCCGAACTGCACCGGGGTCCCCCTCCATGTGTTGTTGACGCATCAACTATATGCGCTCGTGTGTTATTCCCGGGCCGCCGCCCCCCGCTCACGCGGAGGTCAGGAAGCCTCCCCCGTCCGGGCCAGGATCTGGTGGGAGATCTCGTCCAGTGCGGTGAGCTGCTCCGGCGACAGGTGGTCGAAGACCAGCCGCCGGACCACCTCGACGTGCCGCGGCGCCGCGGCCTCGATGGCCGCCCGGCCCTGCGGCGTGACGGCGATGAAGGCGCCGCGTCCGTCGTCGGGACACTCCTCACGGCTGACCAGCCCGCGCCGCACCATGCGGGCGATGTGGTGCGACATCCGGCTCTTCTCCCACTCCACGGCCCTGGCCAGCTCCAGGAACCGCATGCGGCCGTCCGGTGTGTCCGTGAGGTTGACCAGCACGCTGTAGTCGGCGACCGAGAGGTTCGACTCCTGCTGGAGTTCGCGCCCCACCTGGGTCATGAGTTCACTCTGCATGCGCAGGAACGCCCGCCAGACCCGCTGCTCCTCCGGTGACAGCCAGCGAGGTGTCTCGTCCATGGCCACCAGCGTACGCGTTAATTGACGTGTCAACAAAGTCGTGCCGAACGGGCGTCCGGCGCGGCTCGGACGATGGCCCGGCGGCAGACCATGCGCGGCCGGTCCGGCATCCGGAATCATCCCGGTCGGGCGCATCCCGGCCGGCTCCGGCCGCGCCGACACCGAACGCCGCCTACGGTAAGTGCCGGGACGGCCGGCGTGGGCGGCCGGCGATGGACGAGCGGGGTGGACGACGTGCGAGAAGACGAACACGCGGCGGCGCTGCTGGCGGCCGCACGGTCCGGTGACGGCACGGCGTTCGGGCGGCTGGTCGAGCCGTTCCGCGGCGAGCTGTACGCGCACTGCTACCGGATGCTCGGATCCGTCCACGATGCCGAGGACGTGACCCAGGAGGCGCTGCTGCGCGCCTGGCGCGGGCTGGACCGGTTCGAGGACCGCGGGTCGGTCCGTCCCTGGCTGTACCGGATCGCCACCAACCGGTGCCTGACGCTGATCGAGCGGCGCGGACGCCGGGAACTGCCGGTCGACCTCGGTCCCGGCGCCGCACCGCCCGTGGAGACCGCGTGGGTGGAGCCGTGCCCCGACGACCGGCTCGGCCTGACCGACCTCGGACCGGAGGCCCGCTACCTCGCGCGGGAGAGCACCGAACTGGCCTTCGTCGCCGCGCTCCAGCGGCTGGGCGGCCGCCAGCGCGCCGTCCTGCTGCTGCGCGAGGTCCTGGGGTTCTCGGCGCGCGAGGTCGCCGATCTGCTGGAGACCACGGTCCCGTCCGTCAACAGCGCCCTGCAACGGGCCCGAAAGGTGCTCGGCGCACCGACCCCGGACCGGGCGCGCGCGGCCACCGCCCCCGAAGACGAGCGGGAGGTCCGGCGGGTGGCCGGGCGGTACGCGGCGGCGTGGGAGCGCGGCGACGTCGACGCCATCGTGGCGATGCTGGCCGACGACGCGCGGTACTCCATGCCGCCGCTGCCGGAGTGGTACGGCGGGCGGGCCGCCATCCGGGCGTTCCTGCTGGCGGGGCCGCTGGACCAGCGCTGGCGCTTCCGGCCGACGCGGGCGAACGGGCAGCCCGCTTTCGGCACCTACCGCTGGGACGAGGAGCGGCACCGGTTCCTGCCCGCCGGCCTGGACGTGCTCACGGTGCGCGGAGGACGCATCGCGGAGGTCGTCTCGTTCCTCGGCGCGGACCTGACGCTCTTCGGGCTGCCCACCGAGCTGGCCGACTGACCCCGCGGAGCGCGAACCACCGAACGTCCGGAGCCGTCGACGCTCTACGCCGTAGGCCCGTCCGCGTTGGCAGTGGAGGGGAGTGAGGTGGTGAGCGCGACCGGGGGCACAGGGCGCGAACCACCGAACGTCCGGAGCCGTCGACGCTCTACGCCGTAGGCCCGTCCGCGTTGGCAGTGGAGGGGAGTGAGGTGGTGAGCGCGACCGGGGGCACAGAGCGGCGAGCCGCCGAGTGTCCGGAGCCGTCGACGCTCTACGCCGTAGGCCCGTCCGCGTTGGCAGTGGAGGGGAGTGAGGTGGTGAGCGCGACCGGGGGCACAGAGCGGCGAGCCGCCGAGTGTCCGGAGCCGTCGACGCCCTGTGCCGTAGGCCCGTCCGCGTCGGCGGTGGAGGGTAGTGAGGTGGTGAGCGCGACCGGGGGCACAGAGCGGCGAGCCGCCGAGTGTCCGGAGCCGTCGACGCCCTGTGCCGTAGGCCGAGTCGCGTTGGCGGTGGAGGGTAGTGAGGTGGTGAGCGCGACCCGGAAGCACCCGCCGCGATGAGTTCGGCGCCCGCCCGGGGTTACAGGGGTGACGGAACGACAGTCGCGCGGCGGGGCGGCCCGCCGCGCGCCGACCTATAGGAGGCTCCCATGCGGGAGATCGTCACCCACCTGACCTTCGACAAGGGGGCGGAGGAGGCCGTGGACTTCTACACCTCGATCTTCCCCGACTCCCGGATCACCGGAATGACCCACTTCCGGGCCAACGAACCCGGCCCGGAGGGGGCGGTGCGCACCATTCGCTTCGAGATGCTCGGCCAGAAGTTCCTCGCGGTCAACGGCGGCCCCGAGTTCTCGTTCACCCAGGGCGTCTCGCTGCTCGTGCGGTGCGACACCCAGCGTGAGATCGACGAGCTGTGGGACCGGCTGAGCGAGGGCGGCGAGACCGAGGTGTGCGGCTGGGTCATCGACCGCTACGGCCTGTCGTGGCAGCTCGAACCGGCGGTGGTGGAGGAGTACATGTACGGCCCCGACCCCGAGGCCGCGCAGCGCGTGGTCGAGGCCATCTATGGGATGACCAAGATCGACATCGCGGGGGTGGAGCGCGCCTACAAGGGCGAGTAGCAGGAGTTCGGCGGATCCCGGGCGGGCGATGCGCAGGGGCCGCCGCCCGCCCCGGGGTCTCCGCGTGGTGTCGGTTCCCGTTCTCCGCCACCGCGGCCTTGCAGGCGGCCACGCCGTCGATCGGCTCGAAGGGGAAGCCGACCAGGCTCACGGGCACCCGCCGCCGATCGCCTCCTGCACCCGGGCGGCGGTGACCACGGGCGCGCCGCCGCGGATCTCCACCAGATCGCCGCCCTGGCGGACGAACTCGGCCGCCACCTCCGCGGCTGTGGACGCGTCCCGCGCAGCGACCACCGCCGCCCGGTCGCCGACGTGCGTGTGGACGACGCGCTGCCGGGCCGGGCGGCCTCGGGGCGGCGTCGATGGTGACCGAACCGCGGCTCGGGCCGGGCGCCGCCCCGAGCCCGTGGCCCGCCGCGACACCGCCCGGCACCTCGACCAGCCGGACCCTGGCCGCGCCTGCTCGGCGGCCACCCGGGCCGCCGCCGCGCCGTCCGGGTTCCGAACGAGCAGCGTGCGCTCGCCACTGTGCACCCGCGCGATTCGGTCGAGGCCGGGGTCCGTCCCCGGCGCCGGGAGCGGAACGCCCCGTCGAACTCCGCCATGCCGCGCGGCTTTACATCGAGTTAACTGGAGGTTCTAGGGTGGCGCCGTATGCCGACCGGGCAGGAGGTACCGCCATGCACCGCACCGCCGTCAACCCGTGGAACTATCCCGAAGGCTTCGACCAGGGGGTGCTGATCGAGGGGCACCGTCGGCTGCTCTTCGTCAGCGGACAGTGCGCGGTCTCGCCCGAGGGGGAGTCCCGCCACCCGGGCGACATGCGGGCGCAGGCCCTGCTGGCCCTGGAGAACGTCGAGCGGGTGCTCGCCGAGGCGGGCATGGGCGTGGCGAACATCGTCCGGATGAACACCTACGTCACCGACGTCGACGCCTACCTCCAGCACGCGGCGGACGAGATCGCCGAACGGCTGGCGGCTCACGACGTGCGGCCGCCCGGGGTCCTCGCCGGCATCGGCCGCTTGGCCCGGCCGGACCTGCTGATCGAACTGGAGGCGTTCGCCGCCGACTGAGCGGCCACCGTCCGTCCCGGGGCCGGGCGGTGGGCTACCCGCCGCGCAGGTGGTCGCGCAACCGGCGCGCCACCCGGCCCATCAGCGCCTCGGCCTCCGGCTGGTGGATGGCCGGGACCCGCGACTCCGTGAGCGCGGCCACCGCGAACCTCTGGCCGTCGGCGTGCTCCACGACGCCGATCTCGTGCCGGAGGTTGATCAGGGTTCCGGTCTTGGACGACCACGTCGAGGAGTCGGAGCTGAAGTCCGGCGCCAGCCGCTGCCGGAGCACGTTGTCGCCCAGGAGTTCGCGCATCCGCCCCGCCACCTCCGAGGGGATCGACGACGGCGTCCACAGCGCCTGGAGGAGTTCGACGCACGCGCGCGCCGATCCCGAGTTCGCGCGGCTGACGTCGAGCTGAGGGACCGGGTGCCCGCGCCCGGCGGTGCCGGCGCCGATGGCGAGGGAGTGCGCGAGGTGCGCGTCGGCGGGTCCGAGGAGTTCCGCCACCGTCCGGCTGAGGTCGCGCAACGTGCGCCGGACGGTGATCCCGCGCAGGCCGAGGCCCGCCACCAGGCGGGCCACCTCGGCCGGGGGCGTGAGGCCGAACAGGGTGTCGGCCGCGGCGTTGTCGCTCACGCAGGTGCTGAGGTAGAGCAGGTCGTCCACCGCGATCCGGGTCGGGTGCCGGAACCTGCTGAGCCCGAACGGCCCCGGGGCGGTGATCGCGTCCGGACGCACCAGGATCCGGGTCGCGCCGTCGAGTTCGCCGCGCCGGATCCGCTCCAGCGTGGCGATGGCCAGGGGCACCTTGACGAGCGAGGCGATCGAGAACTCCAGGTCGGGCTCGATGCCGAGCTCCTGCCCGGAGTCCAGGTCGCGCACCAGGAACGAACCGTGCAGGCCGGCGTCGTCGAGTTCCGCGCGGAGCTCCCGGAGCAGCCGTTCGGCGCTCACCCCGTCACCTCCGCGTGGACGGCCGCGCCGAGGCACCGGGCGATCCCCGCGCCCAGCGACGTCCGGACCCGCTCCACCTCGTCGCCGGTCGCGGCGGCCACATCGTGACCGCGCGTGAGCTCGATCTCGCCGATCGGCCGCCAGTGCAGGTCCAGTTCCGCGGCCTGCGCGGGCGAGCAGAGCAGGAGGTCGGCCGAGTCGAGGACCTCCGCCGCCGCTGAGGTCAGCGACGCCGCGACGGTGACCTGCCCGGGGCGCAGTCCCACCGTGTCCCGGACCCGCATCAGCCGGTCGCGCACGTGCGGGACGTCGTCCTCCGGCTGGATCCAGACCCGCCGCCGTACCGGATCCGTGCGGCCGCCGCGGAGCGTCTCGATGTAGACGGTCCGCGCGCGAGGCTCGGCCGCACTCGCCAGCCCGAGCGGCGCCGACCAGCGGGCCTCGCTCTCCGGCACCGGCGTGATCGCGGCCCGCACCTGGAGCGAGCGCAGCAGCTCGGCGCGTCGCGCCGGCGGCGCCTCGTGGAGGTCGAGCCGCAGGCCCTGGCGGCGCGCGTCGACGTCGAGGTGGGCGAGGTCCCGGGTGGCGCAGATGTCGGGGACCGCCAGCCGCATCGGTGCCAGCTTCGCGCGTTCCGCGTCGTACTCCATGGCCTCGGCGAGCTGGACGAGGCGCCGGGCCGACGGCAGCATGTCGCGGCCGAACGGCGTGAGCGTCGCGCGCCGGGTCGAGCGGTCGAACAGCCGCCCGCCCAGGTGCCGCTCCAGCGCCGCGATGCGGCGGCTCGCCACCGGCTGGGGGATCTGCGCGGCCGCGGCGCCGAGGGTGAAGCTGCCCCGCTCGCTCACGCTGACGAAGGCCCGGCAGGCGCCCACGATGTCCATGGCCGCAGACTATGCGCTTTCTGCATCGAACCTGTCATTTTCGTCTTCGACAGCATCGACGCTCCGGCCCACACTTACTCCGTGGGGCCCCACCACCGAGCATGCGAACGAGCATGCGCCGCATCGAGAGACAGGACGCCAAGCATGTCCATCCACCTCACGCGACGCGCCAGGTTCGCGGCCGTGGCCGCGCTCGCGCTCACCCCGCTCGCCGGCTGCGCGTCGGCCGAGACCGCCGCGCCGGTCGCCGAGACCTCGTCGGCCGCGGCGTCGCCGGACTCCGGCCACGAGGCCGCGTTCGCCCGGCTGGAGAACGAGTACGACGCCCGGCTCGGCGTCTACGCGATCGACACCGGCACCGACGAGGTCGTCTCCTACCGGCCCGATGACCGGTTCGCCTACTGCTCCACCCACAAGGCGTTCTCCGCCGCCGCCGTCCTCGACCAGAACTCCCCCGAAGAGCTCGACGAGATCGTGCACTACACCGAGGAGGACCTGGTCGACTACTCGCCCATCACCGAGCAGCACGTCGACACCGGCATGTCGCTGATCGACGTGGTCGACGCCGCTGTCCGCTACAGCGACAACACGGCGGCGAACCTGCTCTTCGAGGAACTCGGCGGCCCGAGCGGCCTGCAGGAGGCCCTCCGTGAGCTCGGCGACGACGTCACGCACGTCGACCGCCTCGAAACGGCGCTGAACGAGGCCACCCCGGGCGACATCCGCGACACCAGCACCCCGGAGGCGATGGCCACCACGCTGCGCGAGTACACCCTCGGCGACGCCCTGGCGGCCGACGAGCGCGAGACCCTTGTCGACCTGCTCCGGCGCAACACCACCGGCGACGAGCTGATCCGCGCCGGTGTTCCCGACGGCTGGGTCGTCGGCGACAAGACCGGAGCCGGTGACTACGGCACCCGCAACGACATCGCCGTCATCTGGCCCCCCGAGGACGACCCGATCGTCATCGCCGTCATGTCCAGCCGCGACGCCCAGGACGCCGAGTACGACAACGCCCTGATCGCGGACGCCACCGAGGTCGTCGTCGACTCCCTGACGTAGTTCCCCGCCCCTTCCGCACCCGCGGCCCGGCAGCACCCCGGGCCGCGGGTGCCGGCCGTTCCGGTGCGGCGCGGGTGCCCGCGGGAGCGGCCCGGGGCCGGCGGGGCTCAGGAGCCGTTGGCGCGGAAGGACGAACGGTAGGACTGCGGCGTCACTCCGACGACGCGCTTGAAGCGGTCCCGGAAGGCGGTGGGCGAACCGAAACCCGCCTGTGCCGCGATGCGCTCGATCCCGTGGTCGGTGGTCTCCAGCAGGAACTGGGCGCGCCGCACCCGGGCGCGCAGCAGCCACTGCAGCGGTGTGCTGCCGATCTGCTCCCGGAACCGGCGGCTGAAGGTGCGCTCGCTCATCCCGCAGCGCGCGGCCATCGCCGACAGGGTGAGGTCCCGACCGAGATTTTCCTCGATCCAGGCCAGCACCGGCTCCAGCCGGGAACCCTGGGGCACCGGCGGCTGCGCATGCACCATGAACTGGGCCTGCCCGCCCTCCCGCTCCAGCGGCGTCACCGCCAGCCGGGCCGAGTCCGCCGCCACCGCCGAGCCCAGGTCCCGCCGGATCATGTGCAGACACAGGTCCAGCCCGGCGGACGCCCCGGCCGAGGTGAGGATCCGGCCGTTGTCCACGTACAGCACATCGGGCTGGACGTCGACCTTCGGGAACAGCTCGGCCAGCCGGCCGGCCGCGAGCCAGTGGGTGGTCGCGCGCCGGCCGTCCAGCAACCCGGCCCCGGCCAGGATGAACGCGCCCGCGCAGATGGAGGCGATCCGCGTGCCGGTGGCCGCGGCCGCGCGCAGCGCCTCGTGCACCTCCTCGCCGGGGGGCTCCGTGTGCTCCGCGCAGCCCGGCACGATGATGGTGTCGGCCTCCCGCAGCGCCGCCAGGCCGTGCGGCACGTTCATGGTGAACGCCTCGCCGGCCACCCGCGGGGTCGCCGCGCAGACCAGGACGCGGTACGGCCGACGCCCGTCGGCCAGCCGGGCGCGCCCGAAGGTGTCGATCGGGATCGACATGTCGGACGCCACCACATGGTCGAAGACCAGAACCGCCACCGTGTGCATTCGGCCACGGTAACCGAGAATCCGCCAGGCCGGAATCCGCTGGCCGACCGGCCGGACCGGGGAGAAGCGCCGGAACGGACGGGTGGCGGAAATCCGTTGGAGATTGGCGATTCTGCCACTAGGGCGCCGGAGCGGCCGCCTCTAGCGTGGGCTTCGTACCTGGAGGAGCACGGTGCGGTCCGCGCGGGAAGGGAGTGTCGCATGCTCGCGCAGTTCCTGCTGTACGGGCGCTGGGCACGCCACCGGGCGGAGTCCCGGACTCTCCGGTCCGCGCCTCCCGCGAGTCCGGAGCCGTGGAGCGGGCGGCGCGCCGCGCCAGGTGAATGGCGACCGTTCCGCGCCGCGTGGGCGCACCGGCGGCGGCCCCGTGACGGAGTGGACGCGCCGTCCACCGCCGCGGTCCGTGCACCGCGACCGACGCGGGAGGACGCCGAACCCCTCCGGGCCGGGTCCGGGAACCGCAAGCCCGTCATCGCGGGCACCCTCTCGACGTCCGCCCGTGGCTTCCGTGCCCGGGCCCGCCGCCGCCGGGAAATCCGGGTGTGGGACGGGTTCGGCGCCCTGGACGTCATCGCCCCCCTACGAGGTCTTCCACATGGCGGGGCCGTCGGCGGTGGAGCGGTGACCGCCGAACCCGTGACGGCCGAAGGCGCCCGCGAGGTCCCCGGCGGCGTCCCGGGGGTGAGCCCGACCGTGACCGCCGCGCTCGGCCCGGTACCCGCCGACGTCATCGTCGTGCCGGGCGCGGCCGGGGACCTGCGCCGGGAGCGGGATCGCACCGAGGAGGAGCGGCGGCACACCATCGCGGTGATCACCGGCCGCGCCCTGCGGACCGGCCCGCCCGCCCTGGTGAAGGAGGCGCTGGACCGCGATGACACGCTGGTCGCCACGGTCCGCGGCGGCTCCCTGCTCCTCGCCATGGCCGGCCCGATCGAGAGGCGCACCGTCACCGGGCACCACTTCGGGACGGTGGCGGGCGGACTTCAGGGCCGTGCCGATCAGCGCCCGAGTCGTCGACGACGGGGACCTCGTCACCGGAGGTGCCGTCACCTCCGTCCGGGACCCCGCCCTCGACCTTGTGGAGCGCGAGATCGGCCCGGGGTCGCGCAGCGGGCCATTGGTCTTGCCCTCGCCTCGGTAGGCCCCGGACATGCGGTCGACCGTGCGGCCGGGCACCTAGCCGACCCGCTGGCCATGGGCGATCAGCAGGGTCATCCGCGCGTGGGACGTGCTCAAGCCCGCTCCGTTCCCCGCGCGACCGGTACGTCCGTGGCCCGGAGAACACTCCGCCGACAGGTCCTGGACCAGCGATGACCGGTTCTCGATCAGTGGCCGGAGCGTCCCGGAGGACCGGGCGGCCATTCCTCCCGAGCCACCAGCGGCGAAGCACCATCAGTCACACCCGGTCCCCCCGGACCGCCGCACCTTCTTAAGGACACCACCATGCCAGCAGCCGTAACCGTCCGCCCCGCCACCCGGCCGGGCCGCGCCCGCCCGAACGGCGGCCCCCGTGCCCTCCGGACGGCGGACCGCCGGGCCACCGCAGCGGCGGGAGCCGCCCGATGACCAAGCTGCTGCTCTCCCTGCACGTGCTGGCCGCCATCATCGCGATCGGGCCGGTGACCGTGGCGGCCAGCATGTTCCCCGCGGCGGTCCGCCGGGCCGAAGCCGCCGGCCGGGAGGGGACGGCGGTGTCCGCCGTCCGGCTGCTGCACCGCATCTGCCGGGTCTACGCCGTCGTCGGGATCGCCGTGCCGATCTTCGGCTTCGCCACCGCCAGCAGCCTCGGCGTTCTGACCGACCCGTGGCTGATCGCCTCGATCGTGCTCACCGCCGCCGCGGCCGGAATCCTGGCCCTGCTCGTCCTGCCGGGGCAGCAGGCGGTGCTGGCCCGGTTCGACGGTGCGGGCGGCGCGGTGGAGCGCCGCACCACGGCGCGGCTGGCGATGCTGACCGGCGTCTTCAATGTCCTCTGGGCGGTCGTGACGGTCCTCATGATCGTCCGCCCCGGCTCGACCACGGGGGTGTGACCATGCCGCGTCCCCGGCGGGTCATCTGGTCGTGCTCGCCGTCTCGCTTCCCTCCGCCGCCGACACGGGGAGGGCGCGCGCGGGGTGTCGACGGCTTCGGGCGCTCGGCGGCTCGCCGCTTCGTGTTGCTGCGCGGTGCCGCCGCGGTCGAGCTCGGCACGCTCATCGTGATGCTCGGCAACATGGCCACCGCCCACCTCCCCGAGATCTCGTCGCTCGCCGGTCCCACCCACGGCTGCGCCTACCTGTTCACCGTGATCGCCGTCGCGCGCGACCCACGGCGCACGTGGCCGTCCGTCGGCCTGGCGATGCTGCCGGGGATCGGCGGCCTGCTGGCCCTGCGCCGCCTGACCAGGGCGGACGCGCGGGCCGAGGCGGTTCCCGCCGACTGAGGCCGGCCGGTGGCCGCACGGTGCGGCGTGGACGCGGTGTGCGCCGCCCGCAAACCCGGGTAGGGGCACCGCCATGCAACGGATCGACACGGTGGTGGACGGCCGGCCCATGGCCGCCTGGCGGACCGCCGGGCCCGGGCCGCCGGTGGTGTGCGTTCATGGCGCCGGGGTCTCCAGCCGGGAGTTCCTGCCGTTCGTGAACGCGCTCGGCCGCCGGCACGACGTATGGACGGTGGATCTCCCCGGCTTCGGCGCCAGCGGCGGTCCGGTGCGTCCACTCGGGCTGCGGGCGCTGGCCGACGCGGTCACCGCGTGGACGGCCACGGCCGGTCTGCAAGGCGCGGTGCTGCTCGGCAGCTCGTTCGGCTGCCAGGTGGCCGTCGACGCCGCCGCCCGGCATCCGGGCCGTTTCGCGGGACTGGTACTGGTGGGGCCCACGGTCGACGCTGCGGCCCGGGATCCGATCCGCCAGGCGCTGCGCTGGCTGCGCAACTCGCCCGCCGAGCGGGCGTCCATGGCCTTGCTCAACCTCGCCGACTACCGCGACGCGGGCCCGCGCCGGGTGATCGGCACGTTCCGCGAGGCGCTGCGCGACCGGGTCGAGGACCGGCTGCCGCTCGTCCGGACGCCCGCGCTGGTCGTGCGCGGGGCCCGCGACCGGCTCGTCCCCCAGGAGTGGGCGGAGGAGGTGACCCGGCTGCTGCCGGAGGGGCGGCTGGCCGTGGTGCCGGACGCCGGCCACATGGTGCCCTACCGGCGCCCGGACGCGCTGGCGGAACTCGTCACCGGCTTCCTGGCCGGACTCGCGCCCGCCGGAGGCGGCACCCGGCCGGAGCAGGGGAGGGCCCAGGGATGAAAGCGTCCAGAGCGGTCGCCGCCTTCGACTCCGCCACCGGCATGCTGCGGGCCCTCTCCCGCTTCCTGGCGGGCGGGGACGTTCCGGCCATCGGCCAGTTGCCAGCGGCCCTGGAGGCTCCGATGTCCGGCCTGTTCGGCGCGCTGAACCGGTTCCCGCCGGGCGTCCGGGAGCGGGCGTACGCGGCGAGCGGGTGGACCGAGGCGATCCCACGGCACCGGACGGGCGACGTCCGATCCGAGGCGCTCGCCGAGTGGGTCACCGGCCACTACCCGCGGCGCCGCTACCCGGTGATCTTCCTCGGATCCGCCAACGGGGCCCTGGTGCACCTCGCCGCCGCCCTCGACGCGCCATGGCTGCCGCAGACACTGCTGCTGCCGGTCCGCCGCCGCGGCGTCACCCCCGACGATCCGCGCGGCGACCTCGCCGCCGTCCGCGACGCGGGCCGCGCCCTGCTCGCGGCCAACCCTGACCTCGTGCTGCACCACATGCACGACCCCAACCAGGACCGGCTGATGATCGCCGGGATGACGTACTTCCGGGTGAAGTGGCACCGGCTGCCGGAGGCGTACCGGAGGTTCGTCCACGACCACCTGGCGCCCGGCGGGGTCGTCGTCGCCGCCGACTGCGCGCTGCGCTGGCCCACGACCCGCGTCGACGACCGGTACGTCTTCCAGTTCGGCGCCTTCGGCGACGCCACCCCCGAGGAGTACCGCGCCGGCGGCCCGCGCGTCGCCGGCCTCCTGGAACGCTACGGCTCCCCGGTCCGTGCCTGGGACCCGCCCCCTGCCGATGGGGACGGTCCCGAGGCCGAGTGGGGGCTGCGGACGGAGTTCCTCGACGACCTCGCCGCGTTCGCCGAACACCACCGGTTCCGTCTGGACCGGCTGCGGTTCGACGCCCCGCAGCGGCTCAGTCCCGCCGTCGCCGGCCTCTACCGCGACTGGTACACCGCCCGCGGCATCCCCGCAGGGCGGTTGCTGGTCGAGTCGTTCCTGCTCCTCGACCCCTGGCAGACGCTGCGCACCGGCTCGGTCCCGTACTGGTCGGTCTTCGGCACGGAGACCTGCCGCGCGGACCTCGACGCCTACCTGGACGGCACCGACCCCTACGACGAGATCCGGATCCTGCTCTTCAACCACGGCACCGACTCCATCGGCCTGGCGAGCGCGGCCGACTGGCGGCGGACCGCCGCCCGCGCCCGCAAGGTCGGCGTCCTGACCGGCGTGGACCCCGGCGCCTACCCGCGCGACTTCGCCAGCCTGGTCCGCTCCCACCGGGAACTCCGCCGCGTCCGCGCCCGGTATCCGATGCCGCTCCCGCTGGAGGTGGGAGCGGCCGCCGCGGCGGTCACCGCGTGGGACGGGGTCACCTGGAGCACGCTGAGGTGACGGGGACCCCGCCCCGGCGCGCCCCCGGCCCGGCTACGCCGAGCGCGCGCTCCGCAGGCCGGCCGGTGCCGCGGTGTCCGCCGGCGCGGCCGTGCCCGCCGGCCCGTCCTCCGGCGTGCGGGCCGCCCCCCGGCCCGGGAGGAAGGCCGCGAACGCCAGGGCGACGATCGCCGCGATCGCGCCGATCGCCAGGATCACGCGGAAGGCGTCCTGCGAGGGCACGGCGGTGCCGCCGACCGTCACCGTCAGCTGGGCGAGGATGACACCGGCCACCGCGCTGGAGACCGACGTGCCGATGGCGCGCATCAGGGTGTTGAGGCTGTTGGCGGCCGCGGTCTCCGAGACGGGCACGGCGCCCATGATGAGCGCGGGCATCGCGCCGTACGCCAGCCCGATTCCGGCGCCGATCACGCTGGAGACGAGCACCAGGTGCCACACCTCGGACATCAGCACCACCCCGAGACCGTAGCCGGTGGCGACCACGACCGCGCCGAGCATCAGCGTCACCTTGGGGCCACGGGCCCGGGTGATCCGCGCGGAGATCGGTGACATGCACATCATCACCAGTCCGGAGGGGGCCATCACCAGGCCCACGGTCAGCAGCGACCGGCCCATGCCGTAGCCGGTGGCCGCCGGAGTCTGCAGGATCTGCGGGAGCACCAGGGACTGGGCGAACATCGAGAACCCGAACACGGCCGAGGCGAGGTTGGTCACCAGCACCTGGCGGCGGGCGGTGGTGCGCAGGTCGACCAGCGGCTGGGCCGTGCGCAGCTCCCACCAGCCCCACAGCACCAGCACGGCCGCGGCGGCGCCGAACAGGCCGATGGTCACGGCGCTCGACCAGCCCCACCCGGCGCCCTTGGAGATCGCCAGCAGCAGGCAGAGCAGCGCGGCGGACAGCCCCGCGGCGCCCACCACGTCGAAGCGTCCGCCCGAGCGCACCGCGGACTCGGGCACCAGCGTCACCACGAGCACGGCGGCGGCGACGCCGAGGGCCGCGGCGGTCCAGAACAGCATGTGCCAGTCGGTGTTCTCGACCAGCAGGGCGGCCGCCGGCAGCCCGAGGGCGCCGCCCACGCCGAGGGAGGCGCTCATCAGCGCGGTCGCCGATCCCAGGCGTTCGGCGGGCAGTTCGTCGCGCATGATGCTGATTCCCAGCGGGATGACACCCGCCGCCAGGCCCTGCAGGACCCGGCCGGCGACCATCGGCGTCAGCGAGTCGCTCAAGCCGCACACGACCGAGCCTGTGACGAGCAGCACCAGGCTGGCCAGCAGCATCCGCCGTTTGCCGTACATGTCGCCCAGCCGCCCCACGACCGGAGTCGCGACGGAACTGGCCAGCAGCGTGGCGGTGACCACCCAGGTGGTGTTGGACGCCGAGGCGTCCAGGAGGCCGGGCAGCAGGGGGACCAGCGGGATGACCAGGGTCTGCATCAGCGACACGACGATTCCGGAGAACGCCAGCACCGCCACGACGGTGTTCGCGCGCGGTGGTCTGGACGTGCCTTCGGACTCTGCGGTGGTGCCGGGCATGGCGGAGTCTCCCTCTTCGGGCCGGGGCGATGGATGCGGCGCGGCAAAGCTTAAGTCATTCGCTTGACTTAAGATATCGGATCGGGTTAGCTGGGCAGCGATCGACGACGCGTATCGAGGAGGCCACTATGGGTCAGGACGCCGGCGAACGGACCCTGGACTACCCCATCCCCAGCGAGGCCGCGCTGGAGCCCCCGGCGGAGTGGGCCGAGCTGCGGCAGCGGTGCCCGGTCGCCCACGTCAAGCTGCCCAGCGGCGACGACGCGACGCTCCTCACCCGATACGACGACGTCAAGGAGGTGCTCGCCGATCCGAGATTCACCCGGCGGCTGACCGCCGACGGCGCCGCGCGCATCACGAACACGGAGAAGGGCGGCGTCTTCAACAGCGACATGTCGTCGGCCATCCCGGACGGCGGCGAGGGCCATCTCCAGTGGCGCCGGATGATCAGCAAATGGTTCACGGCCAAGCGCATGGCCGCGCTGCGCCCCGGCATCGAGGCCATGGCCGAGCGGCTCGTCGACGAGATGGTGGAGCGCGGCCACCCGGCCGACCTCTATTCCAGCCTCGGGTTCCCGCTGCCGGTGTGGGTCATCTGCGACATGCTCGGCGTGCCGGAGTCCGACCGGGACCGGTTCTCCTACTGGTCCGACACCATGCTCAACCTGACCCGCTACACCCAGGCGGAGATGGACTCCGCCCAGGCCGAATTCGTCGCCTACATGGCCGGGCACGTCGCCGCCCGGCGCGCCGAACCGGGCGACGACCTGCTCAGCCAGCTCATCGCCGCCACCGACCCCCAGGGCCGCGGGATGCCCGACGCCGCACTGGTGGCCACCGGCCAGGGGCTGCTCGTCGCCGGCCACGAGACCACCGCCAACATGATCGGCAAGATGGTGGCCATGCTGCTGAGCGACCGCAGCCGCTGGGAGCGGCTGCTGGCCGACCGCTCGCTGGTGCGCTCGGCGGTCGAGGAGGCCCTGCGGTTCGACGCCAACGGCGGGTTCGGCCTGCCGCGCTACATCCCCGAGGACGCCGAGGTCGCCGGGACCACGCTCAAGGGCGGCTCCACCGTGATCTGCAGCATGTCGGCGGCCAACCGCGACGAGGCCGCGTTCGACGGTGCCGACCGGATGGACCTGGCCCGCACCCCCAACCCGCACCTCGCCTTCGGCGCCGGCGCCCACTCCTGCATCGGGCAGGCCCTCGCCCGCACCGAGCTGCAGGCCGTGCTGGAGGTGCTGCTGCGCCGGCTCCCCACCCTCGACCTCGCCGTCAGGCCGAAGGAACTGCGGGCCCGCGAAGGGCTCGTCGTCGGCGGGCTGGCGGAAGTCCCGGTGCGGTGGTGACGTGACCACGACCGGCAGAAGCGTCCGCGCCGAACGGCGGGCCGAGACCCGCGAGCGGATCCTGGTGGCCGCGGAGCGGCTGTTCGCGGAGCAGGGCATCTCCACGGTGTCCAACCGCCAGGTCAGCGAGGCGGCGGGACAGGGCAACAACTTCGCGGTCGGCTACCACTTCGGCGACAAGACCGGACTGGTCCGCGCGATCATGCGCCGGCACGCCGAACCCACCGAGCGGCTGCGCGAGCGCTACCTGGCCGAGAACGGCGACGTCGACGACCTGCGCGGCTGGGTCACCTGCCTGGTGCGCCCGATGACCGAGCACCTCGCGGCGCTGGGCACCCCCACGTGGTACGCCCGGTTCACCGCGCAGGCGCAGACCTCTCCCGCGTTGCGCTCCTTCATGGTCGAGGAGGCGCTCACCCAGCCGGCGCTCCGGCGGATCAGCGCGGGGCTCGACCGGTGCCGCCCCGCGGCGCCGGAGGAGGTGCGCCGGGAGCGTGCGGACATGATCCGCCACCTCATCGTGCACACCTGTGCCGAGCGGGAACGCGCCCTCGCCGAAGGCGGCCCCACCCGCCGGGCGAGCTGGGAGGCGACGGCGACCGGCCTGATCGACGCCCTCGTCGGCCTCTGGCAGGCGCCCGTGACGCACCGGCGCTCCGGCGGCGACACGTAGACGGCGGCGGGAACGCCCGCCGCGACCCCTGAAGCATGGGCGGAGGAGAAACAGCGATGAGAGTCAGTGTGGACCAGGACAAGTGCTGCGGAGCGGGCACGTGCGTGCTGGTCGCGCCGGACGTGTTCGACCAGCGGGAGGACGACGGCATCGTCGTCCTGCTCGACGGCGAACCGGCCGAGCCGCTGCACGACGCGGTGCGCGAGGCCGCCAGCGTGTGCCCGGCCGCGGCGATCCAGGTGGGCGAGGACGCGTGAGCGCTCCCGCCCGCGTCCTCGTGGTCGGGGCCTCCGCGGCCGGGCTCGCCACCGCCGAAGCCCTGCGCCGCAAGGGCTACCGGGGCGGACTCACCCTGCTGGGCGCCGAGCCGCACCCGCCGTACGACCGGCCGCCGCTGTCCAAACAGGTGCTCTCCGGCGCGTGGGAGCCCGAGCGCGCCCGGTTGCGGCCGGAGGCGGCGCTGGCCGCGCTGGACGCCGAGTTCGTGCTCGGCGACCCGGCCGTCCACCTCGACGCCGCCGAGCGCGCCGTGCACACCGCGTCCGGCCGGGTGCTGCGGGCCGACGCGATCGTGATCGCCACCGGACTCCGCGCCCGCACGCTCCCCGGACAGCAGGACCTGGCCGGCGTGCACGTGCTGCGCACACTCGACGACGCGCTCGCCCTGCGGTCGGAGCTGCCGGCCGCCGAGCGGGTGGTCGTCGTCGGCGACGGCGTGCTCGGTGCCGAGACCGCCGCGACCGCGCGCGAGATGGGCCGGGCGGTCACCCTGGCCGGCCCGCAGCCCGCGCCCCTGGCGAGCCAGTTCGGCCCGCTGGTGTCGGAACGGCTCGCCGCACTGCACACCGAGCGGGGCGTCGACCTGCGGCTCGGCGCCGCGGTCGGCGGACTGGACGGCCGGCGTGGGCGGGTCACCGGCGTCCGCCTGGAGACCGGCGAGGTGCTGCCCGCCGACGTGGTGGTCGTGGCGCTCGGCGCGGCCCCCGCGACCGACTGGCTGGCGGACAGCGGCCTGGGGGTGGCCGACGGCGTGCTGTGCGACTCCCGGTGCCGGGCGGCCGACGGCGTCTACGCCGCCGGTGACGTGGCCCGATGGCGGCACGACGGACTCGGGACCACCGTGCGCCTGGAGAACCGGACCAACGCCACCGAGCAGGCCGGTGTCGTCGCCGCGAACATCCTCGGCGACGACCGCCCCTACACCCCCGTGCCCTACTTCTGGACCGACCAGTTCGACGCCCGGATCCACGCACACGGTGTGCCCTCCGCCGACGCGGAGGCCGGGGTGGTGGAGGGAGACGCGGCGGACGGCCGCTTCGTCGCGGTGTACCGCCGCGACGGCCGGGTCACCGCGGTGCTCGGCTGGAACATGCCCAAGCAGGCGCGCCTGCGCCGACGGGAACTCCTGGAGGCTCCGCCGGACCCGGCGCCCCTGTCCGGCTCGCTCGCCGGGCAGTGACCAGGTCCGCCGATCCCCGCTGATCCCTGCTCCCCTTCTCCGACCAGCGGGAACCGCTGGCGCGACCGGCGGCGTGCCGACACCGTCCCGCGGCGCCAGCGGGCGAACACGGCTCGATCGAGAGGAAACGTCATGAGCAGTACGGTGGACTCCGCCGGCACGAACACCACCGGCATCCCGGAGTTCCCGATGCCCCGGGCGGCCGGGTGCCCGTTCGACCCGCCGCCGGCCCTGCGGGAGCTGCAGAAGGAGACACCGCTGGCCAGGGTCCGGCTGTGGGACGGCGGCACGGCGTGGCTGGTCACCCGGTACGCCGAGCAGCGCGCCCTGCTCGCCGACCCGCGGGTCAGCGCCGACATCACCCGGCCCGGGTACCCGTCGCAGGCCCCGCGCCAGGGCGGCTCACGGCTCAGCTTCATCCTGATGGACGACCCCGAGCACGCCCGGCTGCGGCGCATGGTGCAGGCGCCGTTCACCGTGAAGCGGGTGGCCGCCATGCGATCGGATGTCCAGCGGATCGTCGACGACCTCATCGATGACATGCTCGCCGGGCCGGCACCGGCGGACCTGGTGGAGGCGTTCGCCCTGCCGGTGCCCTCGCTGGTGATCTGCGAGCTGCTCGGCGTGCCCTACACCGACCACGACTTCTTCCAGGAGAACAGCAAGACCATCGTCCGCCGGGACAGCACGGCCGAGGAGCGGAACACCGCCATGATGCGGCTCGCCCAATACCTGGACGGGCTGGTGGGGCAGAAGCTCGCCGATCCGCAGGACGACCTGCTGTCCCAGCTCGCCGGGCGGGTGCAGGCCGGGGAACTGCCCCGCGACGAGGCGGCGCGGATGGGCGTACTGCTGCTGATCGCCGGGCACGAGACCACCGCGAACATGATCGCGCTCGGCACCCTGGCCCTGCTCGAACACCCCGGCCAGCTCGCCGCGCTGCGCGAGACCGACGACCCGAAGGTGGTCGCCGGGGCGGTCGAGGAACTGCTGCGCTACCTCAACATCACGCACACCGGGCGGCGCCGCGTGGCACTGGAGGACATCGAGATCTGCGGGCACACGATCCGGGCCGGCGACGGCCTGATCATGGCCAACGACATCGCCAACCGCGACGCGGACGCCTTCGCCGACCCCGACCGGCTGGACATCCACCGCCAGGCCCGCCACCACGTGGCCTTCGGCTTCGGGGTGCACCAGTGCCTGGGCCAGCCGCTGGCCCGGATGGAGCTGCAGGTCGTCTACAGCACCCTCTACCGGCGGATCCCCACGCTCCGGCTGGCCACCGACCTGGACCGGATCCCGTTCAAGCACGACGGCTCCGTGTACGGCGTCTACGAGCTGCCCGTCACCTGGTGACGCCGGCCGCGGCGCGACCCGGCCCACCGCAACCCACGAGGGGGAGAGTCCCATGAAGGTCACCGTCGACCAGGAGAAGTGCGTCGCTTCCGGCCAGTGCGTGATGGCCACGGAGGAGGTGTTCGACCAGCGTGAGGAGGACGGCGTCGTCGTGCTGCTCACCTCCGAGCCGCCCGCGGAGCTGGCCGAGGAGGTCCGTCAGGCCGCGGCGGTGTGCCCGGCGCTGGCCATCACCGTTCACGAGTGACGAGCCGGACCCGTCCGGCGCCGCGCCCGGCCGTCCGCAGAAATCGGGGCGGCCGGGCGCCGGTGTGCGGGCGCCCTCCGGCGGGACGGCGCTCACCCGGTCCAGCCGGGGAGGTGGGCGATGACGGCCTCGGTCACCTCCCGGGTGCCGGCGGTGCCGCCGACGTCGCGGGTGCGGATCCCGCGCGCGGTGCACGCCTCGACGGCGGCGTTGATCGCCTTGGCCTCGTCGGGCAGGCCGAGGTGGCCGAGCATCATCGCGGCGCTCCCGATCGCGCCGACCGGGTTGCACACCCCGCGGCCGGCGATGTCGGGCGCGGAGCCGTGGACGGGTTCGAACATGCTGGGAAACCGCCGCTCGGGGTTGAGGTTGGCGCTGGCCGCGAGGCCCAGACTGCCGGCCAGCGCACTGCCGAGGTCGGACAGGATGTCGGCGTGCAGGTTCGAGGCGACCACGACCGACAGCTCCTCGGGGCGCAGCACGAACTTCGCCGACATCGCGTCCACCAGGACGCTCTCGGTCTCGACGTCGGGGTAGTCACGGGCGACGCGCGCGAACGTCTCGTCCCAGAGCACCATGCCGTACTGCTGGGCGTTGCTCTTGGTCACGCTCGACACCTTCCGGCGTGCCCGGGTACGGGCGAGGTCGAAGGCGAACCGGAAGATGCGCTCGCAGCCCACCTCGGTGAACAGCGCGGACTGCACGGCCACCTCGCCGCCGGGGCCGCGCGCCGAGAGATTGCGCCCGCCGAGCCCGGCGTACTCGCCCTCGGAGTTCTCCCGCACCACCACCCAGTCCAGTTCGGTGTCGTCGGCGGCGCGGAGCGGGCCGGTGATCCCGGGAAGGAACGTCACCGGGCGGACGTTGGCCCATTGGTCGAACCCCTGGCAGATCCGCAGCCGGAGCCCCCACAGGCTGACATGGTCGGGCACGGTCGGCCAGCCGACGGCGCCGAAGTAGATCGCGTCGAAGTCGCGCAGCCGGTCGAGCCCGTCGTCGGGCATCATCACGCCGTGCTCGGCGTGGTAGGCCGAGCCCCACGGGAACTCCGTCCAGTCGAGCGCGAATCGCCCGGCGGAGCGGTCCGCCACGGTGTCGAGGACCGCGCGCCCCGCGGCGACGACCTCGGCGCCGACGCCGTCGGCGGGGATGCAGGCGATGCGGAAGGTCTGTTCGGCGGTCATGGTCCCTCCGGGGTTCGGGAAGCGGCATCCCGAGTCGACCGCATGCGGTGACCGGGTGTCCAAGACGCGTCCGCGATCCCGCTCATAGGTGCCGCCTATGGATCGGCGCGCGCCTCACGGGCGTAGCCGACGGCCACCTCCAGGAAGGCGCGCGCCCCCGGCGTCAGCATCGACGCCCGGTGCACGACGGCGATGCGCAGGTGCGACGGCGGGTCGATCCGGCGCACCGTGGCCCCGGCGCGCAGCGCCAGCGGGGTCCACGACGACGGCAGGACGGCGTGCCCGAACCCGGCGAGCACCAGCGGCAGGATCGACGTGCGGTGCGCCACCTCCGCCGCGAGCCGGACCTCGACGCCGTCCGCCTGCAACTCGTCCACGAGCCGGCGCATGAGGCTGCCGCGGTGCGACACCACCATCCGCAGCCCCCGGAGCCCGTCGCGGCGCACCACGTCACCGGGCGGCAGCCCGTGGCCGGGCGGTGAGACGAGGATCAGCGGCTGTTCCTCGACCGGCAGCACCCGCAGCCGCGCCGCCGCGGGCAGGTCGCCGGCCGAGCCGACCAGACCGATCTCCGCCGCGCCCGACCGCACGCTCTCCACCACCCCCTCAGGGGTGAAGGCGGCGTCGACGTTGACCGTCACGCCGGGGTGCGACTCGGCGAAGCGGCTCATCATCGTGGTGAGCGGTTCGATCCCCGGAGACGGCATGGAGACCAGATCGATCCGGCCGCTGCGCACCTCCCGGACCGTCTGCACGGCGGCGCGCGCCGCCTCCAGGTCCCGCAGCACCTGCCGTGCCGGCTCGACGAGCTGCCGGCCCGCCTCGCTGAGCACGACCCCGCGCCCGACCCGGTGGAACAGGGGGGTGCCGACCTCGCGCTCCAGGCTCGCGATCGCCTGCGACAGCGAGGGCTGCGCGATGTGCACGTGCTCGGCCGCGCGCCCGAAGCCGTCGTGGTCGACCACGGCGAGGAAATACCGCAGTTGGCGGGCGTCCACGGTGCCTCCTGCCCGGCATTCCATAGGAAACGCCTATGGGAAGCGTAGTCAAGACGTCTTGGACAGGCCATGGGCGGACGTTCAAGAGTGGTCTCCATCACATTGGATCGCTTCAGGAGGCCCCCATGACGCTGCAGCCACGCGGGACCGTGCCGGACGACGGCGGCCGAAGAACCGACGTCGCCGAGGCGCTCCTCGGCGGACGGACCTACCGCAGCCTCAGCGAGCAACGGCTCTCCCCCACGGAGGAGCGGTTCGAACGCGGCCGGCGGACGGTCGGCTGGGTGCTCGCCCCGGTCGTGGCCATCGCGTTCGGGCTGGCCCCGATCGACATGCCCGGCGACCAGCAGTCCCTCGCCGCCGTGCTGCTCGGCGTCATCGTGCTGTGGGTGTGCGAGCCGGTGCCGATCCCGGTCGGCGGCCTCATCGGCGTCGCCGCGATCGTGCTCCTGGGGGTCGCGCCGGCGGACGACGTGCTCGCGCCGTTCGGCTCCACGACGGTGTTCACCTTCATCGGGGCGTTCATCCTGGCGCAGGCGATGCTCAAGCACGGTGTCGCGCAACGGGCGGCCTTCCTCGTCCTGGGAATCCCCGGGGTGGGACGGTCCACGGTGCGCGTCGTGCTGGCCTTCGGCGGCATCACCTGCGTGCTCTCGGCCTTCGTCTCCAACACCGCCACGGTCGCCATGCTCATGCCGACCGCGCTCGGCATCCTGACGGTCATCGCCCGGCTGCTGCAGGACCGTGGCGCCGTCGCGCCCGACTTCGACCCCCGGCGCATCCGGATCGGCGCCGCGCTGATGCTCATGCTCGCCTACGGCGCCAGCGTCGGCGGGCTGCTCACCCCCGTCGGCTCCCCGCCCAACCTCATCGCGCGCGGCCTGATCGAGGAGGCCACCGGCGAGCGCATCTCGTTCGCCCAGTGGTCCGCCATGGCGCTGCCCATCTGCGCCTGCATGTTCGTCGTCCTCGGCGCCGTCCTGCTGCTCCTCAACCGGCCGGAGATCCGCCGTATCGACGGCGTCGAGGAGTACGTGCGCGACCAGCGCGCCGCGCTCGGCCGGATGAGCCGCGCGGAGATCAACACCCTCATCGCCTTCGGGACGACCGTCACCCTCTGGCTGGTGCCCGCCGTCGTCGGCCTCACCGCGGGGACCGAGTCCGCGCTGTACACCACGGTCTCCGACCACCTCGACGAAGGCGTCGTCGCCGTGGTCGGCGCCTGCCTGCTGTTCGTGCTGCCCACGGACTGGCGGCGCCGGCAGGCCACGATGGACTGGTCCGACGCGGCGCAGATCGACTGGGGGACGATCCTGCTCTTCGGCACCGGCATCATCTTCGGATCGCTGCTCGCCGACACCGGGCTCGCCCAGACCATCGGCGACGCCGCCTCCGGAGCGACCGGCGTGGCGAGCACGTTCGCCATCACCGCGTTCGCCGTCGTGCTCGCCGTCGTCATCTCCGAGACCACGAGCAACACCGCGTCGGCCGCCGTGGTCGTCCCCATCGTGATCCCGCTCGCGGCCGGAGTGGGGGTCGATCCCCTCGTCCCGGCGCTGGCCGCCGGGTTCGCCGCGTCCTTCGGGTTCATGCTCCCGGTGTCCACCCCGCAGAACGCGATCGTCTACGGATCCGGGTGCGTTCCGATCACCCGGATGATCCGGTCCGGGATCTGCTTCGACGTGCTCGGCGCGGTGCTGATCATCCTGCTGCTGCCCCTCATGGTGTCGCTCGCCGGAGTCGGGTGACCGAAGGCCGCCGCTCGCCCGGTCAGGGGCCCGCGGCTCAGACCTCGTTCATCAGGAGGAAGGCGAGCGGGGACGCGACCAGCAGCGTGCCCAACGGCTCGGGGAGCCGGAAGCGCAGGTGGAGGACGTCGCCCTCCAGACGGGCGAGTTCGGCGCCGGCCGGATCGGTGTAGATCGCGTGCCCTCCGCCGCGCGGCCGGTCGAGGTGGCCGCCCATCTCGACCGGCTCCCAGGCGACCGCGCACAACGGCCGCTGGTGCGCGTCCACCACGTGATGCGCCTGCCGGAAGGAGGACCGGCCGCCGGGCAGCGCGCTGCGCCCCTCCAGGAAGCTCTGCGCGAAGGCCGCCGCATCGTGCACGATCCCGCCGACCGGCCGCCCGTCGGGGGCCACCACGGTGCAGGGCGGTTGCAGGGCCGAGTCCGCCCGGCCCGCGGCCCGGTCGACGAAGAACAACGGGGTGCCGCCGGGCGCGTCGGCGCGCACCACGATCCGGGAGCGGTCCGGGTACGGGGAGAGGAACCGGTTCAGCCCGCTCTTCGGCGGTGGCCCCACGACCTGGTGCACCTCGGCGAGCACCTGCTCCTCGTCGGCGGTGCGGATCTCGTGGCGGCGCGGCTCGCCGACGTCCCGATAGACGAGGGTGGGGGAGTCGTACAGGCCCATTCGCCGATGGTAGTGCGGCCGGCACGGGAAGCGCCGTCGAGACCCTGGCCGGTACGGGTCTGCGCCGGGCCGCCGAGGGGCCGCCCCCCGGCCGCGCACCCCCGGTGCGGGGAGTCCGCGAAGACGGGTAATGACAGGGCCTCCCTGCGCCGCCGGCTCCGGCCTAGCGTGGATCCCGGTCCGGACACGGCACGACAGCGGGCCGGGTGCGTGTCGGGGACGAAAGACCACGCGGCGTACCGGGCCGCCTCCCGGCGCGGCGGACCCGTCACAGGAACGCGCTGCCGCGCTCCGCTCCGCACCCGGCCGCCCGCACGGTTAGCCCGGCAGCACCCCGCCCCGGAACAGTGGCCGCGAACTGCCATGCCCGGTGCGGCGCCCACACCGCGACATGAGGGGAAGAACGCAGATGCACCCGCCGTCCGACGCCCCCGGACCCGCCTCCGGCGTCCGTGCCGCCGGCGCGTCCGCCCCGGCCGTGGCCACACCGCGGCGGGATCGGCGCGCGCGGCGGCCGTCCACCCGGACGGCGTTCGTGGGCGCCACCGCGTCACTGGTCGCGGTGTTCGCGGCCTCGGCCGCCCCGATCCCGCTCTTCGACGGCTACCGCCGCCTCGACGGCCTCACCAACGCCGACCTGGCGACGGCCGCGGTCACCTACTTCGCCGGAGTGCTGACGGCGCTGCTCGTGTTCGGCCGGCTCTCCGACCACCTGGGCCGCCGCCCGGTGGCGCTCGCCGCGCTCGTTCTGGCCGCCGCGGGCTGCCTCGTGCTCACCGGCGTGGACGGCACGCCGCCGCTGCTGGCCGGCCGGGTGCTCCAAGGGCTCGCGTGCGGGCTGGCCTCCAGCGCGCTGGCCTCCTACGTCGTGGACTCCGCACCCCCGTCCCCCGGCTGGCTGGCCGCCACCGTCACCGCGTGCGGACCCATGGTCGGCCTGACCATCGGCGCCCTCGGTTCCGGCGCGCTCGCCCAGTACGGCCCCGCCCCGCAGTCGCTCGGCTATCTGATCTGCGCGGGTGTGCTCACGGTGTGCGCGGTGGCCGTCGCCGCCGGACCCGACACGGTCGCGCGCACCCGAGGGGCCCTGGCCTCCCTGCGCCTGCAGGTGGGCCTGCCGCGCACCGCGCGGCGGCTGTTCCCGGTGGCCGCGTGCGTCTTCGCCGCCACGTGGGCGCTCGGCGGCTTCTACCAGGCGTTCGGGGCGTCCGTCGCGGCCGACCAGCTGGGTACGGGCAACGCGCTGGTGGCGGCGGCGGTGCTCGCCTCCTACATGGCGCCCAGCGTCGTGGGCGGGACGCTGGCCGGCCGGATCACCCCCGCGACGGCGCAGCGCGCGGGCATGGCCGGATTCCTGCTGTCGGTCGTCGCCCTCCTCGTCTGCCTGCGGGCCGGCGCGGTGCTGCCGTTCCTGGCGGCGAGCGTGCTGGCCGGCGCGAGCCAGGGCGCGGCGTTCGCCGGCAGCATGCGCGCGCTGCTGGCCGGGACGGGACCGGCGCAGCGGGCGAGCGTCCTGTCGACCACCTACATCGCCTCCTACAGCGGTGCCGCGATCCCCAGCTTCGTCGCCGGCCAGCTCTCGCACACGCTGGATCTGGGCGAGATCTCCCTCGGCTACGGCGCGCTGGCGGCGGTGTCGTGCCTGGTCACCCTGGTCGCGGCACGTAATCCGCGCGTCGGCCCGGCATCCGTGGCCCCGGGCGAGCGCCCGGGGACGGCCGCCCCGAGACGGTGACCGCCCGGCGCCGAGGCCGAACGGAGCCGCGCGTCCACTGGCCGCCGCCGCGCACGGGACGGGGACCGGGGCCGCGTCCGGTGAAGGCGCGGCCGGGGCCGGACCGCACGCGGCTACCCTCCTCACGAGGGGCGCGATCCCCGGCCCCCGGCCGGAGCGTCCCGCGACGGCGGGAGCGCCCGCTGGCGCGACGGGAGGTACCGATGACGGAGATCGCGGACCCGTTCAGCGGCGACGAGGAGTGGGCGGCGTTCTGGGACCGCCTCTGGCCGGTGTGGCGGCGGGTGCTGTGCGGGTCCGACACCGGCACGCCTCCGCCGCGTGGCCCGATCCTGCGGCGTCGCCGGCTCACCACCGACCTGCGGTGGGTGGGAACGTTCGAGCCCGTCAGGTGGCTGCCGGCGGTGACGCAGGCACTGCTCTGGGACGAGAACGGCATGGACCTGGGGCCGCTGACCGGCCGGTGGTGGGAGCTGCTGCAACTGGCCGGCCCCGCCAACGTGGACCTGCGGCGGCTGCGCGGTACGCCGATCCGGCGGCTGATCCTGTCGAACGTGGACGTGGCCGGCCTGTCCGCGCTGCGAGACGTTCCGGGGCTGGAGTCCCTGACCCTCGCCCACGGCGACTTCGGAACGCTGCCGCGCCTGCCCGGCCTGACCGAGCTCGTCCGGTACGCGGAGGCGGACGTCGACGTCGCCGCCGGGCGGCTCCCCGGCCTCCGGGTCGTCCGCATCGACGAGCCCTACCTCCCGCCGTTCGGTCCCGAGGACGTCTGACCTCCCCGCCACTCGCGGCGGAGGCCGCAGGGACCGCCCGGGAGCCGGCCGGCCGCCGGCCCCCGGGAGTCCGTCCGGACCGTCGTGCTACCCGGGCAGCAACCCGACGGGCAGGTGCACCGGGAGCAGCGACGGCAGCCCCCCGACCACCACCGCCGCGGTCAGCGTGTACAGCACGACCGTGCGGGTGCGGACCCGCGCGACATACAGCAGGAACGCCGGGACGAACAGCAGCAGCGCCGCGACGTAACCGCCCAAGGCGACCAGGACCAGGAACGCCGCTATCCAGGCGAACGTCCGGCCGGCGACCGCCACGCCCGCCGAGGCCCCGGCGCCGACCGGCACCATCTCCCGCTCCGGCTCCGGTTCCCCGGCCGGCGTCGGCGCATCCTCCGCCGGCACCTCTTCCGCCGCCGCGTCCGCGGCCGGGGGAGAGACCAGGGGCGGAGGGGGAGAGCCGGCCCCGTCCCGGCGGCGTCGGCGGAACCGCGCCAACTCCTGGAACACCAGCCAGGCCGCCGCGAGCGCACCGGCCGCGCACACCAGCCGCGGCACGAGCTGCGCGTCTGCGGAGTAGGACCCCGCCGCCGCGAACGCCGCGCCGAACACCGCGAGCGCGCCCACTCCGGTCAGCAGGGACCAGGGGGAGTCGGCGAGCGGCGCCTCCTCCTGTAGGGCCGCCGCGCCGGACGCGGCGTCGCCCGCCCCGGAGCGCCGGGCGCGGACGGCCCGCGCGGCGGCGGTGACGCCCGGCAGCGCGAGCACGGCGAGGAAGACGAGCACCCACGGCCGGCCCACCCAGTCCAGGCCGTCGTACACCTGGTCGGTGAGGAAGTAGTACCGCTCCAGCGGGATCGCCAGGACGAATCCGATGAGGAACGGCGCGCGCGGGAAACCGGTCCCCTTGAGCAGCCAGCCCAGAACGCCCAGCGCGAGCATGACCCACAGGTCGCCGAGCTGGCCGCTCTCCTGGAACGCGCCGAGCAGCATGACGACGACGAGGCCGGGCCCGAGCACCGCGAACGGCACCTCGGTGATCCGGGCCAGCCATCGGGTGCCGAGGAAGCACAGCAGCGCTCCCAGCACGCTGGCGATGGCGAAGGACCACACGATGAGGTACATCAGGTCCAGGTGGTCGGTGACGATCGCCGGGCCGGGCTGCACCCCGTAGGTCAGCAGCATCCCGAGCAGCATCGCGGCGGGCACCCCGCCAGGGATGCCGAACAGCAGCGTGGGGATGAGGTCGCCGGCCTCGACCGAGTTGTTCGCGCTCTCCGGCCCCACGATGCCGCGCGGGTCGCCCTTGCCGAACTTGCGCCGGTCCTTGGCGGTGGCGACCGCCTGCCCGTAGGCGAGCCAGGTGCCGGCGGTGGCGCCGATGCCGGGCAGGACGCCGGCCCAGATCCCGATGAGCGAGCCGCGCAGGACGTGCGACCAGTACCGCAGCCACTCGCGGACGCCGGCCAGCCAGCCGCCGCCCAGGCGCACGGTCCGCTCCGGGCCGGTGCCGCGCTGGCCGACCCGGGAGGCGATCTCGGCCAGGCCGAACACGCCGAGCGCCACCGCCACCAGGGAGAGCCCGTCGCCGAGGAAGAGGCTGCCGAAGGTGAACCGGTACTCCGCGGTCGTGGGGGACGTGCCGACCATGCCCAGCAGCAGCCCGAGCAGGCCCGCGACCAAGCCCTTGGCGACATTGCCCCGCGACAGCACCGCGGCGAGCGCGACGCCGAGCACGGTCAGCATGAACAGTTCCGGGCTGCCGAAGGACAGCACGAGCGGCCGGGCCAGGGGGATGGCGATCGTCAGCCCGACGGCGCCGAGGATGCCGCCGGCCATGGACGACAGGAAGGCCAGGCTGAGCGCCCGCGCGGCCTGCCCCCGGCGCGCCATGGCGTAGCCGTCGAGCATGGTGACGCTCGCCGAGGCCGAGCCCGGAGCTCCGAGCAGGACGGCCGCCACCGTGTCGGAGGTGTGGACGACGGCCAGCGCCCCGATGAGCAGCGCCAGCGCCTGCGGCGCCTCCATGCCGAAGGTGACCGGGAGGAGGACGGCGACGGCGCCGGTGCCCCCGAGGCCGGGGATGAGGCCCATGAGGAGGCCGGCGAGGACGCCTGCCAGGAGCATCACCAGCAGGGAGGGGTCGGCCAGCGAGATGAGCGCGGCCAGTGCTGCTTCGCCCATGACCCGTCACCCCTCACCCAGGTCGACCTGGTAGTCGCTCGCCAGCAGCGCGAGCAGGTAGTCGCGGACGTCCGGCTCGACCTCGTAGGCGTCGCGGGTGCGTTGGGGCAGGTCCTCCCCGGCCTCCAGCGGGTAGCCGCCCAGCACCTCGGCGGCATCACGCTGGAACCCGGGGTCCGCACCCAGTTCGTGCGCGGCCCCGCGCAGCGCCGCCACCGCCGGTTCCGGTGTGTCGCCGGGGACCCACATGGCCTTCTGGTAGGTGTAGGTCAGGCCGAGCATGGTCCGGTAGGCGTCGAACGCGGGGCCGTCCGGCGCCGACCCGTGCAGTTGCTCGTACACCTCCGGCACGGTCGCCAGGTCGGGGAAGTTGGGGTCGCGGACCACGTCGCCGTTCTCGTCGAGCTGGCCCAGCGACATCAGCGGCACGGCCGTGCCGTCGTCCAGCAGCGGCTGCACGGCGGGACCCCAGGCGGACGTGGTCTGGTAGTCCAGGTCGATCTCACCGCGCTGCAGCGCGAGGTTGACCGGTCCGCGCCCCTCGAACCCGAAGATCGCGGTCACGTCCACGTCCAGCAGGTCGAAGGCGACCATGGTGGTCAGGTCCAGCCCCGTGGGGCTGATGCCGCCGAACCGCAGCGGCTGGCCGCGCTCCATCAGGTCCTCGACTCCGTCGAGCCCGGCCCCGGCGCGGCCGTAGATCGCCCCACCGGTGCCGTTCACGACGACCGGGGTCAGTCGGGTGAAGTCGTAGTCGACCTCCGAGCGGCCCAGGACCCAGGGCACGACCGTGGTCGCGGTGCTCACCAGGACCTCGGTGCCGTCGGCGGGCGCGGAGCGGGCGAAGTCGTTCGTCGCGGTGATGCCCTCGCCGCCGCCGTCGTTGACCGGCGCGAACCCGGGCTCGCCCGGGACGGTGCGCAGCAGTTCCTGCCCGACGAAGCGTGCCCAGGTGTCGGTGCCGCCGCCCTCGGCGAGGGGGATGACGACCTCCACGGTGGCGTCGGAGAAGTCGCCGTCGACGGTGGCGACGCGGCCGCCGAACAGTTCGCCGCCGGCCAGCGCGGCGACCACGGCCAAGACGGAGAAGCCGCCCATGACCGCGAACGCGGTCCGCGGCTTCGGGGGCGGTGGGTCGGCGGGCGCCTGGACGGGGTGGCGATCGAGGACGTCGCTCATCTGGTCGCCACCTCCCCTGGGACGGCGCCGACCGGGTCCATCGCCGGCTCGGCGTCGGGGAGCACGAGGCTGGCCTCGGCGAGGCGGCGGACCGTGCGGGTGACGGCGACGGCGAGCCGGCCGTCGTGCTCCCCCGTCCGGGTCGCGACCGTGCCGGCGGGGGTGGCCAGCCGCAGGTCGTCGTCCGTGCGGGTCCCCACCAGGTGGGAGACGACCGTGTCCGGGGTGCGCGCGGCGAGGGTCAGCGCGACGCTGCCGGTGATGGCGACGGCCGGGTGCGCGCGCCCCATCGAGAGCATGCGCACCACCAGGTCGGCGCCGTCGTCGGTGGGCGCGGCGACCAGCGCGATCTTGGGGACGGCGCGCTCGGCGGCCTGCGGGGTCGGGGCCAGGCCGATCGCCACCGCGGCCCGGCGCCGCAGGTCCTCCAACCGGGCCGCCAGGTCGGCGCGCGCGTCGAGTTCGGCGGGCGTCTCCGTGCCGGTCAGCCCGACCGACCGGGCCGAGACGACGACGAGCGGCGCGCCGGCGTCCACGATGGTCACCGGGAGCGTGCCGTCGCCGTCGGGGAACTCGTCTATGACCGCGCCCGTGGGGAAGAGCTTGCCGGTCGTCCGGCCGGCCGGGTCCACGAACCACATCCGCACCGGTATGCCGGCGAACGGCACTCCCGGGATCCGCGCGGTTCCCCGCTCGTCGAGGACGCCGTCCGGGGTCGGCACCTGCAGCACGATGAGCTGGCCGGTGTTGGTGTTGCGCACCCGCACCGTCGTGGAGCCGGGCCTGGGGGCGACCCAGCCGCGCAGCACCGCGTAGGGGCCGACGACCGCCGAGCAGTTGCCGCAGTTGCTGCCCCAGTCCACCACCGGCTGGTCGATGCCGACCTGCGCGAACGTGTAGGCGACGTCGGCGTCGTCCTCCTCGGCGCGGGCCAGGATGACGGCCTTGCTCGTGGTCGACGTGCCGCCGCCGACGCCGTCCACCTGACGGGGGTCGGGGCTGCCGAAGAGGCGCAGGAGCACCTCGTCGACCGGCCGGTCCGCGGCGGCGAGATCCTCCCGGTCGAAGACCCAGCACTTGCTGGTTCCGCCCCGCATCCATGTGGACGCGATCCGTGGCATGGACTTCCTCCCAGGTCGTGAAGGCGCGCGCGGCGCCGTGTGACGCACGTCATGCTGATCATGTGGCGTGCAGCACGATGATGGGGGGCGAGGTGCGTGAAGCACCATCACTAATGTCTTCACGACCATGTAGGAATGCTTAAGAGGGAGCTGCGATGCTGGACGTCCGGCGGCTCATACTGCTCGCGAAAGTGATCGAAACCGGCTCGGTCACGGCGGCGGCGGGCGAGCTGAACTACACCCCGTCCGCGGTCTCCCAGCAGTTGCGCCGGCTGGAGAGCGAGGTCGGGCAGCCGCTGCTCAACCGGCTGGCGCGCGGGGTCACCCCGACCGACGCGGGCGCGGTGCTCGCCGCGCACGCCCGCCGGATCCAGACGCAGTTGGCCGCGGCGGAGTCGGACCTGGCCGAGGTGGCCGGGGTGCGGCGCGGCCGGTTGGCGATCGGTACGTTCCCCACCGCCGGAAGTTCGCTGCTGCCGCTGGCCGTGCGCCAGTTCCGGTCCCGGCATCCGCGCATCCGGCTCAGCGTGCACAGCGCGCGGTTGGACCGGCTCATGAGGATGCTCACCAGCGGCGAGGTGGGGCTGTCCCTGCTGTGGGACTACGAGTGGAGCCGGCTGCGCGCGGAGGACGTCGAGCTGACCGACCTGCTGGAGGACCCGACGGTGCTCGTCGTCTCGGCCGACCACCGCGTCGCCGGTCAGCGGACGGTGACGATGGCCGAGCTCGCCGACGAGGATTGGATCGTCCGGGAGCCCGATCACCCGGTCGCCGAGGTGCTGGAACGAAGCTGCCGCCTGGCGGGGTTCAAACCGCGGATCGCCTTCCACGCCAACGACTACCAGGAGGCCCAGGCCATGGTCAGCGTCGGGCTGGGGATCGCGCTGGCCCCGCGCACCGCCGTCGCCAACCGCAACCCCGACGTCCGGGTCATCTCGCTCGGTAGCACCGCACCGGCGCGCCGGATCCTCGTCGCGCGCCGCGTGGACCGGGTGAGCGCGCCGAGCGAGAACGAGATGCTGCGCGTCCTGCGGGAGGTCGCCCACGCGTACCAGCGGTCGTCGGACGGCTAGCCGGCCGCGGATGGCCGCCGAGCTCTGTTGACGCAGGAGCAGTCCGCCGTTACCTTCCGCCAGGAGCGGCAGTTGGGGGCAACATGGGGCGTTCCATCGATCCGGACGTGTTCGTGCAGGTCGTCCACCACACCGACAGCGAGTGGCAGTGGCAGGGGACCCTGCACACCTTCGAAGAGGCCGGTGCCCGGCTTCGGGTCCGGCGGCCCGCCACCGGCGCCGTCTCGGGCGGGCTGGAGTGCGCCATCTGCGGGGAGACGGTGCGCTACGCGGTGCGGAGCGCCCCGGCGACCCGGCTCCGGCGGCGGATGTGGGCGGCGCTCGCCTGCCTGGCGGCGGTGGTCCTCGTCGCGACCAGCGTGAGCGCGGGGCCGCTGGTCGGCCGGGTCGTCGGCTCTCCCACTCCCGGGCCGGCGTTCGCGGTCATCGGCGTGCTGATCGCCGGCTTCGGGTTCGGGCTGTTCGGCGGGGTGCTGTTCGTGGCCCTCTGGCGCACCGAGCACGGGGTCCGGGGCCCCAAGCCGCTGCGCTTCAGCTCCGGCGCCAACGAGCACGCCCTGAAGTACTCCTAGCTCCGGCACACCCGGTCCCGCCCCGGAGCGGGACCGGCCGCGCCGGCCGCCGGGAGCGGTCCGGTGCCGGTCACTCTCCGGATCCGTCCCGCCGCCACCGGCCGGGGTGCCGTGGCTACGCCCGCATCCGGCGGGCCGCCGTCGAGAACAGCGACGCCGCCTCGTGCAGTCCCTGGGTGCTCCGGTGGATGTCGCGCGCGAACAGGTCAACGGCTTTGGCGTGTGCGAGCTGGGCGAACACGGCGGCGGCCTGGTGGTCGCCGTTCTCCTGGGCCTGCAGGGCTCTGGTCGCGAGCTCGTCGATGGTCACGTCCTCGAAGGACACGCCGCCTCCAGTGGTCGGTAGCAAGGTTCGCCCGCAACAATGCCCGATTCCGGCCACGCTCCGTGACCGAATCCGGCACATGGCCGGAGACGGACATGCGCGCCTCCCGTACCGGGCACGGTCGCGGACGCGGTCCGACGTGCGCCGGCCGGACAGCGGCGCGGCCGGCGCGACCGGCCGCCGCGATAGTTCGTCAGGTGACCGGCATATCCCGGGACAATGCGGGGCATGTTGCGGCCGTCACCCTCGGAGCCCCCTCCCACGGGCGGTGCCGAAGAGCCGAACAGGAGCTGGCAGCGTCATGATCGACCTGGGTACGTACGGCGCGGCGTTCTTCACCGACCCCTACTCCGTTTACGCCGAACTACGAGCGAAGGGTCCCGTGCACCGGGTCCGGCTTCCCAGAGGGGAGGAGGTGTGGCTCGTCGTCGGGTACGAGGAGGCGCGGGCGGCCCTGGCCGATCCCCGGCTCTCGAAGAGCTGGCAGCGGGCCAGCGGCAGTGAGATCGAGGGGGTGATGGGCGACCACATGCTCACCACCGACCCGCCCCAGCACACCCGGCTGCGCCGGCTCGTCGCGCGCGAGTTCACCACGCGGCGGGTCGAGGCGCTGCGCCCCCGCGTCCAGGAGATCACCGACGAACTGCTGGCCGCGTTGCCCACGTCCGGGAGCATCGACCTCGTGGACGCGTTCGCCTTTCCCCTCCCGATCACGGTCATCTGTGAACTCCTGGGCGTCCCGTCGCTGGACCGGGTGGCCTTTCGCGCCATGTCCAACGCGATGCTCGCCCCGAGCAATGGTGTCGCGTCCCGGCAGGCCGCGGCGGTGCCGATGCGCGACTACCTCGACGAGCTGATCGACCGCAAGTCCACGGAGCCCGGAGACGACCTGTTCAGCGCGCTGATCCGCACCACGGACGAGGACGGCGACCGCCTCTCCCGCACCGAACTGCGCGCGATGGCGTTCCTGCTGCTCGTCGCCGGCCACGAGACGACCGTCAACCTGATCGCCAACGGGGTCCTCGCGCTGCTCACCCACCCGGAGCAACTGGCCGCGCTCACCGCCGACTGGTCCCTGCTGGACGGCGCGATCGAGGAGACGCTGCGCTACGACGGTCCCGTCCAGAACGCCACCTCGCGTTTCACCCTCGAACCCGTCGAGATCGGCGGCGTCACCATCCCGGCGGGGGGCGAGACGGTCCTCGTCGTCCTCGGCTCCGCCGACCGCGACCCGGACCGGTTCCCCGGCGGAGACGACTTCGACATCCGCCGCCCGCACGGCGGGCACCTGGCGTTCGGCCATGGCGTCCACTTCTGCCTGGGCGCGCCGCTGGCCCGCCTGGAGGGCCGCGTCGCCCTGCGCTCCCTGCTGGAGCGCCACCCCGATCTGGCCCTGGACGTCGACCCGGCCGCGCTCTCCTGGCGTTCCAGCCTGCTGGTCCGCGGCCTGGCCGCCCTTCCGGTGCGCCCGGGACCGGCCCGCGTTCCCGGTGCCGCCGTGCGGGGGTGACGCGCCGCCGCCGTGCCCGCCGTGGCCGTGCGGGGGAGGCGGGCACGGCGCGGGGACGCCGCCCTCACGGCCCGGTCCGGGACCGGCCCTCCACCAGGGCGGCGAAACCGTCGAGGTGACGCGCGAGGCCGTACTCGAACAGCCCGTCCAGGTCGGCGACCGTCCCCTCCGGAATCGCCGCCAGCAGGGGAAACCGGCCATCGGCGAGGAGTTCGTCGGCACGCCGCCGCTGTGCCAGCCACCACCGGTCGAGCGTCACACCGGTCTCCTGTTCCGCCTCCACCTCGGCGGCCAGGGACAGCGCCACGGTCATGACCAGCCCGTGCAGCGTGAGCGCCTCGCGGATCCGGATCGTCATGGGCAGCCCGAGCCCGTCGAGCGCCCGCAGGGTCCACTCGGTGTACGCGGTCAGGTTCGGCATCAGCAACGGCCGGGTGAACGAGACGGCCCTGGGCAGCCAGGGGTGCCGCCGGCACAGCTCCCACTGCCGGCGGGAGACCAGTTCGAGCTTGGCGCGCCACCCGTCCGGCCCGGGGGTGGGGAGCTCCGGTTCGCCGAAGGCCGCGTCGACCATCTGCGCCACCAGCTCGTCCTTGTTCGCCACATGCCGGTACAGCGACATCGGGCCGGCGCCGAGTTCGGCCGCGAGGCGCCGCATGGACACGGCGTCGAGTCCTTCGCCGTCGGCGATCGCGATGGCGGTGCGCAGGACGTGCTCCCGGTTCAGCGCCTGCCTGGGGGCGCCGGTGTGCCGCGGTGGCGGCGACACGGCCGGGCCGGGCGGGCGCTGCCGGCCCGCGCGGGCGCTGACCACCGTTCCGGAGCCGACCTTGGCCTCGACCAGGCCCTCGTCGCGCAGGGTCGCCATCGCCCTGGTCGCGGTGGCGATGGCCACGCCCCACCGTTGCGCGATCTGCCGGATGGACGGCATACGTTCGCCCGGCCGCAGTTCACCGGCCAGGATCCGGGCCCGGATCTCCTCGACGATCCGCCGGTAGGGGGGATCCGGTCGCTGGGCGGTCGACATGGGGCCTCCGGTCCCTCGGTGTGGCGATGCCGCAAAAATGTACTAGGTCGCTTTCAACTGTACCAGTGCACTTTCTTGATTTCACCGGCGCCATCTATAGGGACAAGCGCGGTGATACGGCTACGGTGTACGCATGACATCGAATACGGCGTACGCACCCGTGTGGCGCGCAGGGGACGCGGACCAGCGGACGGTGGTGGACGTGCTCACCCAGGCGTTCACGGACGATCCCGTCGCCCGCTGGCTCTTCCCGGACGGGAGCGGTGACCTCCAGGCGCGCTTCTACCGTTCGCTGATCACCCATCCCGCCGGGGAGAGCTACCTGGCGGGCCGTGCCGAGGGCGCGGCGGTATGGCTGGCGCTGGGCGCGGGACAGCCGCCCCACGAGGACCCTCCGGGCGGGCCGGGCACGGGCGGGACCCCGCCCTCCGGGGCGGGCGGCGCGCGACTGTCTGCTCTCGGCCGGGCGCTGGCCGAACGCCACCCCATCAGCGAACCCCACCTCTACCTGTCCTGCGTGGGGGTGGCCCGTGAGCTGCGGGGCACCGGGCTCGGCTCGGCGCTGCTGCGGCACCGGCTGGAACGTGCGGACGCCGACCGCGTCCCCGCGTATCTGGAGGCGAGTTCACCCCGGAGCCGGGCGCTCTACCTGCGCCACGGGTTCGAGGATCTCGGCGAACCCGTTCGCGTGGCCGGCGGCCCGCCCCTGTGGCCGATGTGGCGCCGCCCCCGTGGCTGACCGCCGGCGGCCCACCGCCGCACCCCTCCCGCCGGCCCGTTCCGGGCCGGCGGTACCACCCACCCGGCAGCGGCCGGGAAGACAAGGAGATGACACCGATGACAACGACGCCGAGCGGCACCGGAACCGCCCCCGCCCACGACGGCGGCCACGGTGACGGGCGACCGCCGACCCTGGTCTTCGTCCACGGCACCAATTCGTCCTCGTCCGCGTGGCTGGGGCTGGTCCGCGAACTCACCCTGCGCGGCCACCGATGCGTGGCCGTCGACCTTCCGGGACACGGCGACGAAGGGTTCTTCCCCAGCGCCTACCAGGCCCCGCAGGACCCGGCCGGGCTGGCGGCCGAGCCGTCGCCGCTGGCCGGGCTGACCATCGACGACTACGTGGAACGCGTGGTGGGCGTCGTCCGCCGCGCCCGCCGCCACGGGCCGGTGATCCTCGTCGGCGCGAGCCAGGGCGGCGTCACCGTCAGCCGGGTCGGCAACGCCGTTCCCGAACTCCTCGACCGGGTCGTCTACGTCGCGGCGTACTGCTGCGTGGACCTGCCGAACATGGTCGCCTACCTCGCGGAACCGGAGAACGGCGAGAGCCTCGTCGCCCAGGTGACGGCGGCGGCGGTCGCCGATCCGGCGGTCCTGGGGGTGAACAGGATCAACTGGCGCTCGGCCGACCCGGCGGTGGTCCGCGGCATCAAGGAATGCCTCGCCGGCGACTTCACCGACGAGGGCGCGCGCCGGATGCTCAACATGCTGGAGCCGGACGAGCCCGTCAGCATCCCCATGGCGGAGGCGCGCGGCCAAGCCGGCACGTGGGGCCGGATCCCCCGGACGTACGTGCGGTTCACCCGCGACCGGCTGATCCCGCCCGCGCTGCAGGACCGGTTCATCAGGGAGGCCGACCGCCTCACCCCCGGCAACCCCACCGACGTGCGCAGCGTCCCGGCACCGCACATCGGCCCGTTCGACCGGCCCGAACTCGTGGAGATCTTCGCCGAGCTCGCCGGCCGCTGAGCCGCGAACGCGGCTGCGCGCCGCGGCGCGCGGGCCGCAGGCCGCCCTCCTCGCCGGTACGGGGGCCGAGGAGGGCGGCCTCCGGCCGCTAGCGTCCGACCAGCGCCAGGTGCGCCGCGCCGTAGCGATCGCCCCGGACCCCCACTCTGGCGGCCAGCGAGTCGAGGTCGGCCCGCTCGTCCGCGCTGAGCGCCACCCGGGTGGCGGCGGCGTTCTCGGTGAGCCGGCCGCGGCGGCGCGTACCGGGGATCGGCACGATCCACGGGTGCTGGGCGAGCAGCCACGCGAGCGCGATCTGGCCGGGCGTCGCGCCCTTCGCCTCGGCGAGCCGGGTGACGTGCGCCACCAGCTCCAGGTTCGCCGCGCGGTTCTCGCTGCTGAAACGGGGGATCGTGCCGCGGATGTCACCGGAGGCGAACGCGGTGCCCGCGTCGACCGTCCCGGTGAGGAACCCCTTCCCGAGCGGGCTGAAGGGCACGAAACCGATGCCCAGCTCGGCGCAGGCGGGCAGCACCTCCGGTTCGGGGTCGCGCGTCCACAGGGAGTACTCGCTCTGCACCGCGGTCACCGGGTGGACGGCGTGCGCCCGCCGGATCGTGGCCGCCGACGCCTCGGAGAGGCCGAAGTGGCGCACCTTGCCCGCCCGCACGAGGTCGCCGACGGCACCGGCCACCTCCTCGATCGGGACCTCCGGGTCGACCCGGTGCTGGTAGAACAGGTCGATCGTGTCGATGCCGAGCCGGCGCAGCGAGGCGTCGGCCACCCGCCTGATCTGCTCCGGGCGGCTGTCGAGCCCCACCGAGCGGCCGTCCTCGATCCGCCAGCCGAACTTCGTGGCGATGACGACGTCGTCCCGCAACGGGGCGAGCGCCTCGCCGACGAGTTCCTCGTTGACGTAGGGGCCGTACACCTCGGCGGTGTCGAAGAAGGTGACGCCCAGGTCGACGGCGGAACGGAGCACGCCGATCATGTCCCGCCGGTCACCGGGGTTGGGTCCGTAGCTCTGCGACATGCCCATGCATCCCAGGCCGACCGCGGAGACGGCCAGCCCTTGACCGAGTGTGCGTGTGTGCATCAGGTGTCCCTCTCGATGTCGTGCGCCGGCCGGGTAACCCGGCCGTTACGGGTGCTGCCGCGCCGGAGTCCCCGGCGACGCGGACCCCGCCTCAGCGCCGGTACTCCTCGTCGGTGACGTGCTCCAGCCAGGTGGTCGTGGCGGACGGGTCGTCGGCGTTCTCCAGCATCGCGAGATGCTCCATGAAGTCGTCCGGGGTGGCGCCGTGCCAGTGCTCCTCACCGGGCGGGGTGTAGATCGTCTGCCCGGGGTGGAGCTCGATGATCTCTCCGCCGCGCGACTGGACGAGCGCCACGCCCTGTGTGACGTAGAGCGTCTGGCCCCTGGCGTGCGAATGCCAGGCGGTGCGCGCGCCCGGCGCGAAGCGCACCCTTGACACGACCATCCGCTGCCCGCCCTCCTGGGGTGCGGCGATCGCGTCCAGCCATACGTCCCCGGTGAAGAACTCCGGCGGGTTCTTGACCGTGGCCGGTTTCGGGATGATCCGCATGCGAACTCCTAGTGGTCTCGTCGGGCACCGGCGCCGGAGACGCCGCCGCGCTCCGGCGGGAGCGCGGGATGGCCGGGCAGATCCTGGGCCGCCGCCCAGCTCGCCAGCAGCCGCAGCCGTTCCTCGGACTCCGAGCCCGGCTCCGCCGTGTAGATCAGGAAGGAGAGGCCGGGCTCGGCGGTCAGCTCCATGCCCTCGTAGGAGAGCGTGAGGGCGCCGACCACGTCGTGGTGGAAGTCCTTGGAGCCGGTTCCGTGGTGCCGCACGTTGTGCGCCGCCCAGCGGGTGCGGAACTCCGCGCTGCGCGTCGACAGCTCCCCGATGAGGTCGTGGAGTCCCCGGTCGTGCGGATCCCGGCCCGCCTCGGTCCGCAGGATCGCCACGCAGACGTCGGCGGCCGGCTCCCAGTCGGGATAGAACCGCTGAGAGCGTTCCAGGTCGAGGAACGCGAAGCGTGCCAGGTTCCCGGGACGCTCGGCGGTGGCGAAGACATCGGCGTAGAAGGCGTACCCGAGCCGGTTGGCGGCGAGGATGTCCATCCGCCCGTTGCGGACGAACGCCGGCCCGGTGGTGACGGCGTCGAGCGCCATCTGCAGGCCGGGCCGTACGGTCCAGGCACGCGAGGAGCGTCGCCGCGGCCGGGGCGACGGCGCGTTGCCGGCCGCGCGCGCCAGGTCGAACAGGTGCGAACGCTCGGCGTCGTCCAGCCGGAGGGCGCGGGCGAGCGCGTCGAGCACCTGGTCGGAAGCGCCCGCCAGGTTCCCGCGTTCCAGACGCGTGTAGTACTCGATGCTCAGGTCGGCGAGTATCGCGACCTCGCTGCGCCGCAGACCGGGCACCCGCCGATCGGTCCCGGCGGGCAGCCCCACGTGCCGCGGAGTGAGCCGCGCGCGGCGGGTCGTCAGGAACTCGCGCACTTCACTGCGGTTGTCCACGTTCCCCACGGTAGGCGGGCACGGCGCCGCGAGGGATGCCCTGCCAGTACCCCTCTCGCGGGGGGCTGCGCACCGTGACGCGGCCGGGCGCGCTCGTTACCGTTGGCGGCCGGCCCACTGATCGCCGGTTCGCCGGTGTCACGCCGGACGGTTGCGGCGGCACCGCCAGGACGTCGTCCTTGGGCGTTCGCGCGCACCAAGGTCCGCGCGCGGGCACGCATCGTCAAGAAAGTGGCCACTCTCCGCCAACGACGGGCGCCCGCGGCCCCGGGAGACTGGGCGTGCGCACGTCCCGGTACTGAGAAACGACCCGTGAAGGGGGAGCGGATGCTGAAGAAGGCCATCGTCGTGGCGGGGATCGCCGTCGCGGCTCTGGGGTTCGGAGCGCCGGCCCAGGCGGCGGAGGACGGCACGCTGGGCGACAACTGGGGCACCAGCCTGGGCGACAGCTGGGGAGCCGGCGTGGGAGACGACTGGGCCACCGGATTCGGAAGCGTCTGGAACTAGCGCCCACATGGTGAAGACGTCACCGGCCGCTCCGCCGGACTCGGGGAGCCGCGCCCGCTGACGTGCTGAGCCCCTGACGGCCGCCCCCGCTCCCCCGATCGAGCGGGGGCGGTCCCGTTCCGGTGCCCGCCTCCCGGCGGCATGACACGGCCGCGGTGGGTGGGGCATGCTGGACCGTGCTGTTGCGCCAATTGGAGTATCTGGTGGCGTTGGCCCGCGAGCGGCACTTCGCGCGCGCCGCCGACGCCTGCCACGTGTCCCAGCCGTCGTTGTCGGCGGGCATCCGCAGGCTGGAAGGCGAACTCGGCGTGCCGATCGTCCACAGAGGGCGCAGGTACGCCGGACTCACCCCCGAGGGCGAGCGCGTGCTGCAGTGGGCGCACCGCATCCTCGCCGAGTGCGACGGACTCCGCCAGGACCTCTCCGCCATGCGCGGCGGGCTGTCCGGCGTGCTGCGTCTGGGCGCCATCCCGACCGCCCTCACCGCGGCCTCCCTGCTGACCAGCCCGTTCTGCGACCGTCACCCGCACGCCCGGGTGACGCTGGAGTCGCTGTCGTCCAGCCGGATCGCGCACCGGCTCGCGGAGTTCGAACTGGACGCCGCGATCACCTACGTGGACGAGGAGACGCCGCCCGGCCTGCGGGCCGTCCCGCTGTACGAGGAGCGGTACCTGCTGCTCACCCCCAACGACTCCCCGCTGGCCGACCGCCGAACCGCGCACTGGGCCGAGGCCGCCGCCCTCCCGCTGTGCCTGCTGGCGCCGCAGATGCGCAACCGGCGAATCCTCGACCGGTTCTTCGCCGACGCCGGCGCCACCGTGGTGCCCGCGATCGAGACCGATACCGTCTCCGCGCTCTACGCCCACGTGGCCACCCACCGGTGGTCCAGCGTGATCGCCCACGCCTGGCTGCACATGTTCGGAGTCCCCGAGGGCATGCGGGTGGTGCGGATGACCGACCCCGCGCGGTTCCCGCGGATCGGGCTCGTCGTGGCCGACCGCCGTCCCGAACCGCCGCTGGTCGCGGCGCTGCTGGCCGTCACGCGGGAGACCGACGTGCGCGGCGAGCTCGAACGGCTCCTGTACCGCTACCTGGCCGGCGCGTGACCGCCGTCATAGGCGGCGGCTATCCCGTCATAGAAGCTTTCCCTTTGACCTGCGGTAACGTGCGAGGAGAAGCTCGAAGCGCCCTGTCCGGCATGAGCTTTGGAGTCTCATCATGGCGAAGGTGCTGTGCGTCCTCTACGACGACCCTGTCTCCGGTCACCCGGCCTCCTACGCGCGCGACGACCTGCCGCACATCGCGTCGTACCCGGGCGGACAGACCCTGCCGACCCCCCGCGGCATCGACTTCACCCCCGGGCAGCTGCTCGGCAGCGTCTCCGGCGAGCTCGGCCTGCGCCGTTTCCTGGAGGACCAGGGCCACACCCTCGTCGTCACCTCGGACAAGGACGGTCCCGACTCGGTCTTCGAGCGTGAACTTCCCGACGCCGACATCGTCATCTCCCAGCCGTTCTGGCCCGCCTATCTCACGGCCGAACGCATCGAGCGGGCGAGCCGGCTGAAACTCGCCATCACCGCCGGCATCGGCTCCGACCACGTCGACCTCGACGCCGCCATCCGGCACGGCGTCACCGTCGCCGAGGTGACCTACTGCAACAGCATCTCCGTCGCCGAGCACGTCGTGATGATGATCCTGTCGCTGGTCCGCAACTACCTGCCGGCGCACCAGATCGTCCGGGACGGCGGCTGGAACATCGCCGACGCGGTCGCGCGCTCCTACGACCTGGAGGGAATGCACGTCGGCAGCGTCGCCGCCGGCCGGATCGGCCTCGCCGTGCTGCGCCGGCTCGCCCCCTTCGACGTGCACCTGCACTACACCGACCGGCACCGCCTGCCGGCCGAGGTGGAGCAGGAGCTCGGCCTGACGTTCCACCCCAGCGCCGAGGACATGGTCCCGGCCTGTGACGTGGTGACCATCAACGCCCCGCTGCATCCGGAGACCGAGGGCCTGTTCGGCGACCGGCTGCTCGCCACCATGAAGCGCGGCAGCTACCTCATCAACACCGCCCGCGCCCGTATCGCCGACCGCGACGCCGTCGTCCGGGCGCTGGAGAGCGGCCGGCTCGCCGGGTACGCCGGCGACGTGTGGTTCCCCCAGCCGGCCCCGGCCGACCACCCGTGGCGGACCATGCCGCACCACGGCATGACGCCGCACATCTCCGGCTCGTCGCTGTCCGCCCAGGCCAGATACGCCGCCGGGACCCGGGAGATCCTGGAATCCTGGTTCGCCGGCTCCGCGATCAGGGAGGAGTACCTCATCGTGGACGGCGGCAAGCTCGCCGGGACCGGGGCGCACTCCTACTCCACGTCGGGCCCGCAGGCGTAACCCGAGCGCCACGCCGAGACCGGCCCCGGCAGTCGTCGCCGGGGCCGGTTCCGGCGGAGGCCTGTCACCGGCGGATCGGCCCGACGCTGCGGCGGGCCCCTCCGGCGCTCCGGGTCAGCGCCCCTCCCGGCGGACGCGCTTCACCTCGCGGTCGACGGCCCAGGCGTCGCCGACCGGCCCGATGTGGCGGAGTTTGTCGGGGTTGATCACCGCACGGACGGTCTGGATCCGCCCGTCGAGCACATCGAGGGCCAGGGTGTGCAGCACCCTGCCGTCCCGGTCACGGAAGACGGCGCCGGGCTGGCCGTTGACCTCGCGCGGCTCGCACGACACGCCGATCCGGATCAGCCAGGGGAAGGCCGTGCCCAGCACCCGGGCCACCCGCTCCGCGCCCACGATGGCGTTGGACCACTGCGGCGCCTTGCCGCCGCCGTCCCCGACCATCTGGACATCGGCGGCCAGCAGCTCCCGCAGTCCGCCCACATCACCGTCCTTCAGCGCTTCGAAGAACCGGGATGCCAGCTCCCGCCGCTCCTGCCGGTCCGCCGCGAACCGCGGCCGCCCGGCCGCCATGTGCCGCCGCGCCCGGACCAGCAACTGCCGGCACGCCGGCTCCGACCGTCCCACCGCGGCGGCGATGTCATCGAACCCGAAGGCGAACACCTCCCGCAGCACGAACACCGCTCGCTCCAGCGGGCTGAGCCGTTCCAGCAGCAACAGTGCCGCCATGGACACCGAGTCGGCCAGGTCCGCCGATCTCGCCGGATCCTGGTACGGATCGCTGAGCAGCGGCTCCGGGAACCACGGTCCCACGTACTGCTCCCGCCTGACCCGCGCGGAGCGCAGCACGTCGATCGAGATCCGCGTCACCGTGGCCGACAGGAAGGCCTTGGCCGACGTGGGCGTGGTCGGCGAGCCGTCGAAGCGCAGCCACGTCTCCTGCACCGCGTCCTCGGCCTCGCCCACACTGCCCAGAATCCGGTAGGCGATCGAGAACAGCAGCGGCCGCAGCTCCTGGAACTCCTCGACCTTGCGCACGCCGACCCTCCTCTTGTGGTCCTTCCGCCCGCCGCACTCGCGGCGCGGTCACCTTCTGGTGATCACCGGGCCGGGCCCCCGCACCGGCCGCCGGTGCCGTTCAGCGGAACCGCCCGGGCTCGTAGTCGCCGGCCGGCTGCCGGGTGATGACGTTCAGCCGGTTCACCGTGTTCATGAAGGAGATCAGGATGACCAGGGTGGTGAGCTGCTCCTCGTCGTAGTGCTCGGCGGCGCGCGCCCACACCTCGTCGCCGACCCCACCGGCCGCGTCCGCGATCCGGGTCCCCTGCTCCGCGAGCTCCAATGCGGCGCGCTCGGCCTCGGTGAAGACCGTGGCCTCCCGCCACCCCGCGACCAGGTTCAGCCGCACCGGGGACTCGCCGGCCGCGGCGGCCTCCTTGGTGTGCATGTCGATGCAGACGGCACAGCCGTTGATCTGGCTCACCCGAAGCGACACCAGCTCCTGCGTCGCCGCCGGCAACGGCGACTCCTTGAGGGCCCTGCCCGCCGACATGATGTACTTGGTGATCTTGCCGGCGGTCGGGCTGGCGAAGTAGTTCAGCCGCGCGTCCATGGTGTGCTCCTCTGCGCTCGTCAGTGGCTGCACCCCCTGAGACGAGACGGCCCGGCCGCCTGTGACATGGCGGGGAGTGACCCACGTCTCATCACCTCCGGCGCGGGTGCGGCGGCCCGCTGTGGGCCGTCGGCCAGCGGGTCCCCCGCCGCGGCCCGAACCCGGCGCCCCGCAAGCCCCACCTGCTCGACCGATCGCGCATTCCCCCGGACGTCCGCGGCACACCGGCGGAGGAGGAGTACGACGAGCAGCCCGGCGTGGCTACGAAACCGGCGGCATCGAGCGGTTCGACCAGCGTTCCGGCGCCGAACTTCCGCTCCGCCCCCGATCGGCCTCGCCCTGGCCGCGGTGGCGCTCGCCGGGTCACTCCGCCGTCAGCTCGGTGACCAGTTCGCCGAGTCCGCCGAACCGCCGGTCGAAGGCGTCGGAGTCCACCGGCGGATCCCCGCCCGGCCGCTGGACGTAGGCGGTGCGCATGCCCGCCGCTTGGGCCCCGCGAAGGTCCCAGGCGTGCGCCGCGACCATGAGCACGCGTTCCGGCGGGCAGCCCGCGGCGTCGATGGCGAGCCGGTAGACCTCCGGCGCCGGTTTGTACGCGCGGACGGTCTCGCCGGACAGGGCCAGGTGCCAGCGCAGGCCGGCATGGGCGCTGAGCCGGAGCAGAGCGGTCCGGCCGGCGTTGGACAGCGCGACCACGGGGAACCGGCGCGCGAGCCGTTCGAGGCCCGCGACGGAGTCGCTCCACGGCGGGAGGCGCTGCCCGGCCGTGGCCAGCCGGGCTACGGCCGCCGGGTCGGCGAGCCCGGCACGGTCGGCCACCCGTTGGGCGGCCTCGCGGTCGAGGACCTCGGTGCCGACGTACGGGCGGTCTCCACGCGCGATGCGCTGCTGTTCCACCTGTAGATGCCGCTGCCACAGCGCGACCAGCCCGTCGACCGGCACCGTGCCGGACGCGGGAACCGCGTCCCGGATCTCGGCTCGGAGCCCGCCGGATTCGTCGACCAGTGTGCCGAGGACGTCGAAGACGACGACCTCGATGTCGCGGCTCCCGGCCATGCGCTCTCCTCCTCGCTGTCGTGTCACCTGCTCAACCGGTGACGACTTTGCCAGCGGGCCACGTCACCGGTCAAGATGGTGACGTGTATTTCTCGTTCGTGAGCGGAAACCCGGCCCTCGACCTCGCCGGCACCGTGGCGACTCGCCGGGACGACCCCGTCGACCTGCTGGCCGCGCCCGCGGACCTCGAACGGTGGGTGGCGGAGTGCGACGGTCTGCCCGATCGTGTCACCGCCGATCCCGCGGCCTTCGCGTCCGCGATCTCCCTGCGAGAGGCGGTCTACCGGCTCGCTCTCGACCGCGTGCTGGGCCGGCCCTTCGATCCGGGTGGCCTGGACATCGTCAACGGCACGGCCGCCGGGCCGGTGCCCACGATGAGGCTCAGCGACGCGGGCCTCCAGGTGTCGGGAGACATCCGCGCCGTCCTCTCCCACCTGGCCAGAAGCGCCATCACCGTGCTCGCCGATCCGCACGCCCGCCTCAAGGAGTGCGGCCGCGCCGCCTGCACCCGCATCTATCTCGACCGCTCGCGCGGTGCCCGGCGCACGTGGTGTGGGATGGACGAGTGCGGCAACCGCGTCAAGGCCGCGGCCTATCGAGCCCGCCGACGGGCGTCGGCGACGGCCGTCGGCCGCGAGTCCGGCGCGGCACGTGACGACCTCCCGCCCCTCTCCCGATAGGAATCGCCCCATGGACCACCATTTCGATCTCGTCATCATCGGATCCGGATCGGGAAACTCGATCGTCGACGGGCGATTCGCCGACCGGAAGGTCGCCATCGTCGAGAAGGGCGTCGGCCCGCAGGCGGCCTACGGCGGCACCTGCCTCAACGTCGGCTGCATTCCGACGAAGATGTTCGTCCACACCGCCGACACCGCCCGCGCGCCCCAGCACGGCGCGGTACTGGGCGTCGACCTGACGCTGCGCGGCGCCGACTGGCCGGCGATACGCGACCGGATCTTCGGCCGCATCGACCCGCTCGCCTCGGGCGGCGAGCGGTACCGCGCGACGGGCAGCGACAACGTCACCCTCTATCGCGGCACGGCCCGCTTCGTGGGTGAACGCCGGCTGGCCGTGGAGACCGCTGAGGAGGCGGTCACCATCACCGCCGACCAGGTCGTGGTGGCGGCCGGCAGCCGCCCGGTCATCCCGGACGTGCCCGGCCTCGACCAGGCGCTCGGCTACCACACCAGTGACAGCGTCATGCGGATGGACCGGCTCCCGCGCCGCATGACGATCCTGGGCTCGGGCTTCATCGCCGCCGAGCTGGCCCACGTGTTCTCCGCCCTGGGCGTGGAGATCACCGTGATCGCCCGTGGCGGCGTGCTGCTGCGGCACGAGGACGCGGCCGTGGCGCGGCGCTTCACGGAACTGGCGCGGGAACGCTGGGACGTCCGCCCGCACCGCAAACTGCTGCGCGCCACCAGGGACGCGGACACGCTGCTCCTCGACCTCGAAGGCCCTCAGGGGGCGGAGACACTGCGGACCGACGAACTGCTGGTGGCGACCGGCCGCCGGCCCAACTCCGACCTCGTGGACGCCGCCGCCGGAGGACTCGCGCTGCACGCGGACGGCCGCATCGCCGTGGACGAACGGCAGGCGACCTCGGTGCCGGGAGTGTGGGCTCTCGGCGACGTCTCCTCCCCCTGGCAGCTCAAGCACGTCGCGAACCACGAGGCCCGCACCGTTCAGCACAACCTGCTGCACCCGGACGATCCGCGTACCTCGGACCACCGGTACGTGCCGCACGCCGTGTTCTCCTCCCCGAAGATCGCCGCGGTGGGGATGACCGAGCAGGAGGCACAGGCCGCCGGGCGCGACTACGTGACCTCCGCCCGGGAGTACAGCGGAGTCGCGTACGGCTGGGCGATGGAGGACACCACCAGCTTCGTGAAGCTGCTCGCCGACCCCGGCACCGGTGAGCTGATCGGCGCGCACATCATCGGCCCGGAGGCACCGACACTGATCCAGCCGCTCATCCAGGCCATGTCCTTCGGTCTCGACGCCCGGTCCATGGCCAAGGGCCAGTACTGGATCCACCCGGCCATGCCGGAAGTGGTCGAGAACGCGCTGCTGGACCTCCCGCTCGGCTGACCGGGTACGGTCGCCCACCGGAAATCCCGCGCGGCCGGGTCGTGCCCGGCCGCGCGGGACCCGCTCGGCAATCCCAGGGGCGACCCCCGACCCGGGAATGAACTCCACCGGCCGCCCGGCCCGGCGGCCTGCCCGGGCCGCCACGCGGCCCTAGGCTGGTGTGATGCTGTCGGCAGCACAACTGGCCGTTTTCGTCCCTGCCGCCCTGGCCGTGGCGGCCTCTCCGGGCGCCAACAACCTGCTGGCCTTCCGCAACGGCCTCCGCCAGGGCCCGCGCGCCGCCGCGGTGGCGCTCACCGGCCGCTTTCTCGCCTTCACGATCATGCTCGCCGTGGTCATCACCGGGCTGGGGGCGCTCCTGCACACGTCCCAGGCGGCCTTCGAGATCCTGCGCTTCGCCGGGTCCGCCTTCCTGATCGGCCTGGGCGCCTGGGTGGTGTGGTCCGCCCACACCACGGCCGACCCGGACCGGGCCCCGGACGGCGCCGATACCGGCGTCCACGCCAACGTCGGCACGGTGGGGAAACTGGCCGCCCAGGAGTTCATCACCGCCGCGGCCAACCCCAAGGCGCTGCTGCTGTTCACCGCCTTCCTCCCACAGTTCGTCGCCGCGCAGCCCGGAGCCGCACCGGCGAGTTCGCAACTCGTCACGCTGGGCGCGCTCTACATCGTCTGCGAAGCGGCCATGGCGCTGGTCTGGGCGGCGTCAGGATCCGCACTCGCCGCCCGTCAGCTGCGGCCGGCAACGCTACGCCGACTGGACCAGGCCTCCGGCGGCGCCCTGATCGCCTTCGGCGGAGGACTGGCACTGGCGGACCTCCGGCAGCGGTAATGAATGTGCCGATCCGGCCGTTCCCGGCACGCCCTACATCGGTGTGAGCACCGCCGTGGCGTAGGGGTCCAGGACGATGTGGCCTCCGTTGAGCGTCGTGGAGACGGCGGGGCCCGAACCGGTGCGGGCGCTCACCTGCTCGATGCGGAGTTCGTCCGTGGCGCCGGCCAGTGGGTTGGACTGTTCGAGTGCGACCGTGAGCGTATTGCCGGTCTTGTTGACGATGAGGAGTTTCGGCGGCCCCGCCTTCGTGATGAACCCCTGGGCGTGAATCCGGGGATCGGGGATTCCGGGGACGCCGGTGCCGGTGGACACCAAGGTGTCGCCGGCGCCGAAGTGCCGCATCAGCAGGTCGAGGGCGCGGTAGCGGGCGTTGGGCGCGCCGGTCTCCCAGTCGACCAGGGTGACGCCGGGGATCATCGTCGGGTAGTCCATGAATTCGGCGATGCCGACCAGGTCGACCCCGAGTTCGACCAGACGCGCCCACAGGTAGGACTGGACCGACGCGCTCAGTGCCCAGTATTCGTCCGGAATCTGCGGTTCGGGGTTCATGACGTCGGACGGGTAGGTGCCGAGCTCGTTGATGAACGTCCGCACTTCGGGGGCGAGCCGGCGGCGGATCGAGTCGATGTAGCGGACCTGTTCCAGGAATCCGTCGGCCTGCGCGTAGAAGATGTCGCGCCAGTGCGCGTAGGGCGGGTTCTCCTCGGTCGAGAACGGATCGCTGATTTCCGGCGAGGCGTAGAAGTGGTAGGAGAAGGCGTCGACCGGGACGCCGTCGGCGTGCCTGGCGGGATCGAGGAACTCCCAGAAGTACTCCGGGTCGCCGTGGACGTGGCTCAGTGACAGGCCGACGAACCGCATCTCCGGGTCGAGCGGCCGCAGCCGGGCCACGACGGCGTCGTAGAGGGCCCGGTAGGTCTCGGGGCCGAGCCGGTGCCCGAGGTCCGGCTCGCAGAGCACCTCCCAGTAGGCGAAGCGGTAGTGGTGGCCGGACTCGTGGCGCACGCCGAGTTCGTCGGTGAATCCGCCCGCGATGTACCAGCTGGCCACCCGGTAGAAGTAGTCGGCGACCTCCGCGAACGTCGGGTCGCGCAGTTCCGTGCCCTGCTCGTAGTCCCAGTGGTTGGCCGCGATGTCGTCCTGGACCCGGACCGGTTCCGGGGTGCGGAACATCCACGTCGGGATCGTGGCGAAGTTCGCGACGACGGGGCGCCCCTCCGCCGCGGCCATGAAGTCCTCGACGAACGGGTCGAGGTTGTCGAAGTTCCAGGAGGTCGTGGTGGCGGTCGGGGGCTCCAGAGCGGGGACCGCGATGCGCGGATGGGAGAACCAGGGGAGGAACCGCACGTAATCGGCCTTGAGGTCGCGCAGGGCGCCGAACGCGCGATCGTGGATGGGGGACTCGCGCCGCAGGGGCGGGGCCGTCCACAGGTGCGTCGTCAGGACGGTCTCGTTGACTCCCGTGGGCACGGCCCAGTCCGTGTGCACCACGTGAGCGGCCTGCCGGGCGGCCGTTCTTTCCGCGTCCGGGCCGGTGCCGGTGTGCGTAAATTCAGACGTCATACGCGCACATTAGCAACGGAAGCGTAGCTACGGCAACGTAGCTTACAGATCCGGTGATACCGGATGGCGCGTTCCAGGGCGCGCCGCCGAAGGTGTGGGCGCCCACGGGGTCCCACGGGGACTCCCACGTGATGAGGTCAGGCCGAGCGCTTCGGCCCACCCGACATCGGCGTGAACAGGACGGGCCTCGCGCGGCCCCGCCCGAACGACGGGGCCGCGTGCTCGCGGTGCACACTGCGGCGTGGTGGGCCGATCGGAACTCTCACGACGTCGCCGCCCGCGCCCGTGTCACCTCGTGCGGCGCCTTGGGTCATGCCGGGGAGGCAAGGACGCTCTCGTTGTGGGAGTCGATGAGGGGAACGAGGTCGCCGACGCCGTCGAGGATGTGCGTGTGCGGGGCCTTCTGGAGCCGCTCGCGGCCGTGCGCGCCCGTGAGGACTCCGGCGACGATTCCGGCTCCCGCTCGCGTTCCGGCGAGGAGGTCGTTGCCGGTGTCCCCGGCGACGGCGATGTGCTGGGCACTCTCGGCCCGCAGCCGGAGTGCGGCGGTCCAGATGAGATCGGGATGGGGGCGTCCGCGCCCGGCGTCGTCGGGGGAGAGGGCGAGGTCGACGAGTTCACGCCAGCCGAGGACGTCGAGCAGCCGGTCACGGATGGCGGGTGAGAACCCGGTGGTGAGCGCCGTGCGGATGCCTCGGTGCCGGAGACCGGCGAAGGTCTCGGCGGCGCCCGGCATGGGCGTGACATGTCCGGATTCGATGCGGTGGAGCAGATCCTGTTCGAACAGGTGGTGAGCGCGGCGGGCGAGACCCTCGTCGCCGCCTAGCACGCTGCGGAGCATGTCGATCTTGGAGCCACCACGGGCGGCGTGAAAGCGTTCGGCCAGATCGGGGGGTGCCCCTCCGTCCGTGACGGTGTGGACCACGGCGCGCACGGCCGCTTCGACGACTCCGTCCTCCCGTGCCGTGGTTCCAGCGAGGTCGAGGACCGCGACGCTGATGCGGGTCATCGGGCGACCTCCCGCTCGGAGATGATGGCGTCATCGCGCAGGAGCGCTTCGTCCGTGCGGTCCGGATCCCGCATGGCCAGCGCGACGGTGACGGCGTCGACGACGGCGAGGTGGGCGAGCCGGCTCGACACCGCGTCCGGGCGGAGCGTGGGGTCGGGGGAGGCGACCACGATCTCGATGTCGGCGAGTTCGCCGATGGGGGTCCCGCGGAAGCTCGTGACGAGCACGGTCCGCGCTCCGGCCGCGCGCGCGTGCCGGAAGGTGGCGTGGGTCTCGAACGAGCGCCCGGTGTGGGAGATGCCGAACGCGACCGCGGTGTCGGGGAGATGCGCGGCCGACGTGGCCTGCATGTGCGGGTCCGTGGCAACGCTGGTGGGAATCCCGAGTCGCAGCAGCCGGTAGTAGAGGTCCAGGGCGACGGGAATGGAGCTGCCCACGGCGAAGCACTCGACCCGTGAGGCAGCGACTATGGCGTCCACGGCGGCGGTGACGGCGTCGGCGTCGATGGTCGCGAGCGTGTCGGTGAGGACGCGTATCCCGGAGCGCAGCACCTTGTCGGTGATGGTCGCCACGTCGTCGTCGGGGGATACCGGCGAGGTGCTGTCCCCGGTGGTGACGAGCGCCCGCGTGGCGAGCTCGATGCGCAGACCACGGAATCCGTCGTATCCGATGGACCGGCAGAACCGCACCACCGTGGCCTCGCTCACCCCGACCCGCTCCGCGAAGGCCTTGAGGGGGAGCCGGAGCAGCTCGTGCGGTGTCGCCTCAAGCGCGTCCGCGACTCGGCGCTCGGCGCCCGACAGGGCGGGGTAGGCGCTCCTGCTCCGGGCGAGTATCTGCCTCATCGGATCCGGCGTCGCCACGGTGTCCTGCGGCGGTGATGGCATGCGCTCCTCGATTCGTGATCGTACCCGACTCGTGAAGTTTACTTTCAGTTCAGAGTCCTCGATTAGAAAGTCTACTCGTTCGACCGTTGCCAGGTCACGGAGAGGAACGCGGTGAACAGTGAACATCGAGAACCACCCGCCTGAACGCGAAGCGACACGGCCGCTCGTCGCGTTACTGGTCGTCGACGGTCTGCGCGCCGACGACCTCACCGAGTCCGTGCTCCCGAGGCTCGCCCGGATCGCCGCGGACGGGGTGCGCTGCGCTTCGGCGTCGACCGTGATCCCGTCGGTGACCCGAGCCGCTGCCGCTTCCCTGGTCACCGGCCGTCTCCCGCGTCACACCGGCGTGCTCGGCAACCGTGTCTGGACACCCGACGGGCTGCTCGACACCGCGTCGGTGCGCGACCTCCTCGCGCTGCGGTCCGCACGCGGCCGGGTCATCGAAGCGCGCACGCTCGGTGAGATCCTCGCCGCGGCGGGCCGGCGCCTGATGGCGGTGGGGACCGGCAGCCCCGGGTGCGCCTATCTGCTGCACTCCGAGGCCGCCACCGCCGGAGGCGCCGTGGTGATGGCCGCGCCCGATCCGGCCCTCGGGCCGGTGCTGCCCGTCACCCTGCGCGAAGAACTGCGCCACCGGCACGGGCCCCCACCCGCGCCCGAGGCGGACTCCACGGACGTTCTCGCCTGGGGGGTCGACGTGGCGTCAGGCCCGCTCTTCGGCCGCATCGACCCCGACGTCCTCGTGTTCTGGTGCGGAGAGCCCGACGAGGCCCGGCACGCCCACGGCCTCGACGCTCCCCGCGTTCGGGACGTCCTCGCCCGGATCGACCACGAGCTCGGCCGGCTGATCACCGCCCTGCGCGGCACCGGACGGCCCGTCGACGTGATCGTGACCTCCGATCACGGCATGGTGGACCTTCCCCCCGGAGCCCTCCTCGGCGCGGAGCTGTTCGCGGACCTCCCGCCACACCTGGCGGAGCACGCGACGATCTGCGGCAACGCCGCGGCCTTCGCCATCCACCTCCCGGAGGGAACCGGCCCGCAGGTCCGCCGGGAACTCGCCCTGTGGTGCCGCGCACAGACCTGGGCGGACGGCGTCTTCACGAGCGACCACGAGCCCCCGCCCGGAGTACTCCCCATGGCGGGAGCCGGCTGCGACCACCCGCGCCTCGGCCCCGCGGTCCTCGTGACCGCCGACCCCCGGGCCCTGCCCATCGGCACGAGCGGACGGCGCGCGGCCACGCACGGCAGCCTGCTACCCGAGGACACCGGCATCCCGCTGGTTCTGCACGGCCCCCACTTCGCCGACGGCCTCGTCGTCGACCGCCCGGTCACGGTCATGGACGTGCTGCCCACCCTGCTCCACGTCCTCGGCGTCCCGGCGCCGGACCGACTGGACGGGGTCACCATCACCGAGGCCCTCGCCGGCCACCCGACAGAAAGCCCCACCCCGTGAACAGTCCACGCATCACCGCCTCACCCACCGGCGCCCTGCGCGAACTCGCCCGCTCACTGCGGGCCGAGGGCCGCGACATCGCCGACCTCACCGCCGGCGAACTCGCCACGCCGACCCCGCCCCACATCGTCGAGGCGGCCGTCGCGGCGGCGCGCGACCCGGCGCGGCACGGCTACGGGAGCGCGGCCGGCGACCCCGCTCTCCGCGACGCCGTCGCCGACTGGGCCGGACGCAGCCTCGGCATCGCGGTGGACCGCACCCAGGTCGCCATCACCAACGGCGCGAAGCAGGCCCTCCACAACGCCCTGCGCACCCTGTCCGGCCACGGCGACGAGGTCATCGTCCCCGCCCCCTACTGGGTCACGTTCCCCGAGGCCGTGCGGCTGTCCGGTGCCGTTCCCGTCGTCGCGCACCCGCGACAGGGGAACGGCCTACCCGACGTCGCCGACCTGGAGGCGGTCCGCACCGGGGCGACCCGCGCGGTGATCATCTGCTCCCCGCACAACCCCACTGGACTCGTCCACGACGAAGCCCAGCTCGAAGCGATCGCGCGGTGGGCCGCCGCACACCACATCTGGATCATCTCCGACGACACGTACCGGGACCTGACCTTCGTCCGGACCCGTTCCACGCCCGAGTTCGCGCGGACCGCCGGATGCGACGTGGTCTCGATCGGCAGCACCAGCAAGAGCCACGCCATGACCGGGTGGCGCACGGGCTGGCTCATCGCCCCGGCGGAGGTCACCGCCACCGCGACCGCCATCCAGTCCCACACCACCTCCAACGTGGGCAGGGTGGCCCAGGCGGCGGCACTGGCCGCGCTGACCGGCCCCGACGTCGCGGCGCGGACCAGCCGCCGGCTGGTGGATCTCCGCGACGAACTCGTCGGCATCCTCCAGGACGCCGGCATCCCGATCCGGCCGCCGCAGGGCGCGTTCTACCTCTTCCCGTCGATGCCGGGCACCGACCGCGACGATGTGGCGCTGGCGAGGACGCTGCTCGAAGACGCGGGAGTCGCCGTGGTACCGGGGACGGCGTTCGGCATGCCCGGTCATGTCCGCGTCAGCTACGCGGGCGCGCCCGAGGCCGTCGCCGATGGTGTGCGACGCCTGGCGACGGCCATGGGGTCCCGCTGATGGGCGCCGTGCTTTCGGGCGGGGCGCTCGGTGCCGAGGAGGCGAGAGCCCGGCTGCGCCCGGTCGAATTCCCCGCGGCGCGGCTGCGCCTGCCGGCCCGCCTGGAGCCGTTCGCGCTGGTCACCCCGGCGATCGCGCTCCTGCTGCTGTTCGTCGTCGTCCCCGCCGTCCTCGCGTTCGCGATCGCGCTCTTCCACTGGAGCCCGCTGTCCGGCCGGAGCACGTTCGTCGGCCTCGACAACTACGTCCGGATCCTGACGAGCGGCACCCTGCGCACCGCGGTGGGCAACACGCTGCTGTACGCGGTGCTGACCGTCCCCACCTCGGTCGCCGGCGGACTGGTCGTCGCCGTCGGCATCAACGCCCTCACCCGCGGCCGGACGTTCTGGCGGGCGGTGTACTTCCTGCCGATGGCGGCCGTCCTGGTCGCCATGGCCGCCGCCTGGCGGTGGATCTTCTACCCGGAGTCCGGGCTGTTCGACCAGACCGTCGGCGGCCTCCTGGGCCGGACCGGATGGCTCAGCTCGTCCGACCTCGCCCTGCCGGGCCTGGCGATCGTCGGCAACTGGCAGAACATCGGATACGTCGCGGTGATCTTCCTCGCCGGCCTCACCGGGGTACGCAAGGACCTCCACGAGGCCGCGATGCTGGACGGGGCGAACGCCTGGCAGCGCTTCTGGCACGTCACCTGGCCGGCGATCTCCCCGGCGACCGTGTTCGCGATCGTCATATCGACCACGTCGGCGCTGCGCATGTTCGAGACGGCCCAGGTCATGACCCGCGGCGGACCCGGCGAGAGCACGACGACGCTCTCCTATCTGCTCTGGCAGCAGGGCGTCCGCAACGTCGACTTCGGATCGGCCGCGGTCACCACCGTCGTCCTCTTCCTGCTGTGCCTCCTCGTCACGGCGTGGCAGATGCGCGGCTTCGGTACCCGTCTGGAGAAGGCAGGAACGCGATGAGACCGCGCCACTGGACCGCACAGGCCGGAATCCACCTCGCCCTCGCCGTCGGCGCCGTGGCGATCCTGGCACCCTTCGGGTGGATGGTCATGGGCGCGTTCACGCCGCAGGACCAGATCTTCCGCGACGAGCTGCTGCCCGACGCGTTCACCTTCGCGAACTTCGCCGAGGTGTTCGAGGAGGTGCCGATGCTGCGGTACTACCTCAACAGCTTCGTCGCCGCCGCCACGATCTTCGTCCTCCAGGTGATCGTGTGCCTGCCCGCCGCCTACGCACTCGCCCGGCTGCGCTTCCGCGGACGGGAACTCAGCCTGTGGATCGTGCTCGCCTGCCTCATGGTCCCCACCCAGGTGGCGGCCATCCCCATCTACCTGATGTTCAGCAGGGTCGGGATCCTCGACACCTTCCCCAGCCTGGTCCTCCCTTTCGTCAGCTCCGCGTTCGGGATCTTCCTGCTCCGACAGTTCATCCTCACCATCCCCCAGTCGGTGTTCGACGCGGCCCGGCTTGACGGCGCACGGGCGTGGTCGACGCTCACCCGTGTGGTGTTCCCCCTCGTCAAGCCCGCGCTCGTCTCCTTCGGCGTGTTCAGCTTCGTGTCCCACTGGAACGACTACTTCTGGCCGTCCGTCGTGCTCCGCAGCACCGACTACGCGACTGTTCCGTACGGAATCGTGCGCTTCGTCAGCTTTGAGTCCGGGACGAGCTACGGCGCGCAGATGGCCGCCGCGCTCCTGGCGATCGCGCCGCTGCTACTCGGCTTCCTCCTCGCCCAGCGCCAGTTCATCGCCGGATTCAGCATCGTCTCCGACTGACCCCTCCCACCCCGACCCAAGGAACACACCATGGACTTAAAGACCGCCCTGAACCGTGGCGGAGCGCCCGTGCTCGCCACCGCCCTTTCGCTCTCGCTGCTCGCCGGATGCGCGTCGGACAGCGCCGGGCAGCAGCCGGACACCGAGGGAGCCACGGTGAACCTCGTCTACGCCTTCGACGGACTCTTCACCGAACCGTTCGGTGAGATCACCAGCGACCTGGAGTCGCGCACCGGCATGACCGTCGACCTCCAGCTCGCCGGCAACTCCTACGAGGACAGCCTCGCCCGCCTGCAGAACGACCTGACCGCCGGCAACCCCCCGGACATCACGATGGTCGGCCTCAACCAGGTCCGGATGCTGGCCGACGCCGGCGCCGCCGTCCCGCTCGGCGAGTTCATCGAATCCGACGACGAGTTCGACTCCGGGCAGTACAGCCAGGAGATGCTCGATCTCACCACGATCGACGGCGAAATGTACGGGATGCCGAACGCCGTCTCCACCCTGGTCATGTACTACAACGCGGACGTGTTCGCCGAGGCCGGACTCGACCCCGACGCGCCTCCGCAGACCTGGGAGGAGGTCGAGGAGGACGCCCGCGCGATCGTCGAATCCGATGCGGCCACCTACGGCCACTGGTCCGACTTCGAGAGCGTGTGGTCGTTCGAGAACTTCCTCCGATCCAACGGCGGATCGATGATGGACGACACCGAGACCGACATCGCCTTCAACGACGCCCCCGGTGTCGAGGTCCTGGAGTACTGGCGCGGCATGGTCGAGTCCGGCCTCATGCCGGCGTTCGGCACCGACGACGGCCGGGAAGCCTTCTTCCGCGGCGACGTCGCGATGGCGGTCGACTCCAGCGCCCAGGTGGGCAACTACGAGCGCACGGCCGGGTTCGACATGCGCACCGCCATGCTGCCCATCCCCGCAGACGGCGAACGCCAGGCACCAGGTGGCGGCAATGCTCTCGTCATCACCGCGACCGACCCCGAGCGCCAGCGGCTCGCGTGGGAGGCCCTCAAGGCGTTCGTGGGCCCAGAAGGGTCGACGACCACGACGGAGGCCACCGGTTATCTCCCCGTCAACGCCTACGCCGCCGAGAGCGACGAGTACCTCGCCGAGTTCCTGGACGGCAGCCCCAATCGCGCCGTCGTGCTGGAGCAGGGCACGTCGTCGCTGGTGCCCTGGTTCAGCTGGCCGGGGGAACGGGGACCCGAGATCGCCGAGGAGCTCCAGAACGGGATCTACCGGGCCGTCTCCGGCGAACAGCCACCCCAAGACGCCCTCGACCAGGCAGCCGACGCCGCGGCGGAGCTGCTGCCATGACCGCGCCGACCGACGTCACCGGAAAGACGACACCTGTGGGCGGCCGACCGGCCGGCCTGGCCCGCCCCGAGCCGGCCGGCGTCGGCATCCACGGACTCACCAAGCGCTACCACGCCGGCGCCATCGCCCTCGACCACGTCGACCTCGACTGTCCCGCCGGCGAGATCACCGTGCTCGTCGGACCTTCGGGCTGCGGGAAGACCACCCTGCTGCGGAGCATCGCCGGGCTGGAACAACCGACGAACGGCTCGATCCGCATCGCCGGCCGCGACGTCACCCGCACCGAACCGCAGCGGCGCGGCGTGGCGATGGTCTTCCAGAACTACGCCCTCTACCCCGACAAGACCGTCCGGGAGAACATCGCCTTCCCGCTTCGCATGGCGCGGGTCGGCAAAGCGGAGCGGAACGACCGGATCGACGCCGTCGCCCGGCTCCTGCGCATCGACCGGCTGCTCGACCGAAAGCCGTCCCAGCTCTCCGGCGGCCAACGACAGCGGGTCGGCATCGGCCGCGCCCTCGTCCGCGGTCCGAACGTGCTGCTCATGGACGAACCGCTCAGCAACCTCGACGCCCAGCTCCGCGTGGAGATGCGTGCGGAACTGCTCGCGCTGCAACGCGACCTGGGGACCACCATGGTCTACGTCACCCACGACCAGGTGGAGGCGCTGACCCTCGGCAGCACGGTCGTCGTCATGAACGGCGGGAAGATCTCCCAGGCGGGCACGCCCGAGCAGGTGTACACCCGGCCCGGGAACGCCTTCGTCGCCGGGTTCCTCGGTGGGATGAACCTCATCGACGGCCGTGTCGAGGCCGGTCACCTGGTCTCCGGAGAGTCCAGGATCTCGCTGCCCGGGCGCCTGCACGGCTTCCAGGGGCAACGCATCACCCTCGGCATCCGCCCGGAGTCGCTCTCCCGCGGCCACGCGGGCGACGACGAACTCGGCGCGGCCGGCCCCGTGGTGCTCACCGAGATGCTCGGCAGCGACCGCATGGTCCACATCGGCGGCCACTCCTCCCCGCTGCGGATGCGAGAAGAGCACCACGCGCCCGTCGGCGACGTCGTCACCGTGCGCGCCGACGCGGCCGACATCCACGTCTTCCTTCCCGACCACGACGGGGCAAGAGCGGAACACCCATGACCTCCACCACCCCCGAGCACATCACGGTCCTCGGAGCCGGAATCCTCGGCGCCGCCGCGGCCCACCACCTCTCCCGGCGGGGAGCCCGCGTCAGCGTCATCGACGCCCAGACCGCGGGCGATCGTGCGACGACGGCATCCTTCGCCTGCGTGAACGGCAGCGCAAAGAGCGAGCCGGCCCTCGCCGCCCTCAACGACCGCGGCGTCGCCGAGTACCACCACGTCGCCGCCGCACTCGGCGACGCGGCCGTCCGATTCACCGGCCAGCACTTCGTGGCCACGGACGCGGAATCCCTGCGCGTGGCCGAACTACGTGTGCACGCCGCACGCGCACGCGGCTACGGCGGCGAACTCCTTGACGGCGCCGCACTCCGTGAACGCGAGCCGCGCATGCGCCTCGACACCGTCCCGCTCGCGGTGGCATGGTTCGACGCCGACGGATGGGCCGACCCGGACGCGATCCGGAGGCACTTCCTCACCGGCTTACAGGTGCGCCAGCGGCGAGCCACCTCGATCGTTCCCACGTCTTCGGGGCGCCTGCGCGTCGAGTTCGCCGACGGCGACTCGACCGACACCGACCGCGTCGTCAACGCGACCGGCGCCGGCGCGCCCGACATCCACCTACCGGCGGCCCGCACCACGCGGGGCGCGGCCTCGTTCGGTCTGGTCGTTTCGGTGGACACCCCGGTCGACCTCGTGTCCACGGTGATCCGGACCCCGCGCCTGGGCATCCGCCCCGACGGCCACAACCGGGCCCTTCTGCACAGCCACGACGTGGACGCCGTGATCACCAGGGGCGAGATCACGACACACGACGCCACCGAGATCCTCCTCGACCGGGCACGGCACATGTTCCCCGACGCCGTGGGAATCAACGCCCGACGCGCGACCATCGGCCCCCGCCCGATCCCGCCCGACGGCGCCCCCTCGGTCGGAGCCCTGGCCGCCGTGCCCGGGTACTACGAGCTGTCCGCCCACAGCGGCGTCACCCTCGCCCCGCTGCTCGGACGCCTCCTCGCCGAGGAAATCCTCACCGGCGCGCACAACCCGCTAACGGCCCCCTTCCGGCCGGACCGCTTTAGAAAAGCCCCATCATGACGACGGCGAAACGATCCACGTCATCGAATTGACGAGGCCGAGGGCACACGCACGAAACCGCACGGTCCCCGGCCCGTCGGCGGTGCCGACCGTGCCCCAGCCCACGCCCGGCACCCGGCCGAGTGCCCGGCCTTAGCGGGAGATCCAGTTCCCGGGCCACTAGTGGCCCGCCTCGTCCACGTGCCGCCGGATGGCGCGGGCGTCGACGTAGGAGCCAAAGGGCTCGGACTGCGACACGCCTCCCGCGGTGGTTGCCGAGGGAATCCGGACGAGAACGTCGAGGTTCTCGTCCGGGTCGGCGGACCGGATGACGGGATCTGAAACCGGGGTAGTGCACCCGCTGGTGCACCCGGAACGCGAAAACAGGCCCTGCCTGTACGAAGTGTTTTCGCAGGTCAGGGCCTGTTTTTCGAACAGAGCGGATGACGGGAATCGAACCCGCGTTATCAGCTTGGGAAGCTGAAGTTCTACCATTGAACTACATCCGCGTGGTGACCCGCTGTGCGGCTCGTACCGAAGGTTATCGTACTCGACACCCCGGCGGTACCGGCAACTCCGGCTCGAGCGGTGGGGTGGTGCGGGTACCAGGTAAGTTCTGGATCGTGTTGCTCTGCGATCGCGATATCAGGTCGGAAATCGAGGCCGGGCGGGTCAAGATCGATCCGTATGACCCGGGGCTGGTGCAGCCGTCGAGTATCGACGTGCGGCTGGACCGGTACTTTCGGGTGTTCGAGAACCACAAGTACCCGCACATCGATCCGTCGGTGGAGCAGCCGGATCTGACTCGGCTGGTGGAGCCGGACGGGGATGAGCCGTTCGTGCTGCATCCCGGCGAGTTCGTGCTGGCGTCGACCTACGAGGTCGTGACGTTGCCGGACGACATCGCCAGCCGGCTGGAGGGGAAGAGTTCGCTGGGGCGGCTCGGGTTGCTCACGCATTCCACAGCGGGGTTCATCGATCCCGGTTTCTCGGGGCATGTCACGTTGGAGCTGTCCAACGTGGCGACGCTGCCGATGAAGCTGTACCCGGGTATGCGGATCGGGCAGCTGTGCATGTTCCGGCTGACCTCGCCGGCGGAGCATCCGTACGGGTCACAGCGGTACGGGTCGCGGTACCAGGATCAGCGGGGGCCGACGCCGTCGCGGTCGTATCTGAACTTTTCGCGGGCTCGCGTCTGACGGGTCAGTAGCCGGGGTAGCCCTGCTGCGGGCCGTAGCCGCCGGTCGTGGGGGTGGGGCGGCTGCGGCGGGGGAGGGCGTAGGCGGCGAACAGGCCGCCGAGGAAGCCGAACAGGTGGGCCTGCCAGGAGACGCCGGCCTGTTGGGGGAGGACGCCGAAGACCATCGTGCCGTAGAAGATGACGACGCAGATCATGATGACGATGTCGATCGTCTTGCGCTCGATGATGCCGCGTAGCACCAGGAAGCCGAAGTAGCCGAAAATCAGTCCGCTGGCGCCGAGCGTGACGCTGTTGGGCGGGGAGATCAGCCACACGCCCAGTCCGCTCACCACGATGATGATGAACGATGCCCCGACGAAGCGGCCCAGGCCGCTGAAGGCGACCAGTGAGCCGAGGACCAGCAGGGGCACGGTGTTGGCGGCCAGGTGGTCGAAGCCGTAGTGCAGGAACGGCGCCGTGAACACGTGGCTGAGGTCGTCGATGGCGCGGGGGCGGATGCCGTAGGTGTCGAGGGCGTTGCCCGACAGCAGGTCGAAGATCTCCAGGATCCACATCACGGCGGTCAGGGCCACGACGGCGAGGATGGCGCGTATCCGGGACTGCGTCACGCTGCCGACTCTATGCGACCTGCCCCTGCCGTGCCGAGTGGCGTGATGTCCGGTTTGCTGCTCCTCACCGACCGGACACGTGGGGGATCATTGCGTAACCGATCTGAGCTGGCCGGTTGCCGAAAAAGTGCGGCAGATCACATTCTTTCATTGAGTGGCTTAAATCACAAAACCTTGCGTCGTGCGCGCGGTTTTGCTGGGCGTAGGTCGGGGTTCCGGCTTTTCGGAACTTAAACGCGTTACCTCGCCGTGATGTCGTTCCAGGGGCTCTTTGGGATCACGTCTGTATGGTGACCTATCGACCTAAACCGGACGTAAAGTGCATGTTTCGCGGCTGCCGTCGGGCGATCGCGGCGGTTCGAGACCGGTGCACTGTCTCGGCGGCCGAGCGACCGAAGAGGAGACCGTGCCAGCAGTACGCGCAGCCCAGCTGTACAAGATATTCGGAAAACGCGCGAGCAGAGCGGTTCAGCTGCTCTCCGACGGGCGGCACCGCGACGAGATCGGCCACCTGAACGTGACGGCGGCCGTCATCGACGTCTCCTTCGAGGTCCGGGCGGGCGAGATCTTCGTCGTCATGGGCCTGTCGGGGTCCGGCAAGTCGACGCTGATCCGGATGCTGAACGGCCTGCTGGAGCCGACCTCCGGCTCGGTGGAGATCGACGGGACCGACATCACCCGGCTGTCCGGGGCCGAGCTGCGCCGGCTGCGCAGCCGCAAGATCAGCATGGTGTTCCAGCACTTCGCGCTGTTCCCGCACCGCAGCGTGCTGGAGAACGCCGCCTACGGCCTTGAGGTCCGCGGCGTCGCCCGCGAGGAACGGCTGGAGCAGGCGCGCCACGCGCTCGGGCTGGTCGGCCTCGCCGGGTGGGAGGACCGGCTGCCGCACCAGCTCTCCGGCGGCATGCAGCAGCGCGTCGGGCTGGCCCGCGCGCTGGCCGCCGACACCGACATCATTCTCATGGACGAGGCCTTCAGCGCGCTGGACCCGCTGATCCGCCGCGACATGCAGGCGCAGCTGCTGGAACTGCAGGCCACCCTCGGCAAGACCATCATCTTCATCACCCACGACCTCAACGAGGCCATGCGGCTGGGCGACCGCATCTGTGTGCTGCGGGACGGCCGGGTCGCGCAGATCGGCACCGCCGAAGAGATCCTCAACGACCCGGCGAACGACTACGTCGCCCAGTTCGTCGAGGACGTCGACCGGACCCGCGTGCTCACCGCGTCCTCCGTGATGGAGCCGCCGATCCCGGTGATCGACCCGGCCAACGGCCCACGCGCGGCGTTGCGCACCATGCGGGACAACCAGACCGTCTCGGCGTTCGTCGTGCGGCGGAACCGGCAGCTCGTCGGGGCCGTGCGCGAGGGCGCCATCGGCGAGGCCGTCCGCACCGGGGTCACCGAGCTCGACGGGCTCATCGACACCGGCATCGAACGCGTCCACCCCGACACCGCCGTGGCCGACCTGTTCCACCAGGCCGCCGAGAGCCCCTACCCGCTCGCGGTGGTGGACGACGACGGCCGGCTGGTCGGCGTGATCCCGCGGGTCACGCTGCTCGCCGCGCTCGCCCCCGCCAACGGTGAGAGCGGCGATCGGAGCGGCCCGCCCGACGCCGACGCCGTGGTGACTCCGGCCCCGGAGGCCCCCGCCCCGGCCGCGCAGGACGACGAGGGGAGGGAGCGGTAATGGAGATCACGCTGCCCAAGGCCCCCGTCGGCGCCTGGTTCGAGGCCGCCATCCGGTGGCTGCAGCTCACGTTCCGCCCGCTGTTCGACGTCATCGGCGAGGCGATCGGCGTCAGCGTCGACACCCTGGTCGACCTGCTCACCGAGCCCACGGCCGCCCAGCTCACCGTTCTCGCCACGGCGGTCATCGCCTTCGGGGCGGTCCGCCGCGGCCGGGCCAGGCCGGTGGGTATCGCGGTGCTGGTCTGGCTGGTGCTGGCCGTCGCCGAGGCCGCGGCCGGAGTCGCGGCCCTCGCGGTCCAGAACCTGCCCGCCCCGCTGTTCCTGTGGGCCATGAACCTGTTCGGCGCGGAGTACACGGATCCGCAACTGGTCCTCGCGCTGCTGCTGCTCGCGGCGGTGGTCGCGATCAGCTTCGCGGTGCCGTCCGCCCGGCAGCGCGGGCTGGCCCTCGGCGCCACGGCGGCGCTGCTCGCGGTCTTCGTGGTGCACCACATTCTCGGCGTGCAGCTCGCGCTGGTGGTGGTGCTGCTGTTCACCGCGCTGGCGCTGGTCGTGGCCGGCTGGCGGCTCGCGCTGTTCGCGCTGCTCGGCTTCCTGCTGATCCTCAGCATGGACAAGTGGGAGGCGGCCATGAGCAGCCTCGCGCTCATCCTGGTCGCCACCGCCGTCGCCGTGGTCATCTCGGTGCCCATCGGCATCCTCGCCGCCTACAACGACCGCGTCAGCCGGATCGTGAAGCCGGTCCTGGACTTCATGCAGACGCTGCCGGCGTTCGTCTACCTGATCCCCGCGATCTCGTTCTTCGGGGTCGGCCAGGTGCCGGGCATCATCGCCACCGTCATCTTCGCGATGCCCCCGGGGGTGCGGCTCACCGAGCTGGGCATCCGCCAGGTCGACAAGGAGCTGATCGAGGCGGGCGAGGCGTTCGGCGCGCCCGACCTGCAGATCCTGCGGCGCATCCAGCTGCCCCTCGCGCTGGCCACGATCATGGCCGGAATCAATCAGGTGATCATGCTCAGCCTGTCCATGGTCGTCATCGCCGGCATGGTCGGCGCCGGTGGCCTCGGCAACGACGTCTACACCGGCATCGCGCGCAGTGACGTGGCGCTCGGCTTCGAGGGCGGAATCGCGGTGGTCATCCTCGCGATCTTCCTGGACCGGCTCACCGGGGCGGTGACCCGCTTCTCCCCGGCGGCCCGGGCGCAGCGCGCCGCGCGGTGACCGCCCACGACGACCACGACGGGCGGCCGCGGCGCCGCGCTCCGCGGCCTCCCGTCGCCACCCCCGCACAGGAAGGAAGAGGACACGTGCGAGTCACGGAACGCACCGGCCGATCGCTCGGCCTGGGGGCCGCGGTCGCCGCACTGGCGCTGCTCGCCACCGCGTGCAACGGCGAAGGCGGCGGAGTCGCCACCGGCCCGCAGGACGGCGACCCCGCCGGCCAGGAGATCAGCATCGGCATGATCCCCTGGGAGGAGGACATCGCGGTCACCAACCTGTGGAAGGTGGTCCTGGAGGAGAAGGGCTACGACGTCACGATCGAGAACGTCGACGTCGCACCGCTGTACGAAGGCATGGCCGGCGGCGACGTCGACCTCTTCCTCGACACGTGGCTGCCCGACACGCACGGCGACTACTGGGAGCAGTACCAGGACCAGCTTGAGGACATCGGCACCTGGTACGACGAGGCCACCCTGGAACTCACGGTGCCGTCCTATGTCGAGGACGTCGACTCCATCGCCGACCTGCAGGGCCGTGAGGACGAGTTCGGCGGCGAGATCGTGGGCATCGAGGCCGGCTCCGGCCTGGTCCGCACGGTCAAGGAGAACGCCATCCCCGGTTACGGGCTGGAGGACTACCAGCTCGTGGAGTCCTCCACGGCGGCCATGCTGACCGAGCTGGAGAGCGCGATCAACGCGGAAGAGCCCATCGTCGTCACGCTGTGGCGGCCGCACATCGCCTACGCCCAGTACGACCTGAAGGACCTTGAGGACCCCGAGGGCCTCATGGGCGAGGGCGAGCAGATCCACATGGTCGGCCGGTCCGGCTTCGGCGCGGACTTCCCCGAGCTGAACGGCTGGCTGCAGAACTTCCGGCTCACCGACGAGCAGCTCGGCGAGCTGGAACAGAGCGTCCTGGTGGACCACGAGGACGACGAGGAGGAGGGCGCCCGCGCCTGGCTGCGCGAGAACCCCGGCTTCCTCGAAGAGGTCATGGGCGAGGACGCCGCCGACCTCAGCTTCTGACCCGTACGCCCGGAATGGGCGAGGGGCCGCCCCCATGTCACGGGGGCGGCCCCTCGGCGTTCCGTCGCGGCGCGCGGCCACCGGCCGGTGCACCGAGGTCACGACCGGTCGGACGAACCGCCCGACGTCAGGGAGCGGTCGCGCGGCGGCACCCCGGCCGCGCTCATGAAGGCGTCGATCCGCGCCGGTGAGACCATCCCGGTCAGCGGCAGGTACGGCCGGCTGGCCCGGCGGCCCGCCACGGAGGGGAAATTGCGCGGCCGCCCGGTGACGTCGCACAGCCCGAGCGAGCGGGTCCGGCCGCGCAGCACGTAGTAGGAGCCGATCTCACCGAACGGGATCCGCACCACGTAACGCCCGCGCGTGTAGCGGAACTCGTCGGTGTCGATCTCCAGGACGGGCTGGTGCATCCGGGACCCGTGCCAGGCGAGCGCCGCGCCGCCGAGCAGCAGGATGATCCCGAACGTCAGGTTCAGCCATCCCGCCGGGTCGAGCGCGACGAGGACGGCCCCGGCGGCGACCAGCGCGGCGCCGCCCCACAGCTCCGCGTGCTTGCGGCCCAACGGGCAGACCAGGCGAACCCTCTCGGTCACAGACACGCCTCTCTTGGTGTGCGTCACAGCGAATGGTGGGAACCGACGAAGGAACACTATCGGGTTCGCGGGGGCCAGAACGGCCGAATCCGCAACGTCTGAAACACCGAAATCCGGCTGTCCGGAAACGCGGAAACCGTTGTGGCGCAGGCGATGCCGACGCCGGGACGGGCGGGCCGTCCCGGCCGCCGTCCCGCCGCGGCCGGGCGTGTCCGCGGCACCGCCCGAAGACGCCCGAGGGGCGGCTCACACGTTCCACCGCCCGGCCGGAGTCTCCGGCCGGTAGCCGGAGATGAGCTCGGCGTCGCGATGGTCGTGGCACAGCGGGTCATCGCCGTCGCGGGGCAGGACGCACCCGGGATCGGCGCAGCGGCGCTCGCCGAGAGCGGCGCGCAGTTCGCGGACATGGGTGTGGCAGTGCGAGAGGTCGGGATCGGTCAGCTCGATGCAGTCGGGGACGGCGCACACCCGTACGCCGTTCATCCAGCGGGACAGCAGCACCCACCAGGGGCGGGCGGCGGGACCCCGGGAGGCGGGGGCGGGGTCGGGGACTGACATAGCCCCAAGTTCAGCGGGTGGGCGGTGATCGGCAAGCGGATCGGCCACCTCCGGCCGAATGCGCCCGGCGGCGTTTCCGGCGCGGCGCCCGGGGGACCCGGCCCGGCGGCCGGCGGACCAGGCGCGACGCCGGGCGGCCCGGTTGCGGGCCGGCGGGAAACCGGGTGATCCGGGCCGGACGAAGCCGCGGTCCGCCGCTCCGGGCCCGCTCCGGCGGCGTCCCGCGGCGGCCGTGCGCACCCGCCGTCCGGCCCTGGCCGCGCGCGGGGCCGGGTGCCACAATGGCGGCGAGTACGGGCTGCCGGACCCGGCCGCCCTTCGGTGAATCATGCGGAGGCGGGCGGTGCGGCGGACGAACTGGGCGGGCAACCTCACCTTCGGCGCCGGACGCGTCCTCCGGCCCTCGTCGCTGGCCGAGCTCCAGCGGGCGGTCGCCGGAGCGGACCGGCTGCGCGCCCTCGGTAGCGCGCACTCCTTCAACGACATCGCCGACTCCCCCGGCGTCCAGGTGGACGTCTCCGGACTGCCGGCGACCGTCGAGGTGGACGGCGCCGCCCGGACCGTCCGGGTGGCCGCCGGGATCCGGTACGCCGAACTGGGCCGGCGGCTGCACACGCTCGGGTACGCGCTGCACAACCTTGGGTCGCTGCCGCACATCTCGGTCGCCGGTTCCTGCGCGACCGCGACGCACGGCTCCGGTGTCCGCAACGGCAACCTGGCCACCGCCGTCGCCGCCCTGGAGCTGGTGACGGCCGACGGCGACGTCGTCACGCTGGACCGGCGGGCCGACGGCGACCGGTTCCGCGGCGCCGTCGTCGGGCTCGGCGCGCTCGGTGTGGTCACCAGCCTCACGCTCGACATCGAGCCCGCGTTCGAGATGCGCCAGTACGTGTACGAGGGGCTGCCCCTCGACGTCCTCGACGACCACTTCGACGACGTCGTCTCCAGCGCCTACAGCGTCAGCCTGTTCACCGACTGGCGCGGGCCGCGGATCGGCCAGGTGTGGGTGAAGCACCGCGCCGACGACCCCGCCGCCGGAACCCCGCCGCCGGACTGGTTCGAGGCCAAGCCCGCCGACGGCCCCCGCCACCCCGTACGCGGCATGCCCGCCGGGAACTGCACGGAGCAACTGGGCGTTCCCGGGCCCTGGCACGAGCGGCTTCCGCACTTCCGGTCCGGATTCGTCCCGAGCAGCGGCGAGGAGCTCCAGTCGGAGTTCTTCGTCGCCCGCCGGCACGCCCGGGCCGCGGTACGCGCCCTGTACGGGATCCGGGACCGGGTGAGCCCGGTGCTGCACGTCTCCGAGATCCGCACCGTCGCGGCCGACGAGCTGTGGCTGAGCCCCGCCTACCGGCAGGACGTCGTCGCCTTCCACTTCACCTGGACCAGGGACGACGCGGCGGTCCGCCCCGTCATCGCGCTGGTCGAGGAGGCGCTGGCCGGCCTCGGCGCCCGGCCGCACTGGGCGAAGCTGTTCGCGACACCGCCCGCGACGCTGGCGGAACGCTACCCGCGATTCGCCGACTTCCAGGCGCTGGCGCGGGAGTTCGACCCGGCCGGGAAGTTCCGCAACGCCTTCATCGATCGCCACCTGCCGGCCGCCTGACCGCGTAGGCCGGTGCCGGCCGGCACCGGAATCCTCCGGACCGACGGCGGCCGTCCCCACTGCACATCGCCGCGTGGCGTAGCCGCGTCCCCACCCGCGCACGGGCGGCACACCCCGTGACCACCTCCCGTCCCCCCTGGTTGCCTGGTCCGGCACGTACGACCCGGCCGCTCCGGGCCGGACGCGGGCCCGGTCCGTCACGGCGCCCTCGATCGTCCCGTGGGCGGCGACAGACGAGAGGCGGTCCGGTGACGCTACGGACGCGAGGGGTGCTGGTCTTCCTGCTGCTCAGCTTCGGGCTGGCCTGGGGAGGGATGTTCGGAGCCGTCGCGCTCGGGTGGTCCCTGGTCGACCCGCTGGTGCAGCTCGCCACGATCGCGTTCACCCCCGCCATCGCGGCCGTGGTGGTGCGCCGGTGGGTGACGCGGGAGGGCTTCGCCGATGCCGGTCTCCGGCCGCGGCTGCGGAGCGCCTGGCCGTACTACCTGGCGGCGCTTGCCGGGCCTCCGGCGCTGGTGGCGGCCACGGCCGGGCACGCCGCCGTGCTGGGGTTGTGGACGCCCGACCTGGCCCCGCTGAACCAGGCGGTTCCCGGGGTCCCCGGCTGGCTCTTCGTGCTGCTGCTGGTGGCGGCGATGCCGCTGCTCACGCCCGTGTACCTCGGGGAGGAGTTCGGCTGGACCGGCTACCTGCGGACGCGGCTGTTCCCGGGCCGTCCGGTCGCCGCGACCGTCGCCACCGGCCTCGTCTGGGCCGTGTGGCACTACCCGCTCGCGTTCCTCGGCTACATCCACTTCGACAACGTCGTCCTCGGGCTGGGCGTCTGGACGGTGTCGTTCCTGCTCCAGGAGATCGTGCTGTCCTGGCTGTGGCTGAACAGCGGCAGCGTGTGGACGGCGAGCCTGGCGCACGCCGGCAACAACATGGTGTGGTCGCTGCTCAACACCATCCTGCTGACGGAGGGCGGCGGGGTGGCCGACTTCGCCGTCATGGTGGTGGGCCTGGTGCCCCTGGCGGCGCTGTGCGGCTGGATCATTCTCAGCGGCCGGCTGCGGGGCCGGAGCGGGCTGCCGGGCGGGCCGGCCGCCGAGGCGGGGGACGGGCGGGACACCGTTCCGCCGGTCGGGTCCGCCGTCGAGCGCGCCGCGGGGGAGTAGCCGGCCGCCCGCAGCCGGATTTATGCCGGGCGCGACCGCGATCAGCCGTCCGGGAAATGCTGGCGCAGGCTGTTGGCGGGCGGAGCGGATTCCTTACCGGTCCGCGCACCGACACCGAGGCCGAAGGGGCGCGGTTGGTGCCGCCGGACCGCCCCCTCATGACGGTCCGGCGGATCTGGGGGGCCGGCCACCCCGCCGGTGGGCAGTGGGCGGGGCGGCCGGGTGCCGGGGCGGAGGGGCCCCGGCGCCGCGCGCTGGCCGGACGGCCACGTGCCGGCTCGCGCGCGGGTCTAGGCGAGGACGTCGACGCGGCGATCGATCCTCGGGGAACAGAGAGGCGGCACGGTCGGGATCAGGCGGGCGTAGGCGGCGCGCAACGCGGCCTCGATCTCGGCGCGGGTGGTGGCTTCGATCAGGTAGCCGGGGCCGAGCGCCCACCACCGCCGGGTGCTGCGGCCGTACCAGATCACCGAGCACCCCCGGCCGGAGCGGGCGGCGGAGCGTGAAGGTAGAGCCGGACACGCTCAGACTCGGGGGATGTCTCAGCGGCAGTGATCACCGCCGCGAGACCAGCCGGCGTGGCTGCTCGCACGGTGCCGTACACCGAGTGGTGAGCGGCGTACAGCCACCCCCTGGGCCTGTTCGGCACTGGCAGGATTTCCCACGCGGGGTGGGCTTCTCGCAGGTCACGCAGCGCCGCCTGATCGGTGCTCTGCGGACCGGGGATGGCCCGCGCCTGGGCGCGCGCCGTGAGTGCGGTACCGGCCGGTCGGCCGACCGCAGCCGCCTCGGGGCGGCCGACGGCGCCGACCACAGGGCGCAACCACGCGGCCAGCAGGGGAAGGGACAGGATGAACAGTCTCATCGTGGGACCTCACGGGTTGTGCGGCTGGGAAGGCCGCAGGAACACGAACACCAGGGAGCCGCGCGGCCGGTGACCGCCAAGCCGACGGCCGCGCGACGGCGAGGGGAACGGGGGTGCGGCAGACTGGGGCCGTGACCGCCAATCCGCTCGCGCCCCTCTATGCCCCAACAAGTCCCATATGAGACCCTGTTTATAGGGGCTAAACTCCTCGCGTATCGAGACGGTAACCCAGAGGCGCACTCGAACGCAATAGGGGGGCTAAAGTCCGCGTGAGCGACCTACCAGCAGAGGACGACCATGGATGCGAGGACCCTTCACGACATCGCGGCTATCGCCGATCCCCTCGACAGGGCGCTCGCCGCGTCAAGCGCGATGGCGACACTCCAGGGCCAGTCCGTCGAGCTGTCGCGCATCCGCCGCGGCGCCATCATCGAGGCGCAGGAAGCGGGGCTACGTCAGGACGACATCGCCCGACGGTTGGGCGTGACGCCGGGGCGAGTCAGCCAGATGAAGAAGGCCGGAGCCGGCGACGGTGAACACCGGGCGCCCACGGGACCGGTCGAGCCTCGGCCGCGGGTCCTGGTCGAGCGCGCTCTCCCCACGCCGCCAACCGTGCGTGGATCGAAGTCGCTCTACCTGACGGAGGCCGAACGGCAGGGACTCACGCCCAAACGCGAAATGCTGTTCGTCGGACAGGAACCGGCCAACGAACACGTGGCTGCCGGTCTGCGTCTGGAAGCGGGCGCCCCGGTCATCGCGCGCCGCAAGATGTTCTGGGCCAATGACGTTCCGGTGCGCATCGCGACCTCGTACTTCCGGTTGGACGTCGGTGAGAACACGCGGCTCGACTCTGAGGGCTTCGTGCTCCCGACCCTCCAAGCGGCGCTTGAGGAGATGGGGCACCAGTTCAGCCACGCGACCGAGACGCTAACCGCCCGGCCGGCTACACCGTATGAGGCCGACCTGCTCGACATTGCGGGCGAGTGGGTCGTGCAGGTTCTCCGCGTGAGCGTCAGCACGGACGATGTGCCCATCCACGCGTTGGAGACGATCTGCGCCGCGACGCGGCATGTTTTCCCGATTGGCCAGGTTGCGGGCAGCGATCAGTTCTGATCGTGGAAACGCCACAGGCCCCGCTCGGCGGGGCCTGTCGCCTACATCCCTGGTGGGATGTTCCCGCCAGAGATCGTAGCGGACAGTCCACCATCACCCCGACGAGTGGGTCGGGCCTCCGGGGCCTCCAGCGCTACCCCGCCCGGCGCGCACAGGCTCTGCCAAGTTGGGGGACCCTCGTCCATGCCAGCGGCTACTCGACCAGCTCCTGCGGCGAGCGGAATCGGCGCCCCGCGCCGTGGGGCGGGCACCGAACGCCCTGTTCGGCCGGGGTCTCACCGAGGAGGAGGCGCGGACGCTGTACGGCGCCGGGGGCTACGCGCGGCTCGCCGATATCAAGGCGCGCCATGACCCGGACCGGCTGTTCCGGGGGAGCCGGTCCCGGGCCGGGGCGTCGGCGAAGTGACGGCCGGAGCATGACGATCCCGGTCCGCCGGTGCGGCGCCCTGAGGGGCGTGCCGGTGGCGCCGTCCGGGTGGGGCCCGGGGCGGGAATTGACGGTCCGGCGCCGGTTTCTTCCCGGTGCCGGACCGCTGCCGGTCACCGGGCCGGAAAAACCCTGGAAAGGGAGACCGGGCCCGGCGGCGGGACCGACGCGGCGGCGCGGGGGGTGCGGCGCCGTGGCGGCCGGCCGGGGTGGGCGGGCGAGATGGCGGCGGCCAGGGGGGCGATCACCGGCGCGGTGAACTCGGGGGCGAGCTCGGTGCTTTCCGGTTTTGCGGCAAAACTCGACAAGTCTGGCTAGTTTTCGCGGTCCCCGGACGAACCGTCTGTTCCTTGACACCCTCAGGCCGACCCCCAAGGCTGGGCAGCGGGACCACTCGGCCCGACCACGGGCGGGAACGACCGCGCGGTACCGCGTCCGGCTGCGATGGGCCGGCGGACCACAGCGCGGACCGCGGACGGCCGCCCGCGCCGCGGTCCTGTTTCCGCCGCCCTGACCGGCAAGGAGCTGATCCATGCCCGCGCAGACGCTGACCGCCTCGCTCCACGTGAACGGGAGGGAACACGCCCTGCCCGACCTCGACCCGAGAACGACCCTGCTGGACGCGCTGCGCGAGAGCCTGGGCCTGACCGGAACGAAGAAGGGGTGCGGCCTCGGCCACTGCGGCGCGTGCACGGTGCTCGCCGACGGCCGGCGGGTCCTCGCCTGCATGGCGCTCGCCGCTCTCTACCAGGAGCGGGAGATCACCACGATCGAGGGACTGGCGCCCGATGGCGCCGAGTGCCCGCACCCGTTGCAGCGGGCGTTCGTCGAGCGCGACGCGTTCCAGTGCGGCTACTGCACGCCGGGACAGATCATGTCGGCCGCCGGCCTGATCGATGAGGGCCGGACCCACTCGCCCGAGGAGATCCGCGAGTTCATGAGCGGCAACCTGTGCCGCTGCGGCGCCTACGGCAACATCGTCGCCGCCATCGCCGACGTCGCGCACACGCCGCTGGTGCCGGGCGCCCGCGAACCGGGACGGGAGGGGGCCTGAGCCATGCGTCCCTTCACCCTGGAACGGCCGCACGACCTCGCCACCGCGATCGCCTTCGGGGCCGCCGACGGCGAACGGACCGACTACATCGCCGGTGGCACCGACATGATGCAGCTGCTGACGGACGACATCCGGTGGCCCGGCCGCCTGGTCGCTCTCGACGACGGCGTGCTGGACGACCGGATCGAACTCGGCCCGGACGGCACACTGCGGCTGGGCGCCGCGGCGCGGATGAGCGACGTCGCCGACCACCCGGCCGTGCGGGACGGGTTCCCGGTGATCTCCGAGGCCCTGCTGCTGTCGGCCTCGCCACAGGTGCGCAACATGGCCACCGTCGGCGGCAACCTGCTGCAGCGCACCCGTTGCAGCTACTTCCGCGACCCCGGCGTCCCGAACTGCAACAAACGGAGCCCGGGCACCGGGTGCGCGGCGCTGGACGGTGTCAACCGGATGCTCGCCGTGCTCGGCGGCTCGGAGCACTGCATCGCCACGCACGCCTCCGACTTCGCCGTGCCGCTCGTCGCCCTCGGCGCCCGGGTGCGGCTGTCCGGACCCGGTGGTGAACGGACCCTCCCCGTGGCGGACCTGCACCGGCTGCCCGGGGACACCCCGCATGTGGAGACGGTGCTGGCGCCCGGCGAGCTGATCACCGCGATCGAAGTGCCCGCGTCCCGGGCCGCCCGCACCTCGCACTACCTCAAGGTGCGCGACCGTGCCTCCTTCGAGTTCGCGCTGGTCTCCGCGGCGGTCGCCGTGGACGTCGACGGCGACCGGATCCGCGAGGCGCGCGTGGCGATGGGCGGGGTCGGCACCAAGCCCTGGCGGATGCGCGGAGTGGAGCAGGCGCTGGCCGGTGCCCGGTGCGACCTCACGACGTTCCGTTCGGCCGCGGCCCGGGCCGCCGACGGCGCGCAGCCGCGCCCGGGCAACGCCTTCAAACCCGAGCTGATGCGCCGCGCGGTGCTGCGCGCCCTGCGCACGGTGGGAGGGCGGCCATGACGTCCACCGCACCCGCACCCGTCGTCGGCCGTCCGGTGAGCCGGGTCGAGGGACCGCTCAAGGTCACCGGGGCCGCCACCTACGCCGCCGAGTTCGACCCCGGCCCCGGGCTGTGCCACGGCGCCGTCGTCACGTCCACCATCGCCAACGGGCGGATCGCGGCGATCGACACCGCCGCCGCCGAGACGGCCGCCGGAGTCGTCGCGGTGCTGACCCACCGCAACGCCCCGCGCCTGCCCTACCACGAGCACAAGGGGCTCACCGACCCGGCGGAGGGAGAGCGCATCCACGTGCTCCAGGACGACCGGGTCCGGCACCAGGGCCAGCCCGTGGCACTGGTGCTCGCCGCGACGCCGGAGGAGGCCGCCTATGCGGCGTCGCTGGTGCGGGTCGACTACCGGCCCGAATCCGGGGTCACCGCGTTCTCCGACGCCGTGACGCACGCGGTGCCGCCCGGCCCGCGCTACCGGAGCCGGGGCCTGGAGGGCGACGCGGGCCGCGGCGACGCCGATACCGCGCTGGGGGCGGCGCCGGTCCGGATCGCGGCCGAGTACGACATGCCCCGGTACAACCACAACCCGATCGAGCCGCACGCCACCGTCGCCCGGTGGCAGGACGGCGTTCTCACGCTGTGGGACAAGACGCAGTGGGTGGACAACGTCCGCGCGGAGATGGCGGCCGTCTTCGGCCTGCCGCCGGAACGGATCCGGGTGGTGTCGCCCTTCGTGGGCGGCGCCTTCGGTTCGGGGTTGCGCCCGTGGGCGAACGTGACGCTGGCCGCCATGGCGAGCCGGCACGTCGGCCGGCCGGTCAAGGTGGTGCTGACCCGGCGGCAGACGTTCGGCATCACGGGCTACCGGCCGCGCTCGGCGCACCGGGTCGCGCTCGGTGCCGACCGGGACGGTCGGCTGGTCGCGATCCGGCACGAGGGGATCTCGGAGACCTCCACCTACGAGGGCTACGCCGAGGAGCAGCTCGGGACCAGCGAATACCTGTACGCGTGCCGCGACGTCGCCACCCGGTACCGGATCGCCCCGCGCAGCGTGCAGACCCCGAACGACATGCGCGGGCCCGGCAAGGTCACCGGCGTGCACGCGCTGGAGTGCGCGATGGACGAACTCGCCGTCGCGCTCGGTATGGACCCGGTCGAACTGCGGCTGCGCAACGACACGATCGTGGACCAGAGCACGGGGCTGCCGTTCTCCAGCCGGTCGCTCCGCGAGTGCTACCAGGCGGCCGCCGAGCGGTTCGGCTGGGGCCGGCGGAACCCGGAACCGGGGTCCATGCGCGACGCACAGGGCCGGCTGGTCGGCTACGGCTGCGCCTCGGCCACCTGGCCCGCCATGCGCCAGGCGGCCACGGCGCGCGCCCGGCTGCTGCCCGACGGCACGGCCGTGGTGTCGTCCTCGTCCAGCGACATGGGGCCCGGCACCTACACGTCCATGACCCAGGTGGCCGCGGAGACCCTGGGGCTGCCGCTGGAGAGCGTGCGGTTCGAACTGGGCGACACCCGGATGCCGGTGGCTCCCGTGCACGGCGGCTCGTGGACCATGGCCAGTCTCGGACCGGCGGTCCAGGCGGCGTGCGCGCAGGCGCGCGACCGGGCGTTCGCCATGGCCGGGCGGGGCGACGTGGATCTCGCCGCCGTGCTGCCGCGGATCGGCGAACCCGTCGAGGCGACCGTGCACACCGAGCCGGGGGAGGAGCTGCGGCGGTACTCCACGCACTCCTTCGGCGCGGTCTTCGCCGAGGTCGCGGTGGACCCGGAGCTGTGCACGGTCCGGGTGCCCCGGGTGGTCGGCGCCTACGGGGTCGGCCGGGTGGTCAACCCTAAGACGGCGCACAGCCAGATCACGGGCGGCATGGTCATGGGCCTGGGGATGGCGCTCACCGAGGGCACCGAGGTGGACCCGCGCACCGCCCGGCCGGTCAACAGCAGCCTGGCCGACTACCTGGTACCCGTGAACGCCGACATCGGCGAGCTCGACGCGATCTTCGTGGACGAGTCCGATCCGCACGTCAACCCGCTCGGCGTCAAGGGGCTCGGCGAGATCGGCACCGTCGGCGTGGCCGCGGCCGTCTGCAACGCGGTGTTCCACGCGACCGGCCGCCGGGTCCGCGAGCTGCCGATCACCGTGGAGCGGGTGCTGAACACACCGGTCGGCTGACACCGGGCGGGGCCGTGCCATGGCAGGAACCCACGAACCCAGGAACCCGGGAACACCGTCGCGGTTCTGGCCATGAACTGGCCCATATTTGACTGATCGGTTGTGAAAAGCCTAGGGTCGCCACCATGGCGAGGACCAAGGAGTTCGACCCGGACGCGGCCCTGCGCGCCGCCCTGGAGCTGTTCTGGCGCCGCGGCTACGAGGCGACGTCAATGGCCGACCTGGTCGAGCACCTCGGCATCGGCCGGGCCAGCATCTACGCCACCTTCGGATCCAAGCGCCGGCTCTACCAGCGCGCGCTCGAACACTATGCCGAGATCCGCGACCCCGATCCGGTGACGGTGCTCTCGCAGCCGGGGCCGGTGCTGCCCGCCGTCCGGGCACTGCTGGAGACGTACACCCGCCAGATGATCGAGGACGAGACGCGGCGCGGCTGCTTCGTCGTCAACACCGCCGTGGAGCTGGCACCGCACGACGGCAAGGCGGCGCGCAGTGTGGCCGCCGCGTGGGCCGAGATCGAGACCGCCCTCGTGTCCGCGCTGGTCCGGGCGCGCGCTCAGGGGGAGCTGCCGCCGGACCGCGACCCGCACGCGCTCGCGCGGTTCCTGCTGGTGATGCTCCAGGGGATCCGGGTCGTCGGGAAGGGCGACCCCGACCCCGCCCGCCTGCGGGACGCGCTGCGGGAGGCGCTGCGGCTGCTGGAGTAGCCGCGCGGGGGCGCCGCTGCGCGACGCCGGTGGGCCGTCGTCATGCCTCGAAAATGGAACGATCATTCTGGAAAGAGGGGAAGTCATGTCACAGCGTTTCGCGGGCCGGACCGTTCTCGTCACCGGGGGCGGCAGCGGCATCGGCCGGCACACGGCGCTCGCCTTCGCGCGGGAGGGGGCCGACGTCGTCGTGGCCGGCCGGGACGGCGGCAAGCTCGCCGGCACCGTCGAACTCGTGGCGAAGGACGGCGGCTCCGCCGCCGCGATCACCGCCGACGTCACCCGGGCCGCCGACGTCGAACGCCTCGTGGCGGCCACCGTCGAGCGCTTCGGCGGCCTGGACGTCGCCGTCAACAACGCCGGCTACGCCGCCCCGCCGGCGCCGCTCGCCGACCTCGGCGAGGCGGAGTGGGCGCGGATGCTCGACCTCAACGTCACCGGCGTGTGGCTGTCGATGAAGGCCGAGATCGCCCACATGCGGGACCACGGAGGCGGCGCCATCGTCAACCTCTCCTCCACGATCGGGCAGCACCGCCGGGTGCCCGGGATGGGCGGCTACGGCGCGACCAAGGCCGCGGTCACGGCGCTCACCAAGGCCGCCGCGCTGGAGAACATCCGGCACGGGATCCGGATCAACGCCGTCAGCCCGGGATCCAGCGACACCTCGATGTCGCTGCGCCCGGGGGAGACCGAGGCCGACCGCGCCGAGCGGGTGAAGGGGCAGATCCCCGTCGGCCGGGTCGGCGCGCTGGACGAGATCGCCTCGGCGATCCTGTGGGCGGCCTCCGACGGCGCCGGGTTCGCGGTCGGTCACGACCTGCTGGTGGACGGCGGGGCCGCCCTGTAGCGGGCCGATCCCCGCGGACACGGGCACGGGGCCCGGCGGTCGCCGGGCCCCGTGCGCGGCCGGAGGGGCCGCCGGGTCAGCCGACGTAGCTCGGGGTCCCCGGAACCGGATCGGCCGGGGGCGCGGGCTGCGGGGCGGTGGGGTCCTCGGAAGGCGGCGCGGGTTGCGGGGCCTCGGGGTCGTCCGAGGGCGGCGCGGGCTGCGGGGCCTCAGAAGGCGGCGCGGGCTGCGGGGCGTCGGACGGCTCCGGGGTCCCCGGACCGGCCTCGGCCGGGACGGGGGCCGGCACGTCGTCGGCGGCGAGCGCCGGGCCGGCGAACATTCCACCGCACAGCGCCGCGACGGCGGCGCCCATCAGGACCATCGACTTCAGTCGCATATGTGCCTCTCGATCGTTTCGTGTCCGGGTGGAACCTCGGTTCCGCCCGGGTGCCCGGGACCCTCCCGGGCCGTGGCCGCCCCCATGAGGACGGCGGTCCGCCGCTCCGCGGTGCGCGGTGACGGCGGGCGGGAACGCTCACGGGGAGCGGTCACGTCGGGATGCGGGTACCGGCCGGGATCAGTCGCGGACCTCGACCGGCGTCCCCAGGGGGAGCAGCTCCGACATCCAGGTGATGTCGTCGTTGCCGACCCGGATGCACCCGTGGCTGACCCGGGTGCCCAGCGCGCCCTCGTCGTCCGTGCCGTGGATCGCCATCTGCCCGGGACCGCCGGCGAAGGTCTCCAGAGTCGGCGAGAAGCCGCTCAGCCCGAACGCGTACGGGCCGTACGCGCCCCCGGGATCCGGTGTCTCCACGAGTTCGGTGACGAAGTACCGGCCGGGCGGTGTCGGGTTCTCCTCGACTCCGGTACCGACCGGCCCGCTCCGGAGTTCCTCGTCCCCCTCGTAGACGGCGAACGTGAGCTCGGCGAGATCGACCTCGACGCGCAGGTCGGTGCCGCTCAGTTCCACGTCGGCGTCGCGCACCCATCCGGTGCTGCCGTTCGGCCGGACCGGCAGCAGCACCCTGAGCCAGTCCCCCGCCTCCTCCTCCACCAGGAACACCCGGTCGGCGCCGGCGTCGTTCGGGCTGGTCAGGGTGTGCTCGGGCTCCTCGGCGCCGGGCTCGGCGTAGACGCCGATCTCCTCGCCGACGACCGTCGCGATGCGGGCGCCGTCGCCCTCATCGGAGGCGGGAGCGGACGCGCCCGCGGTGTCCTCCGGCTCGGAGGCGGCGCCGGACGGCTGGCACGCGGTCAGCGCCACCGCCAGCGCCGCCACGGCCACCGCCGCGACGGTGGAACGGCCGGCCACGGGCGTCCATCGGGCCCTGGAGAGATCGGGGGAGTTCATGGTGTCCTGTCTCCGGGTCGGATTACCGGCGACGGCGAAGGTCACCGGTGGACGCCGGCCCCGTGCCGGGCGCCCACACCGAACCGTGGCCGACGGATGTGAAGAACCCGTGTGCGGGCGGTGATGGTCCCGTGTGCGTCGGGCCCACGCGCCGGTCATCGCCGGAATGCTCCCGGTTCGCCGGAATACGATGGGCGCCCCATCTGCGGATGGCCCCGGGCCGGCGTGCGAGGAAGGAACGACGATTGGGCGCGCACATCGTGGTCGCCGAGGACGACCTCAACCAGGCGGAACTCGTGCGGCGGTATCTGGAGCACGAGGGGCACGCCGTCTCGGTCGTCCATGACGGCGACGGCGCCCTGGAGGCGGTCCGGCGCCGGCGGCCCGACCTGGTCGTGCTCGACGTCATGCTCCCCGGCCGCAGTGGACTGGACGTGTGCCGGGTGCTGCGTCAGGAGTCCGACGTCGCCGTGCTCATGCTCACCGCGCGATCCACGGAGGAGGATCTGCTGTTCGGCCTGGACATCGGTGCCGACGACTACGTCACCAAGCCGTACAGCCCCCGCGAGCTGATGGCCCGGGTCCGCACGCTGCTGCGCCGTGCCGGAGGCGCCCGGCCGCCCCGGGAACACCTGCTGCGGGCCGGCGCGATCACCGTCGACCCGGTCCGGCACACCGTCCACCTGCACGGCCGGCCCGTGGAATGCACGCCCGCCCAGTTCCAGCTGCTGGCCGCGCTCGCCGCGGAGCCGGAACGGGTGTTCACCCGCGCGCAGCTTCTGGAACGCATCCACGGCATGGACCGGTTCATCACCGAGCGCACCATCGACGTGCACGTGAAGAACCTCCGGAAGAAGCTGGAGCCCGACCCGCGGGCGCCGATCCGGATCATCACCGTTTACGGGGTGGGCTACAAGCTGAGCGCTGACGCCGGGGACGGCCGTGCCGGGTAGCGCGCCGGAGCGCCGCCGTGCGGGCCGCCGCGTGCGCTCGGCCGCCGCTCCCGCCGCGCGCCGCCTCCCCGTCCTCGGCCGGATCTTCGCGGTGCGCGACAGTCTCCTCGTGCGGGTGCTCGCCAGCTCCGTGCTGGTCGCCGTCTGCTCGGTCACCGCGACCGCCTGGCTGGCCGTGCAGGGCACCACGGGCGCGATCACCCAGGAGCAGGGGGAGACGCTGGCGATCGACACCGAGATCCACGACGCCCTGCTCGGCTACGCGGCCACCCACCCCGACTGGAGCGGAGTCGGTGCGACTCTGCGGGACCTCGCCGACGAGACCGGGCGCCGGGTGACCCTCACCACCGAGAACCGGCAGGTCATCGCGGACTCGGCCGCCGACCGGCCGCCGCTCCCGCCGCGCGCCTCCTCGGTGGTCGACCCGCTCGCCGTCGACGTCACGCTCGTCTCCGAGGACGCCGGCCGGATCGATCCCCGAGCGAGCGGGCCGTTCACACTCGACTCGGACGAGCGCGACCGGCTGCGCGGCATCGCCGACGACGTCGCCGCCTGCCTGAACGCGCAGGGGTTCGAAACCGAGGTCGCGACCGAACCGGGCGGACGGCCGGAGGTGCGCAACATCGCCGACGTGCCGGCGGAATGGTCGACGAGCTGTGGAATGGACGAGCTGGACGCGCCCACCGAAGGAGAACGGCAGGCGCTCGACGAGCTGAACGAGCTGATCAACACCTGCCTGGCCAGGGCCGACCGGCCGCCGGTGACCTACCGGCTCGACGGCACGTGGACGTCGGCGGAGCCCGCCCCGGCCGGTCCCGGCAGCAAGACGGTGCCGGCGGACGAGGCCGCACCCCCCTCACCGGTGGCGCCGGACCCGGAGCCGCCCGCGCCGGACCCGCCCGGCGACGAGCCGGCCGCGCCCAGCGTCGATCCGGGGTATCCCGCCGAGGCCGTCCCGGAGCCGGCCGGAGACCCCGTGCCGCCGGCCGGCGATCCGGCACCGCCCGGCGGCGGCATGGAACCGGCGGCCACGCCGATGCCCGACCCGGCCACCGGGCCGAGCATGCCCCCCGCGGCGCCGGAGACCGACCCCGTAGAGGCCGCCTGCGTCGACTCCAGCCGCCGCGAGCAACTGGAGCCCTACGTCGCCCCGGCCGCCCTGCTGTTCATCGACGACCCGGAGGCCGGGGCCGACGGTCCCCTCAGCCTCTCCGGTGCCGGCCTCACCCGGATCGTCGGGGTCGTGGCGGCGGTGCTCCTGCTCACCGTGCTCGTGAGCGTCACGGTGTCCACCCGGCTGATCCGGCCGGTCCAGGCGCTCACGCGGGCGGTGCACCGGATGCGCGCGGGAGAGGGCGCCTCGCGCGTCCCGGTCCGCGACGACGGCGAACTCGGCCGGCTGGCCGCCGCGTTCAACGAGATGTCGGAGCACCTGGAACGCATGGAGGAGCAGCGCAAGGCCATGGTCAGCGACGTCTCGCACGAGCTGCGGACGCCGCTGAGCAACATCCGCGGCTGGCTGGAGGCCGGCCAGGACGGCGTCGTCGAGCTGGGCCCGGACCGGATGGCCATGCTGGTCGAGGAGACGCTGCTGCTGCAGCGGATCATCGACGACCTGCAGGACATCGCCCTCGCCGACGCCGGCAAGCTGCGGCTGACCACCGGCCCGGTCGATCTCCGCGAGGCGCTGGACCAGGTCGTCACCGCCCACCGCCCGCGCGCCGGCGAGGCGGGGGTGACGCTGCGGCTCGACGCACCCGGCGGCCTCCATCTCCTGGCCGACCGGGAGCGGCTGATCCAGGCCGTCGGCAACCTGGTCGGCAACGCGATCCGGCACACGCCGGACGGGGGCCACGTCACCGTCCGCGCGTCCCGGGACGGCGACACGGCGCTGATCGAGGTGGCCGACACCGGAACCGGGATCGCCCCCGAGGATCTGCCGCACGTCTTCAGCAGGTTCTGGCGGGCCGAGAAGTCCCGCAACCGGCGGACCGGCGGCAGCGGGCTGGGCCTGACCATCGTCCGCAACCTGGTCGAACTGCACGGCGGGACGGTCACCGCCACCAGCGAACTCGGGACCGGCTCCACCTTCGCGCTGCGGCTGCCGCTTCGCGTGGCGGACGGCGACAGCGTCTGAGCACGGGCGGAGATCCGCCGTGGGGACGACGGGGCCGTGACGGCACCTGAGCGTGGCCGCTGGAAGCGGTCCAGGTCAAGGACGGCGTGATCGGCGGTGCCGGGCGGAGCCTTGGCATCGGCTGCTCGATCGTGCGGGCTCACCGGCACGCGGCCGGGCTCGGAAAAGGGAACGTGAGAGGGACGGTCGTGCCGGGGGCCGCGGATCTGGGCGGGCCCGGTGCTGCCCGCGATGGGCGGTGTCAGCGATTCGGTGGTTTCGGGCGGGTCGCGGGCCGGGTGTGGGCTGCCCGCCTGGGCGGTGGCGCCCGCGCCGTGAGCCGGGCCGCCGTCGGCCGCCCTCGCGGGCGCGCTTCCTCACCCGCGCGACCGCCTGGCACCGCTCGCGCCATCACCGTCGAGCGCGTCCGACCGGCAACGCCCCGGCGACGCACCTGGGCGGCGAGCTGGCGGCGGGGTGCGGCGGCCGGTCTCCGCCGCACCCCGCCGCCGGGTCCGTGCTGGTCAGCGGGCCGGGTAGCGCCGGGGCAGCGGGAGGCCGCGCTCGGCCATGACGTCGCGCAGCACGTCGGGGCGGTTGGTGATGATGCCGTCCACCCCATCGTCCATGAGCTTGTGCATGGTGGCCGCGTCGTCCACCGTCCACGGGATGACGGTGATCCCACGGTCGTGGGCCCGGTCGACCAGCTCCGCGGTGACGTAGGGCCGATAGTCCGGGTCGGCGACCGCGCCGTCCTGCGGGGTGCCGTGCACCGGGGAGTAGCCGTCCGCGCCGAAGGAGTCGACGGCCGCGACGGGGTCGCCGCCGAAGTCGTCGATGTCGATGCCGCCGAGCCACGGGGAGGCGCCCGGCCGGCCGGTCTGCAGGAAGTCGCCGTTGTCCAGGGCCACGATCGGCAGCCGCGGTTCGACCTCGCGCATCCGCATGAGCGCGCCCCAGTCGAAGCTCTGGATCGTGACGCGCCGCAGCATGCCGGCCCGGCGGATCTCGTCGCGTACGACCTGCACGAACCGCTCACGCGGCGCGGTCTCGTCGGGGGCGCCCGCCTCGACCTTGGTCTCGATGTTGAACCGCACGTGGTGGGCCCGGTGCCGGCGCACCAGATCGAACACCTCGCGCAGCGTCGGCATCGGCGCGCCGGGAGCCGCGCGCTGCTCGGGGTACTCCGGCAGCGTCCGGGAGCCGCAGTCCAGGGTGCGGACCTGCGCCAGCGTCAGCGTGTGCACGTACCTGCCGACGTAGGGGAACTCCGGATCGCCGGGGAACGCGGGCCCGGTGTCCGCGCACTTGCGGTCGCTGATCCGCCGGTCATGGGTGACGACGGCCTGGCCGTCCTCGGTGATCTGCACGTCGAGCTCCAGGGTGCCGACCCCGAGGTCGAGCGCGTTCGCGAACGCCGGCAGCGTGCTCTCCACGACCAGCCCGAGGCCACCACGGTGCGCCTGCAGATCGAACGCGCTCCCGTCCTCGTCGGTCCGTCCGTCGGCCGCCGCCTGCCCGGGCGCCGCGAGCACCGTCGCTCCGAGCGCCGCCGCCGTGACCACCGCCTGCCATCGGCTCATCAAATCTCCGTTCCTCTCGTGCGGGTGCCGGACCGCGGCGGATGCCGTCGGCCCGCCCCACACGATCGGCGCGCCGCATGACGGCGGAGGGGCGGGGAGTTGAACTCAGGTGGGCGGCCTCGGCTCGTCGGCGCCGGGGCGGGCCCGCGCTCCCGGGCAGCGAGAGCCCCGGCACCCCGGCCGGGGTTCGCGCATGCCGGCCGGGCCCAGGCGGCGGCGAATCCGCTTTCCGCCAGGAGCGATGCCGCTTCGGTATCGCCGAATGCCGATTCAGTCTTGGACGTGCATCACAGTGCCGAAATAGCCTCGCTCCAGATTGCGGCACCGTGACGGTTTCCCCAGTCCGGGGCACGCGTCCGCGCCGTCTTCGCGAGGAGCAGGGAAATGGCGTCTGAGACCGGCGGGACCGGCCCGTCCCCGGCGGGACACGCGCTCGGCGCGGGTTCCGTGGGCCGTCACGGGAACGCGGCGACGAGCGTACCCCACCCGTTCCGCGCCGCCCGGCCTCGCGGTTCTCATCACCATGGCCGGCCACGCGCGGCGCGGCCGGATCTTCGGCGGTCGCCCGCTCCGGCGCCGGCCGTCATGACGGTGGCGTACTCCGGCGAGGGCATCGGTTCGCCTCGCGGGGCGAGCGCCTCCGCCGGCACGCTCGGCAGGGGCACCGGCGTCGTCGTGTCCGGCACGAACGGCTTCGGTGACGCGGCCGGGCCGGTCACCCCGGTCGTCCTCGGCCACACCGTCCCGGCCACCGCCTCGTCCGGCGGCGCGCCGCGGTCCGTGGGGACGCGCGGGCTGCCCGCCGTCGCCGCGCCGGTGACCAGGGGCACCATCCGGCGCACCAGGTTCAGGGAGTCGTGATGGCCATCACAATCGACTACGATTCCACTCCGATGCTGTCCTTGGAGCACGTGCGCGGCTTCGTGGCGGTGGCGGAAGAAGCGCACTTCGGTCGGGCCGCCAGACGGCTCCAGATGACCCAGCCGCCGTTGAGCCGGCAGATCCAGCGCCTGGAGCGCGACGTCGGCGTCCGGCTGCTGGACCGTACCCAACGCGGCGTCGCTCTCACCCCCGCGGGGCTGGCGTTCCTGGAGGAGGCGCGGCGACTGCTCGCCCTGGCCAACGCCGCGCCCGACACCGCACGCCGCGTGGCCGCCGGGAGGGCCGGCACCGTCTGCGTCGGCTTCACCGCGACGGCCGGGTTCGGCGTGCTGGGCGCGCTCGTCACGCGGATCGAGGACGCGCTGCCCGACGTCGAGCTGGTCCTCAGCGAACTGGTCAGCGCCGTACAGTTCGACCGGCTGCGCAGCGGCGCGCTGGACCTCGCCCTCGCCCGCCCGCCGTTCGACACCGAGGAGTTCGCCTCCCGGCTGGTGCACCGGGAGCCACTGGTCGCCGCACTGCCCGCCGCCCACCCGCTCGCCGAGGAGACCGGGGAGATGCCGGTCGAACGCCTCGACGGCGAGGCGCTCCTGCTCTACTCCGCCGACCAGGCCGGGTATTTCGCCGATCTGACCGCGCGGGTCCTCGCCACGGTCAACCACACCTCGACGCACTTCCTCACGCAGGTGCACACCATGGTCGCGCTGGTCGCGGCCGGCCGTGGGGTGGCGCTCGTGCCCGCCTCGGCCACGCGGCTGCGGTTCGACGGCGTGCGCTACCGGCCGCTCGCCGGGCTGCCCGCCGACCCCGTCGAACTGCACGCCGTGTGGCGCCGGTCCGCCGTGAACCCCGCCCTGCTCAACGTCATCGAGCTGCTCGACGCCTGAGGCCGCGGCGCCCCGGCGCCGCCCGCCGCGCTCCCACCACCTGGAGGACCTTCCATGACCACGCCCACAGCCACGCCCGCCGCGGCCGGATCCGCCACGCTGGACCGGATCACCGGCGTCCGGATCTCCTCGGTGACGCTCCCGCTCGCCACCCCCATCAGCGACGCCAAGGTGCTGACCGGGCGGCAGCGGCCGATGACCGAGGTCGCGATGCTCTTCGCGGAGATCAGCACCGAGTCCGGGCACGAGGGCGTCGGGTTCGGCTACTCCAAGCGCGCCGGCGGCCCCGGCCAGTTCGCGCACGCGCGGGAGATCGCCCCCGTGCTGCTCGGCGAGGACCCCAGCGACATCGCGAAGATCTGGGACAAGCTCGTGTGGGCGGGGGCCTCCGTCGGGCGCAGTGGGCTGTCGGTGCAGGCCGTCGCCGCGTTCGATGTCGCGCTGTGGGACCTCAAGGCCAAGCGGGCCGGGCTGCCCCTCGCCAAGCTGCTCGGCGCACACCGCGACTCCGTCCGCTGCTACAACACCTCCGGCGGGTTCCTGCACGCGCCGATCGAGGAGGTCAAGGAGCGCGCGAGCGCCTCGCTGGCCAGCGGCATCGGCGGTATCAAGATCAAGGTCGGCCACCCGGACCGGGCCACCGACCTCGCACGCGTGGCAGCGGTCCGCGAGCATCTGGGCGACGGCGTCCCGCTCATGGTCGACGCCAACCAGCAGTGGGACCGGCCGACGGCGCGGCGGATGTGCCGCGACCTCGCCGAATTCGACCTGGTGTGGATCGAGGAACCGCTGGACGCCTACGACGCCGAGGGGCACGCCGCGCTCGCGTCGGCGTTCGACACCCCCATCGCCACCGGCGAGATGCTGACCAGCGTCGCCGAGCACGCCGAGCTGATCCGGCTCGGCGCCGCCGACATCGTGCAGCCCGACGCGCCGCGCGTCGGCGGGATCACCCAGTTCCTCAAGGTGATGGCGCTCGCCGACCACCGGAACCTCCAGCTCGCCCCGCACTTCGCCATGGAGATACACCTGCACCTGGCCGCGGCCTACCCGCGGGAGCCGTGGGTGGAGCACTTCGAGTGGCTGGACCCGCTGTTCAACGAGCACCTGGAGATCTCCGGCGGCCGCATGCACCTGTCGGCCCGCCCGGGACTCGGTGTCACCATCAGCGACCAGGCGCGGGCCTGGACGGTGGCCGAGCACGAGGTGCGCGCCTGAGGGCCGCCGCCGTGTGCGGTCCGCCGGTGAGGGGATCCCGGCCCCCTCACCGGCGGGGGCCGCGTGGGATGCCGGATGCGGCGACCCCACCCTCTCGCGGTGGGCGCCGGGCACCGCGTGGCCGTGGTGTCGCTCACCAGACCCGACAACGGGATGTCGTCCGCGTTTGGCATGCTGCCGCCCATGTTCCCTCCCATCGAACGGTCATGGCGGCGCATTCTCGACTGGACCGCCGCCCACGTCCCGCACGCCCTCGTGGAGGGGGCGAGCGAGGCCGAACTGGACGCCGCCGAGCGGCGTCTGGGCTTCCCCCTGCCCCCGGAGTCGCGCCTCTGGTGGACACTCGAACGTCCCGGCGACGTCGGACTGGTGCCGCCGTTCCACGACTTCATCGACCTGGACACCGCCCTCGACATCCGGGAGATGGCGCTCGATGTCCGGGGTCCCGGCACGAGCCCGACAGGTGATCCGCAGGCCGGCGGCACCCCGCTGCCGGACGACCGCGCGGCCGGGACTCCGCCGTACGATTACTCGCCACGGTTCCTGCCGATCGCGTGCGACGGAGCGGGCGACCACGTCTACGTCGACCTCCGGGACGGCGAGCGGCACGGTTGCGTGATGTACTGGGCGCACGACGACGCCAACGACGAGCCGGCCGAGTGGCTGGGACTGGCGCACATGCTCGACGACATCGCCGAGGCTCTGGAGACCGGCCGCCCCGCGGGCCTGTGGAGCTACCGCGACCGGGGGGAGGACGTCACCGAGGACAGCGGTGACGTCCCGGTGGTCGTGGACACCGGCCGTGGGCCGGCGCTGGAATGGCGAACCCCCGACGAGGTGCGCGTGGACTAGACCGCCGCACCGGCGGGCGAACCGGCGGCTGATCCCCATCGGATCGAGCCGGTCCCGCAGTGGCGCTCAGCCGCCCGGTCAGCGGTGCGGCGGTGCGGCCTCTCCCGATGTCCGGGCCGCCGCACTGGCCCGGATGTGCTCGGCCATCACGCGCTCGGCCGACTCCGCGTCCCGGTCCTGGAGGGCCCGGAGCAGCCGGGCGTGCGCGTCGAGGAAGTGGTGGGCGTTCTCCGGGGTGTTCCACAGCGACACCGACAGCGGCACCGGATTGTTCTGCCGAATCGAGCGGATGTGCGCCGCCAGGAAGGCCGGGCCGCCGATGTCGGCGACCAGCTGGTGGAAGAGCCGGCTGTCCTCGGCGAGCGCCCGCGCGTCGGACCGGGCGTCGGCGGCGAGCATGCGCTCGTGGACTTCCCGCAGCCGGGCGAGCTGGTCCTCGGTGACGCGGGTGGCGGCGAGCCGGGCCGCGAGCCCCTCGACGGCGGCGCGGAGCAGGTACAGCTCCTCGACGGCGTCGCTGCCGAGCTCGGAGACCGTGGCGCCGCGGTGGGCGCGGTAGGAGATGAGGCCGTCGCTCTCCAGGCGACGCAGGGCTTCGCGCACCGGGGTGATGGAGACGCCGAGCCGGGCGGCGATCTCTTCCTGGCCGATGGCGCTGCCCGGTGGCAGCGTGCCATCGAGGATCTCCTGGCGCAGCGCCTCGTGGACGTAGTCGGCCTTGCTGCTCGGGGGACGCGTGGCCGCCCGTGCCGGGCCACCGGTGCTGCCGCGAGCCACAGGCCCGTCTCCTCCCGTGCAGATGTGGACGGCGCCAGTTTAGTTGAGTGACCGCTGCGTCGCGGATCACATCAGGCATTGACCTGCATCTCATAATTTATAAAATGCAGGCTATGAAACCGCTCGGAAACCTGCGCGTCATCGATGCGGCGACCCTGTTCGCCGGCCCGATGGCGGCCACCTACCTCGGCGATTTCGGTGCCGACGTGATCAAGGTCGAACATCCCCGGCGCGGTGACCCCTCGCGCGGCCACGGCCAGGCCAAGGACGGCGTCGGCCTGTGGTGGAAGCTGCTGTCCCGCAACAAGCGCACGACCGCCGTCGACTTCTCGACCGCCGACGGCCAGGAGGTCGCGCTGCGGCTGCTCGCCGACGCCGACGTGCTCATCGAGAACTTCCGCCCCGGAACCCTCGAACGCTGGAACCTCGCTCCGGAACGCCTGTGGGAGGCCAACCCGCGCCTGGTGATCGCCCGCGTGACCGGATTCGGGCAGACCGGGCCGATGTCCGGCCGGCCCGGCTTCGGGACGCTCGCCGAGGCCATGAGCGGGTTCGCCGCCATCACCGGCGAACCCGACGGCCCGCCGACCCTGCCCCCGCTGGCGCTGGCCGACGGCATCGCGGCCCTCGCGGTCGCCTACGCCGTCATGGTGGCTCTGCGGGCGCGCGAGGAGACCGGGCGGGGCCAGGTGGTCGACCTGGCGATCATCGAGCCCATCCTCACCGTGCTCGGACCGCAGATCACCGCGTTCCACGCCCTCGGCACGGTCCCGGAGCGGACCGGCAACCGCTCCTCCAGCAACGCGCCGCGCAACACCTACCGCACGCGTGACGGCCGCTGGCTCGCCGTCTCCACCAGCGCCCAGACGATCGCGGAGCGGGTGGTGCGGCTCGTCGGCCGCCCCGACCTCGCCGACCGGCCCTGGTTCGCCTCGGGGCGGACGCGGGCGGAGCACGCCGACGAACTGGACGCCGCGGTGGGCGGGTGGATCGCGGAGCGCGACGCCGACGAGGTCATCGCCGCGTTCGAGGAGGCGCAGGCCGCAATCGCCCCCATCTACGACGTCCGCGACATCGCGGTCGACCCCCAGTACGCGGCCCTGGGCTCGATCGTGCACGTCCCCGACGACGAGCTCGGCTCGGTGGCCATGCAGAACGTGGCGTTCCGGCTCTCGGAGACGCCGGGCGAGATCCGGTGGGCCGGGCCGCCGCTGGGCGCGCACAGCGACGAGATCCTCGGGGAACTCGGCTACACCGCCGCCGACATCGGGCGGCTGCGCGCGGCGGGGGTGGTCGCGTGAACGCGGAGCCGCCCCTCGTCACCTGGCTCTACGTCCCCGGCGACCGGCCCGACAGGTTCGCCAAGGCACTGGCCAGCGGCGCCGACGCGGTCATCCTCGACCTGGAGGACGCCGTGCTCGCCGACGCCAAGGATCGCGCGCGGCGCAACGTCCTGGACCTCCTCGCCGATCTCACCGGGCCGGACACCGGGCGGCCGCGCGTGCACGTCCGCGTCAACGCCCCGCGCGGCCCGCACGGCGCGCGCGACCTCGCCGCCCTCGCCGATCTCCCCGCCGGCGACCGGCCGGACGCGGTCCGGGTGCCGAAGGTCGACGGCCCGGACGACGTCGACCTGGTGGTCCGGCGGCTCGGAGAGGGCACGGCCGTACACGCCCTGCTGGAGACGGCGGCGGGCGTCCAGAACGCCGCCGCGACCGCCCGGCACCCGGCGGTCCGGGCGCTGGCGCTCGGTGAGGCCGACCTCGCCGCGCAGCTCGGGCTGCGCGGTGGCGCCGACCACGCCTGGCTGCGCTCGGGCGTCGTGCTCGCCGCGGCCGCCGCCGGCCTGCCGCGTCCGGCGATGTCGGTCTACCCCGACGTGCGCGACACCGACGGACTCGCCGCCTCCTGCCGGGCCGGCCGGGACATCGGCATGTTCGGCCGTACCGCGATCCACCCGCGCCAGCTTCCGGTCATCCGCGCGGCCTTCACCCCCACCGAGGAGGAGGTCGCGCGAGCCCGGGAGATCAGCGAGGCCGCCGCCGGTGGCGTGGCGGACGGCGCCGGCGCGGTCGCGCTGGCCGACGGGCGCTTCGTCGACGCGCCCATCGTCGAGTCGGCGCGGCGCACCCTCGCGCTCGCCGATCACCTCAGCCGCAGCCCGCACGCGGGCCGGCTCACCCGGCCGGACGCCGATCGCGCGCCCGGCCGCCCCTCTCGGGGCCAGGCCCCGGCCTCCGGCTGACACAGAAGGAGCACCATGGTCGGCCTCTGGGCGTTCGTCGCCTACATCACCGTCATCATCCTGTGGAACGTCGTCGTCCGGCGCGGTATCGGCGAGGCGATGATCCTCGGCTTCGCCGTCGTCGCGCTCTTCGGCGGCCTGGACGCGCCCCGCCTGGTCTGGGCGGGCCTCTCGGCGGCGGCCACCGAGGAGGTCGTGTTCGCCGCCTCCGCCTTCGTCTTCATGGGCTTCCTGCTCGGGCGGACCGGGCTGGTCGACCGGCTGGTCGACATGCTCAACTCGCTGCTCGGCCGGTTCCGCGGCGGTCCGGCCTACGTCTCGACGGTCGCCTCCGCGCTGTTCGGCACGATCTCCGGGTCCGGATCCGGCAACGCCGCGGCCGTCGGCTCCATCACCATCCCCTGGATGATGCGCGCGAACATCCAGCCGCGGCTGGCGGCCACCATGGTGGCCGGCAACGCCGGTCTGGGAATCGCCTTTCCCCCGAGTTCGTCGCTGTTCATCCTGACCGGGCTGGGCGCCGTGAGTTCGCTGGTCTCGGCCGAGTCGATCTTCCTCGCGCTCTTCGCCGGAGGCGCGTGGCTGCTGCTGTACCGGCTCGCGCTGACCTGGGTGCTCGTCCGCCGGTACCGGATCGGGCCGGTCGACGCCGACCACATCCAGCCGCTGCGCCGGACGTTCGCCGCGGGCTGGCGGTCGCTGCTGATCTTCGCCGGCATCGTGGTGCCGGTGGTGCTGACGACCGGCTCGGTCGCCGCCGCGCTGGACCGGCACGCGGGCGAGGGCACGATCGACGCCGTCAGCCTCATCACCTGGATCCCGGTGCTCGTCATTCTGGTGACGCTCGTGGTCGGCCGCCGCAACCTGCCGCGTGACGGACGCGGCTGGTGGCGGCTGCTCGGCGAGGCCGGCCCCAAGTACGGCGCCATCGGCGCGGTGCTGTTCTTCGCCTTCGCGGCCTCCACCGTGCTCGGCGAACTGGGCATGGGCGAGCAACTGACGGCGCTGCTGTCCCGCATCGAGGCGCCCACCTTCGTCATGGCGCTGATCATCGGCGTCGTCGTACTGGCGGCGGCGGCTCCGCTCACCGCCACCGCCACGATGGTGGCCGTGGGGTCGGTGGCCTTCACCGCGCTGGTCACCGCCGGGGTGTCCCCGACCGTCGCGGCCGTGGTGGTGCTGCTGTTCGCCTCGACCGAGGGCGCGTCGCCGCCTGGCGCGGCGCCGATCTACATCGCGAGCGGCATCGCCGGGGTCGACCCCGGCCGGACCTTCGTGCCGCTGCTGCTGTGGTACGTACTCCCCACCCTGCTGATCGGTGCCCTGGTGGCGGTCGGCTTCCTGCCGATCCCCGGCTGACCCCTTCACCGATGAGCGACGGAGGCTCCTCATGACCAGAACCCTCGACTTCGCGTTCCGTATCGGCCTCGGGCTGTTCGTCATCGGCGGGGTGGCGCTCGTCGCCGTGCAGGCGGCCGGGCTCGTGGCCGGTTCCGCGGCGCTGGTGACGTCGGCCGCCGACTCCCTCGGACCCGCCGTCTACACGGTCGCCGGCATCACCGGCATCATCGCGTTCCTGCGCTCCTACCTGGAGAAGTGGGGCGGCGACGACTGAGCCGGCCCGGCCGCTGCGGCCGGACTCCGCACGCCCCCGTGGGGACCCGCCACGGGGGCGCCGCGCGTCCCCGCGCGCCGCACCGGGTGCCGCGCCGCCGGAGCCGATCCCGTGACGGTGCGTCACCCGGCGGCGGCCACGGCGCACTTCCCGGCCCCCGATCATGACCGATCAGGGCGGAGGTCTTGCGCGGACCTGGAACCTGTGCGGGATTCTGTTCGTCGTAGCCTCCGAAATCCGACGAACCGCCCATCCGCCGGGGTTCCTGCCGCGTGAGTCACGGCGGTCCCGCCCGACCCGAGAACGGACGCACGTGTTCACCCTGGTGCTGCTCCTCGTCATCGCCGCTCTGGTCGCCGTCGTGGCGTACCTGATACTGCGCTCACGCCGCGCGGCACGGCCGGCGCCGATCGACGCCGCCCCCCGCGACCCCTTCGCCGACGTCGGCGAGAGCAGCGGCGATCCGCTCGCCCTCAAGGCCGGCGACATGCTGGAGTTCGGCGTGGAACGCACCTGGATCCGGGGGACGCTGCGGCTGTCGGACGGCGGGGCGACCTGGGCCGAGCACTTCATGGAGGTCGAGGGCGACCGGCGCTGGCTGTCGGTGGAAGAGGACCCCGACCTGCGGATGGTGCTGTGGACCGCGCGCCCGGAACTCGACCTCACGCCCGACTCCATGACCATCGACCTCGACGGCGTCAGCTACCGGCTGACCGAACGCGGCTCGGCCCGCTACCGGTCCGAGGGCACGACCGGCCTGGCCGAGCAGGGCCGCATGGAGTACGCCGACTACGAGGGCCCCGACGGCAGGTACCTCGCCTTCGAACGCTTCGACCAGGGACGGTGGGAGCCCAGCCTCGGAGTCACGTCCCGCCCCGGCGACTTCACGATCTTCCCCGCGAGCTGACCCGTGCACGCCACCTGCCGGACTCCGTTCGTCGACACCCGGGCCCGCGACCTCACCTGGACCCTCGACCACCCGCCGGCCGAGCCGCTGGCCGCACGCACCGTCACGGTCGGCGGCCACCGCGTCGAACTACGTGTCCTGGGCGCCTCCCACCAGGTGCTGCTGCACGGCGCGGAGGGGCCGCGGCTCGTCGAGACCGTGGCCTGCCTGCCGGGCGCCGCCCGCCTGCCCGAGCAGGCGCGCCCGGACGTGGCCGGTCTGGCGGAGTACGCCTTCCGGCGGGACATCGCTGTCCTCGGCCCCGCCGAGTTCGCCGAGCGCGTCGGCCACGTCCGCGCGCGGGTCGCCGCCGCTCCGGCCGGCCTGGTCGCGGGCTTCCCCGGCAGCCCCGACGCGATCACCGCGCTGCTGGTCCGCCCGGACGGGCCGCACGGGCTCACCTGGCGTACCTGGCACGCCTACCCGCAGGCCGGTGAGCTGGTGGCCACGTCGACAACGGTCGTCCTGCCGCGCCCCGGCGCCTCGACCCCGCCCGCGCACGCCGCCGGGCGCCCCCAGGGAAAGGACCAGCAGTGAGCGACGACGGGCTCAAGAAGAAGGCGGTGCGCATCGGCGCCGCCGTCGCCGGGGTCGCCATCCTCGGCTGGGCGCTCAGCGGCTGCTCGACCGGCCGGAACTGCGGCGACTACGACCGGGAGTACGACAGCCAGGGGCGCCTCCAGTACGTCTACGACGCGAACGACGGCGACTACGACCTGGCCGACGGAGAGTTCGTCCCCGATCCGGTCCGCGGCCAGTACGACCGGGTCGACGGCCGGTACGTCCACACCGGCGGCCGCCCCGGCAGCGGCGCGTACCGCCTCGTCTCCGGCGACTTCGAGTACGTCGGCTGCCGCAACGTCGGGTCCTCGCGCGGCGGCAGCGGCGGGTACTACGGCGGCAGCGGCAACCGTGGCGGCTCCTCCGGCTACTACGGCGGCGGCTCCTCTGGCAACGACCGCGAGGGAGGCAGCTCCTTCCGCGGCGGCGGCACCGGCTTCGGCAAGTGATCCGGACCCCACGCCCCGGCCCACCGCAGTTCCCCTGTCACCCCGACAACCGAGAATGAGGCCCCCATGTACCTGCTCTACGAGGCCGGCGCCTGCCTCGCGTACGGAATCCTCGGCACCGCGCTGATGGCGCTCGGCTACCTCGTCATCGACCTGCTGACCCCCGGCCGGCTGCACGAACTCGTCTGGGAGCAGCGCAACCGCAACGCCACGCTGCTGCTGTCGGCCAACACGCTGGGAGTCGCCATCGTGGTCGCCGTGGCCATCCTGGCCAGCCCGGACGACCTGCTGTGGGGCCTGCTCGCCACGCTCGTCTACGGTGTCATCGGCCTGGCGCTCATGGCGCTGTCGTTCCTGGTGATCGACCTGCTCACCCCGGGCCGGCTCGGCGCCGTCATCGCCGAGAAGGAACCGCACCCCGCCGTCTGGGTCAACGCATCGGCGCACATCGCCGTCGCGGTGACGGTCGCGGCGGCCATCTCCTGATGACCGGCCCCGCCGCGCCCACCGAACCGGCGACCGCGGGCGCGGAGGACCCGCCACCGCCGGGCGGCCCCGGCGTGCCGAAGCTGCCCGTGCCGGCGCGCGCGGCGCGGTTCCTGGTGCTGCTCGCGGTGTTCGTCTGCGCCGCGTGCGGTCTGGTGTACGAACTGGCGCTGGTCGCGCTCGGCAGCTACCTGCTCGGGGACACCATCCTGCAGGCGTCCGTGGTGCTGTCGGTGATGGTGTTCGCGATGGGCATCGGGTCGCTGGCGTCCAAGCGGCTCACCGGCCGCCCGGCGTTCTGGTTCGCGGTCGTCGAGGGCCTGCTGTCGCTGGTCGGCGGACTCTCGATCCTCGGCCTGTACGCCTCGTTTGCGTGGCTGTCGCTGTACCAGCCCACGCTGGTGCTGGCCGCCTTCCTCATCGGCGCGCTCATCGGGGCGGAGATCCCGCTGCTGATGACACTGATCCAGCGGATCCGCCGCCAGGAGGCGGCCAGCGCCGTCGCCGACCTGTTCGCGGCCGACTACGTGGGCGGGCTCGTCGGCGGGCTGGCGTTCCCGCTCGTGCTGCTCCCGGTGTTCGGGCTGGTCGAGGGTACGCTCCTCGTCGGCGCCGTGAACGCCGTGGTGGGCGTCGCCGTCGTGCTGTGGCTGTTCCGCGGGGTACTGTCCCGCCGCGGCCGGGTCGCGCTCGCGGCGGGGCTCGCGGTCGTGCTCACCGCGCTGACGGCGGCGTTCCTGCTCGCCGACCGGTTCGAGGTCGACGCCCGGCAGGCCATGTACCGTGACCCGGTCGTGTACGCCGAGCGCTCCGACTACCAGGAGATCGTCATCACGCAGACCCTCGACGGCACCGACACCCGGCTGTTCCTCAACGGCGACCTGCAGTTCTGCTCCCTGGACGAGTACCGCTACCACGAGTCGCTGGTGCACCCGGCGATGAACGGCCCGCGCACCGACGTGCTCGTCCTGGGCGGCGGCGACGGGCTGGCGCTGCGCGAGATCCTGCGCTACCCCGACGTCGAGCACGTGACGCTCGTCGACCTCGACCCCGCGGTCGTCGAGCTGGCCCGCACCGACCCGGAGATCACCCGGCTGAACGGCGGCTCGTTCGACGACGAGCGGGTCGACGTCGTCAGCGCCGACGCGTTCAGCTGGCTGCGCGACAACGGCCGGCGGTTCGACGTCATCGTCGCCGACATGCCCGACCCCGACGACGTGGGCACCGCGAAGCTGTACTCCGTGGAGTTCTACACGCTGGCCCGCCGCGCGCTGGCCGAGGACGGCCGGCTGGTCGTGCAGGCGGGCTCGCCGTACTTCGCCCCCGACGCCTTCTGGAGCATCGGCGCCGGCCTGCGGGAGGCCGGACTGGCCGGCACCCCGTACAACGTCGACGTGCCCAGCTTCGGCAACTGGGGCTACTTCCTCGCCGTCCCGGGGACGCGACCGCCGCCCGTCGAGCTGCCGGACGGCCACCCTGAGCTGCGCTTCCTCGACGACGCCACCCTGGAGGCGGCGCTGGTCTTCCCACGCGACCGCCGCCCGACGGACGCGGCGGCGTCGACGCTGCTGGACCCGCGCGTGATCACCTACCAGCGCGAGGGGTGGCAGGGGTACTGACGGGCGGAGCCGCCCGTTCTAGCGGGTCCGCGGCACGTCGGCCCGCCGGTCGGCCGAGGCGACGGCGTGGCACGCGCCGTACCCCTCTGCGCGGGCGGTGATCCGGCCGCCCGCGACGCGGACCGCGGTCTCGGTTGCGTCGCTGATGGCCGTGACACCGGCCGCCGCGGCCACCGTGCCGGACGGGTCGTGCACCACCCGCAGCCGCGGCCACGCGGCGGGCGGGAACGCCTCGCGGAGGCCACCGCAGACCTCGGCGACCACCAGGCGGGCGAGAGGGGCGAGTTCGCCGGGGGCGCCGGTGACCAGGACCGCCGTCACGCCGGTCTCCGGCGGTACCGCGCGCACCGCCTCCTCGACGGCCGCGAGACGGTGCAGGCCGAGGATCGCGACCACGCCATCGGCCACCAGGTCCGCCGGCTCACCGCGGACCGCGTCCACCGCGGGCGGCGGCGACCACGGCCCGTCCGCCGGCCTGCTCCGCGCCCTGATGTGGCCGGTGTGCGGGGGCGGCCAGCGGTCGCCGAGATCGAGGTCCGCGAGCCGTTCACAGGCGCGCACCACGTCGAACGGCTCCACGAAGCCGGGCGCGGCGGCGGCCAGCCGGCTCGCGCCCTGCAGGGTCGTGAGCGCGGTCTCGGCCACCCTGACCATGCGGCCGGAGCGCGGAGCAGGCCGCGACCGTTCCAGGGCGAGGCCGAGCAGGATCGCGTCGAGCTTCAGCAGCTGGGCGAACGGCAGGCGGGTGAGTTCGTCGGCGAGGATCTCCGGGAGCAGTTCCGTACCGAGCCGGGCCGCACCGTGCCCCGGGTCGGCGACGAGGGGCAGCCGGGTGACCCAGGCGCGGGCGAAGGCGCCGAGCGCCTCCCGCGCGGTGCGGCCCGGCTGCACCGCCGGAGACCCGCCGGATGCCCGCTCCGCGTCCTCGGCCAGCACGGAGAAGTACAGCGCCCGCTTGCCGGGGAAGTTGGAATAGACGGCGCCTCGCGTGAGTTCGGCGCGCTCGGCGATGCCGTCGATCTTGGCGTCCCGGAAGCCCCGCTCGGCGAACTCGGCCCGGGCCGCGGCCAGCACCCTGGCACGGTTGCGCCGCTGCGTCTCCGCCCTGCTGAGCCGCCCCATCGCCCTCCCGCCGCGGCGCGCCGATCGTCCCGGACCACGATAACGCGGGCGTGGATATGGTGAGACCATCTGGTGACACCATCCGAATGCCGGCGGTGTCCGCGGGACGGCCGGGCTCCGACTCCGCGGGACCGCACGACCCCCGAGGAGACGGTTCCGAATGGCGCGCATCGGCGACGGCGGAGACCTGCTGAAGTGCTCGTTCTGCGGAAAGGACCATCGGCAGGTCCGCAGGCTCATCGCGGGGCCGAGCCCCTACGCCATCTGCGACGCGTGCGTGGGCGAGTGCAACCGGCTCGTCGCCGACGAGGCCGCAGCGACCCCGCGCGGCGGGTCCGTCGAACCGCGTCGGCCGCGGGAGATCCGCGCCCTGCTCGACTCCTATGTGATCGGTCAGGAGCAGGCGAAGAAGGCGTTGTCGGTCGCGGTCTATAACCATTACAAGCGGGTGCGGTCGGAGAGTGATCGTCCGCGTGATGAGGATGTGGAGATCGCGAAGT